>JBOGLC010000066.1:0-48390 GCA_050746005.1 Terriglobales bacterium
ACCCGCGGCCTGGTGACAGGGGGAGTGCTGTCGAAGCAGGCGCTCGACGACGCGACCTCCAAGTTCGAGGCGGACCAGCAGCGGGCGGATTCGCTCAATCAGGCGTTCCAACTGGCCAAGATTGGTCCGCGCCCGGAGGAGATCGCCCGCGCCAAGGGCGCGCTTGAGCAAGCCGAGGGCCAGGCCGCCTATGCCAAGTCTTTGCTCGACGCTACCGTGATCCGCGCCCCCGTGACGGGAACCATTCTGGAGCGCGCCGCAGAAAAAGGCGAGTTGGTGACCTCCGGTTTCGCCAGCACGGCCGAGGGCGGTCCGCAAGGCCTGGTCGTTTCCCTCGCCGATCTTAACGACCTCCAGGTCGAACTCGATATTGCACAGGACGATTTTGCCCGGCTCGGACCCAAACAAAAGGGCATCGTCACCGTGGATGCCTACCCTGACCTCCATTGGAATGGCGTGATTGCCGAAATCTCTCCTCAGGCGAACCGGGCCAAAGCCACGGTCCAGGTGAAGGTGCAGATCCTCAACCCGGACTCGCACCTGCGGCCGGACATGAACGCCACCGTCAAGTTCCTCTCCGATGAAACCAAGCACGCGAATGCGCAGCCTCAGGGAGTTTTCGTTCCCAACACCGCGATCAAGGACCGTGACGGCAAGAAGGTCGTCTTTGTGGCGTTTGACGGCAAGGCTATGGCGCGTGAGGTAAAAATCCTGGCGCAACGCAGCGGCGGCGTGATGGTGCAGGGTCTCAATGGCGGCGAGGACGTCATCGTCTCGGCGCCGCAGGAATTGAAAGACGGCGAAAAAATCAAGGTCAAAGGACAATCATGAGTACAGCGACGACGATTCCCCATACCGCGACGCAGACCAAGGTAGTGCAGGCCCGCAACGTCAGCAAGATTTTCAGGCGCGACGCGTTCGAGGTCAAGGCGCTGGACGACGTCTCAATCGAAATTGGCGGCGGCGAGTTTCTGGCCCTGATGGGTCCGTCGGGATCGGGCAAGACTACCTTGCTGAACATGATCGCCGCCATCGACCGGCCCACCGCCGGCGAGCTGCTGGTGCTGGGCGATAACATTTTCCGCTTCAGCGATTCCCAATCCGCCCACTGGCGCAACGAGCATATCGGCTATGTCTTTCAGACGTTCAATCTGATTCCGGTTCTCACCGCGTTTGAAAACGTCGAACTGCCCCTGCTGCTGACCAAGCTCTCTTCGCAGCAACGGCGCGATCACGTGATGACGGCTTTGAAACTGGTTGGCCTGGAAGAGCGCGTCAGCCATCTGCCCAAGCAGTTGTCCGGCGGACAGGAACAGCGGGTGGCCATTGCGCGCGCCATCGTGAGCGATCCGACGCTGCTGCTCGCCGACGAGCCGACTGGCGATCTCGACAGCCATTCCGCGACCGAGGTTCTCGAAATCCTGAAACGGCTGAACGAAGATTTTCACAAAACGATTGTGATGGTGACACACGATCCCCACGCCGCCTCCTACGCGCACGTGACCCGTCACCTGGAAAAAGGCATGCTGCTGCCGGGATAGTGAGTTGGTGTGGCGCGGGCGCCCTCGCCCGCGCAAAAAAAAGAGTTCTTCGGAATCTACCCGGCTTTATCCTGCGCTTGGTAATCCGTTGCTTCTGGCAGGTTTCCTGAGTTCCTTACTGCGGCTTTGTCGTAGCCTTTGAAATTCGCCCGCGCCACACACGCCGGTCAGAGGTTCGGAATGGGACGGCTGTCGCGGCTGGATGCAAAGCCGCTGTCGGCGGGATCGGCGACCCACTGCCATGCCCGGCGTCCATTGTCCCGCACCACGGTCCGCGCTTCACCGTATTCCACCAGGCGGTTGAGTACGGTGGTGACCGAAGCCAAAGGATCTTTGTGGCGCAGCAGCACCGGCGGAATCCGCTGCTGAATGTGCTCGCAGACCTCGCGAGCGCCCAGAGGCTGGGCCGCTTCCATCAACACCATGCGGCAGGCCTTGGTGAAGCCCGGCTGGCGGCCCCCGCTCTTGCGATCCACCAGTTCCAGAAGTTCTTCGCTCAGGACTTCATCGCCGAACAGGTTCGCCAATCCGACGATGGTCTGTTTCACGGTGCCGATACGCTTCATCACATCGGCGCGCTGACGCATAAGCTGGCGTAATTCCTCGTGCGCCGCCCGCACTACCTCCTGCACGTGAGGATCTGAGCTGCCAGGAAGCGTTCTGCTTCCGGGGCCACCGCTGCCGCTTCCTCCGTTATCCATGATCCACCCTCCCGAGCTCATTGCCGGTCTTCCTCCCACATGTTTTGCGGCGCAGGAACACCGCCCCTTGAGTTGTTATACGCACGACTCCAGCGCGTGGTTCCGTGCAATCTTCGACGCCCAATGGCCTGGCTGGGTGATCGGATCGATTCGATCGACCACTGGCTCTGCCAGGAGTTCGCGCGCAACGCTCATTCTGCTGGCTTAGACGTGATTCCCTGGGAAAGGTTAAGCCATGAGATGTAAAATCGGCGCCGCGAAACCGGTCCTAGCCGCTTATCGCAGTGCACACCCGGCGCGCAATAGTAAGTCCGCCCGTGCGCATCCCCTATCTTCAATGAGGAGACAGGGTTCATAGTGGGCCCATGGTCGCTCGAATCGGGTTTCTGACGGCTTCATTCCAGACCGCGAAATGCGCACCATTTTTGTGGGGATCCGGTCTTCCGCACGGGTGTAACCCCTAGACAAACCTGGTTCCTCCCTCCGGTCTTACTTCTTGACAAAAACGAGACAACTGATAAAGTTCGACTTAATCGTCTTAAATTCAAGAATGTCTCCAGGGTGCTGACGCATGAAGAATGTTTATGAGGTTCTGAGACAGAAAGAGCTTGAGCTGTCCAGGCTGGAAAAGGAAGTGGAGGCATTGCGCGTAGCCGCCCCCCTTCTGTCGGAGGACAAGGAATCGGGCAATGACAATAAGCCCACTTTGGCCCCATCGGCTGCGCCGCAGCAGCCCATTCGAATTCCGCAGGCGGCGGTCAATGCCGCTCCGCAGCCTGCCCGCGCGGCCGGGTGGGAAGATACCGCCAAGCGCTGGCCCTAGCGAAGGCGCTGCCGCGATAGCGGTCGCGGATGGCTGGGTATGATCGGATTTGGCCCGGAGCCTTGCTTCGGGCTATTGTTTTATGGGCGCAAACAATGGCGCAGGCGTTCTCCTTGCGTTGACAAACTTGCCTGACCAGGCTTGCGTTAACCAGACCGGCGGGCCCTCCGTCGCTACCTTGGACTGTGCGGCCCAGAGCGGGTTGGCCGTACTGAGCGCAAACATATCCGGTCTAATCGTATTCGGTCGAAATTCTGCCGAGTGAAACATGAGCGCTTCCGGGCACCCTTTGTCGGGCTTCAGCGGAGCACGCCGCCGCATTCCCCGTTATTCAGTGGCCATTCCCGTGGATATCACGGTGCTGCGGGCCGGGGTGCCGGCCAGCATTCCAGGGCGTTCTCTCGACATCGGGGAAGGCGGCGTGGCCGCTGTGCTGGCAGCGGAGCTGCAACCGGGAGAGTGGGTAGCGGTAGAGTTGCGGCTGCCCAGCGCCGAACACGCGCTCCAGACCAAAGCGGTCGTGCGACACCAGAACCAGCTTCGCTGTGGCTTCGAATTTCTGGGACTGTCGGGCGATCAGCGATCCATGATTCGGCGATGGGCGGGAACTACCCAGCCTATGCCCGCTACTGTCGCGCCCCCAGTGCCCGTGCCTACTCCCGCCCCCCCTGCAACCAGATTCGCGGCCCCGGCCCAGGTCCCGCAGACGCGACGGAAGCCCGTGTCCGCGCCGGTCCGCAATCTGCCGGTTGAACGTCTGCTGCGGCTGACCCTCGCCCTGTTGCTGGTGGTTGGAGCCTGGGCGGCCTGGCAATGGCACCGCGGGTGGCAGCAATTGGAATCGCGCACCGCTAGAAAAGACGTGCATGGGCAACCACCCTTGGCCAAGGTCCCTCCCGAAGTGATGGAGCGGTTGCTGATGCGTCGCGTCGAACCGGTCTATCCAGAGGCCGCCCGCCGGGCCAATCTTCAGGGCGTGGTAGTCCTGGCCGCGGTGATTGCAAGCGATGGCACGGTGGTGGACCTCCATCCCATCAGCGGCGCCGATGGCTTGGTCTCGGCCGCCATGGACGCGGCACGCTGGTGGCGCTTCCGTCCTTATCGCGTCCGCGGCGAACCCGCGCCGGTTGAAACTACACTGTCGGTCGAATTTCGTTTATAAGATTTTTCGGACGACGGACTTCAGCCGGACTGGCCTGTTCGTGCTTTGCTTCCTCAGCCCTCATCTGCGACACTGATTTTGAAATCATCATGGGCAGAATCCACGTCCTCTCGGAGAATGTTGCCAACAAAATCGCCGCCGGGGAGGTGGTGGAGCGGCCCGCTTCGGTGGCCAAGGAGCTGCTCGAGAATTCTCTCGATGCCGGCGCCACCCGCATCCGGATTCAGGTCGAGGCCGGCGGCAAAAAGCTCATCCAGATTACCGACAACGGCTGTGGCATGGTGCGCGATGACGCTCTGCTGGCTTTCGAACGTCACGCCACATCGAAAATCAAGAATGCAGAGGATCTGCTGAGCGTGGCTACGCTGGGCTTCCGGGGAGAGGCTTTGCCCTCGATCGCCTCGGTTTCGCGCCTGCGGCTGGAAACCCGAGCGCCCGATGAAGCCTCCGGCACCGTGGTCGAAATCAATGGCGGCAAGATCTTCAAGGTCGAGGAAGAGGGACTGCCGGCGGGAACTTCGATCGCCGTGCGTGATCTGTTCTTCAATATTCCGGCGCGCAAGAAATTCCTCAAAGCCGAATCGACCGAACTCTCCCACATTGCGTCGCTCGTGACTCACTACGCCCTGGCGCATCCCGACAAGCACTTCGAATTGCATTCCGCCACCAACGCCATGCTGGTGGCGCCCCCGGTCGCGGGGTACGGCGAGCGCGTCTACCAGGTATTCGGCCAGGAAGTTCTCGACCAACTGATTCCGATTGCCGCGGTGCAACCGCTGGAACGCATCGGTCTGCCCCAACCTCCGCCCTGGCGCCGTAAAGAAGAGCCGCGGGGCGCGGCCGTCCCCGCTAGCGAAAAGCCCGAGAACGAGGAAACAGCGGAAGACGAAGCTCCATCCTTCGGCGAATTCCGGATCCATGGTTTCGTTTCCAAACCCGAAATCCAGAAACTGAACCGCAATTCGATCTACGTATTTGTAAACGGACGCCTGATCCGCGACCGCCTGGTTCAGCACGCGATCATCGAGGCGTACCGCAACATTCTTCCACCGACGGTTTTTCCGGTGGTGTTGCTGTTTCTCGACTTGCCGGCCGGCGAGGTCGACGTCAATGTGCACCCCTCGAAAACGGAAGTGCGCTTTCGGCAGCAAAGCGTGATGCACGATTTCGTGCGCGAATCGGTCCGCGCCGCGCTGATGAAAGCGCGCCCGGTGCCGCAGTTCGCGATAGAAATCGGGGCCCGCCCCAGCGCCAGCCCGTCTCTGGGTGGAAACCGGAGCGCTTCGCCCGACGCCTCAGCCTGGCGTTCCATGTACGCTCCGGCGGCGCCGCCGCAACCCTTTAACCTGCAAGCCCCGGTAGCGCCACCCATCAGCGAGCGTTTCCAATTCGCAGAAGGCATTGCGATAGAAGGCAATGCTGCGCTGTCGCTGGTACGCGCCCCGGAAACCCTGCCCGGCGACGGATGTGCGCCACCCATCCCCGGCGAGGAGGCGGAAGCCTGGAGTGACCTGGCCCCGGCGCTGGCCTCGCTCAAGCCGGTGGGCCAGATTCGCGACTCCTTCATCCTGGCGGTGAATCCCGAAGGCCTCTGGATCGTCGACCAGCACGTGGCCCACGAACGGGTGCTGTTCGAGAGAATTCTGAAACAGCGGGCGGCGCAAAAAGTCGAAAGCCAGCGCCTGCTGCTGCCTTTGGTGATCGAACTCACCCTGGCGCAGCAGGCGGTGTTCGCCGATATCGCCGACGAGCTGGCCAGGAACGGATTCGAAGTCGAGCCTTTCGGGGCCCGCAGCATCGCCGTGAAGATTGCTCCCTCCGGGGTTGACGCTTCCGCGGTTGAGCACATGCTGCACGAGTTGCTGGACCAGTTTTCCCGTGAAGAGCAGGCCCTGAATCTGGAAAAGATCCGGGGACGCATTGCCGCCTCCATCGCCTGTCACGCCGCCATCAAGGTGAACATGCCGCTGGAGCAGAACAAAATGGAGTGGCTGCTGGCCGAACTGGCAAAAACCGACTGTCCCATGACCTGCCCGCACGGCAGACCGGTAGTTCTGCGATACTCAATGAAGGACATTCAGAAGGCGTTCAAGAGAATCTAGAAAAAACAGCTTTCAGCTGTCAGCTCTCAGCTTTCAGCCATGGGAGAGTTTGTTCTGACTCTGGCAACCTGATTGGCTGAGAGCTGAGAGCTGAAAGCTGTCTTTATGACTGACCAGGAACTCGATCAACTGCGGCGCGAGAAGTGGCACATGCACGGCCTGCCGGTACGCACCCTCGACGAGGCCCGCCGCTTCATCGAGTCGGTCGGATTCTGCCTGATGTATCCCCTGCGCAAGCCTCTGTTGGCTCCGACCTTCATCGGCGCCTGGACCGGATCGGACGAGCACCTGCCCACGCAGCAGCATGCATATGCCGACCCGCGGGCCGCGGAGGCCACCGAAATCATGGTCCGCCTGCTGCGCAATCACGACGCCTACGAAGCCAACCAGTTCGAAGAAAACAACACTTTCCTGGTGGCGGGATCGATCTTTCCTTACTTCTATGCTCTGGTCGGAGAACGCAATCCGAAACAAGCGCCGCAGCCCAAGCCGCGCTCGGACTATTCACAACTGGCCTGCGACGCTTTCGAGTTGATCCGCCGCGCCGGCCCCATCTCAAAACAAAAAATGCGTGAAGACCTGGGCGGAAGCATTTCATTTGTCGCCCTGGACCATGCCCTGGGCGAACTCTGGTCCAGGCTGCGCATCACCCGCGTGGATTACAACCCGGAAGAGGGAGCGTCCTGGGATGTGCTCTACCGCTGGGCTCCGGATGCGGTCCGTGAAGGCATCGGCCTCTCGGTGGCAGAGGCGCTCTCGGCGCTACTGTCGAAGTACCTGGATAGCGTCATCGCCGCCGACCAGCAGGAAGTGGAATCGTTCTTCGGCAATTTTGTCCCGCGTTCCCGGGTCAGGGAAGCGATCAATGCCCTGCAGGCGGCCAGAGAATTGGATTTCATCCGCATCGGCACGCGCTCCCTGATCCAACTGGCGCAGCCGAAAGCGCCGGCAATCGCCAAAGAGCGGGTGGGAACCGGCCATCGGCCCCGTCCGGCAAGGGTCAAAACCTAGGCTGCGGATTACACGGATCTTTACCTGTCAAATCATACCGGTCAAATCATGTGGACCAAATCGTGCGGACCAAATCGTAGTGATCGTTGCCCAGGGATCAGGCTTAAGAAAATCCGTGAGATCCGTGCAAATCCGTGGCGGTCACTTACCATTTCAACCCTCGCGCGTCTATTCAACGGCCACCTGGCTCGGGAAGGTAGGATTATGCGTTTTTCTGCGCTTTTGCCGATTACTCTGGCGCTCTGCGCCGCGTCCTTCGCCCAAACTGCTCCGCCTTCCGATGCCATGCCGGCATTGGAGCATTTCAGCATCGATCAGGTGGACAAATCTCTCGATCCCTGCTCTGATTTCTTCCAATACGCCTGCAGCAAGTGGATCAAGGCCAATCCAATACCGCCCGACCAGGGAGCATGGGGAACGTTCAACGCGCTTGCCATCTGGAACATTGCCGCCGTGCACGGCACGCTCGAAGAAGCGGCCAAGCCTTCCCCTGACCGGACGCCGGTGCAGCGGCAGGTTGGGAACTACTATGCCTCCTGCATGGATGAAGACGCCATCAACAAGGCCGGCCTCGCGCCCTTGCAACCTGAACTGGACCGCATTGCCGGTCTGAAGCAGAAGTCGCAACTTCCCGAAGTCGTCGCTTCGATCCACAAGATCATCCGTCCCGCCAACCTGAACTTCATCGACGCCGCCTACCAGGGCGTGGTGTTCGGAATTTACTCGCAACCTGGATTCGACGATGCCCGTATGACTCTGGCCGCGCTCGATCAGTCCGGCATGGCTCTGCCCGGTCGTGAGTTCTATCTGAACGACGATGCAAAGTCGAAAGAGATTCGCGACAAGTACGTCCAGCACGTGGCCCGACTGCTCGAACTGAGCGGAGAGCCTGCGGCCCAGGCCGCAAAGGATGCCCAGTCGGTGCTGGCGATGGAAACCGATCTGGCCCATGCCGCCATGGACATCGTCCTCCGCCGCGATCCCAAGAACCTGAACAACAAAATGTCGCTGCAGCAGGTTCAGGCGCTCACCCCATCGTTCAACTGGAACCGTTACTTTGCCGCCATGCAGGCCCCGGCCTCGCCCGAGTACCTGGTGATCGCTCCCGGCTTCTTCCGCGGCATGGAGAAGCTGGTGCAGTCGTATTCGATTGAACAGTGGCGCGCGTATTTGCGCTGGTCCACCCTGCACGCGCTGGCGAGTTCGCTCAGCCAGCCTTTCATCGAGGAAAATTTCGACTTCTTCGGGCGCACTCTCGGCGGCACGAAGCAAATCCAGCCCCGCTGGCGGCGCTGCTCCATCTACGCCGATATCGATCTGGGCGAGGCGGTCGGACAAGCCTACGTAGCCAAATACTTTCCTCCGGAAAATAAGTCACGCATGCTGCAGATGGTCAAAGCCATCGAGATCGCGCTCGGTCAGGATATCGACGCCGCCACATGGATGTCCGAGGCCACCAAAAAAGCGGCCCAGGCCAAGCTGGCGGCACAGGTAGACAAGGTCGGTTATCCCGACCACTGGCGCGATTACTCTTCCGTCGAGATCAGGCGCGACGACTTTCTGGGCAACGTGCAGCGCGCATCGGCATTTGAGATCAAGCGCCGCATCGACAAGTTTGGACAACCCTCCAACCGCTACGAGTGGAGCATGACCCCTCCCACCGTGAACGCCTACGAAGACGCGCCCAGCAATACCATCAACTTCCCGGCCGGCATTCTGCAGCCGCCGTTTTTCGATGCAACGGCCGACGACGCGGTTAACTACGGCGCCATCGGAGGCGTGATCGGGCACGAAATCATCCACGGCTACGACGATCAGGGCCGCAAATTCAATGCCGATGGCAATCTGAAAGACTGGTGGACCGCGGCCGACGCCTCTAACTACGACCAGCGCGACAAGTGCATCACCGACGAATACACCCAGGATGTGCCGGAAGCAGGGGTCAAACAAAATGGCAAGCTTTCCGCCGGCGAAGATACGGCGGACAATGGCGGACTCCACATCGCGCTGACAGGTTTGGAGGATACTCTGAAATCAAAGGGGAAGAGCCTGGATAGCCCGGCTGCAGATGGCGCCAGCGAGGCGCAGAACTTCTTCCTGTCCTGGGCCAACGTGTGGTGCGGCCAGGTACGTCCTGAAGTGGCTCGCACCGCGGTCATGACTCAGGGGCACTCGCTAAACCGCTACCGTGTAAATAATGTGGTCGGAAACATGCCGGAATTCGCTCACGCCTTCGGCTGCCGCGCCGGCCAGCCGATGGTCCACGCCAACGCCTGTCGCGTCTGGTAGAAGAGAAAAGCAAATCCGGCGGGACCTGGCCCGCACAAATTGCGGGTTCCCCATTCAATCGCGCTCTGTGCGATTGAGTGGGCCAGGGATGCTGCCTGCAATTTCTCATGCGATGTTTCGGAAAACTCGGGGGGGAACCCGCGAACAGGTCCCCAAGTTTTCCGAACCGCGAAGGCTTCCTCTAACCAACTATTTCACTGCGTCTGCTGTCTTCTCCGCGCCTTTTTTGACTCCGTGACCCACGGCCTTGGTGCCCTTTGTGATGCCATGTCCGGTCTTCTTGGCGGCGTGAGTCGTATCTTCGGCTACATCCTTGGAGGCATCTCCGGTCTTGTCGGCTGCCTTGTCTGTTGCATGCGCGGTTTTCCTGGCCGCCTTCTTGGTGCCGTGAGCCGTGTCCTTGGCCGCGTCTTTGGTGGCGTCCGCGGTCTTGTCGGCCGCCTTGTCCGTCGCGTGGGCGGTTTTCCTGGCGGCCTTCTTGGTGGCGTGGCCCGTGTCCTTGGCCGCGTCCTTGGTCGCGTCCGCGGTCTTGTCGGCCGCCTTGTCGACGTCGGATCCGACGCCCTGCGAGTAGACGAAAGACGCCATACCGAGCAGCATCGCGGCCACCACGATTGTCCATCTTGCTTTCATAGTGCCTCCTGTTAGGTGAAACGGTCCCGAGGGAGTATCCAGCATTTCGGGCGCGAACGCAATGCGATGCTACGGTTGGCCGGGTGCTGGCGCGGTCGCCCTTCTCCGGCGTACTCCTGAGGCTTTCAGTCCCGAAGAGCCTGCGCCCCCTTGTGCCAGGAGCAGCGCGAATCCGCTCCGCGCCAGATGCTTCGCAAGCTCAGCATGAGGCCTTCGGTCAAATGTAGGCGCGAGCGCCCCGCTCGCGCCAGGCTAACGCTGCAGGGATGCTGCCGCAGGAGCGAGGGCGCTCGCGCCTACACAGACTTCGGACTCCCTCCTCCAATATCGGCGGCGTCCTACGGGGCTTTAGTCCGGAAGAGCCTGCTCCTGAGCGAAGTCGAGAGCAGCCACGCTGGGAAGAGTGTACTGGCCTCGCGCCAGATCCTTCACGGCCTGAAGGCCATTCAGGATGACGCCTTCCGCGACTTAGGAGATCGGACTTAGGAGATCGGAGACCGGGGGCAGGTTTGCCGCCAAATCGATCTCATCCCTGTTCCCCCTCGAGCGCGGTCAGGGTTTCATCATCCACGTCCCACTTTTTAAGAATGGAGAAAATGGTTTTGGCTCCAAATCCGGCGCGCATCAATTGGCGGAAGACGCGGGCAGCGTCCTTCTGGCTCTTCGGCTTCTGCAGTCGCTTGCGATGAAGATAATCGCGGGCCTGCTTCTCTTCGTTGACCTCGTCGTAGACCGCGTCGACCGCTTTGTCGATCACCTCGCCATGTACTCCTTTGGCTTTCAAATCGGTGATGACGCGTCGGCGGCCGAACTTCTCGTTGTCGCGGCGGAAGGAAGAAAATGCAGCCGCGTATCTGGCGTCGTTCAGGTAACCCTGATCCTTGAGCCGGCGGATGACCAGCGCCACCAGCGTCTTGCCGTATTCGGTTTCAGCTTCAACCCGCGGCCGCAGCAGGCGCTTGAGTTCGGCCACCGAACGCATGCGGCGGCCCAGCGCTCCCACCGCATATTCGTAGAGCACATCTTCCGAGTCGGTTTTCCTGGGGCGAGGAAGCGGCATGGCGGTTCAACTTTGTTTCAGGGGTGTAAATTCTTGTAAAAGTCTTGTAAAACCAGCAACCTGCAATTCATCGCCTTGCGGCGTGGAACTCCTGCGCTGCCAGCTACGTATACACCAGTGAGCGACGAAATTCACAGAATGAGCAGGCTGACCGGCTGTTGACTTTCCCACAACCGAGTAGTCTATCATGAAAATGAATATCACGGAGTTAGTCATGCTGACCATAGACGTGGAAAAGAACGGCGACGTGGCGGTGGTGCACTGCAGTGGACGATTGGTGCGCGGCGTGGATGTGTGCACGCTAAGGAATGCGGTGGTTTCGGAGAAGACCACGCGCATCGTGGTTCTCGATCTCTCGCACGTGGAGTTCATGGACGCCGGCGGGTTGAACTCACTGGTGTCATTACACCACTGGACGCGCAATCATGGGATCCAGTTGAAGATGGTGAACCCGTCCCGGCTGGTCCGCGAGATGCTGACCCGTACCCAACTGAACCGGGTCCTGGATATTTCGTCGCTGCATGACGTTCTGGCCGTCCTGAGTGGCCGGGACTGTTATCGCGCGAAGTATGCCTCCGGATATCTGGCGCAGGCGCAAGCCGTGGCGGCAAAATAGGGGCGAGCCACGGAAGCGTGTTCGGGCCTCGCGTTTTGGTTGCAAACGAGAAGGGCGCGCATCATGCGCGTCCTTGGCTTTTTTAGCGAGTAGCAGCTTTCAGCGTCCGCCGCCGAATCCTGACTGCTGCATGGCGTTGCGGGAAATATCGCTGGTGGAAGAAACGCCTTGCATCCGCAACTTGAAGTCGTCGGCGTTGGATGCGTTTTCCAAAGCGGTTTCGTAGTTGATCAATCCTGCCTGGAACAAATCCCATAGCGACTGATCGAAGGTCTGCATGCCGTACTGCGAAGTTCCGGCGGAGATGGCGTCGCGGACCGCGCGCGTCTTTTCCGGGACCAGAATGCACTCCCTGATGTACGCGGTGTTGATCATGACTTCGACAGCCGGTACACGGCCGTCGCCATCGCAGCGGCGCACCAGCCGTTGGCTGATGACGGCGCGCAGCACCGCGGCCAACTGAAGCCGAATCTGTTTCTGCTCCGGCGGCGGGAAGATGGCGATAATACGGTTGATGGTTTCGACCGCGTCCAGGGTGTGCAAGGTGGAGAAAACCATGTGGCCGGTTTCGGCGGCATGCAGCGCCGTGCTGATGGTTTCGAGATCGCGCATTTCGCCGACCAGGATGACGTCGGGATCCTGACGCAGGGAAGCGCGCAAGGCCGCGCCGAATGACGGCGTGTCCACTTCCACTTCGCGCTGGTTGACATAACCCTTTTTGTCGCGATGCAAAAATTCGATAGGATCTTCGATGGTGATGATGTGCTCGGCGCGGGTGGAGTTGATGCGGTCCACCATGGCGGCCAGCGTGGTTGACTTACCGGAACCGGTGACCCCGGTGACCAGAATGAGGCCGCGCGGCATTTCGCAAACCTGCTCCACGATCTTGGGCAGGTAAAGTTCGTCGAGCGCGCGAATCTTGGTAGGGATAACGCGCAGCACCAATCCCACGTTGCCGCGCTGCTGGAAGACGTTGACACGGAAGCGGCCCAGTCCAGCCACGCCGTAGGCCATGTCAATTTCCGTAGTTTCCTTAAATTTTTGTTTTTGGCGCGCCGACATCATGCTGAACGCCATGGTCAGCATGTCCTCGGCGCTGACGCGAGGCTGGTCAGTCAGCGGCGTCAAGTCGCCATCGATGCGTAGATGCGGATAGTTGCCCACCTTCAAATGCAAGTCGGAGGCCCGGCGCTCCATGGCGATGCGCAGCAAATCATCAATGTTCATTCGATACTTCTCCCAGATGACCTCCCGTATGATGAACCGAAAAGTCACTCTGCCCAAGATGACCTAAGTAACGAATGGATACGCGGCAGGGACAGACCTTCCGGGACTGAGGGGCGGTGTAGGAAGGCACGGGCAACTGACTCAGCCCTGTCATCCCGAGCGGAGCCGGGAGCGCTCGCTTGCGAACGATCCCGCGGAATCGAGGGACCTGCTTTGCGCGCGATAACGGCAGCGCAGGCAAACAGCCGGTCTTTTGACTGACAGATTGAGTCCGATGAGGGTCTCCTCGCTGGCGGCAGTGAGGGTGCGGATCCTCGCGAGTATCTGGTTGACTTAGTCCACAGACTTAGTCTAGTATTCCCTGCATGGAAGTGAACATTCACGAGGCGAAAACCCACTTCTCGCGGCTTTTGCAGCGGGTCGCGGCGGGCGAGGACGTCATCATTGCCCGGGCCGGAGTGCCCGTGGCTCGCCTGGTGGCGGTGCAACCAGAGAAGCTGAAGGTTCGTCCGTTAGGGTTCGCTCGGGGCGAAGTCTGGGTCGCGGACGATTTCGACGCTCCTTTGCCGGATGAGTTATTGGCCCAATTCTATGGCGGCACGCTTCCTAAAGTGGCCACCCCCCCTCGCCGCAAGCGCAAATGAAATACCTGCTGGATACCGTGGCCTGGCTGTGGAGTGTTTACTTGGTCGAACGCCTGGGCGCCGAAGCTCGCGACATCCTGGAGAATGGCAGAGAAGAAATCTATCTATCCGCCGCAACGGCTTGGGAAGTGAGCATCAAGATGCGTCTCGGGAAGTTGAATTTCCCAGGAACGCCGGCGCAAATTGTTCCCGTTTACATGGCCAAACAGGGGCTTCTTCCAGTTCCGGTCACCCATCTTCATGCCGTGAAGGTCTACGACCTGCCCTCCCACCACTCCGATCCTTTTGACCGCCTCATCATCGCCCAGGCCATGGTGGAAGAAATGACGGTGCTCACCTCCGACCGTATCTTCGAGAAATATCCGGTGGATGTGGTCTGGTGCGGAAAATAAAGAGAGCTGTTCTCAGCATGAGCCACCACAAGCCACGTAGGGACAGCCGCCCTCGGCTGTCCCGGCAAGCGAAGTTTGCCAATCGGAACGCCGTCGCGACTTCCCAAGCCTGCCCAGAAACTTCAGTTGCGCACCGCCAGACAACCGAGTGTGGCTGTCCCACGCAGTAATTGCCGATGCAAAGAACAGGGGCGCCCACTCGGGAGCGCCCCTCAAAATCCAATTATCCAGTCGAACCCTACACCCCTACCGGTTGTTTGCTTCCCACCGGCACCGGCGTAAGCCACTTGTGCTTGTCGGCTTTCTCACCCCGGATGATGGCGTAGAACTCCTTCTGAATGGCCTTGGTGACAGGCCCGATCGCCCCGTTGCCGACGCTGATCTTGTCCACCGACCGGATGGGCGTAACCTCGGCGGCGGTGCCGCTGAAGAAGACTTCGTCGGCGATGTAGAGCAGTTCGCGCGGAATGCTTTGCTCGGTCACCGGGATGCCCAGATCGCGGGCAATCTGCAGGACCGATTCGCGCGTGATCCCAGGCAGCACGGAATTGCCCAAAGGGGCGGTGTTCAGCACTCCGTTGCGCACCACGAAGACATTCTCACCCGAGCCTTCGCTCACATAGCCATTGGCGTCGAGCGCGATGCCTTCGACGTAGCCGTTGACGATGGCTTCCATCTTGATGAGCTGCGAGTTCATGTAGTTCGCGGCCGACTTGGCCATCGCAGGCAAGGTGTTGGGCGCAATGCGGGTCCAGGAGGAGACGCAGATGTCAGCGCCGCTCGTGGCATCGGTGCCCAGGTATTTGCCCCAGGGATAGTTGCAGATATAGACCTCGGTAGGCGAGTTGAAGGGGTTCACTCCGGCTTCGCCATAGCCGCGCAGCACGATCGGGCGGATGTAACAGGGCCAGATTCCGTTGTTTTTCACCACTTCCGCCATAGCATCGACCAGTTCCGCCACGCCGTAGTCCACATCGATGCGATAGATCTTGGCCGAATCCAGCAGGCGCTGCATGTGCTCTTTGGCGCGAAAGATGGCGGGCCCAGTGGGCAGAGCATAGCAACGGACGCCCTCGAACACGGACGAGCCGTAGTGCACAACGTGTGACATTACATGAATCTGGGCGCTATCCCAGGGAATGAGTTTGCCGTTGTGCCAGATCTTCTCGGTCTTCTCTATTGCCACAGGTACTCCTTAGAGGACGACATTTACCTAGATTATAACCGACCTCAATCCCCGTAGAAGCGCCTGGCCCGCGCGAAAGTAACAGGGCCTGCGCGGTCCACACGCGGATGCACTCGAAGCCTTGTTCGACTTCAACCACTTACCTTCGCTGGACACCACGGTGGGCCTGGGCAGCGCCGCCGGCGGTGGGTTGCACGCCATGATCGCAAGATGGATGCACAACAAAACGGCTGGGCCGCGTGACCCAGCCGCTCGTGCCTGCTGACGTTATTGCTGAGGCGCCGGAACTGCCTGCTTCAGTTCCGCTTGCGCCTGAGGGCGCAATTCGTCGCCGCGGAAATACTTGCCCTTGGCGGCAATCATCTCCGGCATCGCCGCGTAGGGCTTGCTGTAGTCGTTGGCCGCATTCCAGAACAGGAAGCCGATGCCACCCTTGTTCTTCGCGGTCAGCACCTGGGTTTCGATATATTCCGGCGAGTAGGTCTTGGTTCTCCAACGGAAAGCCTGAAGCCAGGGCCGGATGACCACGCCACTGCCCTGGGTGATCTTTTCAAAGCGAACCATCGACTCGCCGATAAAGTGTTCGGGCGCGTCGCCGGGATGGGCAATACCGTCCATTCCGAAGAAGTGTGAGGGATAGATCATCGGCGAAAGCACATCGCAATACTTCGCCATGCGCACAATGTCCTGGCCGGTGTGGGCCAGATCGACCGGGCGCTGCCAGGCCATGATGCCGAATACATCCAGCGACAGCAGCGCGCCCGTGGGGTGAAGCTCGGCATAGGCGTGCTTGAGGAAGTCAACAATCACGTCCGAGCGGCGCCAGTCCGGATGTTCGGTCTGAAAGTAGAAGCTGGCATCTTTCTGGTCGCCCTCGGCGGGGAAGCGGACATAGTCGAACTGGATTTCGTCGGCGCCGGCCTCAGCCGCTTTCTTTGCCAGCGCGATGTCGTATTCCTGCACCTTGGGCTGGGAAGGATCGGTCCAGACCAGTTTGCCGTTCTCGCGCCACGCATGGCCGGTTTTATGCGACTTCACCGCTAGTTCGGGATGCGTCTCCACCAGGCGCTGGTCGCGGAAGATGGCGACCCGGGCAATGGCGTGCAAATTCTGTGAATGCAGGAAGTGGATAAACTTGGGCAAATCGTGGAAGGCGCTGCGGTGCGCGCCCAACATAGGGTGATCGAAGGGAATGGTCACGCTGCCGTCGCTGTCTTTGATATCGAAAACGACCGCATTCCCCCCTGCTTCCCGCCAGCGGCGGATGATGCGAATCCCGCGGTCGCTGGCTGCCATGAGTCCGGTCAGGTATACGGCACGCACTTCAAAATCGCGCTGCACCGGAACCAATTTCTCCACGATTGGCACGGCCAGAAGTCCGGGAATAATCACCGGCTGTCCGGCTTTCAGAAAGGTGCCATGGAAATCGGCGTTGGCGTTGCGAATCGCCTCGCTCAGTTCGCTCGAAGTCAGGAACGATGTTTGCGCCAGGTAGTGCCGGGCCACGAGCGGAATGCTGTCTCCTCGTTTGGCCACATACAGCGCGCTGCCCGGCGGCGCCACCGTCACCAGGGATTGATCCGGAGCTTTTGGAACCAGGGGAGTTGCCGGCCGGGAAGTGCGCAACAACTTGGGATGGGCGGTCTGCGCCCATGCCGTCGGAGCCGATGCCAGCTCGGAACAGAGTCCAAAAGAAAGAAAAGCAATGAGGATAGTGGCAAGTGATGGGGGGCCCAGTGGACGCAAGGTTCTCTCCGTGAAACCGGTTGTTTTCACGGATGCTAAGCGGGCTCACACCGGGGGGCCAGATAACGTCGGGCCAGTGCTGATGCAGGCTTTGCGGCTGATTCCGGACGGCCTTTCGGGTTCCAGGGTTGTCATTGCTACTCCGGGGCCCCTCAATCCTGGGGCAGGCGTTCCGTTCCGTGGCCACCCAGCCATGGCCGCCCAAGCGCCGCGCCAAGGAAGTTCCCGGTAGTGGCAAACTATTTCCCTTTACCCAAAACCCGGTGCGGGGTAACCGCGTGCCGTTTTGCCTCCTGCCAGCATCTAAATCGTACAGGCAATTGGAAATTGGCGGTTGGCCGGGGATGGAGGGCCGTTTGCAGTAATGCGATTGCCGACCTGGGAGAGTGACAGAATTTGTCGCTCTCATTACGAGACGGCGGACCCGCTCTTTCAGAACTACAGGGCCCAGGACAGGAAAGGAAACACAGGGCCAGACCCTATATGAAAACCGTCGTCAACACCATGTTAGACCCCACGCGCCGCTCCAACGATGCCCGGGAGTTCGAAAACGCCCTTCGCCGCAGAATCGTCGGCCAGGACCAGGCCGTCGAGAAAGTGGTTGAAATCTACCAGATGTTCCTGGCTGGTCTGAATCCTCCTGGCCGTCCGGTTGGAAATCTTCTGTTCCTCGGACCCACCGGGTCGGGGAAGACCCGAGTGGTCGAAGCCATGGCCGAGGCTCTGTTCGGCGACTCGCGCGCCTGCATCAAGATTGACTGCGCCGAATTTCAGCACTCGCATGAAATTGCCAAGCTCATCGGCTCGCCTCCGGGCTACCTGGGCCATCGCGAAACGCATCCCTTGCTGACCCAGGAAGCGCTCAACCAGTGGCACACCGAGACCCTCAAGCTTTCGATTCTGCTGTTCGACGAAATCGAAAAGGCTTCGGACTCGCTCTGGCAGTTGCTGCTGGGCATTCTGGATAAGGCCACTTTGACTCTGGGCGACAATCGTCGCGTGGACCTCTCGCAATGCATCATCATCATGACCTCGAACCTGGGGGCAGGAGAGATGAGCCACATGGTGGATGGCGGACTGGGCTTCGCCCAGGAGGTCACCCAGGTCGACGCGGCCTTCGATGACAAAATCAGCCGCACCGCGGTCGACGCGGCGCGGCGCAAATTCAGTCCTGAGTTCATGAACCGGATCGACAAGTCCGTGGTCTTCAGGACCTTGCGCGGAGACCACCTGCAGCAGATCCTGGAAATTGAGCTGGGCATGGTGCAGCAGCGCATTCTGATGGCGTCGGCCGTAAACCAGTTTGTCTTCAGTTGCACGCCCAAGGTAAAGAGTTTCCTGCTACACGAGGGGACTGACCCGAAATACGGCGCGCGTCATCTGAAACGAGCCATCGAGCGGCATATCGTGTTTCAGCTGGCGAATCTGGTTGCCACCGGGCAAATCAAGCTGGGGGACTTTATTCGCATCGATATGAGTCCTGAAGGCACGCTCATGTTCGTCAAGGAAGCCGAGAACGCCATGGTTCCGATGTTGCTGGAGCGTCAAGGCGCTGCCGCCGGAGCGCTTCCCATGGCCCGTCAGGCCCGCACCGTAGCCCGGCGCGAGTTTGGCGCCACCGGCACGCTCGACGGCAAGTAAATCTTCAGCTGCAGAACCACAACACCACAGGTGCCGGGAAACCGGCACCTTTTTTCATGCGCGGCGCGGACAGGCCTGCCGTGAGTGAAGATCGGGGGACTCTTCGCCCCACATTTGCAGGCTCGATTGCATCTAAAATACTTACGGGAGGAGCTATGAGGACCAACCTGGTTGTGGCGCGCTGCCTGGCAGTGCTGGTTCTGGCTGCCGCAGCACCCCTCGAAGCCCGGGTCACGCCCTCGCACGGTTTCAACATGTTTTCCGCCCAGGAGGAAATTCAGGCCGGGCAGCAATCCGCAGCCCAGGTCGCCAGACAGTTGCCCGTACTTCCCGACTCCGACCCGATCTCGATCTATGTGCAGCGCCTGGGACAGCAGCTGGCGGCGCATGCCCCCGGCGAAAAGTGGCCCTACAGCTTCCACGTGATCAACCAGAAAGAGGTCAATGCTTTTGCTCTGCCCGGCGGGCCGATTTTTGTGAATGTGGGAACCATTCAGGCCGCCGATAACGAAGCCGAGCTGGCGGGGGTGCTGGCGCACGAGATCTCCCACGTGGTGCAGCGGCACGGTACCCGGGCCGCCAGCAAGCAGATGGCGGCGCAACTTCCCCTGGCCATCCTGGGCGGGGTCATGGGTCAGGGTGCGCTCTCGCAGATGGGACAAATGGGGCTTTCGTTTGGCGTCGGCTCCTACTTCCTGAGGAACTCCCGGAAGGCTGAGTCCGAAGCCGACCTGCTGGGCGCCGATATCATGTATGACTCTGGATACAACCCCCGAGCCATGGCGGATTTCTTCGCCAAGCTCGCGGAAGAAGGCGGCACGCGGGGTTCCCAGTTCTTCAGCGACCATCCCGATCCCGGCAATCGCGCCCAGGCGGTGGCGCAGGAAGTTGCCACCCTGCCCCGCAAGACCAGCTACCGCAGCGACAGCGCCGAATTCCGCGATATAAAACGGCGCGTGGGAAATATGCAACCGCTTTCCGCGCAGCAGATCGCAGCGCGGCAGGCCCCGGCCATGAACGCTGCTTCCGGCAATGTGCGGCCCAGCGGGGGGACACGCAGTTTCAGCCACCGCGATTTTGCCATCTCCTATCCCGACAACTGGCAGGTTTTTGGCGACCAGAACTCGGCCGTCACTATTGCTCCACAGAGCGGAGTTTCACAGAACGCGGTGGCCTACGGTGTCATGATCAACACCTACCAACCCGAGGATGAGAACGTCAGCCTCGATCAGGCGACGCATGATTTGCTGACCTCGTTGCGCCAGTCCAACCCCGATCTCCGGGCAATCGGGCACGATGAGAACATCCGGGTGAATGGAGTTGCGGGAAAGTCGGTGGACTTGATCGGCGCCTCTCCGCTGCGGGACCAGAGCGGGCGTCCCACCCAGGAGCGGGACTGGCTGGTGGCCTTCATGCGCCCCGACGGCAGCCTGCTCTACATGGTGTCGATCGCCCCGGACAAGGACTTCGAATCGCTGCGCCCCACCTTCGAGCAGATGCTGAAGTCGTTGCGCCTGCTATAGAAAGGGGGCGAACCTCATCAGCGCCTGACCTACGGGGACATTTGTTTCTCGCACGGAACTAGCGCCCCTTTCTTAATTCCTGGCGGAAGCGCAAACCGGATCGATGTCCACGGCTTGAGGGTTGGGGAAGTACTGGCGCTGGAAGTAGAAGGCCAGGTTGACCAGCGCGATCATCACCGGCACTTCCACCAAAGGTCCAATCACGGCGGCAAAGGCAGCCCCGGAGTTGATTCCAAAGACAGAAACCGCGACTGCGATGGCCAGTTCAAAGTTGTTCGAAGCCGCGGTGAATGCCAGGGTGGTTGTCTTGGAATAGTCCGCGCCCAGTTTCTTTCCCATATAAAAAGAAACCAGAAACATCACCACGAAATAGATCAGCAGGGGCACTGCAATCCTCAAGACATCCAGCGGCAGGCGAACGATGTATTCCCCCTTCAGCGAGAACATGATGACAATGGTGAACAGCAGGGCAATGAGAGTGAGCGGGCTGACGCGGGGAACGAAGTTGCGCTCGTACCACTCGCGGCCTCGGGTCCGCACCAGCATGGTACGGGTCACCAATCCCGCAAGAAACGGAATGCCCAGATAGATGAAGACGCTCTTCGCGATGTCGGCGATGGAAACATCGACTACCGCGCCCCGAAGCCCCAGCCAGGCCGGGAGAACGGTGATGAACACCCAGGCATAAATGGAATAGAAGAAGACCTGGAAGAGAGAATTGAAGGCCACCAGGCCGGCCGCATATTGGGTATCGCCTTTCGCCAGTTCGTTCCACACGATGACCATGGCGATGCATCGGGCCAGCCCAATCATGATCAACCCCGCCATATATTCCGGGTAACCGCGCAGGAATACGACGGCCAGAACAAACATCAAAATCGGCCCTATCACCCAGTTCTGCACCAGGGAGAGCCCCAGCACCTTCTTGTTGCGAAAGACTTCATGCAACTCCTCGTATCGCACCTTGGTGAACGGCGGATACATCATCACGATCAACCCGAGCGCGATCGGGATCGAGGTTGTGCCCATGCTGAAACGGTTTAGCAATGGCACCACGGCAGGCACCAGCCATCCCAGCACGACGCCCGTCGCCATCGCGCCGAAGATCCAGGCCGTGAGATAGCGATCCAGAAAACTGAGCCGACCGCTTGCCTTCATCTTTCACCTTTCAGACCCAACTGGATTCAACGACCGCCCCGAACGCGCAGCTAGTCCTGGTTCGCCGGTGACATGGTGTGGCCGATGTTGTCTATTTCCCTCTTGATGGCGAGATTGTCGAGGCTGGCGAGCGGAAGACACAGGAACAGACTGATGCGCCGATCCAGAATGAAAAATGCCTCGCGAAACGCCCGCTCTACTTCGGCTTCAGTCCCCCGAACCGCCGCGGGATCGAGAACACCCCAATGCGCGGTGAGAGGCTGCCCCGGCCATACCGGACAGACTTCTTTGGCGGCGTTGTCACAAACCGTGAAAACGAAGTCGAGACCGGGAGCGCCAGGCCGGGCGAATTCATCCCAGGCTTTACTGCGAAAACCCGTGTTTGGAATGTGCGCGGTCTTGAGCTGCCGCAGCGCTTCAGGTCGAACTGTCCCGGAAGGATGGCTTCCGGCACTATAGGCGGTAAAGTTGGGCCTTCCCTTGAAATTCAGAATGGCTTCGGCCATGATCGAGCGCGCCGAATTTCCCGTACACAAAAATAATACGTTGTAATGTTTTGGCATAGTCGCTGTCTCCAAACGGCCCTAGTTGCAGCACGTGGGGCCGCAGCAAGCTTTTGCAGCCGCACTGGCGGGTTTTATCGCCCGAACGAAGGCGCTCATGAACTTGCCGTCCACCTCCGCCGCGAGGGCGTCCACGTCGATACCTTCCGCTGACAGAAGGTCGCGCGCGTCTTCGGCACGGTAGATGCGAGTTGGGTCCAGTTCAATCTGCTCGAAGCCCGCGGCGGCAAGCTGGTCGCGGTAATCAACATCTCTAAGGGCTCCAGCGAGGCAACCGACCCACAGAAGTACGCTCTGCCGGATGGCAGGGCTGATTTCCCCGCGCGTGACCACGTCAGAGACCGCAAACCGGCCGCCTGGCTTCAGAACCCGGAAGGCCTCTCGCAAAACCTGGCCCTTGTCGGCTGAAAGGTTGATTACACAGTTCGAGATGATCACGTCGACCGAGTTGTCGGGCAGGGGAATATGCTCGATCTCGCCCTTCAGGAACTCGACGTTCGCGACCTCGGCGCGGCGTTTGTTTTCGTTGGCCAGAGCCAGCATTTCATCGGTCATGTCGAGACCATAAGCTTTGCCGGTGGGGCCGACGCGCCGGGCCGAAAGCAGCACATCAATGCCGCCGCCCGATCCCAGATCGAGCACCACCTCTCCCGGGTTCAGTTGCGCCAACGCGGTCGGGTTTCCGCAACCCAGGGATGCGAGCATCGCTTCTTCAGGGATTTGTTTTGCCTGGGAAGCGTCATAGAGGTTGGAGGTAATGGGGTCGCAACCGCAGCCTGCTGAAGCGCCGCAGCAGGTGCTTCCGCCACTTTTTACCCGCAAGGCAGCCTGCCCGTATTTTTCTTTGACAACCTCTTTTATGTCGGCGCCATTCATTTCGGACTCCTATTTGCAAAGCTGAACGATGTCTTGCGGTTTAAGCGCTTTATTTCGCGTACAACATTCGGCGTAGAGAAATCGCAGTACCTGCTGCAACGCCTCGGTGTTGGCGGTGTAGCGCAGGAAAGTGCTCTCCCGGCGGACCTGAATCAGGCCTTCATGCTTGAGCTTGTCCAAGTGGTGGGAAAGGGTCGAGTTCGGGATGTCCAGTTCTTCCTGAATTTCGCCAACCACCAGCCCTTCCGGATGCGCCGACAACAGCAACTGCATGATCCGCAGCCTGGCTTCTGTTCCCATGGCGGAGAACATGTCGGCGTACTTGGCGACCTGGTCCGTGTTTTTGCTGGCCAAGGTATCGGGAATATTTCGATAATTGCAGAAATATGGTTACATGTCAAGCGGCTGGTTGCCGGGCGTAGTGGCTGAATTTGCTACTTCTTCGGGACTGAAGTCCTTCAGGATGACGCCGCGATTAGGGGATGGAGGCCGAAGTTTGCGGTCTGCGTGCTGGCGGCTGAGGTCAGGGGTGTGTTACCGCCCCGCGGTCTTCCCCGATGGCGTCATGCTGAGCTTGCGAAGCATCTGGCGTGCAGCGTCTTTGGGCCGCTTGGACCACGATTCAGCAGCTGTGCGCGAGGTTCCTTCGACTTCGCTCCGGGCAGGTCCTTCGGGACTGAAGTCCCTCAGGATGACGCCAGGGGACGGGCCGTTGGCAGCGCCTGTATCTCACCGGCGCTCCGTGAACGAGTTGCTGATCCCGTTGGAGGTGCTGGCGTCGTCCCCCGGCGGTCGAGGTCCAGGGAACTGCGCTGCCCGATCGTTGGCGTCGCTGATCTGTTCCTGCGTCATCACCCGGGCCAGGCTTTTCATTCGCGCCAGCCCCCGGCTATCCCCTCCCGCCGAGGCTAACTTGTACCACTTGTACGCTTTGACGTAATCTAGCGGAACTCCCTTTCCCTGCTCGTAGAGGTATCCAAAGTCGATTTGGGCCGGGGCGTATCCCTGTTCGGCGGAGTTCCGGGCCCACTTCGCGGCTTCGGCGTAGTCGAGGGCCACGCCGGCGCCGTTGTAGAACATCCACGCCAGGTTGCCCTGCGCCGGAGCGTATCCCCGCTCGGCCGCGGATCGAAACCAGTTTGCCGCCTGGGTGTAGTCGCGGGCCACGCCCTGGCCGCGAAAATACAGGGAAGCCAGATTGCACTGGGCAGTAACCTCGCCGCCGTCAGCCGCCAGGCGATACCAGCGCGCGGCCTCAGCCGGATCCCTTCGGACTCCCTGTCCGCGCTCGTACATCGAACCCAGATTGTTCGCGGCCGTGGCGTGGCCCTGTTTTGCTGCGGCGGTGTAATAGGTCATCGCCTGGCGGTAATCCTGCCCCACGCCTTTGCCGTGTTCGTACAGATAACCCAACCCGAATTCCGCCTCGGCTGATCCCTGGGCGGCAGCCTGACGGTACCAGCGGGCCGCTTCCTGATAATCCTGGGAAACGCCGGTTTCGTTGGCACGGGTTCCATTCATACGGGTTCCAGTCATACGGGTTCCAGTCATATACGACCGGCCCAGCAGGTACTCCGCTTTCGCATCCCCATTCCGGGCTTTCTGTAGCAGAGAGGAAAGGCCGGCCTGATCGGTTCGCCCAGCCAGCCCAGGAGTGGCGCCGGACTGACCTTGCACAATCTTCACTAAAGAGCAGAACCAAACCACTGCCAGCAACGTAGATAAAGACAGCACTCGCGAGTTCATCGTCATGCCTCCTGGGCCCTTGGTTTGTTGCTCCGCACCACTACCTGCCGGCAGGAAACCGTTCGGCGCCTGTTCGTTTTCCCCGACTGTCCGACTCTCGGCCCAATCGAACAGTCCGGCAATGCAACCGCGCACACCCGTGCCGCACCTGTGGGTAACGCAGCAAGTTGGTCAAAACATTCGACCTTTTCAGACATCACGAGGATGTGCGGCGGAATTTCAACACTGAGTCACTAACAACCGTGGTCGATACTCGTCCAAGTAACGGTGACCGAATGCAAGATCCTGGGTTGTCTTCAGCGGTGGTCCGGTTCGATATCTTTGAGGTCGACCTGCGGGCGGGTGAACTGCGCAAGGAAGGCCGACTGGTTAAATTACAAGAACAGCCACTCCGTGTTTTGTCTTTGTTGCTGGAGCGGTCCGGGGAAGTGGTAACGCGCGATGAACTGCGCCAGAACCTCTGGCCAGCCGACACCTTCGTTGACTTCGATCACGGTCTGAACAGCGCGGTCGCCCGGCTCCGGCAGGCCCTTCGCGATTCCGCGGACAATCCTCGCTTTATTGAAACCGTCGCCAAGCGAGGATATCGATTCATTGGTCGACCTGAAGACGCTCGACCTGAAGACGCTCGACTTGAAGACGGTCGACTTGAAGACGGTCGCATGGAGGACGGTCGCCGCGAGGTTGGTCGCCGCGATGACATCCCACCCGCGGTTCCTGCAATCTCCGGCGTTGTGTCCCCCGTCATCGAGGTACCGGCGGAGAAACGTTTCCCGCCGAGACTCTGGATGGCTGCTTTTCCGCTCCTGGTTCTCCTTGGTGCAGTTGGCCTCTTGGCCTACTACCGGAAGGCTGCCGATCGACCTCTGCCTTCGATGGAGGTGGTGCCGTTGGTAGGACTGCGAGGATTTCAGGTTACACCAGCCTTCTCTCCCGACGGCAATCAAGTCGCATTTCGCGACAGCGATGGTGCGCACAATACGGGCATCTATACGACGCTCGTGGGCGGGGAGAAATCTCTCCGGCTGACCCGCGATCCCGGCGACTGTTGTCCCGCCTGGTCGCCCGACGGCCGGCAACTTGCCTTCATTCGTTACGCCGACAAGACCGCTTCCATTGTTCTCATTCCTGCCCTGGGTGGCACCGAGCGCCACATTTACCGGGGACCCGATTCCATGGGATCGGGGCTGGCCTGGTCGCCCGACGGCAAGTTTCTGGCGTTTCCCGAGACTCGGACCGCGGATCAGCCTCGTTCCTGGATCTCGTTGCTATCGTTCGCCGACTATGGCACGCGGCCGCTGACCTCGCCTCCCGGCGGATCGCTCGACCACGAACCCGCGTTTTCGCCCGACGGGTCGCAGCTTGCCTTCATCCGCTCCACCATCGCCGGCGTGAGCAACGATCTTTATGTCACCAGCGCGGCAGGCGGCGAAGCCAGGCGGCTCACCTTCGATCACCGGCCCATCATCGGCCCCCCTACCTGGACCGCTGACGGCCGCGAAGTTGTCTTCTCGTCCACCCGCGGAGGACCGGCCGGCCTGTGGCGAATACCGGCTGCCGGAGGCGTGCCCCGGCCCGTGGCGGGCGCCATCGGCGAGGCGGGTTGGCCCTCAATCCCGCCCAAGGGCGACCAGTTGGTTTACGAGCAGGTGGTTGCCAAGTTCAACATCTGGCGTCTGGATCTGAAAGATGCGAAACATGAACGGAGGCCGGCCGCGGTTCTGATTTCAGAAAAGGGCGACAAGATGCGCCCCGAACTTTCTCCGGATGGAAAGCAGATCGCCTTCGAGTCGAATCGCCTCGGCTACTGGGATATCTGGACCTGCGCGACCGACGGATCCAGCTGCGATCAGGCGACTTCCCTCCACGGAACCGCGGGACGGGCGCGCTGGTCGCCCAACGGACGCTACATTGCTTTCGAATTTCATCCCCATGAGCTCAGCGAGATTTATGTTGTCGAGGTGCCCGGCGGCGTTCCCCGGCCTCTGCCCACCATCCCGGGAGCCGATAACCTTTCTCCCAGCTGGTCGCGCGATGGCCAGTGGATCTACTTCGCCTCCAAGCGCGGCAGCGAACCCTTTCAAGTGTGGAAGCTCTCCGTCCATGGTGGCTCCCCGATCAAGCTGACCAGGAACGGAGGCATTTCCCCCGTCGAATCTTCCGACGGTCGGTTCCTCTACTATTCCAAGTACGAAGCCGGCGGGATCTGGAAAATTCCCGTGGAAGGCGGAGAAGAGACGCAAGTGTTGGAGGAGGTCCGGGGCGGGGGCTGGCCGAATTGGGCGCTCACGCCTGATGGAATCTACTTCCTGAGATTCGACAAGTCGCCGCACGTCACCATTCAGTTCCTGGATTTTGCAACCAACAAAACTATTCCCATCTCGACTCTGGAGAAAGAACCCGGCTGGGGATTGAGCATCTCTCACGATGGCAAATCCATCGTCTACGTGCAGAACGAATTCGCGGAATCGAACATCATGCTGGTAAAGAATTTCCGCTGAGCCCAATGAAAGCGGAGCACGGCCCCCGGCCGCGCAAAACTCCCGCGCCGCCTCCGGTCCTTCGCTCCGACGACCCGAGGCTCCGAGCCTGGGTTGACGATCGCCAAATCAACCACTACGGTTACAATTCATCGAAGTTCAGAGTCCATCGTGGAACCGAATGCATTTGTGGCCGAGGTGTACCGGCGGATGTCTCTAAGGCGTCCGGGGGAACGGCCTAAACCAACTTTCGCGCAAATGAAGAACGACTCGCAGGTTCTGCGGGCCGTTTCTGAATATGGCCCTCTTCTGCCCATGCGGAAAGATGCGGCCATCCTGGACATCGGATTCGGCGGCGGCTGGTTCATCGCAGCCTGCCTGAAACTGGGCTATACAAACATCGCGGGCGCCGATTTCCTCATCGCCAACAAGGCGCACGTCGGCGATTGGGCCAGGGGCGCCGTGATCTTGCACCAGATCGAAAGCGATATCGGAGATTTTCTGGGCCAGCGCCCGGAAGAGTACGACTTCATACACATGTCGCACGTGATCGAGCACATCCCCAAGTATGGCTTGCTGGGACTGGGAGATGCCATCTTTCGTGCGCTGAAAAAGGACGGCATACTGCTGCTGCGAACCCCGAACATGGAAGGGCCGACGGCGAATTCAAGCCTTTTTGTCACTCTGACCCATGAGTATGGATTCTGCGGGTCGAATTTGAAGTCGCTGCTTGATATCTGCGGCTTCGATGACATCAGGTTTCACCGCCTGTCGCCGGGAAGAGCGACGCTGAAACAGCGGCTGGGCGCGCTTCTCCGCTGGCCGGTTCTGGCGCAGAACCGGTCCCGGCACCGGCTTTTTGGAGTGAATGTCGGCGGGCAGTTCGGCCCGGAACTGGTCGTGACCGCCCGGCGGGGTGAGGCGCAGCCCCTGTTCGACCCCAAATACAAGTGACGATGTTGGCAGCAGATTCGGAGCGGCGAGGCCACTCCGGCAGGTTACTTCAATCCTTCCACCACGTAGAGGTAAGAGAGCGTGCGCGGAACCGCGTACATGTAAAACTTGCCATCCGGTGTAATCACCCCTCCGCCGACTCCCGGCACCCCTGAAGGATCGGCCGGGGCAAACTCATGGTGCAGCTTGCGCTGGCCGGTATTAATGTCCATCACGTAAGCCTTGGCGGGCATAGTGGAGAAATTCAATACGTAGATCGAATGCCCGTCGGCCGTCCATCCCGAGGCAAGTTCGTCGGGCGCCACCGAGGGCAGCGGTTGCCCGGGACCGGGGCCTGACATAGGGAAGATCCAGATGCTTCGGTCTTTGCGTCCCAGAATACTTTTCCCGTCCGGAGAAACCGCGAAGCCGCGGAATCCCTCCGGCCCTAATGCGGTCGGCCCGGTGCCGTCCAGCATCTGGACGTAAGTACGCGGATCTTTCCCGGGTTCGGCGGCAATCATGACGACGCCCTTACCGTTGGGCAGGAAAGTCAGCCTCTGCGAGTGGAAAAGCCGGCCATCGGCCAGCGTGATCGGCTGACCGGCGCCAGTGGGCAGAAGAATAGTAGGGGCGGGCTGCTTTACGCTGGTGGACGCCACCCATTTTCCGTCCGGAGAAATACCCAGACCCATGCCGCTCCCCAGGCGAATGGCCGCAGAACCGTCGGTCTTGCGCACAAAAATTGAATAGTTGGGCCCGCCGCCTTCACCGTCTTCTTCCAGCACCACCCACTGGCCGTCGTTCGAAATGGCGCGGCCAATTGTCCAATCAAACCAGGAAAGATCGATATCTTTGTCCTGGCCGGCGTGACGCCCGTAGGTTTCCAGACGGCTGGCCTCGTTGGTGATCAACACCTGGCCCTCTTTGCTGATGTCAAACAAGTGCAACCGCCCGGGGATGTGCAGCAGGTCTCGCTGCTTGCCATTCAGATCCACTGCATAGAGGGCGCTGTTGATGCCGGCATCGCTGCCCGTGAACCAGATCTCATTTCCCGAGCGGGACCAGGCCAGGCCGGTCAAATCGCTCCATTCGGCGGTCAGCCGTTTCGCCTTGCCGGTGAGGTCGGTTACGGCCACGTAGCCGCGTGTGTCTCCCGCGTTGGGATGATCGAAGTAGGCGATCATTTTGCCGTCGGGTGAGATGGCGGCATCGGAGATGCTTCCGGTGCTGGTGCTGACCAGAGTTTTTCCGATCGGATATTCCAGCCGGGTTTCCCCCGCCACAGCGTGAACCGCCACCAGCCCGTCCCCGCCCGGATTCCACGAGGCATCGATCACGTCGGCGAGGAGTTCGCGCGGAGCGCCACCGGTCAGGGGCACGACCGACAACATGCCTTGCGGGATTTGTCCGTTTTCAGTTTTTTGGCGGATGGCCATTTCCCCCTTGGAGGAAATGCCCAGCACCTGGCTATCCAGCAGATCGATCGGACGGGACATCAGGGCATCGGTTCGGGTGGTATAGATCTGCGGTTTTGGCGCTCCATTCCAGGCGGCGCTGAACAGGATGCTCTCGCCATCAGGCGCGAACTTGGCGCCGTAGATGGTGCCCCGCTGAAAGGTGAGCTGGTGGAATCGCGGCGCCGCAACCGGCGCTCTTTTCCCTGCCAGGTAATAGGTGGCGGCCAGCGCTGCCGCTACCAGCAAAGCCCCGGCTACGGGCTTCCAGTACCCCTGCCGCTCTGCGGCCACTGCCTTCAAACGGGATCCCGTACCGGAATGGCCGGAAATCGTCTCCAGATCAAACGCAACATCACTGGCTGACTGGAAGCGCTGTACCGGATTTTTCTCCAGGCAATGCCGCACCACGCGATCGAGACCCGGCGTGAGCCCGGGAACAACTTCCTCGAGTTCAGGAGGCTCTTCCTTCAGGATGGCGTTCATGGTCTCCACACTGGAGTCGCGCTTGAACGCCCGCTTGCCGGTCAGAATCTCGTAGAGAATCGCGCCCAGGGCAAAAATATCCGAGCGCTGGTCCGCGCCCTGTCCACGCACCTGCTCCGGCGACATATAGCCGACGGTGCCCATGACATGTCCGGGAGTGGTAGCCGGGTGTTCCTGATCCACCGTCTGCAAATCAGGGTGGGAGCTCAGAGCGTCATCATGCAGCAGTTTGGCCAGCCCGAAGTCGAGGATCTTGATGCGGCCGTCATTCAGCACAAAAATGTTATCGGGCTTCAGGTCGCGGTGCACCACGCCTTTCTCGTGCGCCGCCGCCAAACCCCGCGCGATCTGAACGCCATAGTCGACGGCTTTGCGCTGCGGCAGGGGCGTGCCTTGCATGTGCTCGCGCAGGCTCTGCCCTTCGAGAAGTTCGGAGACGAGGTAGGGCACGCCGTCCTGGGCGCCGACGTCGAAGATCGCCAGAATGTTGGGATGATTGAGTGCGCCGACCATCCGCGCTTCCTGCTCAAAACGGCGCAGTCGCTCGGTGTCTTTAGCAAACGAAGGCGGCAGAACTTTTACCGCCACCTCGCGGCGTAATCGCGAATCGCGGGCGCGGTACACTTCGCCCATGCCTCCCGCGCCTATCAGGGACACAATCTCGTACGGTCCAATCTTCGTGCCGGAGGCCAATGCCATGGGTAAGCGCGATTATACCCGCATTGTGGGGTGCAGGGTTTCTTGGCGTACTTTGCGGAGCCCTTTGCGTACTTTGCGGTTAAGGTTTTGGGTAGTCTTGCGGCGAGATCAAAGTCTTAGACCGCAAAGGGCGCAAAGAGACTAGTCTTGCTGAGGTTCGAAGTGCGTAGGCTGAAGTTTTACGTCCGCTCTACCCGCCCTGCTTCAGATCAGTGAGCACTTGCCGCGCGATCTCTTTCAGCGTTTCAAACACTCCCGGGCCCTGAAAGGCCACGGCTTCGATCATGGGCTCGTTCTTGCGGCGAAGATGTTTGGACAGTGCGTCCACAGGCAGCACGTTGGGCAGATCGCGTTTATTGAGTTGCAGGACGTACGGAATCTTGTTGAAGTCATAGCCGTGTTCCTTGAGGTTGGCCATGAGATTGTCGAGGGCCTCGACGTTGGCGTCCATGCGCTCTTCCTGCGAGTCCGCCACAAACACAATGCCATCCACGCCGCGCAGAATCAGCTTGCGGCTGGCGTCGTAAAAGACCTGGCCGGGGACGGTGTACAAGTGAATGCGGGTCTTGAAGCCGCGCACTGAACCCAGGTCGAGAGGCAGAAAATCGAAGAACAGGGTCCGCTCCGTTTCCGTGGCCAGCGAGATCATCTTGCCCTTCTGCTGCTCGGCGGTCTTCTGGTAGATAAACTGAAGATTCGTGGTCTTGCCGCCTAATCCGGCGCCGTAGTAGACGATCTTGCAGTTGATCTCGCGGGCTGCGAAGTTGATGAAACTCAAGACTTCCCTCGAAACCGGCGGCCCGCGTCTGTATCGACGCGCGCACCTCCCGGTTGAATTTGGCTTGATACTGCTGGTTTTATACCACACGCCCCGGTGTCAACGGCAGGTTACTCAGGTTACTTGTGGAACACTGTGCCGGAAGTGGCCTCCGATTTGAGATCGACGATCTCCGGGTTCAGATTGAAGACCCGCACGCACGACCGCTCTTGCTGCTTAGTGCCAACGTTCGCTCGTCTTCTTCACGTAATGCCGGAAGACATATCCCCACGGGATAATCGGGATCAGGATCATCCCCATCGCAATCGCTTTGAAATCCTCTGTGAATTGCGCCGTGTGCACGCCCGCCCTCCATTGCGGCAGCCCGTAGTCGATGAGCCAGATTGTCTTCCACGCCAGCTCGAAGAGAAGTATCGGAAGCATCTGCAGCGGGTAGCGAAGTCCGAAACATGCCAGCACCCACAGTGCGCCGAGCATGCTCGGGATTACCCCGCGCGCCGTCGGCCCATGGCCTATCAACAGCGGTAGAAACACGATGGCGCCGCCGATGACCAGCAGCAGGTACATGGCGCGCAGTACGTAGAGCCGGGCGAGAGAGACTTCGCTCTCGATGGGGGCCGCAGGGGGCGCCGAAACAGTGGCCGCATTGCACGTCATTTCGAATCTCCCCTCTCATCCAGTGAAACGGACGGGCGCTCTCCGGCGGCGGAATCGGGTCGAAATTCCAGCAGATTGCCCGGTTGGCAGGCCAGCACTTCGCAGATTGCCCCAAGCGTCGAGAAGCGGATAGCCCGCGCATTGCCGGTCTTCAGGATCGACAGGTTGGCGAGCGTGATGTCGATGCGCCCGGCGAGCTCGGTCAGCGTCATGCGCCGGTCGTGCAGCAGGTCGTCTAGCTTGACGAGAATGGCCATCAGACCGTGCCCTCCAGATCCTCGCGCATGCGCGTCCCTTCAAGGAACACCTGCGCGAGCACGAACAGCAGCAGGATGGCCAGCCAACCGGTGAGATCGAAATTGCCGTTGATTCGCAGCGGCACTCCTTGGGTCGAGACCGCCGAGGCAATCGCGACGACGCAGATGTGGAGCAGCTCGACACCGAGCAGCGCCCAGGCGATGGTCTCCAGCCGCCCCGCATTGTCCATAGTGAATGGCTCGCCCGTGCGCACCGATTCGACGATCCTGAGCAGCCGGCTGAACACCACGTAGGCGATGGGAGTGCCTGCGATGCCGATCACCATGATTGCGCGCATCCCGGCAACCACGCTCTCATGACCGGCGACCGCGCCGACGCCGAGCGCTCGCCAGGTCCATTCCTCAGCCTGGAAGCTGATCGCCAGCAGCGCGAAGATCAGGGCACCGAAAATCCAGTTGAGAGCGATCAGGGCACGCAAGGTGAACCGGGTCGCGAATAGCACCGTCGAGTGTTGAATCGTGGGTTTCGAGGTAGACATTATCGAGAAACGAATAAATTATTTATCTCGTTTTTCGACAAGTGCTAAATCGTTGGCACCGCCGGGAGGCAGGTGCCTAACTACGGCCTTCGAGGAAGTCTGGGCTGACTTCCCAGAATACGACTTCTCTCCTGCAACGATTTCCGGATCGTCCATTCCCTCAGCGCACGGGAGCTTCAGATTGGTGCCTCGCTACGCGTAGACGAAGGGGCGGGTTTTGTGGCTTCTCCAGAAATAGGCGAGGATGATCACACTGGCAACCGCTGCGTACGCGCACCACAGTGAAGTAAACGCGTACCGTTTGACCGCCATGACGACCAGCAGTATCGCCAGGTTTGCCGCGCCGAAGATTACCATCATCCTGATCTTCGAGAAAAACAGAGAGCCGCAAGTTGCAATCACATAAAGCACTGCAACGGCAGTATTGTTGGTTGCTTGATTGATGTACACGATGCTATTTCCCCGGACAGACAGCTGCAAGGGGAATGCCGTCAGCGCCCACAAAATATAAAGCGTTGTTGCTCCGCCGAGCACGACGAACGGCAGCATACGCTTGCGGCTCTTCGCGTTCGGCTCGAACAGCAGCACGCTCAGCGGCAGCAGGAAAGGGAGGAGCCCCTGCGCATAAAGCATGAACGCCGCGCCCATGTCGTGCGCCACCTCCGGGGAAAGAATTCCATCCAATCCCAGCCAGACGAACCCCTCGGTGAACTGGTGAACGGCGAATAGCGTGGGCAGCGCCGCGAAAAGCAGTTCGCGCCGATGCTTCACCTTGGTAAACGTGACCACGCCGACGGCGCCCAGAACTCCGCTACCCACAAAATTCGCTGTAGCTGAAAAGCACATGGCTCGTTTTCTCCGTTGCGAGGATTGCATCTATCATTGCGGAACGCAAAACATTTCTAATGTGGTCCAGAAACGGCGTAATGAGATGGTCCGCCGCCTAGATCAGCCGGAAGTGGGATGATTTAGCAACGAAGGCACGGAGGATCATCACATGCACATAGCTTCTATTGGTGTCGATTTAGGGAAGACCACCTTTCACCTTGTCGCCCTCGACGAGCACGGCAAGATTGTCGGCAAGAAGAAGTTCTCGCGCAAGCAACTGCTCGCTTATACGGCTAACCTGCAGTCAGCCCTGATTGGCATCGAAGCCTGCTCCGGGGCATATTTCAATCGGCGCGGCTTTGCGGAATCAGGGTGATGACGTCCGGCTGATCCCGGCACAGTTCGTGAAGCCTTTCGTGAAGTCGAACAAGAATGACTTCGTCGATGCGGAGGCCATCGCCGAAGCGGTGGCACGGCAGAACATGCGCTTCGTGCCCATCAAGACCGACGATCAGCTCGACCTGCAGCCACTCCACCGCGTGCGTGAGCGATTGGTGCATCGTCGAACCGCGCTCATCAACCAGATCCGCGGTTTCCTGCTGGAGCGCGGTATCGTCTTCGCCAAAGGCCCGGCCAACCTGCGCAACCAGATGCCGTCGTTGCTGGAAGATGGCGAGCAGAACATCACGCCGCGTATGCGCACGTTGCTCGATCATCTCTGGCAGGAGTGGAAAACCTTGAACTCCGACGTCGAATGTGTCAGCCAAGACATCGAGACAATCGCCAGCCAGGACGCAGCCTGTCAGCGTTTGCGGCAGATCCCCGGAGTGGGGCCGCTAGTCTCGACCGCGACCGTAGCCGCCATCGGTAACGGAGCAGCCTTCCGCAAAGGGCGAGAGTTTGCCGCTTGGCTGGGTCTGATCCCGCGACAACACTCGACCGGCGGCAAGGCGCGTCTGCTCGGCACCAGCAAACGGGGAAGCATTTATCTACGCTGTCTGTTCATTCACGGCGCGCGCGCGGTGCTGTTGCGGGTTGAAGTACGATACCGGGCGACTGGGACAGTGGGCGCGTCAGCTCGAGCTGCGGGCGCCCCGCAACAAAGTGGTTGTCGCTGTCGCCAACAAACTAGCACGTATCGCATGGGCGGTGCTGGCCAAAGGGCAGGATTATCGCGCCGGTGCGGTAGTCGCAACGGTGTAGCCAAGAACAGAGTTTGAGTCATTTTTATCGAGTCTGCTAAGGAGAGGACAGGACGAAAAAGCAGTCAAACGGCGTGCCCGAGAACCTGATCCAAGAACAGGTCGATAGTTGACCGTCGGCGTTATAAGGACCGGCACGCACGGATCATCATCATGGCCCGGAGAACAATCTCCAACTAAGAGGCCGAATACATTTGCGCAGACTGAACTTCGCCCAACAATCTCCCTTGCAGTCCGGCGGCGGACCATACATTATGGGAAGTTAGGATCGCGGACGGATGGTCAGCACCGTGGAAGTTATCCAACGGAGCGGAAAGTACGAACCTGATCGAGCCGAACGAAGCCGCCGCGAAATAGAAATGCCATCTCGATGCTCTCTTCAGCCTCAGCAAACCAGTTTTACATCGGTTTGTCGTGAACATGTCATTGTTAGATGCACCAAAGACACACGGATTTTCATCTGACAAGCCTTCTGCTCACACGCAAGACATCAGTGCGCGTTCACGAAAGCAGCCTTTAGATCCAGTAGCGTCCAGAACGCTCGGCACTGTTTGTCCCAAGAACTGCGTCTTTTAGTCCCTCTCTAACGCACCGCTGAACATTCTCCCGGATTGCCCGAGATGTGAAACGGCCTTATGTTCTCGCCTGCGACGCGGAGAGCCTCACTCAGCGCGGTCGCAGAAGGAGAGCGGTATGAACGTGCGGAACCCTGGAGAGGTGCGGACGCGTTTGGCCCTGACCTTTCTTTTTGCCATCGTTATTGTTCAGTTGTTCCCGCTGATTTCCTACGCACAAAACCTCGGCGCGGCGCCCGCAACAGGACAGGCAGTTCAAGGACAGACCGCGGCCCAGCCCGAAGGCACAGTTTTGAATCTGGTGAACTGGGTTGGCAACGTGTTAGCGCCCGTGGGAGCGGTGCTGGCTGTGGTGATGGCGGTCGTTTCCTATTCGCAAGGGCGAGGTGTCGCGCGCTGGGCGGTAACAGCGGGGGGGTTGCTCGTGATCTCCGGCCTCACGCGGTTGATTGAATTCTGGATACAGAACGGAACAGGCGGGGTGCAATAAGGCGCCTAAGTATGACGTTGCCGCAAATCATCGTCGACTTAATGAAGTTGCTGTTCGACATGGCAGTGCCTGCGGCCATTTGCACCATGGTGCTGGCTGGGATTGCCCTGCGTCAGGAAGGCGGCGTTAACTTCCAGGTCGGCGGACATTTTCAAAGATGGGCGCTCTGGTCGGTGATTCTGTTGACCCTCCCCCAATTCCTTTCCTGGTTTGCGGCGCAAGGAATCTCCATGCCACCGCAGGGCGGGAACATCAACAGTCCGTGGGTTACAGAAGTGGAGACGAGTTTTAACGGTTTCGTTGCGAATGTGGTCGTTGCCAGATTGATTCCCATACTCGCCGCCTTCTGCGTAGTAAAGGCGGCGCTTGATGCAGCCGAAGGGCACAGCCCGCTCGGGTCCATTATCGCTGCCATTTTCCTGCTGTCGGTATCAGGCACCGTGCAACTCATGAAGAGTTGGAACAGCGGTTCTGAATTCGCGACGACCGACATGCTGACCTCTGCATGGAACTTCCTGGCTGGGACGATTCTGCCGGAGGCGGCGGGTCTGGCGGTGGTGGGCGCGATCTTCAACTACGCGCGCCATCGGCCTTTCATGTCTCTGGTTGGATCGGGCCTGGCGTTTTTGAGCGTCTCAGCCGTCTGGAAGCTGGTTCAGGTGATGGCTGGCTGATGAAGATTAAGGAGGTGATCCAGTGAACTTTGCCAACGGAGTGCTCAACCTCACGAGTTGGCTGGGCAACGTCATCATGCCGACCATCGCCGGACTGTTTGCCGCTGCAGCGATCTTTCACTTCAGCAAGGCGAGGGCGTATCAGCACTTCGCTTACGCTGCCGTAGCTTCATTGATGTGCTCTGGACTCCTACGCGCGCTTGAATCGTTTAGCAACCAGGCAGCGTGGAACAACCCCGACCGCTATTGGATCTCGGTTCTGACGCTGGTGAACTGGGTCGGCAATGTTCTTCTGCCGCTCTATGGCGTGCTGCAGGTGGTATTGGCGGTAACGCACTATGCCGGATTGCTCGAACGAATGACGGTTGGAGAAGCATGGGTGCGGAACCTGGTCGCAGCGATGTGCTCGTTTGGTCTTTCGGGACTATTGCGCCTGGGAGAGTTCTGGATTCAACACGGCACGGCTGGCGTGCCGTAACGAGGAGGATCAGAGATGGCGTTAAAGGTAACACCGGTCAATCGAAATCTGCAGACCAGAGTGACGTTCATGTATCTCGAATTTGAAGACCTGTTCGTGGTGCTGGGGGCGGCGGCGGTGATGAACGTTGTCGGCCATTTCGTGGGCGGTGAAATCGCAGGTATGCCCATGAATCTTGTCCTGCAGTACGGCGTTCCGCTGTTCATGGTGCCGGTGCTGACGCTCTTCAAATACGGCAAGCCACGCGGCTACGTCCGGGACCTCGCTTTCTGGTACATCCGGCCTCGGGCCTACTGTGCCGCAGCCCGCGATCGGGAAATCAGATCGGGATATCTCAGGGAGGAATAGGCAGTGCCGCTCACGCTCGAACAACACGAAAAGAAACTCCACGACCCGGCGCTGTGTGAACAGTTGCCAGTCCGCGACTACCTGGACGATGTCGTCGTTCGTACCAACGGCGCATTTGTGGCTGGCTATGAACTGAAAGGGCTGAATTCGTATTTTGCCAGCGACGAAGGCCGAGAGCGGGGCAAATTGATGATCGAAGCCCTGCTGCGGTCGTTGCCGGAGCAGAGCATGAGAGTGCAGATCCGCTACGAGGTGGTCGAAGACCTGGGAGACCTGCTTGAGCAGTACACAGCCGGCCAACGATCAGAACGAGCCGAGGCCATTGTTCTCGATGACCTGCGCGTCGACAGGTGGAAAACGAAAGAGCGGGACGGCGAATACATGCGTCCCCTTCTCCACGCTTATTTCATCTGGGACCCAGTGCTGCATCATCGCGTGACTGGAAAACCACTGAAGCCGAGTGGAAACATCTTCAGCCTGTCGGCGCGGAAGTCGATTGAGCGTAGCGGGCAGGAGCATCGCGAACTCGCCGCGGAGTTTGAAAGCTTGCTTCGAGGAGTGGAAACGGCGCTCCGCGCAGCCGACCTCGGAGCGCGCCGGATGAACGACCACGAATTGTTTGTGGAAGCCAAGCGGGCGCTGAACCCCACGTGCCCGGACAAACGTCCGTACAGGCGAGGAGTGGAGCGACTCGACTACTCAAGCGCCCGCGAACAGATGGTGGATGTGGGCATTGTCGATGAAACCGACACCTATCTGAACATCGGCGCGCTCTTGTACTGCTTTATCAGCCTGAAAGAGCTGCCGGACGCGACTTTCCCGGGAGTGCTGCGAGAACTAGCTGCTCTTGGCTTTCCCATAGTCGTCAACGCGCAGATCACCATTCCCGACCAAGCTAAAGTGCTCAAAGGCTATAAGAGCCGACTGCGCAAAATGCAGGCGGCACAGCGAGACTCAAGCGGCGGCTTTCGGATCAATGTTGAAGCGCAGGTTGCCGAGGCTCAACTCGTCAGGGTGCAGCAGGACATCATTTCTAGTTCGGTCAAGACCGCAAAACTAAGCCTTGTAGTCGGGACGCGCACTTCGCGGCCCGCGGCAACGACTTCAGAACTCGAGCGGGCCGAGCGCACGATTGACAATCAGCGGCAGCAGTTGCTCTATGCCATCGCGCGCATGAATGGCGCCAAGGCTGTCGCCGAGACGCTGGCCAAGAGGCGGCTTTTCTTCACCTCACTTCCAGCTATGGCAGAGGATGACAAGCGTGATCAGGATCTGCTCACTTCAAACGTGGCCGATCTTGTGCCCGTCGAAATGCCATGGCGAGGCACACCGAGTTCTCCGCTGTTCCTGCTCGAGACTCCTTATCGCCAACTCATTCCATTCTCGTTGTTTGATCCGAGCTTGAGCGACGCCAACATGCTCGTCATGGCAAAATCGGGAGGCGGGAAAACCTTTATGGTCCAGCAGTTCCTATTGATGGCCGCCCGCGATAACCCACTGATCTCAATCATCGAGCGAGGAGACTCGTACCACTCCCTGGTTGAGTTGATGGGCGGGCGCATGATCACCATGTCGCTCGATACCGAGCAGACGATCAACCCCTGGGATCTTCCGGAGGGCGACCGGGAGCCGACTAAGGACCAGGTTGCGTTTCTCAAGAATCTCACGCGCCACATGCTGGGCGAGGGACGAGCGGAGGACACGGAGTTGCTCGACAACCTGATCACCGAGGCCATTCTTCGCACTTACAAGCGGGCGGCGATCCGGCCGTCGAATCCAATCCCGACGTTCTCGGACCTGCGCGATGAACTGGCACAGTGGCGTGACGAGGAAAAGAACCAGAGGGTGATGGATGAGGCACACCTGGCAGCCATCAAGCTACGCAGCTGGACCGGCGAAAAAGGTGTCTACGCGAAGTTGTTCGACCGGCACACAACGATTTCACTCGACAGCCCCTGGCTGTTTTTCAACGTGGAGCAATTGGCCGACGACCCGCGGCTGGAGACGGCGATGAGCCTGCTGATCGCACATGCTACGGCCCAGAGAGCGTCGGGGAAAGGCGGCCGCAGAAGCATCACGGTGCTCGATGAGTGCTGGTTCCTGCTCGACTCGCCGGTGCTGGCGCCTGAAGTTGTTCAACTGTTTCGCACGGCGCGTAAGCGCAATGCCAGCGTATGGGGCATCAGCCAGACAGCGGAGGACTTTGTCGGGACGGAGGCAAGCCCGCGGATCCACGGAGCTGGAATCGTCAAGAACTGCTCCACCAAGATCATCGGCCAACAACCGGGCGACATGCGGGCGTTGCGTGATCACCTGCACCTAAACGAGACGGCGCTCAATCAGGTCAAGCGTTTCAGCGCACCCGTGAAAGGAAAGAGCGCTGACGCACTGATCGTGATCGGCGAGAAGGCGGAGACCACGCACACCATCCGCATGGCTCCGACACCGGTTGACTACTGGATCATGACCACATACGCCCGGGAGCGAGTGTATCGGTCGTGGTGGTTGGGGAAGAGCAAGGCCATGCCGCTGATTGGAGCCTATACCGAATTGGCGGAGAGGTTCCCGTTCGGTATGGCTGATGTCGATCCGCTTCCAGAAGAAGTTTCAGGAGAAGTAGCTAGAGGTACACAGATATGAAGAGACAAATGTTCGAGATTCTAAAGGCTGTCAGGGCCAGCAGAGCTAAGCGGCTGGTTGCCGCCGCGATTGTCACGCTCTGCTTGTTTTCGGCGACGGCAAGCGCGGCAGGAGTCGGAGACCTTCTCTCCCTGCTCAAAACGATCACCAGCACCCTGCAAGGCACGATTGGAGGAGCACTCAGCGAAATTCAAACACTAAATTCGGCGATCAACGACTTTCGCCAGCAGGTCATCTGGCCGGTCGCCGCAATCAATCAGGCAAGAGGGTTTGTTAACTCCACGAGAGCGCAATACGGGAACTTGATGTCGCAGATCCACAATGTCCGTAACAACAGCGCGACCCTGGTAAATCCGTCGCAACTCGAAACAATTGTTCGCAGCGGCCAGGCGCCGAACATTGCACAGCTTCAGAGGGCTTACACCGCCGTCTACACTCCCGTTCCGTCGGCGACCGATGCCAGACCGATCCAACGCGACATGGTGGACATGGATGATGCTCTGGCCATGGCCTCCCTCAAGACGACGGTCATCTCCGACCAAACAACCCAGGGAATGCTGGCGCTGGCCGACTCTCTGGAACAGCAAAGCTCATCTGCCGCGCCGGGATCGGGTCCGATGCTCGCGGCCCAAGCCCAGGTGGCCGACCTTGAGACTCAGGCCTATATCGCGAAGGTGCTCGCGGCGGAATTGCGGCAGGAGGCCGCCAAACTCGCGCACCAGAACACGCTACTGAAGCAAAGTGCATCATCGACTCGCAATCTTCTGAACCAGATACAGCAGGTGCTGACGTACCCATAGGAGTAAAGACGTGAAACGACATTTGTTGATTCGCGGTTGGAAGTTTCTCGGAAGCTCACTCGCCTTCCTGCTGGCGTTTGCCGTTGTAGTAATGATTTTGCCCAGCAAGGCCAGAAGTCAGTTGGGTCTTGATCCGTGCTGCGCCATCATTCAAGTTGGGCTGAGCTCAATTTCCAGCTTGCTGAGCAGCGTGGTGGGAAAACCACTGTCGACCATCCAACAGCTTGAGCAACAGTCGGCAGACTTTGAGCAGCAGGTGGTGTTTCCGCTGGCGGCCATCAATCAAGCCAGGAGCATGGCCGTTCAGTCCCAATCTCAATTTGCCAAGATGCGCGTAGTCTTCCAGTTGCCGGTCTCAAGCGCTACTCTGCCTACCCCGCAACAGCTCGAAAAGATCCTCCTCTCGCGCAATCCGGGCACGGTCCAGCAGATCGGCGGCAACTACACCGCCCTGTACGGCCAAGTCATGCCAGCCACCGATGCTCCCCAACCGGTTCGAGACCTCGTAGACGCGACCGACGCCGAGGCGCAGGCAGCAATGAAGAAGGCCGTCGAGATCGACGCCTTGGCCGACCTTGAACTGCAGGCTGCGGAACAGATCAACCAGCAATTGCAGACGGCGGCGCCCGGCAGCGCGGCGATTCTCGAAGCACAGACTTCCGCCTGGCTGGTACGAGCGAATGCCTACACGCAATCCGCCTTGGCGGAACTCGTGCGTCTGCGCTCAATCGAGCTCGCGAATCAAGGAGCGCAAGTGAAATTCAGTAGCGCTCATACATCCACGCTTCACTCGACCGGAGGCCAAGTGCTTCAGCAGGGAGTGCACTAGTCGTGTTTTATTTTCAACAGCTCTTCAATACCGCTATGGGATGCATCGACGCGACCAGCATCATTCCCACCGTCCCCAATTTTGCATTCTCGATTCTGGTAGTCGGTTTCCTGGTGGGTCTTTACCAAGCGGCATTGCGCGGCGGCGATTTACAGGCGCTCGTCATCACGGCGATCAAATACCTGGTTGTTGCCATGATCATTGCCAACTGGTCATCGGTATTCAGAGACGTAAACGGGTCCTTCAACTCCACTGCCAATTTCATTGGCTCGAGTTCGAGCGCTGGGGACATGTTCCTGAACTGGATGACTCAACTCCACCAACAGGCTACGACCAACCCGGCCCTGACTTTTTGGGACATCATTACCGGCGATCCGGCAGGCGCAATCACCGTCATCCTGCTAGTGGTTGCGTATCTGTTGTACGTGCTGGCGATCATTGTTTTCTGCTTCTTCTATACGTTGTTTGGTTCGGTGCTGTACGTTCTGGGCCCGCTTGTACTCGCTCTGATCCCAATATCGGGTATCGGCCAGTTGGGGAAGACATACGCCATCAACGTGATGGTCTGGAACGCCTGGGGCATTCTCTACGCTGTCTTTGGCGCGCTAATCACCGCGATCCACTTCAATCATGTGAACGACGTGCTGGGCAACGGATTCCTGGGCTTTCTGCGGGGTGTACCGGACTCGGTCATGCTCGGTCTGGTGAGCATCTTCTACGCGCTCGCCATCGCGCTGATCCCTTTCATTGCCAAGCGAGTGGTTTCGGGAGACGTGGGATCGACTGTAGTCGCCCTTGTGCGCGCGGGTGCTGTTGCGGCCGGCGCTGCCGTAGCTGGAGTAAGCGGATTCGTCGCGGGAACCGGAGCAGCGGAAACGGGCGCGGGAAGTTCGGCAGGAGTCGGGGCAGGCGGCGGGACTGGCGTTGCTGGAACATCCGCAGGCATGACGTCCTCATCTCCGCCCCCGACACCCTCGATGAGTTCGTTCCTGCGCACTGGCATCGCTGGCGCGGCGAATAGTGACGCGGGCCCCCCAGCGCCTTCCGCAAGTACGAATGGCGCACCGAGCATCGGCAGCCGCGCCGTGGCTGCCGATGCCGGGACCAGGACGGGCGGCACGACCTTGAGTTACCGTCCCCGCGGAGTCGCCCAGGTCATCACGTTTTCAGCAGGAAGGGCGTTAGGGAAAGCAGTAGGTAGCAATAGCCATGAAGACCGCAACGAATGAAGCGGGAGGTGTTCCGCCATGTGGCGACAAGGTCCCATTTGGGAGCCAAAGGATTCGAACTTTCGGCCGCACAGCATTACCACCCTGATCTTCTTCTATATCGGGAGATTCTTCGGTCGTTTGTTGGGGCGGCGCACAGAATAGCTGGTTCATTTTAGCGAGCGGGAGGCAGCGATGAGTACGCGGTCGAAAGAGAAAGAAGAGAACGCCGACACACGCGGATTGGAGCCTGCTGAAAAGCCGCGCTACGGGCGCTACTACGAGCATGATGGAGCGTTGCGGGCCTATGCCAATCGCGCGATGATCCTCGCGTTCCTGTGCGTGCCGACTACCATGCTGGCGCTGGGTTTTGCGGTCTACGTCAGGCTGCAGCCGCCCACGGTGATTCGGGTGAACGAAGACGGCCAGGCCTTCGTGGTGGGCAAGGCGAAGCCGCAACTGTCGGTCACACCGGCCGCGGGATCCGAGCCCGCGGAGTTCGAGAAACGTGCCTTTGTGCGCCTGTTTCTGGAACGCTATCTGAACTTCTCTCCAGCGAACGTGAGCCGCAATTGGGCCGAGAGCTTGAACATGATGAGCGCCAACCTGCGGCGCACGGCTTTCGCCGGAATGCAGAAGGAGAACACGATCGGAAAGGTTCAGGATGACCAGTCCGCCTCGGAGTTTCAGCTGCGAACGCTCGAAACCGCGAAAGACGACCCACTCACTTACACGGCCTTTGGAGTGAAGGAGATTCACCACGTTCACGATCACAACGAGACGATCGACAAAATAGTGAGCGAATTCCAGGTCAGGCTTGTGGTCGAGAAGCGGTCTGAGGAGAATCCGAGCGGCCTTCTGATTGGCGAGTATTGGGAGCGAGCGATTGAGGGGGAGAAGCGCGATTGGGTTTTGCAGCATGCGGGACTGAACAGCTTGCAGTGACTCTTGGTAAAGGAGGATTGGATGGACACCAGACCGGCAACTTCCACGGCACCGACCTCGGCAGGATCGAGCACTTTTGTGTCGCGAACGCGTCGCAAAAGGCCGAGCGCCGACGATCACGATGTCCGTTATTTCCTGCCGAAACCGGGATCAAGTCCGGACAAGCCGGAACTGGGTCGCGAGATGCCCACCGAAGGGGAGGCACTCATTGAGGCTTTCAAGAGTGGCCAGCCGTTCTTTGCATTGACTGTACTAAAGGCGGTCACGGAGGTAAACGGAGGCGGCAGTCCTGTGATCGTGAAACAGCCTGTCGACCGTAGCTAAGCTTCTTAATTCGAAGGCATCAGCACGACGAGTTCTCAGATGACCAAGCGAATGATTTGGTCTTTTGAGCACCCTGCGGCTTTATGCAGGGATACGTGCTGACCGGGCTTCTCTCGTTTGAGGGCCTGGCCGAGCGAACCCGAAACGGGGAGCAGCCAGGCGAGAGCGAAAGAAGCTTGCGGTCACGCAAACTCCTTGACTCCTGCACGGATCTCCCGAGCAAAAACAGTTAAGGAGAATAAGACAATGACGACGAATAATACTAAGACGAATAACTACAGAATCTCGGCCGACCAAATCCAGAACCTTGAGATCGACCGCAACGGCAGAATTGCGCCGCGACTGCACGATCTTGAGCCGATCGAGAACACGCTGCTTAGTGTGCTCTATCCGGGGATCAAGGTTGCCAGCGTCAACGTTCCGACCGAACCTCTCGATGACTACGAGGAGTCGCAGGTCGAGAATGCCCTGGCAAAGCTCATCTGGAACGGTATTCACTACAAATTAGTCGGGGCGAGTGGGTCCGCAAAGAAGGGCAAGTTCTATTTTGTGGACCAGGAGCACAGCCGGGGCATCGCCGAGCGGTTCCAGCACTGGCCGCAGGCGGCGATCGTCTACTTCGGGATACTTGTTTCATCCTGCAAGGTGATGATGGAGGAACCTGATTCGCGTGTGCTCGTCGTACCCGACCACAAGCTGGGAACGAATGACTGCCGGGGATGGATCAGGCAGTCGTTGTTCCAGCGGCTCAAGAAAAAGCATGACGATGAACTCTTGTCCGTTCAAGCAAATCGGCTTCGCCGCGAGCGGTACGGAAATGCGCGCGACGAAGATCTGGACGAACACGACAAAAGAGCTCTCGATGACGAAGCGAAACAGGAGGTTTCCCGGAAGGTGCTCCCCTCGGGCCGCTTCTATCAGTTTCGCATGGCTTTTTCCGGCATCCAGGCCAAAGGGTCATTCAAGATTATGGAGGACGATGTTGCCGACGCGCTGGAGGCGGATTTCATATTGCCTGAAAGCGCGGTCAAACCAGGGCTGAAGATACCGGCGGTGATGTATTCGATCTTCGGGTCGGGCAGAAGATTCGCGGGCAATGTTGCCGTTGGAATCCGCGAAGTTTCCCGCCAGCTCGAGTTTGAATCCAGTTACACGCTCGTAGAACACGCACCTGAGGACTCAATTCAGCTGGAAATCCTGCCACAGGCAATGGCACAGGTACGCAAGCTGAGTGGAGCGGTAAGCGAGGGCCGTTACGAAGACTTGCTGGAAGTCCTGGGCCGGCATCCGGATAAATCTCCGCCGGATGGCTTGGAGCAGGATTCAAGCGAGGAATTCAGAATCGTCGAAGGCCTGCTGTTGGCCGACGCGAGCGGCGAAATCGTCCGTCATCCTTACGTCAACAATCAGCTCAACAAACTATTGGCGCGCTGGGCCTTCAAGGCCGCAACCAGTGGAGGGTTCCGTCTGCCCGCTTTTGCTTTGATGGACGACGGTTATCTCTTCCTGAAGGATGGCCAGGTGTTTTCGGGGTCCGATTGGATTCCGGAGCACAGGGCGATCGTTCAACTGGCTTCGCGGTGTGGTCTGTGCGTCCGTTATCCAATACGCATGGTCGACGATCTTCTGCCTTTTGGGAATCTCTCGGGCGAGGAGATCGTGGCCCAACTTAACCAAGACCTTTGCCGCCAAGGCTGCGCGCCGGCTACCACCGAATTGCGTGAGGTGATTGGCAGACAGCTTCAGTTGGAGGGCACCTACGTTCTCCATTCCGAGACGGCAAAGAAAAATGGCGGTGACTATGACTTCGACTGGGTCTGCGTGGTCGAAGCGGACCGGTTTCCCAGATTTGTGAAGAACCGTTTCTCGATGGGTGTCGGACAGCAACAGGGGAAAAACAAAGCCAACAAGGCGCGCGACCCCTGGTTCAACCTGGAGCACGTGGCTATGAAGGCGCGAGGAAATCATATTGGTTCGATCACCGATCTGATGACGTCGTGCCGCGCGGCGGGGCGCGAAGAACTTGCTCTGCAGCTGGCCAAGGAACTTCAAAACGCTCTCGACAGCCTCAAGTGGCAAGTCCAGCCGGACCTCAAATTGGTCGCCGAAATACGGCAGCAGGTTGGTCAGGCGGCCTGGCTTCGTTACAAGAACGAACGCCGAGTCTCCGATCTACCTCTGCACCTCGATGTGGACCCAATGGACCGCATCGGGAAACTCTACAACCATGTCCGCAAGGACATCGAAGACCTGCTGATCAACAAGGCCCCGATTGAGGCATTCAAGGCGCTCGTGGTTGGCGAACAAGTCAGCCGCGAGATGCTCGAAGATTGCCGTTTCATCAACCGGGTGTATGCCGCGAAGATCGGCGAGATCGCGGGAAGAAACCAACAACTCAAAATACAACTGGAGAAGGCCAAAGCCGAGTGGGACGAAGTACGGCAGAGTCCCGACAAGGAACTGCGGAGACAGAAAGTGTTCGCGAAAAGTCAGGCCTACGCCGCGTGTCATTGCGATGAGGAACGCGGCAAATACGAGATGAAGGCCATCCTGGCCTGCATCCGCATCTGGGCCCAGAACAAGGTGGAGAATCGTATGGGCTGGCTGCAAGCGCTGAACCGAGTTGTGTGTAACGGTCAACGATCCAGCGGCTCGATTCTCTTTCTTGCTTTTCCGCAGGAGATGATCGTGAAGCTGGCGGAGCGTACCGGAGGCAAGTCGGTCCGCGTGCACATCCCAAAGCTCTACGATGGTTTTGTTCGCACCGACCCATCCGGTCGCGCCTTTCTGGTTGATCCAATCCCTGGAGGACAAAAGGACACCTTCTTGTTCAAGTTGAAGGACGGGAAGATCCTCCTCGACGACACGACCGAGCAGACGGAGAACACATCGCCCGAGCGTCACGACGAAACTGAGTCGGAAACAGCCGCGCAAGCTGCTGTCTCCGATGATGCAGTGGACTTCCCGCCCATCGTTCCCGATGGGGACGCGGAAGATGCGCCATGGGTCATGTGATGGAAGCCATGTGAGGTCAACAACCGCTTTGAGCGGAATCCCCCAAGGATTCCGCTCAGGGCCGCAAAGGAAACATGAAACGATACCCGTCTCTTATCCTTGTATATGCGCTTTGCGCAGTCAGCGCTTTTGCGCAGCAGGCTGGTTCGGCTATCCAGGGCCTGGTCCACGTGGCCACGGCCCTGAACCATCTGACAGTGTTGGAATTCCACGAGCCGGTAACCATGGCTGCCGCGGGTAGCTCCGATTTCCAGATCGAACGTCAGGAAGACAAGGTCTTCATCAAGCCCACGAAGGTGGGTGTTTCCACGGACTTGTTCGTTTGGACGGCTTCGCGGCGATTCACGTATGAACTTGAAACCACGCCAGAGGTAAAGAACATGAATTTCGCCATCGATAGTTCTGTCCCGGCCGCGGTCCCGCAGCCGGCGAGTGCGCCTACGGACCAATTCGCAGACATAATGCTGACCCATGCCTTCCTAGGAGCGGTCGACATCACTGGCGTCAACCCTAGGTCTTCCAAGAACCAAATCAGTGTTTGCGTGGAGCAGATCTTCCGGACCAAGAGTAGCGTCTATGTCCACTACACGATTGAAAACAACAGCAAGCACGCCTATCACATTGGTTCGCCATCTGCTCAGCAACTACAGGCGGAAGAGTCGCTCGTATTCCTACAGGGTCTCGCGCACAAACAACTCGACCAGCGCTTGTTGAATGGTCTACACAATGTGCAAACCTTCGCTCTCCCCGTTGCGCACGCGGAGAGCGTGACTGAAGATATTGGTCCCGGCGAGACGACTCGCGGCGTCGTCGCCATACGGAAGGACTTGAGTTTACCGGTGGTCGTGCAATTGGTTTTCGATAGTCAAGTGAAAGCAACCTTCGTGCCCTAGGGATGAAAGACAATCCACAGGTCGCGGAAATGTGCCAACGCCTCGGAGAACTCAACACGCAGGAGGTTGAGGAGGGCATCTCCCGAGGCATTCTCCGCCGGTTCGAAGACCCGCTCAGACCCCGCGGCAAGAACGGGCGCTTCCGGGTCAACCCATTTCTGTTGTTGATGGCACTGCTCGGCGTGCTTGCCATCGCCACATTTCTGTTCTTCAAC
>JBOGLC010000067.1:0-25551 GCA_050746005.1 Terriglobales bacterium
TGCGCTGGGTCTCGGAGTACCAGTTGGCCAGCTTGAATCCAAAAGTGATGGGCTCGGCATGGATGCCGTGGGTGCGGCCGATCATGGGAGTGTCTTTGAACTCCCAGGCGCGGCGTTCCAGCACGGAGGAAAGCTTTTCCAGATCGGCGGCGATGATAGCGGACGCCTGCTGAATCAGCAGGGCCTGGGAGGTATCGACTACGTCATTTGAAGTAAGGCCGTAGTGAAACCAGCGGGCGTGCGGTCCCACGATCTCGGCCACTGCGGTGGTGAAGGCGATGACATCGTGGCGGACCTCGGCTTCGATCTCGGCGATGCGGTCAAGATTGAAGTCCGCGCGCTCGCGAATGGCGCGGGCGGCATCCTTCGGCACCATGCCGGCTTCGGCCAGAGTTTCGGTGGCCGCCACCTCAACCGCCAGCCAGGTGCGGAAGCGATTCTCGTCGCTCCAGATGCGGCCCATGTCGGGGCGGGTATAGCGTGGAATCAACGGGTGTCTCCCTGCTGTCTCTGAAAAATATGGGACTAAGGATTCTAAATGCAGGGGAGCTTGGTGACCAGTCGCGCTGGTTGGGCAGTCGCGGCCCGGCTTTAACCGGCCCCCCAACGCTCCTGTCAACTAAGCGGAAGCTCGATCCATTCGCTGGCTAAGGGTCGCCGGAGTCGAAGGGCCTGACGAGCTGACATTCACCTGCGAACGCGGGGGTTTTCGAAGAGGCTGAGAAATGCCCGCGCGCTCCGGCCTACGCTCTGGTTATAGGGGTCCTTCGACTGCGCAACTGCTTCGCCAAGCGAAGCAGTTACTCCGCTCAGGATGACAGCTTTCTCAGGATGATAGCTGTGAAAACATGTTCATCCGTCACGTACATCGTTCCTCACCCTGTCATCCTGAGCGCAGTCTTCCGTCCTGCGCAGCAGGACGGAAGCAAGCGAAGGACCCATGCATTCCTCACCCACTTCCGTTACGTGCGTCATTGCACTGCATGCAGAAAATGCATGGGTCCTTCGTGGGGAACCCTTCGCTTCGCGAAGGGTTCCGCTCCTCAGGATGACAGCTGTGAAACATATTCATTCGTCGCAAACATCGTTCCCATCCCTGTCAGGACGCTGATTCCGGTTACTTCGGCCAGGCTCGTAAGGCGGTGTCCGCGACCCGGCGCAATTCCCTTCGGCTGGCGCCACCCGCAGCCTGGACGGACATCCCATAGACGACGGTGGCAATGTAGCGCGCGAGGTCCGCGGGATTGGAGGAGCGCGGCAAGTCTCCCTCCGCCTTGGCACGTTTTAACCGTTGCCGGAGCGCCGCCTGGCCCGTTGTCCGACGTAGAGTAAGTTCCTCGCGAACCGGCTCGACCGCCTGGTTGCAGGAGAGCGCGGCCTGCACCATCATGCAGCCCGCGGGATTGTGAGGATCGGTCATGACCTCGGCAGCCCCGCGCAGCAGGTGTTCCACCACCGAGCGCGCGGTTGGCTGTTCAAGCCCTTCCCGTATGTAGGCCGCAGGACCATTGGCGTAGCGATCCAGGACCCGGCGGAACAGGGCTTCCTTGTCACCAAAGGCGGCATAAAGACTCGGCCGGTTGATGCCCATGGCGCGAGTCAGATCCGACAATGACGTACCTTCGTAGCCTTTGCTCCAGAACACCCGCAGGGCACATTCCAACGCTTTATCGACATCAAAGGAGCGGGGACGGCCCTTCAACCTGGCAGACGGCTTCGGCTCCATATCTTCCCATCCTACGCTTTATGTACCGACAGGTACAAATATTCATGAACCCTTCTGCCATCGTCCCACATCTGAAGGGATGCAACACAGACTTTTCAGGAGAGAAATATCATGTCCAACCGACTTGCAGGCAAAGTTGCTGTGGTTACCGGTGCGTCGAAGGGTATCGGCGCGGCCATCGCTAAACATCTGGCGGCAGAGGGCGCAGCCGTCGTAGTCAACTATTCCTCCAGCAAATCAGGCGGCGACCGCGTGGTCTCCGAGATTGTCAGCGCCGGCGGAAAAGCCATTGCGGTACAGGCCAATGTGGCAAAACAGGAGGAGATCGATCGTCTCTTTTCGGAGACCCGGAAGGCCTTCGGCCGGCTCGACATTCTGGTCAACAACGCCGGCATCTACGAATTCTCTCCCCTCGAAGCCGTGACGGAAGAGCACTTTCATCGGCAATTTAACTTGAATGTCCTCGGCCTAGTCCTGACCTCAAAGGAAGCGGCCAAGTATTTCGACGCCGCTGGCGGCAGCATCGTCAACATCAGCTCCGTGGCCAGCACGTCAGCGCCGGCAACGGGTTCGGTCTACAGCGCCACCAAAGCGTCCGTGGATGCGGTCACTCGATCGCTCGCCAAGGAACTGGGACCGCGCAAAATTCGCGTGAATTCCATCAATCCGGGAATCGTCGAAACCGAGGGAACCCACACGGCCGGGATCACGGAGAGCGAGTTTCGCGCCAAGGTTGAAGCGCAAACTCCGCTCGGACGCATTGGTCAACCCGAAGACATTGCCCCCGCCGTTGCCTTCTTCGCCTCGGCGGATTCTTCGTGGATCACGGGCGAAACCCTGTACATCTCGGGAGGTTTTCGCTGAAGACTTTATCCGGATGCCAGGAGGCAGGATACGGCAGTCACCTGGTCTCCGGCATCTTCTTGCAGACAATCACGGTGTGCCCGGTCTTGGAGTCGATCCGCGTGGTCACCGGCTCGCAGCGGCAAGATACAGTGTTGGCGTTCTCGTGCTTGGTCACGACGCAGTGCTCGATGACCTCCGCGGTTGGCGGCGGCAACTGGCTGCGTACCGGGGCCGGCGGTGGTGGTGGCGGAGTGGCGGCGACCGGCTTCTTCTTGGCCGAGCAGCCAAGCAGGAACAGAAGCAGGATGAGGCATAGCTTCTTTCGTGTAAATCGCGGTCCCACCCGCTCACTATAACCCTGCTCGCAGGGCCAAACCTATAGCATCGAGGGATACCAACACTCAACGAAGCCCCGTCCAAGCTCTGCCTGGGCGGGCGCTTTCTTGTGGATCACACAAGATCAACGGTCAGGAGAATGGAGGGAGCAGGCTACATCAGCGCGTACAGGAACCCATCCGCGCTGCCCACGTAGATCACGTTATTCACCACCACCGGCGATGAAAGAATCGCACCCACGCTCATCATCTTGTGGACACCAATCACCATGCTCTCGAAGAAGTTGTCGGTGGAGGCGGCCTCGTAGTTGGGAGTTCCATCCGGCTTGGTAAGCGCCGGACCATTCTGCCGTGAAGCCTCCGTCTCAAATATCCACGCGGTTTTCTGACTGGCGAGGTTGATCGCAATCAGCTTGCCCTGATGGGAACCGATGTAGAGCATGCCACCGGCAATGGCTGGCGACGAAAACAGGGGCCAGTTATTGAATTTCAGTGAGAAGATCGGAGTGCCTGCCCTGGCGTCGAGAGCGTAGACCATGGCCGTATCAGACGTGGCGAAGTAGACTTTGCCGTCCTGCACCGCCGGCGAGGTGATGACCCACGAGCCCTGGTTGTTGAAAGACCATTTTTTCTCTCCGCTGCGGGCGTCCAGGGCATAGAAGTTCGAATCGCGGCATCCGAAGTACACCACTCCATCCATCACCGCGGCGGACGATTGAATGCCGACTTGGTTGTAGATGTTGTAATCCTCGCCCGTCTTGAAGCGCCACTTCTCTTTCCCACTGATGGCGTCGAGCGCGTAAAAATAACTGTCCCAGCTCCCGATGAACAAAGTTCCGTCAGAGATCGCCGGGGACGCGTGGACCACATCGTTCGTATGAAACTTCCACTTCAGCGCGCCCGTTGACGCATCCAGGGCGTAGACGTTCCCGTCGCCGCTTCCGAAGTACACAGCTCCGTTCCACAACGCCGGAGATGACAGATAGAAATCGAAGGGATCAGGCATGGTTTCTGCCGCAGGCTCAGATCCGTGCAGGTGCTTGCCCTCAAAACGTTTCTCGCCCTCGGTTTGAAACTTCCACTTCAGCGTTCCGCTGGCCGCGTCAACCGCATAGAACCTGCCGCTATAGCTGCCGAAATAGACAACTCCGCCCTCCACCGCGGGCGAGGACGTCACCCGCACTCCGGTGAAGAGCTTCCATTTTTGAGCGCCGGTTTCAAGGTCCAAGGCGTACAGGTTTCCGTCCGTGCTCCCAACGAAAGCCATGCCATTCGCCACGGCAGGCGACGAAAACACCTGGCCGCCGGTGTGGAACCTCCATTTGATCTTGTTGAACCTGGGGACGCCCGGCGCGTCATAGACCCCAGTGTGTGCCAGATCTGCCCGAAACATGGCGGCTCCCTGGCCTAATGCCGGCAAACCTAGAACCAGCGTAAAGACGCAATAGCGGACCATTTTCATGCCTGATAGACGACCGAGGCTGAATAATGTCATGTTGGGTCAGCCAGTTGACGAATCCTTCGGGATGGCATTACATTCCATCCCCCGGTTCCCTTGTAAACCTGCCCATCCTTTTGCTATCGTGGCGGCCTCTAGGCTTTCCTTCCTTAATCTGCCTGCGGGGAACTATGACGGGGAACCATGACGGGGAACCATGACTAAGAATGTCGCCATCACTGTCAACGGAGCTGAACGCCAGGCGTCGGTCGAGCCGCGGCTCCTGCTGGTTCATTTTCTGCGGGAGAACTCCGGCCTCACCGGCACCCACGTGGGCTGCGAGACTTCGCTGTGCGGCGCCTGCACGGTCCTGCTGGACGGCCGCGCCGTGAAGTCATGCACCGTGCTGGCCGTGCAGGCCGACGGCCGCAAGGTCACCACCATCGAAGGCCTGGCCAAAGGCGAAGACCTGCACCCTCTTCAGGAAGGTTTCTGGGAAGAGCACGGCCTGCAATGCGGCTTCTGCACGCCCGGGATGATCCTGTGCTCGCATGATCTGCTGGAGCAGCATCCCGGCCCGACCGACTCCGAAATTCGCGCGGGACTCAGCGGCAATCTGTGCCGGTGTACCGGCTACCAGAACATTGTGGCCGCGGTAAAGAACGCCTCCCGCAAAACCTCAAAGGGCGTTACGGCCCGCGCAGGAGCGAGGTAGGTCATGGCAAAGGCAGCGACCAAAGCGATTAAGGCAAAGACCAACGGCAAGACCTCGACCGCTCACTGGGTAGGGAAGAAACTCAAGCGTAAGGAAGACCCTCGCCTGATCCGGGGCATCAGCCACTACACCGACGACTTCAAGCTGGCCGGCATGCTCTATTGCGCCTTTGCGCGCTCGCCGCACGCGCACGCCCAAATCACCGCCATTCGCACCGATGCCGCCAAAGCGCTCCCCGGAGTGGCTGCGGTTTTCACCGGCGCGGACACCGCCGGCCTCGGTGGCGTCCCCTGCGCCATGCAGATGCCCGACCTCAAAGTCCCCCGGCATCCGGTGCTGGCGAGCGGTCGCGTGCGTTACGTGGGAGAACCGGTTGCGGTAGTCGTGGCCCAGGATTTCTACACCGCCCGCGACGCCGCAGAGCTCGTCGAAGTCGATTACCAGCCCTTGCCGGTCGTGACTGACATGGAAAAGGCGCTCAGGGAAGGCTCGCCTTACGTCCACGACGAATTCAAGAGCAACCAGGCCTTTACCCACACCCTGAAGAACGGGGACATTGAGGCCGCGTTCAAGAAGGCCGACCGGGTAGTCAAGCAACGGATGGTCAGCCAGCGCGTGGTTCCCATCGCCATGGAGGCGCGAGCGGTTCTCGCCGAGTATCTGCCGGGCGAAAACCGCCTTACCCTCTGGTCCTCCACCCAGATTCCTCATCTGCTCAAGACCCAGGTTTCCGTGATGGTCGGCCTTCCCGAAACTGCGGTCCGCGTGATCGCCCCCGAAGTGGGTGGCGGCTTCGGCAGCAAGCTCAACGTGTATGCCGAAGAAGGAGTCGTTCCCTGGCTGTCCATGAAGCTGGGCCGTCCCGTGAAATGGGCGGAGTCCCGGCGGGAAAATTTCCTGGCTACGATTCACGGCCGCGACACGCTCAACGACGTCGAACTGGCGCTCAGGAAAGACGGCGCCATTCTTGGCCTGCGCGCCCGCATCCTGGCCGACATGGGCGCGTACCACCAGTTGCTCACCCCGCTGATCCCTCAACTCACCGCGCTGATGCACGCCGGGTGCTACAAAATTCCAGCGATCCAGATCGACGTTGTCGGCGTCTTCACCAACAAGATGTCCACCGACGCCTATCGCGGCGCCGGCCGTCCGGAAGCCACCTACAACGTCGAAAGAATCATGGACATCGCCGCCCACGAATTGGGCATGGACGTCGCTGAATTCCGGCGCAAGAACTTTCCCCAACCCAAAGAGTTCCCTTTCACCACTATTACCGGCCTTACCTACGACTCGGCCAAGTATCAGGAGAGCCTGGCGAAAGCGCTGAAGCTGTCGGGCTACGATGGCCTTCGCCGCCGTCAAGCCAGCGGCTGGAAATCCGGCAAGTATTACGGCGTGGGGGTTTCAACCTATGTCGAAATCTGCGCCATCGGGCCTTCGGCCGCTACCCCGGCCGGCGGTTGGGAGAGCGGAACTGTCCGCATCGAACCGACGGCCAAAGTTACTCTGCTGACCGGAGCCTCGCCGCATGGCCAGGGCGAGGAAACAACCTTCGCGCAGCTCATCGCCGACGAACTGGGCATCGATCCGGACGATGTGAACGTCGTCCACGGCGACACCCTGGCCGTGCCATACGGCATCGGCACCTTCGGCAGCCGTGCTACTGCAGTTGGAGGCACAGCAGCCTACCTGGCCACGCAGAAGCTAAAAGTTAAGATGACAGCCCTGGCGGCGCACCTGCTCGGCGTAAAGGCCGCCGACATCACCTTCGGCCGCGGCCACCTCAGCGCCAGGGGCGGAAAGAAATCGATCTCGTTCGGCGAGTTGGTCATGGCCGCCTACACCGCCCGCAACATTCCAGCGGGCTTCGAACCCGGCCTCGAGGCCACTCATTTCTTCGAGCCCCCGAACTTTACCTTTCCCTTCGGCTGCCACATCTGCGCGGTTGAAGTGGATGTCGAAACCGGCGAAGTCAAGATCGAAAAATATGTTGCCGTCGACGACTGCGGCAACGTAATTAATCCCATGATCGTGGACGGGCAGATCCACGGCGGCATCGCCCAGGGTCTCGGTCAGGCCATGTGGGAAGAAGCGATCTACAATGAGGACGGACAACTGGTCACTGGAACCTTGATGGACTACGCCCTGCCCAAAGCCCATCTGCTGCCGGAGTTCACCCTGGAGCGCACCGTGACGCCCTCGCCGGTCAATCCCATGGGAGTGAAAGGAGTGGGCGAGGCCGGCACCATCGCCTCCACTCCCTGCATTGTGAATGCGGTATGCGACGCGCTTTCGCCTCTGGGTGTTCGCCACATTGAGATGCCGCTCAAGCCGGAGCGGGTCTGGAACGCGATCCAGTCAGCTCCCTCGGCCAGTACGGGCATGGGAACAACTCGAAAGCCAGCCGCCAGTGCGACATCGGGAAGGAGGCACTCATGATCGCGGCAAACTTCGATTACGAATCACCCCGCACCCTCAGCGAAGCCCTGAATCTTCTGTCCTCACGCCAGGACGCCAAGATTCTCGCCGGCGGCCACAGTCTTCTGCCCGCGATGAAGCTGCGCCTGGCTCAGCCCGCGTTGCTGGTCGACATTGGCCGCATCGGCGGACTCAGCTATATACGCGAATCGGGCGACAAGATCGTGCTTGGCGCCATGACCACCCACGCTGAAGTGAAAGCGTCACCACTGTTGCTGCGGGCGTCGCCCCTGCTGGCGTTGACTGCCGCTCAGATCGGCGATATCCAGGTGCGTAACCGCGGCACCATCGGCGGCTCCCTGGCGCAGGCTCATCCAGCCGCGGATTATCCGGCTTCCGTGCTTGCCCTCGATGCGGAGATCGTGGCCCAGAGTCGTTCCGGCGAACGCGTAATCCCAGCCACAAAGTTCTTTCTCGGAATGTTTTCCACCGAATTGCGGAATGACGAAATTCTTACCGAGGTGCGCGTTCCCCGGACCTCCGGTGAAAAAGTAGCGTACAAGAAGTTTCATCACCCGGCTTCGGGATATGCCGTTGTCGGCGCCGCGGTTCGCCTGAAGATGTCAGGCGCGCAAATCGACACGGCGGCCGTGGGCATCACCGGAGTGTCCGACGTCGCCTACCGTGGTGCAAATGTAGAAAATGCTCTGCGCGGAAAGACCTCCTCGGCCTTCCCCGCGGCGGCCAGCCAGGCCGCCCAGGGCGTGGACCTGATCGGAGATGTCTACGCCTCGGCGACTTACCGCCGTCACCTGGTCACTGTATTCGTTCGGCGCGCTCTGGAAGAGGCTGCCAGCGGCAAATAGCACTCCGGCGGCCGCCTGGTTCTGATTCCACCTGATGCCGCCACCTGCGGCAGCATTAGCCTTCAGGTAGCGGGACGCGGGAAACGTGTTTGCATCGCGCCTCACTCTGTCTACAATGGCCTTACACTCCCAGGTGACATTATTGATGATGCTTGACTCGCGCTCGCGCCGCTGGACGGTCATCGCCTCCGGACTGCTCTGTGGAGCGCTTGCCATGATCGTGCTTTTTACTAACCGGGGCGCATTCTTCAGTCCTCTGGCGGTGGTGGTCATGGGCGCAGTTGGATTAGTGGCCGTCCTGCTGCAACTCCGTTTGCAAAATCGCGAGCAGGCGCAAGCGTCGAACTCGCCGGCATGGTTGAATGTTCTGGGCATCGTTCTTGCCTTGGCCGCATTCTTGGTCGATCTGCTCCACATGAATCCGCAGTTCACCGAGACCCTGGCGCTGGGGGCAGTTGCCAGCTTTGGCGTCAGCGGCGTGATTATTCTCCGCAGTGTCCGCAAGCGCGCCGCTTCCAAATGAGTTTCGGTACGCCCATTCTGCTTCCCGACCAGTTCAACGCCGCAACCTACTTCATCGATCGCCATCTTCAGGAAGGCCGGGGAGAAAAAATCGCCATCGAGGCGGAAGAGATCTCGGTCAGCTATCGTCAGCTTGGGGAGAGCGTTAATCGCTTCGGAAATGGGTTGCGCCAGCTCGATGTGCGTATCGAGGAACGCATTTTCCTGCTTCTGCTCGACGGCCCGGAATTTGCCATCAGCTTCTTCGGGGCCATCAAGATCGGGGCCGTCCCGGTTCCAGTCAATACTCTGCTTAAAACATCCGACTATCACTACATCCTGAACAACTCCCGGGCGCGGGTGGCGGTGGTGAGCGAATCGCTTTACCCCCAGCTTGCGGGCTGGGAGAAACTGCGCTATCTGCAACACATCATCATCGTCGGCGCGAAGCTGCCTGTCGCACCCGCAGTGCCACAGAAAAGCACTTTGCGCTTCCACGACCTGATCGAGCAGAATTCTCCCCAGCTCGATGCCGAGCCCACCAGCAAGGACGATGCCGCTTTCTGGCTCTATTCCTCCGGTTCGACCGGATTTCCGAAAGCCTGCGTCCATCTGCAGCATGACATGGTGGTTTGCGCCGAACGCTACGCCAGGGGCATTCTTGGCATGACCGAGAGCGATCGCTGCTTCAGCGTGGCCAAGCTCTTTTTTGCCTACGGACTGGGCAACGCCCTCTATTTTCCGTTGGCGGCTGGCGCTACCAGCATCCTGTATCCGGGACCGCCCAAGCCGCAACAAGTATTCGAAATCATTGAGCGCTACAGGCCAACCCTGTTTTTCTCCGTACCCTCAAACTACGCGGCGCTGCTGGCACACCGGAAGGAACACGTTGGGACAGCCGCCCCTGGCGGTCCGGGCGCGCTTGGCGCCCAGAATTTCGACTTCGACCTCTCCTCAGTCCGCTACGGCGTCTCCGCCGGTGAAGCTTTGCCCGCAGCCCTCTTCTATCGCTTCCAACAACGCTTCGGGGTCGAAATTCTTGACGCTATCGGCTCCACGGAAATTCTGCACATGTTCATTGCCAACCGCCCCGGTGCAGTCCGGGCCGGCTCCAACGGGCAAATCATTCCCGGCTACGAAGCCAGAATTGTGGACGAAAACCAGCAGCCGACGAAACCGGGAGACATCGGCAACCTGCTGGTCAAGTCCGACTCCACCTGCTCCCACTACTGGAACCAGCACGAGAAAAGCAAAAGCACGATCGAAGGCCATTGGATCCGCACCGGTGACAAGTACTACCAGGACGCCGACGGATATTTCTGGTACGCCGGCCGCGCCGATGACATGCTGAAATGCAGCGGTGTGTGGGTAAGCCCCGTCGAAATCGAAAGCGTGCTGATCGAGCACCCGGCCGTCCAGGAAGCCGCCGTGGTCGGCCGCGACGACCTCGATCAACTGCCGAAGCCGGCCGCGTACGTAGTACTGAAGATCGGCACGGAGGCCACGCCCGGCCTCGCCCGCGAGCTACAGGAATTTGTGATCAATCGCCTGCCGGTGTTCAAACGTCCACGCTGGGTGGAATTCGTCGGTGAACTGCCCAGGACAGCAACCGGCAAACTGCAGCGATACAAGCTGCGGGAGCGGAAACAAGAGTAGTCCCTTTCAGCCGTGGCGCAGTTTCCCTTATGATGACAGCCTGGTTTCGGGTATGGCGACGCCCCACGTAGAACCCAGCATCGATGAGTACCTCCGCCGGCGGCTGATGCCGTTCGAAGGCGCGATTCCGCGCCTCGATGGGATCGATATGTACGGCAACTCCATCCCCGCTGGAACCGTAGGCGGCGATCTGTTTGAGTACATCAACTTTCAGCAGCGTTACAACATCGATGCGCGCATCGCCCGCGCTCTCAAGCTTTCCCGCACATATCTCGAGCCTCTTCCCCAGGGAGAGACTCCCCGAAACTCGGTGGACGCGCACATACAATGGCTGAAGTCCAGGCCGGGCTACACGCCTGCCGTCGCCGCCGAGTACCGCAGGGCAAAGAGTTCCGAACAGATAAGAATCTCCGAAGACCTGCCCGAACTCTACACCACCGCGGGTGTGCTTCTGGTGGATGCGCAAGGTCACGGCATCATCTCCGCCAAGATTGCGTCCACCGTGCACGACACTTTTCATGCCTTCATGCTTTCTGAACTCGATCGCAGCGGAAAGACCACGCCGAATTTCTTCGAGGACATCAATCTCAGGCTGGCCCAATCGGTTACCGCCCGCAACGCTCTGGGACGCGATCCGAACGACAGCTCGCGTGAAATTGCGACCATGCTATACGGTGAAATACGGCCCAGCGGACACTTCCGCTTTGTAAATTTCGGCCACCCGCCGCCCCTGGTGTTCTCCGCCGAATTCAACAAGTTCGTGGAGATCGACCAGGCCCACATGGTGCAGTTCCTGGCGCTCGGCCTGGAAATCCCCGAAGACCATCCCGACCGGAATAAGTATCGTTCGATGGCCCTGCGGAAAAGAAAGATGACTCCCTCGGACGTGGCCGAAATCACACTGATGAGCCCGGGAGACCTCCTCTTCCTTTATACCGACGGGGTCTACGATGGCAGCGACGATGACGACCGGCTCCTGATTGAACAGGTGATTCGTGAGCACAAAAATAATTCGGCAAGAGAGATTTGCAACGCCATCCTGCAACATGCGCTCAAGCAGGACGAGCGCCTCCACCAGAACAGTGAAGACGATCGCATCGACGACAAAACCGTGTTCATCATCAAGCGCACGTAGAAGCTGACCGCGGCTGCTCTCCCTCCTTGCGTTTCTCAGTTTCAAAACAGGACAGACTGGTGCCTGACACAGGCCTTTTGCCTGGCGCAGGGTCCAGCGCCGCGCTACTGTCCTCGGATGGACTAGGGCTCCTTGATGGCCTGTAAGCCAGATGGGTGGAGCAGGCCTTCAGGCCTGCGTTTAAGCCTGACACTTGAGGGGCTTTAGCCCCTGGGGTACTTCATGACAATCCCGCACCGCGGCACCACAGGCAGCGGCACATATTTCATCACCGCCTCGACCTGGGAAAAGGAATGCCTTCTTCAATCCAGCCGCATGGCCACATTGTTCATTGAGGTCCTATTCCACTATCAGAAGCAGAGCAAGTACCTTCTGCATGAATTTGTGGTCATGCCCAATCACTTTCACGCGCTGCTCACACCGCTGTTGCCGGTGAATCTGGAAAAGGCCATCCAGTTCATCAAGGGCGGCTTTTCCTATCGAGCCCGGAAAGAATTCGGCTTTATCGGGGAAATTTGGCAGACCAGCTTCTATGATCACAGAGTGCGGGACGCAAATGAATTCGCCCGGTGCCGGCACTACATCCAATGAATCCGGTACGGCGGGGGCTTGTCCCAAGTCCTGAAGAGTTTCCCTGCAGTTCCACGATGCTCAAACTTGACGAAGTCCCTCAGGGGCTAAAGCCCGCCGCCTAGGGTGCCCAGGAATGCAGGGCTAAAGCCCTGCTCCACCCATTTCCCCTCGAGGGCGGAGCAAGCCTTCAGGCCCATCCCGCTTGACGGACGGAGCAAGCCTTCAAGGCCATCCCGCTTGATGGGGTGGGAGCAAGCCTCCAGGCCCATCCCGCTTGATGGGCGGAGCAGGCCTTCAAGGCCATCCCGCTTGATGGGTGGAGCGGGCCTTCAGACCCATCCCGCTTGATGGTTGGGAGCAGGCCTTCAGGCCCATCGCGCTTGACGGACGGCGCAGGCCTTCAGGCTTGACGGGTGGAGCAGGCCTTCAGGCCTGCATTTAAGCCTGACAGTCGAGGGGGCTTTAGCCCCTGAGGTACTTCACTTCTTCACCTGAATTCCCAACTCTTTGAGCTGCGCTTCGCTCACCGGCGTGGGGGCATCTACCATCAGGTCCACGGCCCGCGCAGTCTTGGGAAATGGAATCACTTCGCGCAAACTGTCTGCTCCAGCCAAAATCATCACGATGCGATCCAGTCCCAGCGCAATGCCGCCGTGGGGTGGCGTACCATACTCCAGCGCCTCCAGAAAAAATCCGAAGCGCGCGTGTGCTTCTTCCTCCGTCATGCCCAGCGCGCGGAAGATCTTGCTCTGAATATCCTGGCGATGAATACGAATCGAACCCGAGCCCAACTCCGTGCCGTTCAAAACCACGTCGTAGGCCAACGCCCGAATTTCGCCCAACGGAGACTTGGGATCGCCGGTTGAATCGTAACTGGTTTCAAGTTTGGCCATGTCCTCGTCATGCAGCGAAGTAAACGGATGATGGGCAGCGTTCCAGCGCCTGGACTCCTGGTCCCACTCGAACATGGGGAAATCGGTCACCCAAAGAAATCGATAGTCTTTTGCAGGGTCGCCAGTCCTGGTAAATGCCCCATGCCTGGCCGCATACTTTTGCGCCAGATCGAGCCGGAGTTGACCGCATGTCTGAAAGAACTGGTTCGCCGTCTGCTTCGAATCCGCCTTGCGCACCGCCAGCAACCACAAATCGCCGGCCTCGACTCCTGCGGCTTTGAGAGTGGCCTCGAACGAATTGGGATAGTCCCGGGCAAAGCGATTGGGATCGGTCATCAGGCTCACCCATGCCGTGCCCTGCGCATGGGCGAAAGCCCCATAGGTTCCAATGGTTCGCCGCTCCGTTCCAGACATTTCTCCCGCTTTCGGAATTCGGATCAACCGGGAAGTAAAGTCCGGCGAGACTTTGAACGCCGCCGCGAATTTCTCGAGCTCCTGCGGGGTGAACGCCGAACGCACGTCCACCATCGCCGGCAATCGCATATCCGGCTTGTCGCTGCCGTAAAGCCGCATGGCTTCGTCGTAACTCATGCGCGGGAATGGCGTCCTGATCTCGTGTCCAGCTGCTTTGAATGCGGCGGTCAGAAAACCTTCAACCACTTCCCACACCCGCTCAGGCTGCGGATAGGACATCTCCAGATCGATCTGGGTAAACTCCGGCTGGCGGTCGGCGCGCAAGTCTTCATCGCGGAAACAGCGCACAATCTGGAAATACTTGTCGAACCCGGAGATCATCAGGATCTGCTTGAACATTTGCGGCGACTGCGGCAGGGCGTAAAAACTGCCCGGCTGCACCCGGCTGGGAACCAGATAATCGCGCGCGCCTTCAGGAGTCGAGCGGGTCATGAACGGAGTTTCAATCTCGAAGAATCCCTGCGCCGAGAGATAGTCGCGAATAGCCAGCGCCACCTTGTGCCGCAGTTCGATGTTGTGCTGCATGGCATCGCGCCGCAGATCGATGTAACGGTACTTCAGCCGCATTTCCTCGTTGGGCAGCACGGCCTCGCCGGGCAGAAACGGCGGCTGCTTCGACTCGTTCAGGATGCGCAATTCTTCCGCGATCAGTTCTACTTCGCCGGTGGCGATGTTCTTGTTGACCGTATCGGGAACGCGCTGCTTGGCGGTCCCCACCACAGCGATGACGTATTCGTTGCGCAGGGCCTCAGCCTTCTGGTGAATGGCGGGGTCCCGCTCTTTGTTGAACACCGCCTGGGTGACTCCGCTGCGGTCGCGAATATCGATAAAGATCAGGTTGCCCAGATCGCGCCGCCGGTTGACCCAGCCCATAAGCACCGCCTTCTTGCCGGAATCAGCCGCACGCAAGGCGCCGCACATATGGGTCCGTCGAAGATCGCCAAGAAAATCGAGCAATGTGTCCCTTCAGTCAGAAATGAGGTTGTAATTCGAATCAACGATTATAAATGGTGGGCCCGAGATTTCTGTCCAACCCGGCCATTCTGAGCGAAGGAGCTGTCATCCTGACAAAGCTGTCATCCTGAGGAAGGGAAGCCTTCGCGAAGCGAAGGCTTCCCGACGAAGGACCCATGCATTTTCTGAATGGCTGCAATCACGCACGTAATCGAAGCAGGCGCGAAATGCATGCGCCCTTCGCTTGCTTCCTGCGCAGGACGGAAGACTGCGTTCAGGATGACAGGGATGGGAAACGATGCAGGTGACGAATGAACATTCACAGCTGTCACCCTGAGAAAGCTGTCATCCTGAGGAGCGGAAGCCTTCGCGAAGCGAAGGGTTCCCGACAAAGGACCCATGCATTTTCTGTACGGCTGCAATCACGCATGCAAGGGAAACGGGCGCGAAATACATAGGTCCTTCACCTGCTACGCAGGACGGAAGACCGCGTTCAGGATGACACGAGCATCTACGGTACTAGTCAATCGGCCGTGCCGCCGTAGCCTGCTGGAATTTCAGGCGCCACTGTTCCCCCTGCTTCACCCAGAGATCGGAGATATGCTGATAGCGTGGCGCCATGCCGGGAGCATCTCCCTCCGGCATGTGAATGATGCAGTCGTAAGTGACCACGGCAGCGCCCTCATCGACCGGCAAAACGCGCAGGTTGTAAGTGTAATAATCTTTCAGTTCGCCATCACGCGCGCTTTCCAGAATTTCCTGTTTGTCGTGAAGCTTGCCTTCGCTGCCCACGAGAATAAAATCGTCGGTCAACGTATTCTTCAGGAAGTCGACATTCTTGTTCTTCTGGGCTTCCGCAACCGCGTCGGTGTTGGCAATCAGCGTCCGCTCCAGCGGGCTCAGGGGTTTGGGCGCTTGCGCATATCCGGCTATAGAAAAAGATAAGCAGAGCAGACCGGCAACGAAACTTGGATTTCTCATAGTCCTCCCCTGTCCTGGATTTTTCCCGGCAGTTCAGCTCGCGGGACTGAAACCTGCTCGCCGGTTTCCAGGTTCTTCAGCGCGAACGAACCGGCTTTGACTTCGTTCTCGCCCACGATCAGGGCAAAGCGCACGCCCAGCTTGCTAGCGGTTTCAAACGACTTCTTCAGACGAAAATTCTCGTCGCCTAGTTCGACCACCACGTCGTGACGGCGCAGCTCCCGCGCCAGCCTTGCCGCCTCGCGGTCCATGCCGGCGCCCAGGGGCGCGACATAGACATCCGGCTTGCGCTCTACCGCTTCGGCCGATTCCTGGAGCGCCAGCACCAGACGGTCTTCGCCAATCGCAAAACCGATTCCGGGAGCGTTCGGGCCGCCCAGAGCTTCTGAAAGGCCATCGTAGCGGCCACCCCCAAGGATCGCATTCTGCGCGCCCAACGCGCCGTGGGTGAATTCAAACGCGGTGCGCGTGTAGTAGTCGAGGCCGCGCACCAAACGATCGTTGAGTAGGAAGGGCACGCCCACAGCCTTCAGAAGCTCCTGCACCTGCTCGAAATGCCTTCGGCAGTCCTCATCCAGAAATGCGCCGATGCGCGGCAATTTATCGATGATCGGCTGGTCCTCCGGAACTTTGCAATCGAACACGCGCAGCGGATTGGTGACCGCGCGCCGTTTGCAATCCTCACACATGCTCCCAACCACGGGTGCCAGCGCCTTACGCAAAGCTTCGTTGTAGGCCGCCCGGTCGTTGCTGCATCCGACCGAATTCAGTTGCAGCGTCCAGTCTCGGATTCCGAGCCGGTCGAGCAGCGTCGCCAGCAGCTCCAGCACTTCCGCGTCGCGCGCCGGAGACTCGCTGCCCGCGCTGGCTGGCCCGATGACCTCCGCGCCGATCTGGTAAAACTGGCGATAACGTCCCTTCTGCGGCCGCTCCCGCCGGAACTGCGGTCCGATGTAATAAAGCTTGTTCAGCCCGCGGTCCCATAACTTGTGTTCGATGTACGCGCGCACCACGCTTGCCGTGTTCTCAGGACGAAGCGTGAGCGACTGGCCTTTCTCACTCTGCCCCCTCCCGCGATCTTCCCAGGTGTACATTTCCTTCGCGACCACGTCGGTTTCCTCGCCCACACCGCGGGCAAAGAGTTCCGTGGACTCGAAGATGGGCGTGCGTATCTCATGAAAGTTGTAAGCGCGGAAGACGTCGCGCACCGCCGCCTCGACAAAGTTCCACAACGCCGTTTCCGGCGGCAGAAGATCGCGCGTTCCTCGTACCGCTTTGATCATGAAATGCAGACTTTCAGCTGTCAGTTTTAAGCTCTCGGTTCTCAGCGGCAGCCCGTCAAGTGGAGCGCCGTCCGAGAAGAATACCTCAACCGGCAGCGGCGCGGGTCAAGCGACAAAATCTTCGTTTCCCGGCGCAGGCATGGGCGGGGGCACGCGATCGGTCACTTCGGCGAGCGCAGCCAGCTTTTCCGCCAGGGCTGGGGTCAGCGACCCAGACTGATAGCGCCAGCGAAAATTTCCCTCAGAAACACTCGGCGTGTTGAGGCGGGCTTCACTGCCCAATCCCAGCACGTCTTGCAGGGGAACCACCGCCAGGCTGGCAACCGACGCCTGCGCCAGGCGAATCAACGCCCAATGAATGCCGTCTTCGCAGGGCCCGGCATAATTTTGGATCGCGCGCCGTTCGCTCTCCGACACACCCGATTTCCACCAGCCCACGGTGGTGTCGTTATCGTGAGTACCGGTGTAGACGACGCGATCGGTGGTGAGACGGTGCGGCAGATAAACATGGGCGCCGGCATCGGCGAAACCGAATTGCAGCACCGCCATCCCGGGAATCTGGTGACGCTCGCGCAGCGCGTGCACCGCCGGGGTGATGTGGCCAAGATCTTCGGCAAAAAAAGGCAGCCCGCCCAGGGCATCGCGAAGTTTGTTGAACAGTTCGTCCTTGGGACCGTCGACCCAGCGTCCATTTACGGCGGTAGCCTCAGCGGCGGGAATCTCCCAGAACTGCTCGAATCCGCGGAAGTGATCGAGCCGAATGTAGTCGCAGGTCTGGGTCCCCCATCGCAGGCGATCGATCCACCAGTCGTAGCCTCGCTCCCGGATCGCGTCCCAGTCATAGAGCGGGGTGCCCCAGCGTTGGCCAGTCGCGCTGAAGGCGTCCGGCGGGACTCCGGAAACCGCTTCTGGATCGAGATCGTCTTTTCTTAAGCGGAAAATGTCTTTGTGCGCCCACACGTCAGCGCTGTCATAGGCCACGAAAATGGCGATATCGCCCACCACCCGTATGGAGCGTTGGGCGCAATAACGGCGCAGCGCGCGCCACTGCTGGTAAAAGAAGAACTGAATCACCCGGCGGAGATCCATCTCCGCGCTCAATTCCTCGCGCGCCGTGGCCAGGCTTGCGGCGTGGCGGCGGGCCAGGACACTCGGCCACTCCTTCCAGCATCGCCGGTCGTATCGTTCGCGCAGCGCATCGAAAAGCACAAAGTCTTCCAGCCACCATGCATTCTCGCCGCAGAACGCGGCAAAACGATTGCGGGCATTGCCCTTCGCATTCTGAAGAAAGGTCTGGGCGGCTGCGACAATCAGGGGCAGCTTATGCTGAAGAACCTCTCCGTAATCGATTGCGCCCGTCTCCCGCGGAAGACTGGCCAGCCGCGATGAATCAAGCCATCCCTGCTCTGCCAGGCGCTCCGGGCTGATCAGGAGAGGATTGCCGGCGAACGCCGATGTCGAAGAATAGGGCGAGTTCCCCGTGGCCGGCGGCCCCAGCGGCAACACCTGCCACAGACTCTGCCGCGCGCAGGCAAGAAAATCGGCGAACTCGTAGGCGGCGGGACCGAGGTCCCCTATGCCGCCGCGCGATGGAAACGAGGTAGGGTGCAGCAGGATACCGGTGGCGCGAGGGAATAACATCGTCGAGGGCTTCCCCGATGCTATCAGCAATCCGGGCGCTCCCGCGCTTTACTCTCCCTGTTCCCCGCCCTGCGCGTGGGTCAGGCTCTTCATCTCGTCCGCGTTGATCTGGATCTTTCCCGCTTTTTCCATCTGAGCCCGCAGACTGGTCACAAACAGGCCAAACATTTCCTGCTGCTTGCTCTGGATAAGCGCATCGCGAACCTGGTCCTTCTTGGCCTCGAAATCCTGGGCGGTCGGCTCCTCCCTTTCGAGAACCGATAGCACCACGCCGGTGGTGCCGTTGCTGATCGGACCGCTGATCTCACCCGGCTTCAGGCTGAATGCCACGGCCGCCCCGCCCGACATCGAACCAATGTCCGGAACCTGCCCGTCGGGCAGCACGAAGTCGCTGGTCTTGACCGTGGCTCCGGCCTCCTTCGCTGCGTTTTTCAGGCTATGTTCGGCTTTGGCGCGGTCGGCCAGTTCCTGGGTTTTCTGGGCGAGCAGGGAAGCCACCCGCTCGTTCCTGAATTCGTCTTCCACCCGGCTGCGAATCTCTTCGAAGGTAGGGGTTGACGCCGGCTTGATGGCCAACACATCGAATACGGCATAGCCTTGCGCCACCTGGACCTGGTCGGGCGGAGCCTTTTCTGCCTCGCCAAACACCGCATTCATGAATTGCGGAGAATTGCCAATGCCCGGCAGGGTGTCGGTGCGGCCCACAAAGTCGGTATTGATGACGTTAAGACCCTTGGCTGCGGCCGCTTTCTCTAATCCCACGCTTCGCGCCTGGGCCAGCAACGTGTTCACCTGGTCCGCGGCTACCTGGGAAGCTTTCTGCTCTTTGATCATTCCCTCGATCTGATCCTTGACCTCATCCAGCGTCTTGACATGAGCGGGCTGCTTGTCGTCCAGACGGATAATGTGGAAGCCGTAACTGCTCTGCACCAGATCGCTGGTGGCGCCCTTGGCCAGGGAGAATGCCGTCTTCTCGAATTCCGGCACGGTGCGGCCTCTGCCAATCCAGCCCAGGGAGCCGCCGTTCTTGGCGCTGCCCGGGTCCTCTGAATATTTCTTGGCCAGGGCAGCGAAATCGCCCCCCGCTTTCAGCTGCTTCAGGACATCTTCCGCCTTCTTGCGCGCCTCCTCAACGCCCTTGGGGTCAACCTTCCCATCCGGACCGGGAAGAGGAGTCTTGATCAGAATATGGCTTACATTGACCTGCTCGGGCACGCGGTATTCATCGCGATGCTGGTCGTAATACGCCTGAAGATCCTCGCGAGAAACGTTGATGCCTAACTCGATCTTGGCGCTGTCCAATACCACGTACTGGATTTTGCGTTTCTCCGGAATCGAATTGTTATAGCTCGCTTTGTTGCGCTCGTAAAAGGCCTTCAGCTCAGCCTCGGTCGGCTTGATCTGTTTCGACAAATCTTCCTTCCGGAGCACGGCGTAATCGAACTTGACCTTGGTATTCTGCTTCTCAAATTCCCGGTGGACCTCGCCGTCCGTGACCAGGACGCTGCCGGCGATCAGGTTTCGAAGCTTGCTCAGCAGGATCTCATCCTTCAAACTCTGCTCGAACATGGGGATGCTCAGGTCCGCGTTCTGCAGAATGTTCTCGTACTGCTGTTGCCCGACAAATTTCCCCCCGGGAAAGAAAGTGGCAGAATAGCGGCCGTGCTGCAATTCTTCCCGTAATTCTTCGTCCGTGACCCGCAACCCCAGGCGTTCGGCTTCCGCGACCAGGGCCTTCCGGCTGATCAGGGTCTGCGCCGCGCGCTCGGCAAAATACGGAAGCAACATCGCCGTCTGCTCGCCACCGCGGGGAAACTGCTGATGCAGCATCTCCCGGGCTTCGCGTTGCACTTCGACTGTGGTCACAGGTTCGCCAGCCACCTTGGCCACCACGCCCTGGCCCGGCCCGCCCAGGCCGATGCTGTCGCCGATACCTCCCGGAATCAATGTGATGGCCATGGCGGCGCAAATAACGGTCAGCAATCCGCCAAGAACCACTTTCTTGATCGGGCCAGGGGTTTGCAGAAATCGAATCATTTTCTTGTCACTCCACAAGGATGAGGCGGAAGCTTTGATTATAAACTACAACCCGGTGAGTCATGATCGCCGGTCGGTCAATGTAGGCGCGAGCGCCCACGCTCGTGCGGCAGCGCGCAGGACCCCGCGTAGGGAAGGCATTGAATCAGAAATTCAGCCATTGAAACGTGTTAATAGGACGTGTTATTAACTTGAGCATCATCGCAAAGCCCATTCCCCGGCAAAAGGATCTCTTGATGAAGATGAACCAGGGCAGCCTGTTATGGATCGTGCTGCTGTCTTTCTCCAGCCTTATGTTTGCGCAAGCGAGCAGCCGTTCCCAGGCTCAGGCTGCGCTCTCTCTCAAAGACGGCTGGGCCCTCCAGTCTTCCGCCAAAGTGGACGACAAGGGAGAAACTCTTTCGACCCCGGCATTCCACCCCCGGGGCTGGTACGAGGTTTCCGTTCCCACCACCGTGGTCGCGGCATTGGTCAAACACAAGGTTTATCCGGACCCCTTTTTCGGGATGAATCTGCGGACCTTCCCCGGCGTCACTTACCCCATCGGCGCGAACTTCTCCAACATTCCGATGCAGCCCGACAGCCCTTTCATCATCCCCTGGTGGTATCGCAAGGAGTTTGTCCTGCCCCCCACCTTTAAGGGAAAGAGCATCTGGCTCGATTTCGGCGGGATCAACTACCGCGCCAACATCTGGCTGAACGGCAAGCAGTTGGCCAACTCCGACGACGTAGCCGGCGCCTGGCGAACCTACGAGTTCAATATCACCGATTCCGCCCTGCTGGGAAAACCCAACGTGCTCGCGGTGCAGGTTTTCTCCCCCACCGACACCGATCTCGCCATCACTTTTGTGGACTGGAATCCCGCACCCCCGGATAAGAATATGGGACTGTTTCGTGACGTGAGCATCGCCACCAGCGGGCCCGTTGCGCTGCGCGATCCCGCCGTAATTTCGAAGGTCGATTCCCCGGCCAACGACAAAGCGCACCTGACGGTCACGGCGCTGCTGAAGAATGCCGACAGCCACCCCGTAAAAGGGACGGTCAAAGGCCAGATCGAGAAAACTGAATTCTCCCAGGAAGTCGAACTCGCGCCCGGTGAATCCAGGGACGTGACCTTTACTCCGGAGCAGTTTCCGCAACTCACCATCGACCACCCCAGGCTGTGGTGGCCGGCGCAGATGGGCCAACCGGAGCGATACAGTCTGAGTCTGGAATTCAATGTAGACGGGAAAGTCTCCGACCGTTCGGAAACGAAGTTCGGCATCCGCGAGGTCAAGTCCGAAGTGCTGGCGGCCAACCGGCGCCTTTTCTCCATCAATGGCAAGAACATCCTGATCCGCGGCGGCGGCTGGTCTTCCGACATGATGCTGCGCGAAAACCCCCAGCGCCTGCGCGACCAGTTCCGTTACGTGCAGGACATGGGGCTGAATACCATCCGCCTCGAAGGCAAGCTGGAAGCGAAAGAGTTCTTCGATCTGGCCGACGAGCGCGGCATCCTGATCATGGCCGGATGGTGTTGCTGCGATCATTGGGAGCACTGGGCGAACTGGAAGCCGCAGGATTTCACCATTGCGGAACAATCGCTGCGCGACCAGATACACCGCCTGCGCGGCCATCCCAGCTTGTTGGCATGGCTGAACGGCAGCGACAACCCTCCCCCGCCCGACGTGGAGCAAACCTATCTCAAAGTTGAGAAGGATTTGCTCTGGCAGAATCCCGTGGTGTCCTCCGCAACCTCGAAGCTGGCCGGTTTTTCCGGCGAGAGCGGAGTCAAGATGACGGGGCCGTATGAATACGTGGCACCCTCGTACTGGGAGACCGACAAGACCGACTCGACTCACCCTCAGCAGTGCAACCAGGGCGGATGCGGCGGAGCCTACGGCTTCAACAGCGAAACCAGCATGGGACCGGCGGTGCCGCCGATTGAGAGCATTCAGGAGATGGTGGGCAAGGACCACCTCTGGCCGATCGACGAAGTCTGGGACTACCACGCCGGCGGCGGAGCCTTCAAAGACCTGCACGTTTTCACCGATGCCCTGAACGCCCGCTTCGGCCCCTCCACCAGCGCGAAGGACTACGCGGCCAAAGCTCAGATGCAGACCTATGAAGGCGTTCGCGCCATGTACGAGGCCTATAGCCGCAACAAGTACACCTCGACCGGCGTGATTCAGTGGATGCTGAACAACGCCTGGCCATCCATGATCTGGCATCTCTACGACTTCTACTTGCGGCCCGGCGGCGGCTACTTCGGCGCCAAAAAAGCCATGGAACCCCTGCATCCCGTCTATGGCTACGACGACCATTCGGTCTGGGTAGTCAGCAGCCAGTACGAAGACGCGAAAGCACTGAAGCTCACCGTCCAGGTTTTCAACCTCGACATGAGCCAAAAGTTTTCTCAGGAAGCATCGCTCGATGCCGGCGCCGACAGCACCAGCAAAATCCTGACCCTGCCCCAGATCGACGGTCTGAGCCCGACTTATTTCCTGGTGCTGCGATTGCACGATTCGTCCGGCAAGCTGGCCGGTTCGAACTTCTACTGGCTTTCCACCAAACCCGAGACCATCGATTGGGAGAAGTCCAACTGGTACACCACGCCCACATCGTCCTATGCCGACTACACTGCCCTGGCGCAATTGCCCAAGGTGAAACTGAAAGTCACGGACCGCACCGAGCGCAAAGGCGAAGAGTCAATCACCCACGTCACTCTGGAAAATCCCAGCAAGAGCCTGGCATTCTTCGTCCGCCTGAAAGTAAACAAGGGCAAGGGCGGAAACGAGATTCTTCCCGTCCTCTGGCAGGACAACTACATCTCGCTCCTGCCCGGTGAAAAACGGGAGCTGACGGCAACCTACCGCGCCCAGGAACTGGGAGCATCCCAGCCGGCAGTAGACGTCAGTGGCTGGAACCTGGAGTAATCAGAAATGCACCCGCAGGGGGCAGGTGTCCTCCCCTGCCGGGTGGAGCATGGCTTCAGCCCTGCAATTCAGGAGCCTAGAAACGGCGGTCTGCTGGATGGAGCAGGGCTTCCGGATGAAGCAGGGCTTCCGGGTGGAGCAGGGCTTCGGATGAAGCAGGGCTTCCGGGTGGAGCAGGGCTTCAGCCCTGCAATTCAGGAGCCTAGAGGCGGCGGGCTTTAGCCCCTGAGGGGACTTCGTCAATTTTCAGGATTGTCATGATGTACCCCAGGGCTAAAGCCCCTCCACTGTCAGGCTTAAATGCAGGCCTGAGGGCCTGCTCCACCCGGGGAGCGGCCTGAAAACCTGGCTCCAGGAAGCTGGTGCACGCATTACGCATTCAGCGAGCTCTTCAGTCTTCGGAAGGCACGTCGAAATTCACCAGTTCACTCTGGAAGCCTCTGGTCTTCCAGGCCCCATAAGCAATCCCGGAGATCATCCAGATGGAGCCCGCGATCAGCGCCAGATTCGACAGGTGGATCCAGATGAACAGACAGATCACAAATCCCAGCACCGGCGGAATCAATTGCCCGAGCGTGCGATCCTCGCCCCGGATGTAGTAATGCGTCAAGGCGGCCAGATTCACTCCCATGAAAGCGATCAAAGCGCCGAAGTTGAGCAACTGCGCGCCATTGTCGTAGGTGACGAGAAACGCTCCGATTAACGCAACCACGCCCACGAAAATCACGTTGTTGGCCGGAATCCTGGTCTTGGGATGGATGGCGCCAAAGAATTTCTTCGGAATGGCGTTGCTGCGTCCCATCCCGTAAAGCAGGCGCGCCGCCCCGAGCTGCGATCCCATGCCGGATCCGACGGTGGCGATCAGCAGCGTGATGCTGATGGCCTTGGTGAGCAGCGGGCCGCCCGCGATGGCAGCCACGTGGCTGAATGCGTTTTCCACTTCCGCCGCCGAGAACAGGTATTGCGAGCTCAGCAGCTGTGCGCCGTAGACTTCAGCCGCAGCCAGAACTCCGGTAACGATGCACACCAGTACGGTAGCCAGAAAAATGTTCCGCTTGGGATTGTCCACCTCTTCCGACAAAGTGGAAATGCCGTCGAACCCGATGTAAGTGAGCACCGCCACCGAGGTGCCATGAAACACCCGGTTGATGGTAAAAGTCTCCGGATTGTAGAAAGGCCGCAGGAAGTATGCTTCGGGATACTGCGGCAAATGAAAAATGTAGCGGATCGTATACCAGAAAAATGCCAGAATCACCGCTCCCATAATGGCGCACAAGGTTTGGTTGATATGGGCCGAGGTCTTGACGCCGCGCAGGTTCAGCGCCGTGAATAGCGCGGCAAATACGATCGGCCACAGCAGGCCAGGATAAGGAATCTGATAGCGCGTTCCACTCAACAGATCGGCCATCGCCTTGGAGCACCAGATGGTGCAGATCAAGGGATTGAGCATGTAATCCATGGTCATGCTCCAGCCGGTGACGTAGCCGAGAGAGGGATGCAGCTCGCGACCCACGTAGGTGTAAGCCGAGCCCGCGCTGGGATACACCCGCGCCATGCGGCCATAGCTCATGGCAGTGAACACCATGGCGACCATGGCGATCAGAATCGACGTAACCACATGGCCTCCGCCCGCGTTGCTGAACACTCCATAGGCGGGCATGGGCGCCGTCGGCTGAATGACAATGATGCCGTAAAGTATCAGGTCCCAAAGAGTGAGCGTTCGGCGCAGCCGCAGGCTGGTGGAAGAAGTAGTGGCGGGAGCGGTTTCCATTCCCGCGTATTGAATTATGCCAGGGCAGGCAATGTCAACGACTAAAACGATTCCGTACCGCCGATTGAAACCTGCGCGCCGCCACGCCTGTCATCCGAACGCAGCCTGTCATCCTGAACGCAGCCTTCCGTCCTGCGCAACAGGACGGAAGCAAGCGAAGGACCCGTGCATTCCCCGCCCGCTTCCGTGCCTCATCCAGAAAATGCACAGATCCTTCGTCGGGAACCCTTCGCTTCGCGAAGGTTTCCGCTTCCTCAGGATGACAGCTGCTTCAGAATGACAACTTCCTCAGAATGAAACGGTGAATGTTCATTCGTCCCCTACATCGTTCCCCACCCCTGTCATCCTGAGCGCAGCCTTCCGTCCTGCGCAGCAGGACGGAAGCAAGCGAAG
>JBOGLC010000068.1:0-3177 GCA_050746005.1 Terriglobales bacterium
CTCCCTGCCGCAACAGCCGAGCCCCCAACAACCGCCGCTGTTCCAACTTCTGAAAGTCGCGCCGTACTCCCGCCGGATTTCCCATGACCGGACAGTAGCACAGGATTTCTAAAATGTCACTATATTAGTCAATCCTCAATAAATTGAAGCCGTCGCAAACGCTGGTAGCCGACGAACAGGCTTTAGTTTCATTGAGCCCGACACCAACCTTGCCGGAAGCCAACCGAAATACCTCTGGGCGAAGCGCGCGGACGGTTTGCTGTTTCTCCTACCGCAAGTCTGGCGCCGGCACCCACTCCGGGATCGGGAATTGAGAGTTCAACTCCTGCTCCAGCGATCGGTCAGACCGCAGCAGCCACCGGCAATGATGCCGGCCAAACTGCGCTGGGAGCTGGGAACAGCAAGAGCGGCGAAGCCATCGGTGGCGGCCTCGGAGTAGGCACAGGCTCTGGCGCGGACACAGGTTCCGGCAAGGGTGGCACAGGAACAGGATCGGCCCGCGAATCGAGCACCGGAGTCGGCATCGACACCGCGCCGGGTGCGACCTCAGCCAGCGGAGCAGGCGCCGGCAGTGCCACTGGCACAAAGGCGGGCTTCCGGGTTTGACTATCCAGGGCGGCAGTTACGGCGTGCGGGAACTACTGTGAACAACGGAAGCGGTAGCGGCGGTGGTGGCGCTGGCCGGATCAATGTGGACATTCAGCGCACTCCGGTCAAAATCCCTCCGCAGACCGCGTATGGCATGACTATCTCCCCTACCGCGGAAAGCGGTGGCGGGCTGCCAGATCTCGGCGTCTTTGCCAACGAGAAGGTCTATACGGTCTTTCTCGACATGAGAGAGAACGCTGGCGATCTCACGCCGTCATGGACTTTTCAATATGCCCGCCTGCGGTCAGCCGCCGACCAGAAAGACCCAGCACCCGCGCCGGAAGGCATGTCGCCGCCATTCCCATTGACCAAAGAAATGCCCGGACTAAATTCCGAGCTGATCAGAAAGTATCTTCGGAACGTGATTGTGGTTTATGCGGTGATGGATAAAGAAGGCAAACTTCATAACCTGGCGGTAAAGCAGACCCCCGACTCCCGCTTCACTCCTCCCATTCTTGCGGCCTTGAGCCACTGGACTTTCCGGCACAACTCAACGGCCAGCCCGTCTCCTTGAAAGTTCTGATTGGAATTCCGTTGCTGCCATACAGGTGAATTCAGACAGAACGATGAAAGAGCGAGTGGCATCCGGCGCAGAGGGTAATCACGTTCTCTTCGGAGTCGTGCCCACCCTGACTGCGAAATTCTTTGTGGTGAACTTCAAGATTCGACCGTGTTCCGCAGCACTGACATCTCCAGCCATCGCGTCGTAACACTTGCTCGCACAGTCGTTCGTACAACTCGGGATCAAGCCGCAGGCGAGGTTGCTTGGGTAGACTACCGTTCACGATGCCTTCCCGGTCACTTCGTGCAGAAAGGCCTGCCGTTGATCGCCTGGAAGGAATTTGAAGAAGAGTGAGATGGACTGCAGGAGCACCGTTGGGTCCTCACCGTCGAGATTCGCTCCTGCCAGGAAGTCCGCACATATCATCTCCAGGCAGTAGCCTCGAGACTTGTCCGTGCCCAGCATCGAAGCCGCCGTCTCAATCGCCTGCTCGATCACAGGAATTTGACTCTTGTACAGCTTGAAGTAGATGATTTCCCACGGCTCCGATTCCCGCCCGGTCAGTTCCTTCTCCACTTCCCGCTTAAATTGATCCTTTGGCAGTGAACGCGCCTTGTGCAGCCAGGTTGCACAATCGAACTCCTGCCCATCCCTCCTGGCGACTTTCGCTAGTTCCAGTCCCTTCGTCCATCCCACTTCCTTCAGTTCCTTTCTCGCCTGTGGTGGCAGGTGCTCATGGATTGACATCAGGTAGTACGCCTTGCGCCTGGACTCTGGGAACCGCCTCGCCAGAAACTCATCGAAGGATGTCAGTTTCTCCAGCCGCCAGTACTGGCCCGCTCGCACTTCACAGAGATACCGCCCCAGTTCCACGAATCGGGTGTCGCGCTCTGCCTCAGACCTGCGCTCCCAGGCCAGGATCTCGTCGATCTTGGTCAACACGAACAGGGCCCGCTTGCGATTGAGCTTGGGCAGCATGGGCGGCATGTTAGTACGTAAGTTCGTCAAACAAACCAAGATCGTCTGCTCCTGGGCGCCGCACCAGCGCCGCCTCAGCCAGATCTTGCCGCCCCAGACACAGCCCGATGTAAGGGCAGCTGATGCAAGGGTTCTGGGGGAAGCGGACGCCGCTGTGGGGCAGGAACTCGGCAGCTTCGATCCGTCGGATCGACTCCTGGACGAGATGGCCGAATTCCTCGCGCTGTTCGTCGCTGATGGTGGTCCGGAAGTACTGAATCTCGACCAGTCGTTTGCGGACAAACACCACCTGAGCCACGTCCGCAATACCGGTGACCCAGGAATAGCAAACCAGCTGGGGATCGAGGGCCAGCAACCCAGCTGGCTCTTCCAGGTACCGGCTGGCAGTGGTCTTCCACTCAAGCAGACAAAGCTTGCCATCCAGTTCGCCGATAGCGTCCACGTAGGCAATGAAGTCGTTCTGCCCGGCCAAGGGCTTGGTGAATTTGACCTGCAAGTTGCGGCGAGGCTGACGGACGCGAACCCGATCGTCCTGGGCAAAGCGCTCGAGCAGATGTACTCCTGACTGCAGCATGCGGTCCCAGCTATCACGCTCGGAATAGTGGAGATTGCTCTCCCGGCAAGCTGCCCATTCCCGGTAGAACACGACGGCAGGGTCCTGCCGCTGAAAGTAGGCGCCGACGGCTTGCTCAAAGGCGCGGCCAAAGAGCATGGCTGCCCGGGTGTCTTTCTCTTTCCAGCCATCGAGGTAGCGATGCTTGTAGCGGCGTGGGCAGGACAGATACTGGCTGATCTGAGTGTAGCTATAGATCATGAGGACACCTCAGACCCACGACGCTCATTGTCGGTGAAGACAGAGACTTCTTCCCACCGGGCCGCCGGGGCAAAGCCGTCGAAGTTAAGGACAGCGATGCCATGCACGGTGACTTCGCTGACTTTGACCACACCCCACAGGTCGATCAGGGCCTTGTCATCAATCTCATTCTTTCCGAGCAGCTCGGCGTCATACCCGAAGTCGCGCAGGAACCAACTCAGCTTCCACATGGCTT
>JBOGLC010000069.1:0-12422 GCA_050746005.1 Terriglobales bacterium
GGCGGGCGAGGGCGCCCGCCCCACATTGGGTGGGCCGGGCTTCATAGGCTGTTATGTCGGCTTCGTGCTGGAGGGTCAGGCCGATGTCATCGAGGCCTTCGAGCAGGCAGTGGCGGGTGAAGTCGTCGATTTGGAATGCGGCCGAGAAGCCCTGCTCGTCTTCAACTTTGCATCGCTCGAGGTCAATCTGGAGCTGGTAGTCGGAGTGTTCGGACGCGCGGCGAATGATTTCTGCGACTTCCTTTTCAGCCAGCACTACTGTCAGAACGCCGTTCTTCACGCAGTTGTTGGCAAAGATATCGGCGAACGACGGAGCGATCACGGCACGGAAACCGAAATCTTCCAGCGCCCAGACGGCGTGTTCACGTGACGATCCACAGCCGAAATTCTTTCCGGTAACCAGAATGCTGGCACCAGCGTAGCGGGGCTGGTTCAGAGAGAACGAAGGATCGAGCGAACCATCCTTGCCGCGGCGCCAGTCGTAGAACAGAAATTCTCCGAAGCCAGTGCGTTCGATCCTCTTGAGGAATTGTTTGGGGATGATCTGGTCGGTGTCGATGTTGGGGCGATCGAGCGGGGCGACTTTGCCCTTGTGAGTGCGGAAGGGTTGCATCAGTTCTCCAAGTTCCCAAACACTGTGGGGCGGATACTCTTGTCCGCCGACTTTGATTTTGAGCTTGCGATACAAAAAACAAAATTCAACAGCGACGGACAAGAGTGTCCGCCCCACCCTACTGAAATTTCCACTTACGGATATCTGTGAAGTGGCCGGCAATCGCTGCGGCGGCGGCCATCATGGGACTGACCAGGTGGGTGCGTCCACCGCGTCCCTGACGGCCTTCGAAGTTGCGATTGCTGGTGGAAGCGCAACGCTCACCCGGTTGCAGGATGTCCGGATTCATGCCCAGGCACATGGAGCAGCCTGACTCGCGCCACTCGAAGCCGGCCTCCTGGAAAATCCGGTCGAGGCCTTCCTGCTCGGCCGCGTGCTTTACGGCTTGCGAGCCGGGCACAACCATAGCACGCACCTTCGGATTTACGTGATGGCCCCGGGCCACGCGAGCGGCGGAACGCAAATCCTCCAGACGCGAGTTGGTGCAGGAACCGATAAATACCCGGTCGACCGGAATTTCTTCAACCCGGGTGCCGGGCTCGAGTCCCATGTATTCCAGCATGCGTTCGGCGGCCCGGCGGTCGGCTTCACTCTTCATCTCGCGCAGTTGCGGAACCCGCCCGCTGACCGGGACGACCATGCCGGGGTTTGTCCCCCAGGTCACGAAGGGCGCCAGGCTTGAGGCATCGATTTTTACGACCTTGTCATACCGCGCTCCCGGATCGGAGGGCAAACTGCGCCAGTGCGCCAGAGTTTTTTCCCAGTCTCCATTTTGGGGAGCGAAGCGACGGCTTCTGATGTAAGTGAAGGTGGTCTCATCGGGCGCAATCATGCCGGCGCGGGCCCCGGCCTCGATGCTCATGTTGCACAGCGTCATGCGGCCTTCGACGGAAAGCCCGCGGACGGCTTCGCCGGCGTATTCGATGACATGCCCGGTGGCGCCGTCAGTGCCGATCTGTCCGATGATGCCCAGAGCCAGGTCTTTTGCGGTCACACCCTCGGGCAGCGGGCCGCGAACGTCGATCAGCATGGTCTTCGGCTTGCGCTGCGGCAGGCATTGGGTGGCCAGCACATGTTCGACTTCAGAGGTGCCAATGCCAAAAGCCAGCGCGCCGAACGCTCCATGAGTGCTGGTGTGACTGTCGCCGCAGACGATGGTCATGCCCGGTTGGGTGAGTCCGAGTTCGGGGCCGATGACATGCACGATGCCCTGGTCGGGCGAGTCCATGTCGAAAAGGGGAACTCCGAACTCTTTGCAGTTCTGCTGCAGGGCCTGGATCTGCCGAGCGGCAATGGGATCGGTAATGGGGGTGCCGCGGGGCTCGGTCGGGATATTGTGATCGACCGTGGCAATCGTCCGGTTGGGCTGGCGCACCCGGCGTCCGGCAACGCGCAGGCCATCAAACGCCTGCGGCGATGTGACCTCATGGACCAGATGCAGGTCGATATAAAGAAGAGGAAGACGGTCGGGCGGTGAAGTGACGACGTGCTCGTTCCAGACCTTCTCGAATAAAGTGCGCTTTTCAGACATAAGTCGCGGCGGACCTGAATGAATATTTTATCAACAAATGGGAAATAGGGCGGGAAGGTCGCGCTGAGCTGACGGCGGCTGCAAATCCGCTTCACGCCAGATGCTTCGCCAGCTCAGCATGACGCCAGATATTGAACCGTAAATTGAGCCGCTACCAGAACCAAGTTCAGAAACGGCGGTCCAGAGTGTCCGCCCCATCCTCTGCCCACCCTAAGGTTATGATGATCCTTCATGATCAATGGAAAGTGCATTGCCGTGGTGTTGCCGGCCTATAACGCGGAGAAAACATTGGCGGCGACGGTGGCGGAGTTGCCCGAACTGGTGGATATCCGCATCCTGGTGGACGATCACAGCTCCGACCGCACCGTCGAAATTGCCAAGCAGCTGGGGTTGCAGTTTTTTGTGCACGATCAGAATTACGGCTATGGACGCAACCAGCAGACTTGTTATCGCGAGGCCCTGGCCGCGGGCGCGGACGTAGTCATCATGGTGCATCCCGACTATCAGTACACTCCCCTGCTGGTGACGGCCATGGCCAGCATGGCGGCCTATGGCGTCTACGATGTGGTGCTGGGATCGCGCATCATCGGCGGGCAGGCCCTGCACGGCGGCATGCCGTTCTACAAATATGTAGCCAACCGGCTCCTTACCGCCTTCGAGAATCTTTTTCTCGGGATCAAGCTGTCGGAATACCACACCGGTTACCGGGCCTTCAACCGCCAGGTCCTGCTTGATCTTCCTCTGCTCGAGAACTCGGACGATTTTGTGTTCGACAATCAGGTGCTGGCGCAGTGTGTGAACTTTGGTTTCCGAATTGGAGAAGTCTCTTGTCCCACCAAGTATTTCGAGGAGGCATCCTCCATCAACTTCCGCCGCAGCGTAACTTACGGCCTGGGCGTGCTCGCAACCACGGTGCAGTTTGCCCTGCAAAGAGCGGGGCTGGCGCATTTCCGGATTTTCAATGCGAAGGGCCGGAAGCTGGACCCTGGATATACCAACTACTACGCGCGGGGCGCGGCGGAGCCCCCGGGATAGGCCGGTTCACAGGAGTAATGGGGCCAGCGCATAGCCGCGGAGCGGCGTAATCATGCAGCCCGGGGCGCAAGCCCCGGGTAGGCGAAGGAGGGCTGTCGTACCGGCTCTTGATGTCACCTCACGACCATTTGCATCGGCCTCGCGGCAACTGGAGTGGCACGCCTTGGAGTCTGCGCGGCTGCCCTCCTTTCGCCCTTTCAGGGCTCGGCCTCTGCCGCATTCACACCCCGGGGCTTGCGCCCCGGGCTGCATTATGACGCCGCTCCGCGGCTACACCCAGCGGTTGCAATTTGCTGAGCGGCTGACAATTGCGCCTCTGGGCGGTTGCAGCTAGCATCTAATTCAAAGACGCATGGGGACCGCCACCACTACCGCTCCGGAACGACGTCCGCCCCGGATGGTTTACGGCGAGGTGCTGAGTTTCGCCTACGAGACTTTTCGCAGTAACAAGGTGCGCTTCGCGCTGACTGCGCTGGGCATGGTGATCGGTACCGCCTCACTGATCCTGGTGGTAACCATCGGCATGACCGGCAAGCAGTACGTGTTGAACCAGATCCAGTCCATCGGCACCAACCAGATCGAAGCGGAATATCAGAGCGGAGGACAACGGGTTGCCAATGTCACTCCCGACCCGCTCACCATCGATGACATGAAGGCCGCGCTGCAGGAAGTGCCGGGCATCGTCGCGGCTTCTCCCGTGGTCTCTCTGGGCGAGCGCATTCCGGTGGGCGGAGGCAAGGAGCGCGACATCTCCGTGCTCGGCGTCTTTCCCGACTACCGGATTGTGCGCAACCTGGTGGTGGTCTCGGGCAGATTTTTTGACTCCAAGGACGAACAGGAACATAACAAAGTGGGTGTGATCACCCAGAAAATGGCAGCGGAGCTTTACGGATCGCAAGAAGAAGCGATCGGTAAAATTATCAAGCTTACCGGCCTGCCTTTCACCATCGTGGGCACGTTTCGGGAGCGGGTGGACACTTTCGGACAAACTGAAGTCGTCGACTACACCATGTTGATTCCGTATACGGTGAGCCGCTACTTTACCGACACTCCAACGGTAAAGCAGATTTACTTCTCGACCGCGGACCCATCGATGGTGCAGCCCGCAACCGAACAGATCGCGCGGGTCATCAAGGGACGGCACCGCGCCGAATCGGTCTACAACGTCATGAATCTCACCCAACTGGTGGTGCTGGCGGAGAAGACCGCCAACGCCCTGACCCTGGTGTTGCTGCTGGTGGCGGCAGTTGTGCTCCTGGTCAGCGGCATCGGCATTATGAACATCATGCTGGCCACGGTCAGCTCCCGCATCCGCGAGATCGGGATCCGCAAAGCGCTGGGCGCCACCAACCGGGAAATACGTTTCCAGTTTCTGGCCGAGGCCATGACCATTTCTCTGGTCGGAGGCCTGATCGGGGTGGTGATCGGATTAGCGATTCCTTATTCCGTACGCTTTCTAACGGAATACCGCATTCCAATCTCGGGGCTGTCCGCCATCGTAGCCATTGTGGTTTCGTCGCTGGTGGGCGTGATCTTTGGCACCGTGCCCGCGGCCCGCGCGGCCAAGTTAGATCCGGTGGAGAGTTTGCGGTACGAATGAAAACAGCTTCTAGCTGCTAGCCTCTGGCTTCTAGCTATTCCAAGATTGAACGGCCGAGAGGAGGATTTCGGGATTGGCTAGAAGCGAGGAGCCAGTAGCTAGAAGCTTCTCCAAAAACAAAAACGCCGGGCTGGTTGGCCCGGTTCATTCTTGTTATTCACCTCGCGGGGAAACGGCTCGGTTCTGAGGTCCCCGTAGATTTCTTACATACTGCTGGTCACCGCTTACATTACCAGTGCCAGGTTCTCCAGCTCTTTTTGCAGCACCGGCATGGAGCAGCCTGACATTTCAACCCGGCCCACGGCGTCCATGGCTGCCTGAGGAGATACCCCGTAGCCACGGCCCATGAGGAAAACCTGCAGGAGTTCGGCGGCCTCCCGCGAATCGACCAGACCTCCCTGCAAAAGATCGTTTCGCAGAGCCGTTAATTCGGTACTGGAGAATCGTTCTTTCATGGTCGTTTCACCTCCGACCTTTACTTCCTTACCTCATTAGACTCACTGCCTGCCATGAACGTTGCATGCAATTTTGGTGCCGCGTTTGGGCTCCCTTTCTATATACGCATGCCATGGCCATCTGGTTTCTTAAACCCCTTGCGCTGCGGTAAGTTGCAGACGACTAAATCTTTGGATGCGCCGCGGGGGCGACTTTTCGTGGCACCAACGTGCCATATTGGAAAATCTCGAAATTGACGCGTTGTGTCGTTGTGGGACGAGAGGGGTGACAGAATACGGCGCTACGAGGGATCGACGACCGCCTCGTCGACCATCATGATGGGAATGCCGTCCCGTACCGGATAAACGCGGCGACACTCGCCACACTTCAGGCCTTGTCCCTCATCCTTTACCGTCAACGGCTTCTTGCACACCGGGCAGACCAGGATGTCGAATAGCTCTTGCGGAATCATGGGATGTATTCTACCCCTTTTGCAGTGACTCGCGAAAAGCAGAACAAAGCTATCGGCTGTCAGCTTGGGCGGGGGCCGGTTTCGCTGACGGCTGAACGCTGATAGCTGACAGCTTCATCCTCGAAATGGTTTACGATAAAGCCCGATTCGACAGGAGCGTTCATGGCTGCCACGGTGCTCGACGGCAACAAGATCGCCGCTGAAATAAGGGCGGAGGTTGCCTCTGAGGTTAGAGATCTGACGGCGGCCGGGCTGCGTCCGGGATTGGCGGTCATCCTGGTGGGACACAATCCGGCCTCCGAGATTTATGTTCGCGGCAAGGTAAAGAGCTCGGAGGAAGTCGGCATCTACAGTGAGAGGCTCACTCCGCCGGACACCATTTCGACCTCGGAACTGCTGGAAATGGTCCTTGAATTGAACCGGCGCGATGAGATTGACGGCATCCTGGTGCAGCTGCCTTTGCCGGCGCAGGTCGACTCCAAGAAAATCCTTATGGCCGTCGATCCCGGCAAGGACGTGGACGGCTTCCATCCGGTGAACGTGGGTTTTCTTTCCACCCAGCGTCCGGGGCTGGTGCCGTGCACCCCAGCGGGCATCATGGAGATTCTCAGGCGCAGTAACATTCCGGTCGCCGGTCAGGAGGCGGTGGTTGTGGGACGCAGCGATATCGTGGGCAAGCCTACCGCCATGCTGCTGATCAACGCCAATGCCACCGTGACCGTGTGCCACTCGAAGACCCGGGACCTTCCCGGTGTATGCCGCCGCGCCGACATCCTGGTGGCGGCCATCGGCCGTGCCGGAATGATCACTCGCGACTTCGTAAAGCCCGGCGCAACGCTGATTGACGTGGGCATGAACAAGGTGACCGATCGCCAGGAGTTTGACCTCCTTTTTGCCGGCAATGCCCGGCGGGAAGAGAGCTTCCGGACCAAAGGGTCAACCCTGGTGGGAGACGCCCATCCCAACGCGGCTGAGGTGGCGGGAGCGATCACACCGGTGCCCGGCGGCGTAGGCCCGCTGACCATTGCCATGCTGATGGCAAACACTGTGAAGGCCGCGAAGATGCGCAGGGGCTCGCGCCTGCCCGCCCGGAGCGCGGAGCATGCCCGCAGTGCTTAAGGTCGGGTTGACTGGAGGCATCGCGGCGGGCAAGTCGGTCGTGGGCGAGATGTTTGCGGCCCTGGGGGCGCAGGTGATCCAGGCCGACCAGATCTCCCACCAGCTCATGCAACCGGGCCAGGGGGTTTACCAGGAAGTCGTGGCCCGATTTGGCGCTGGAATCCTGGATCCGGACGGCAGCGTAAACCGCGCCCGGCTGGCTGAACTTGCCTTCGGCGGACCCAACCAGCCTTCCAGGGTCCAGGAACTGAACCAGATCGTCCATCCTGCCGTGATTCGCCGGCAAGAAGAATGGATGGCAGAGGCTGGCCGGCGCGATCCTGGCGCGATCGCCGTGGTCGAGGCGGCGCTCATTCTCGAGGCCGGCATGGCCCGAAGCTTCGATCGCCTGGTGGTGGTGACCTGCACCCCGGATCAGCGTATCGAACGCCGGGCGCTGCGCCTAAAAGTGGACCGGGAGACGGCGCGCGCTGACGTCACGCGCCGCATGGCAGCGCAGCTTCCAGATGAGGAAAAGATCAAGGCTGCCGATTACATAATCGACAACTCGGGTGCACTTGACCAAACCGAGCAGCAGGTGAAGACGATTTACACTGAGTTATTGAGGACAGAGAAAAACTGAGTTACTGAGTTATTGAGGACAGAGAAAAAGACCGGCCCTGTCATCCTGAGCGGAGTGGCTACTTCGCGATAGCGAAGCAGCCACGCAGTCGAAGGACCCCTATAGCAAGAATGCTGTCAAAATCGCGTCAGGAACTTTGCTGCAGTGTGAAAAGCCCCTCAAGTGCGCGAAGTGTGCCGATGCCAGGGACCCTTCGACTCCCCATCTCCGTTCGCTGGCGAACGGAGATGCTGCGCTCAGGGCGACATAGCTTCCGCGCGAGACGATTTAGAATTGGATGGAATCGGTGAAGAAAGGTTCCGAACGATGAAGCTGCTGCGTCCTGTGCTTCTGGCTGTGATCTTTGCCGCCGCATTCTACTACTTCACTACCTACCGTTCCGGCCCGATGCATCCCGCGAAGTGGTTTGGCCGCCACAGCGCCAAGGTCGAGATCACTGAGGCCGCTTCGGGCGGCGTTCTCGACCCCGAAGAGCAGAACAACATCATCGTCTACCGCCAGAACATCGATTCGGTAGTAAACATCACTTCGCGGGCCGTGACCTATGATTTCTTCTATGGGCTGGTGCCGCAGGAAGGGCAAGGCTCAGGCTTCATCATCGATAAGGACGGCCACGTCCTTACCAACTACCACGTTATCGCCGATGCCCGGCAGGTTGAGGTGACGCTGCACAACCGCAAGAAGTACCGGGCCACGGTGGTGGGAACCGACCGCTCGCACGATCTGGCGGTGATTCAGATCAAGGATGCCGGCCTTAGTCCGTTGGTGCTTGGGGACTCCCGCAATCTACAGGTGGGGCAAAAGGTGTACGCCATCGGCAATCCCTTCGGCCTGTCCGGGACCATGACCCGGGGCATCATCAGTTCGATCCGGCCGGTTCAGGAGCCCAATGGCATGCAGATTGACGACGCGATTCAGACCGACGCCTCGATCAATCCCGGAAATTCTGGCGGACCACTGCTCAATTGGCATGGCGAAGTGATCGGCATCAACACCCTGATCGCCTCCAACGTGGGCCAGAGCGCCGGGATTGGGTTCGCCATCCCGGTGAACACCGCCAAGGCCGTGCTGAACGATCTGGTGACGCTCGGGCGGGTGCGGCGTCCGGCGCTGGGAGTTCGGACCATTCCGATCACTCCCGAGCTGGCGGATCAGATGGGACTGGCTGCCGACTCCGGGTTGCTGATCGTGCAGGTGGTGTCCGGCGGCGCGGCGGATCGGGCCGGTCTGCACGGCGGCACCGAGCGCGCTTACATCGGCAATGTTCCCATCACGCTGGGCGGCGACCTGATTGTCGCTATCGACGGCCAGGACATTCATGACCAGCAGGATCTCAGTCAGGTCATGAACAATCACCGGGCGGGCGATACCGTCCGGGTCACCATCTATCGGGGAAAGCAGAAGATGAATGTGAACGTTACCTTTGGTGAGGCGCGGGAGCAGGTGTGAGTGCGGGAAAAACGGGAAAGTTGGTCGTGCCTCAGTTTGAAACTCAGGCATCACCCCGGTCGTTGGCCGGCGTCATCCTGAGGGACTTGAGTCCCGAAGGATCCGGCGCGCGCCGCTCCGGTTGCCGGGGCGAAGTGCGGATCCGCTTCACGCCGGATCCTTCACGGCCTGAAGGCCATTCAGGATGACGCCTTCCCTGACAGGCGGGGCATGATGAGGCGGGACTTTAGGCCGCCGTCTCAGTGGAGACGTCTTCGATTTCGCTGACTTCCTGATCGGTCAGCCGCAATTCACCGCCACGCATCACGCCTTCTGCCTGGCGGGCATTGCGAGCGCCGACGATGGCGCCGGTCACGGCTGGGTGGTGCAGCGTCCAGGCGATCGCGACCTCTCCCGGCGAGCGGCCGTGGCGTTTCCCGATCTCTCGCAGGCTTTCGACCACGGCGAGATTCCGCGAAAGCTTGGGCTCGTTGAAATTTGGGCTTCCGCGGCGCCAGTCATCCTTCGGCAGTTTGGCGGCGCGTTCGCGGGTCATGGCCCCGGTCAACATCCCTGACGCCATGGGCGAATAAACGATCACCCCGATGCCCTCTCGCAGGCAATAGGGGAGGAGTTCCCCTTTGGCTCCCCGGTTAATCAGGGAATAAGGAGGCTGCAGGGACGTCACCGAAGCGATTGCCTGGGCGCGCTTTAGCTGCGCAACATCGAAATTCGAGACTCCGATCCAGCGTACCTTGCCTTCCTTTTTCAAATCCGCCAGCGTGGACCAGCCTTCTTCGAGCTCGGGCGAATCGGGGTTAGGGGGCCAGTGAATCTGGTACAGGTCGATCACGTCGATGTTCAGTCGGCGCAGGCTGCCCTCGATTTCGCGGCGGATGGATTCAGCGCGCAGCCCTCCGCGCAGATTGCCCTTCTCGTCCCAGAGCCGGCCGCATTTAGTGAAGACGTAGGGCCGGGGGCCTGACCAGGACTTCAGCGCCTGCGCCACGACTTCTTCGGAATGGCCCAGGCCATACACGGCCGCGGTGTCGATCCAGTTCACTCCCAGTTCAAGAGAGCGATGAATGGCAGCGATGGAGTCGTTGTCATCCTGCGATCCCCAGGCGAATTGCCAGCCTGAACCGCCAATGGCCCATGCCCCGTATCCTACCGGGGTGATGTGCAAGTCGGAGTTGCCAAGTTGCCTGGTTTGCATTTCAATCTCCTGGTGGTTTTGATTCGCTCAGCCTGGCGCCCGTTTCATAAGTTTAACTAAACATATTATTGAATGAAAAATGAACGTTGAAGCCATCCGCCGCTTCTGCCTTTCCTTCCCCCACGCCACCGAAAAGCTGCAGTGGGGCGAGATCCTCTGCTTCAAGGTGGGAGCAAAGATTTTCGCCCTGCTGTCCCTGGATTCAGTGCCGCCGCAATTGACCTTCAAGTGCGCTCCCGAGAGGTTTGCCGAGTTGGTGGAGCAGGAAGACATTATTCCAGCGCCGTACGTCGGACGCTACAAGTGGATAGCGCTTCAGCGCCTGGATGCGCTGCCCTGGGCCGAAGTGAAAGACCTGATCGGGCAGTCCTACGAGATGGTGGCGGCCAAGGCCAAAGTGAGCAAAGCCAGTGGTGCCAGACCTCCCCAATTACCGGCGTCATCCTGAGGGACTTCAGTCCCGAAGGATCCTGCGCGCAGCGGCAAATTTGCTGGCCCATGGTGCGAATCCGCTCCACGCCAGATGCTTCGCAAGCTCAGCATGACGCCTTCGGGTAAGAGGGCGGGCTGTACCTCCTCCGGGCTTCAGCCGATAGACTGCTGGGGCGGACATCTGGCCGCCGGAAATCAAAAGTGCACCGCGCCAAAAACTGAAGACTCCAATTTTGGCGGCACAATGCAGCGCTGCCGTTTCTCTGGTTTTCAAGTGGAAACGCGATTTTTCAACAACCAATGGAAATTACACTCATCATCGGATGTAATTGGTCATTGTGGGCCTTCGACAGCGCGGCGTGATACGTCGTAATATTGCACGGGTGAAGAGAAGGCCGCGATTTCGCAAGAAGAAGGCACACGCTCGTTCGTGGATGGACAGGAAATTCCGGCCTGGCTTTCGAGGCTACCCATCGCCACGGTAGCTTTCTATGGACCCAATGACAAACTGGCCACCAAGGTAGTGGTCAGTGTGTTCCTCACGGAAAGAGACGACCCAGATTTTCTCGAACGCTGGTTCTCCAAGGGCGATATAGACGTACGCCAAGATCTCGACATTGGCGAACAGATTGTAGTCTTCCTCAAGCCGCACGCACCTCGCTCCACTATCGCAATGGAGGGGATTATCGGATGTCCGCACGAAGAGGGTGTGGACTACCCAGAGGGCACGTCTTGCCCGCAGTGTCCCTATTGGGCCGGACGCGACCGTTTTACCCATGAGCGCATTCAGTGAGGAGGCGAACCAGAGCGAGATGGTTCGCGCCCTGATTTTCACAGACGAGGTTTTGAGTGTAATCGCGATATTACGCCAACTACCGAGAACGGCGGGCAACCAGTATGATGTGGCAACCCATGTCATTCAGGACCAAAATCGCTTCGTACGGCTTTGCTGTAGGCATCACATCCAGTTTCTGCGCTGCACTTCTGATGTGCCTGCTGGCCCCGGCTAAGACTGAACAGGCACCCGCAGGACCTGCTGTCCGCCCTTCGCAAAATACATTGTTCGTCGAATGCCAAGGGAGCGAGAAGCCCAATCGTGTTGTGAGTGCGATCGCGCTTTCGGAGGATAGAACATGGCGAGCCTATGTTGAGGTCAACGTCCAGAGTGACCACGGGTGCCTACACACATCTCGGCTGTGGGTAGCCCGAGCGAATCATCCGTATCGGCTGGTTTATCTAATTCCGCCAAAGCGAAACCTCGCGGAGAATGGAATGGAGATTTTGGGCTGGGCCAAAAATTCCAGCATGCTCTTGGTAAAGACCGAACGATGGCAGTTCGGTTCCGATGCTCCCGACACTCAACAGGTGCTCGCCGTGAACGCCGCCACTGGTGAAGTTTACGAGCCCGAGCTGGAAGCAATGCTTCAGGAACGCGAAAATAAGCAATGCACAATTCGCGTCACTGATGCGGGATTTAGCTCTGACAGAAACGTTATCATCCTGGTTCGAGCGCGGTTTTCTACTGCACTCGATGTTGATGAAACTGAAGCAGATGTGCCTGCCGCAAAACGTTGTGATCATACTGAACAGACGTGGAGCTTCAACTACGCGACTGGAGAAATAAAGCAGGTGGGGAACGCAGAGCCATTACACCTCTTCAAGAATGCCAAAAAATGAGGTCAGCCCGGGTGGGAAACGTACGGGACGGCAGTTCGGGTAACTGATGTAATCAGGCGTTCTCACCAGCTTGCGCCGTTTGTTCGCCAAAAACCAAGGTCAATGAGTAGAGTCGAGAACAGGCGCAGTAGCGGTAGTCTCCCGGTGGCATTCGTAAGCGCTGCTTTCGCAGAACACGCCTCAGTCCGGTTTGGCCTAGCTCTGTTTCCTGTTCCGGGGGTGTAAATAGAACTGTGTAAACG
>JBOGLC010000070.1:0-9687 GCA_050746005.1 Terriglobales bacterium
TGTCTGAGGTCGAGAATCTCCACCTGGAGGCTCCTGGAGGGTTCCGGCTTGCTAAGCGCGCTCATGGCGGGCTGCGAACTGCGAGTGTAGTGCTTCGTCTGGCCAGGAGGCAAACTGGGGGACAAGGATGGGTAACAGACGCTTCTGGCTTTTAGCTTCTAGCTTCTAGCCGCAAGCTCGCCACCCTCACCAATGACTTGCCGCAATCAGGCAAGAAGCTAGAAGCCAGAAGCTAGAAGCTAGAAGCTGTTTGCTTCCCCGCTACCCAGTAATAATCCATGCCTTGCGGCGCGAAGCTGCCCAGGTAGGTAACGCGGCGGCCGGTGGTCCACTTCGCAATATTCTTTTGCCAGCCTTCGGGAGTGATCAACAGGTGTTCACCGGGGGGAACGTTTCCGGCTTCGTAACGCGCAATTTTCTGATTGCGATAGAAGTGCAGGCCATATTCGGTTTCGCGTGAAAGCCGCAGAATGGCCAGGGGGAGCGACCGGTTATCGATCCGGTCGATCTCCCGGGCGATCGGACGCGCGGAGAGGGTGGCATCCAGCGCGGGAGTTCCCAGCTTGAGAGCTGCCCCCAGCGCCAAAATCACCGGAGCCAGGGTTATGAAGCGCAATATGCGAAGACCCTGAGGGCGCCGCAGAGTCAGGAAGATTCCAATGGCGAGCACCCCAGCGAACCCCGCCGAAATCGCGGTCGCGCGTCCCCATGGCAAGACGTGGTGAAAGACGATGTACTGCATCATCAGCGCCGCCACTACCGGCAGTGTTGCCACAATCGAATGCAGGACAATGAGCGGCAGGCCAGGACGATCATCTGCGATCACATGGCGGCGAACATATTCCGCCAGCAGCAACGTTCCTGCCGGGAGAGCCGGCAAGATGTAGCCCGGCAGCTTCGATGCGGACACTGAAAAGAACGCGACCGGGACGACGAGCCAAATGGCGAGAAATGCCAGCAAAGCATCTTGCAAGTGAAACAGGTTCCGCTTCTCTGACCACCAGGCGCGAACCGTCTCCGTCAGAGCCACGCTGACGAAAATCGTCCAGGGCACCAGGCCGAGCAGGACGACCGGCAGGTAATACCAAAAGGGTTGAGTATGATGATAGAGATTCTTCCCAAAGCGTCCCAGGTTGTGTTCCAGAATAAACACACGAAAGAACTCGGGATTTTTCAACTGGACCGCGACGTACCAGGGAAGCCAAATCAGGCAGAACAACGCGATACCGGGCACCCAGAAGGTCCGTGCCATGAGGCGGTAGTCACCCTTGGCGGCGGCAAATATCATCACGATTACCACCGCCAGAAAGGGCGCGACCGGTCCTTTGGCCAGCATCGCCAGTCCCAGAAAGACATAAGCCAGAGCCAGGTAACGCTGGTTTGCGGTTTCGTACCACGCATACCAGGCCAGCATGGCGATCGTAAAAGTGGCGGCGAGCGGCATGTCGGTGGAGGCAGCACGCGCGAAGCCGATGACGCCGCAGGCGGATGCCGCCATGAGCGCGCCATCCAGCTGAAAGCCGGGCCTGAACCTTCGCAGGAAAAGATAGACAGCCACTACCATCAGTGTGGCATCGACTGCGGAAGAAAGACGAGCTGCCCAATCGCTCACCCCGAAAACGCCGTAGGCCAGCATGGTTTGCCAGTAATAAAGGGGCGGTTTTTCCAGCCAGGGTTGACCTCCCAGGGTAGGCGAAATCCAGTCGTGACGGGCAAGCATTTCTCGCGCAACCTGGGCGTAACGCGGCTCATCGGCTCCGACCAGTCCGAAGTATGCCAAGCCGAAGAAAAAAAGAAAGCCGCAAAAGCCCGCGAGAAGCAGCCAATCCATGAGCGGCCGTTGGCCCGGATTCGAAGCCGCAGAGTTCAATGTCGAGTTTGCAGGCTTCAAAATCACAATACTTTGGATCGAGAGCGGAACTATTGTATGGAAGGACCGAGCCGCAATTCAGCGAGAATTCGCGCGGCCGCTGCCGGAAGCGGCCCATCGAGGGCGCAACCACTGGCGCACTGGTGTCCGCCTCCGCCGAGACGTTCAGCCACCTCGGCCACATCCAGCTTGCCCTTGCTCCGCAGGCTCACGCGGAAGCGGCCGTCAGGAAGTTCACGGAAGAACAAGGCCACTTCTACCCCCTGCATGGACAGCGCGTAGTTGACCAGCCCTTCGCAATCTTCTTCCCGGGCTTTACAAGCCTGCATCTGGTCCTGGGTCACCGAAATCCACGCCAGTGGACCTTCCCGGCGCAGATTGGAAAGGGCCGCACCCAGCAGCCGCATTTTAGCGGTGGAGTGGCCAAAATAAACGTTGCGCGCGCAATGCGCCGGGTCGGCGCCTGCCAGCACCAGTTCTCTCGCCAGTTCGAAGGTGTGTTCGTTTGTCCCCTCGAACATGAATGACCCGGTATCGGTGAGCACGGCGGTATAAAGACACGTCGCAATCTCCGGAGAAATCTTCACTCCAGCCTCGCGCGCCAGACGATAGACCATCTCCGCCGTGGCCACCGCTTTGGGATCGATCCAGTTCACCTGGGCAAACGGACGGCCGCTCTGGTGGTGATCAATGTTGATGAGAAACCGGTTCTCCAACCCGTTCAACCGCGTGCGCTGGATGCTGTCACACTCCAGGATAATGGCAGCCTCGTACTCGCCGTCGACAATTTCCGACTGGACCACGTCGCGGGCATGGGGTAATGGCCGGTATATACGCGGCACCCCATCGCGCAACACGACATCCGCTTCCTTGCCCATCGCCAGCAGAATCTGACGACAGGCCAGGGCCGAACCGATCGCGTCGCCATCCGGCCGCGCATGCGAAGTCAGCACGAACCGGTTGCGCTGTTCGATGTGCTTGAGAACTTCATTCAACATAAAAACAGCCGTGAGTGGTCAGTTGTCAGTTGCCGGTCTTCGCTACTCGGCATTCGGTCCGCCGGAATTCCCCGATGGCCGATGAGTGGCAACCTAACTCTTCTTTCTTTTCGTACGGCCCAGCAGTTCATCGATCCTGGCGCCGTATTTATCGGAGCGATCGAGGTGAAAATAGAGTTCCGGGGGACGGCGAAGGTGCAAATTCTCCGCGACCTCGCGACGGATGTATCCGACCGCTGCGGTCAGGCCCTCCAGGGAACGGTCGGCTTCCGCGTCATCTCCTTCGAGCGTCACGTAAACCTGCGCCGATCGCGAATCCTCCGCCAGCACCACGCTGGTGACGGCGACCAGACCGATGCGGGGATCGCCCAGTTCGCCCTCCACGATGGTCTCAATTTCCTCCCGCAGGGCCTCTCCCAGGCGCTCCCGATGGTATTTCGCGCCGCGCTTCTCCACATCCACCTCTTGAGTAAAACGAATGAGAATATCAGAAAAACCGGCCCAGTGGGACCATCCAGCGTGGGTTCGGAGGGGACCAGGGCACAGTCACAGGAGATAGTCCTGATCTAAGGAGTATCCTTACATCGTATTTTGAGCACGATACCGCAAGTCAGGTGAACATGGAAAACAAGAAGAAATGCTTAAATTGCGGCTCTTCCAATCTAACCGTCAGTGAGCTCGGCGTTCCTCTCCGGCCTCAGGTCACCGTGCGGCCTCTGACCAGCTTTCCAGTGGTGGGGCTGGTTTGCGAGGATTGTGGATTCGTCGCTCTCTTCGATGAAAAGCATTTCAAATCGACAACGCACAGTTAACAATAACCGCGCGGATTCTAGATGTATTCCAGGAACGAGTCTGCGATGTCAGCGCCGCCGTTGTTGGCGATGCGAGTTGCCTGGCGCTCGACAATCTTCATAAGTCCGTCGAGATAGTCCCGGGATTCCGAAACACTGACGATGCCCAGGGTAGCCCGGTTCCACAATCCGCTGGGATCGAGCTCAGCCACCGCCACGTTAAAGCGGGCCCGCAGCCGGTCCTTGAGGCTGCGAACCACCTGCCGCTTGTCTTTGAGGGACTGCGCCGCTTCGATGTGCAGTTCGAGGGTGAGAAAAGCGATCATTCAGTCGTCAGTCATCAGTCTGCAGTCGCCAGCAAACCCCGGAAGACTGACGACCGTTGACCGACGACTGCTCTTAAGCGATGGCTTCGGCGGCGACTTTCTCGGTCACGAAGGCTTCAATCACATCGCCGACTTTGATATCGCCATAGTTGGCGATCGAGATACCGCACTCCATACCATTGCGCACTTCGCTGGCGTCGTCCTTGAAGCGGCGCAGGGAGCCCACCTTGCCGGTGAACACCACATTGTTGTCCCGCAGCAGGCGCACTTCCGAGTCGCGCTTGATCAAGCCATCGCTGACCGAACATCCCGCAATGGTACCCACCTTCGGAATACGGAAGGTCTCCTTCACCAGAGCGCGGCCCTGGTAGGTTTCCTTGATGGTCGGTTCGAGCAGGCCGGTCATGGCGCGCTTGATCTCGTCCTGCAACTCGTAAATGATCGAGTGCAGCCGGATGTCGACTTTCTCCTGCTCCGCCAACTCCTGCGCTTTGCGCTCCGGACGCACATTGAATCCGATGATGATGGCGTTCGACGCCGAAGCCAGCAGCACGTCAGATTCGGTGATGGCTCCCACGCCCGAACGCAGGACCTTCAGCCGGACTTTCTCGTTCGACAGCTTGGTCAGCAGGTCGGTCAGCACTTCCACCGAACCTCCGACGTCCGCCTTGAGAATAATGTTCAGTTCCTTGGTGCCGGCAGTCTTGAGCTGTTCTGCCAAACCTTCCAATGACACGCGGGAACTTTTGGCCAGCGTGGCTTCACGAGCTTTCTGTTCGCGGTATTCGGAAACTCCGCGGGCTTTGTCGCGATCCGCGACCACCACGAACTGATCGCCTGCCTGCGGCAAGCCTTCCATACCCAGGATTTCGACCGGCGTCGAAGGTGGCGCGGATTCGAGCTGATTGCCGCGATCGTCAAACATGGCGCGTACCTTGCCGTATACATTGCCCACCACGAAGTTGTCGCTGTTGCGCAGAGTTCCGTTCTGCACCAGCAGGGTCGCTACCGGTCCGCGCCCGCGGTCCAGCTTGGCTTCGAGAACCACGCCGGTGGCGGGACGATCCGGTGTTGCCTTCAGTTCCTGCAGGTCGGCCACCAGGCAGATCATTTCCATCAGCAGGTTCAGGTTCGTTTTCTGCTTGGCTGAGACGTCGACGAATACTGTGGTTCCGCCCCAGTCTTCCGGCATCAGGCCGCGATCGGCCAACTGCTTTTTCACCCGATCCGGCAAGGCATCGGGTTTGTCGATCTTGTTGACCGCGACAATGATGGGAACTTCCGCGGCGTGGGCGTGGTCAATGGCCTCAAGCGTCTGCGGCATGACGCCATCGTCTGCAGCCACCACCAGCACAACAATGTCCGTGGCTTTGGCGCCGCGCGCCCGCATGCGAGTGAAGGCTTCGTGACCAGGCGTGTCGAGAAACACGATCTGGCGGCCGTACGCGGGGGACTCTTTGTCCAGAATGGTGACCTTGTAGGCGCCAATGTGCTGGGTGATGCCTCCGGCCTCACCTCCGGCCACATTGGTCAGGCGAATGGAATCGAGCAATGTGGTCTTGCCGTGATCCACGTGGCCCATGATAGTGACTACTGGTGGCCGGGTCACGCCTTCGGTCGGAGCGCCTTCCTCACCGACCGCGGCCTCGGAAACTTCCTTGGCGGCTTGCTCTTCGAAGGTGATCACATTGGTGTCCGCTCCGAAAAAGCGCGCCATTTCGCTGGCCAGTTCGGTATCGAGCGTCTGATTGATCGTGGCAAACACACCCCGGGCCAGCAGACGGGCAATCAGGTCCTTGGCGCGAAGCCCGAGCTTTTCCGCCAGATCTTTTACGCTGATGCCTTCCGTGATCGTGATGCTGCGCGTAATCGGCTGAGGCTCATTGGAAAGCGACAAGCGCGGCGGGGGCGTGTAGCCCTTCATCGGGCCTTCCTTCACACCGCGCGGCACATAGCGTTGTCCTGGGCGGCGTGATGGTGCTCCCGGCCGGCTGCCCGGCCTGGTGGTCGGTCCGCTAGGCAATGCTCCCGGACCCACTCCCAGCGGACGTGAGCCCGTGGGGGACTGTCGCGTGGGGTGCATGGGCCGGCGCTCACCCGGGCGCAATGGCGGGCGATTGGTAGGCGCTCCCGGCCGCGGGCGCTGGAAAATCGGCTGTCCCGGCACCGGACGTCCCGGAGCCGGACGCATGGTGGATCCCGTGGGCGCTCCCGGCGAGGCCATGGGAGCGGCCGGCCGCAAGGGCGCTTTGTACACCGGACGCGGCCCGGTCTGCGGAACGATCATTCGCGGCGGCTGCAGGGTGGGACGAGCCGGTGCGCTCGGCGAGGCTGGTCTGGCAGCCATGGTTGACCCTTGCGCCGCAGGCGCAGTGGGCCTCGGGGTGGTCATGCCGGGGGCGGTGGAACTAACCTGCACCGGAGGTGCGACCGGCGGTGGGACCGCTGGCCGCGGAGCTGCCGGTGGAACTGGCGCCACCGCCGGGGACGTCTGCTGCACCGGCGGTGCAGGAGCGGTGAACGTCGGCCTCGGAGTCGAAGTCGGAACTACAAATCTCGGCGCGGTGGCTGCCGGCGGAGCCGGAGGCTTCGGAGCAGCGATCCCTGAAGCGGGCGGCGGCGGCGAAACGATGGGTTTGGTCTCGCTCGGTCGCTGGGCAGGCGCTGGCGGAGCATCCACGGGCGTCTGTTGCTTGCTGATGATGGCTTTTAGAGCATCGCCGGGTTTCGAGATATGAGAAAGGTCAATTTTGGTCTTGATTTCATCGGCTTCGGCGCGAGTGGGACGGGACGACCGGCCGGAAGCCTGCGCCGGGCTGGCAGCGCGGAGGCGGGCACGCACTTTATCCGCTTCGTGGTCTTCGAGAGAACTGGAATGGCTCTTCTTCTCGGTGACTCCGACTTCGGGAAGCACATCGAGAATCGATTTACTTTTGACTTCCAGCTCCCTGGCCAGATCGTTGATTCGAATCTTGCTCATCCGCCCTTTCATCCTCCGTACTGTTCCGCTAAGTCTTCATATCAACCTCACGGCGTCAGTTTTCAGGCTCGCGCAGCCGCATGCGTCAGCGCGCGAGAATCGCACTTTACTGCTTCTCCTCGGAAGGAGCAGGCTCCTCCGCGGATTCAGCAGGTTCTTCCTGCCCATTATTTTCTTCGACCTCAGTATCGGCTGGGGCCGCTTCAGCCGCCGCTTCCGAACCCGCGTCCGGCACGGCTTCTACTTCGGCTGTGATGTCATCAGGACGGGCGGCTGACTCCTCCGCGACCGGTTCCGCGGAAGTGTCGTCCCCTTCCGCCGCGACTGCGCCCGCTTCCCCGGTCTCCAGACTGGAGAAATAATTATTTACCGCCAGGCTGATTTTTTCCACCGTCTTGGGCCCGATTCCCTCGATGGCCTCGAGCTGCTCCGGAGTCATATCCGCCAGCGCTTCTACCGTGGTCACACCGGCGGCACTCAGTTTCTCGATCAGCCCTTCACCCAGGCCGGGCACACTCTCCAGCGGAGTGGAAGCGGTGCCCACCAGGGCGGACATTTGCAATTCCACTTCCTGCCGTTTCTCTTCCTCGCTTTTGATGTCGATCTTCCAGCCCAGCAGCTTCGCCGCCAGCCGGACATTCTGTCCCTTCTTGCCGATGGCGAGAGAAAGCTGGCTGTCATCCACCACCACTTCAAGATGCTTGTCCGATGAATCCACCACAGTCACGCGGCTTACCTTGGCCGGCTGCAAGGCCTTTTCCGCGAAGGTCACAGCATCTTCGTGGTACTCGATAATATCGATCTTCTCGCCCCGCAATTCGCGGATGATGGATTGCACCCGCATGCCCTTCATGCCGACGCAGGCGCCCACCGCATCCACGTCCTTGTCCTTGGACATGACCGCGATCTTGGTCCGCTCTCCAGCCTCGCGCGCAATCGCGCGAATCACAACCGTTCCGTCATAAATTTCGGGAACTTCGGTCTGGAACAGGTGCTGCACCAGTTCAGGTGCGGCCCGCGAGACCACGACGGCCGGCCCCTTCGATGCCCGTTCCACTCTGGCGATCACTACCCGCACGCGCTCGCCCATGGCAAACGATTCCAGCCGCGACTGCTCCTTCCGCGGCATGCGCGCTTCCGCCTTGCCGATATCGAAGATCGCATCCGGACCTTCGATCCGCTTTACCGTGGCGTTGACAATCTCGCCCACCCGGCCGATGTACTCGTTGTACACGGTGTCGCGCTCGGCCTCGCGTACCTTCTGGAAGATGACCTGCTTGGCCAGCTGCGCCGCAATCCGTCCCAGAATGCCTTCGGTCTGCTTGTTGATCTGAAGCTCGCCTCCCAACTCGACATTGGGATTGATCTTGCGGGCATCGTCCAGCGTGACCTGCAGGACGGGGTCCTCCACCTGTTCCGGAGTCTCAACGATCGTCTTGACTGCAAATGCGCGGATCTTTCCGGTTTCCTTGTCCAGTTCGGCGCGCAGGTTTTCCTGCGTCTTGTAATATTTGCGCGTCGCGACCACGATGGCATCTTCCACCGCGCTTACGACAATTTGCGGATCAATGCCTTTTTCCCGGCTCAGCGCGTCGATCGTGTTATAGAGCTCACTTGCCATAAGATAAGTCCGACCGATTGAATAATTTTGAAATCGCGTAATTGGGTAAGAACCATGGGTTAACAATTACAAAATTACCCAATTGCCCAATTACCAGATGCTTTTCAAATCTCCGGCACCAGATTCGCTCTCTCGACGTTCTTCAGGTCGATTTCCAACTTTAGAGCAACACCATCTTCCGGACTCCGCTTCTTTCGGGCGCTGCTCAGGTCCAGCGTCAAGCGCCCCTGCTCGAAACTCTCCAGCCGGCCTTCAAAGCGGCGGTTGCCGTTGACTGGTTGCTGCGTGGTCAACTTGATCCGGCTTCCGGTGAAGCGCTCGTAATCCGCCGGACGAATTAATTTCCGATCCAGTCCCGGAGACGAAACCTCCAGCGTGTAAGCGCCGGAAATCACGTCTTCGACATCCAGGATCGTGCCCACTTCTCGGCTCACGCTCGCGCAGTCTTCGTGCGTAACCCCGGAAAGCTTATCGATCACAATCCGGAGCATGCGAGCTTTACCTCCGCCGCGCAACTCAACTTCCACTACTTCCAGCCCGCTGGAGGCAGCCACCCGTTCCGCAATCTCGCGGACTTTATCAATCTCAAGCGCCATGAATCCAATAGCTTACGGCCGATTTTCCGGTTCCAAAATGGGCCTAAACTAAAAAGTGGGCTTGCGCCCACTGGTGTGTCTCGCCAAGTGCTGGTAACTACACAACAGTTTCCAACGACCAATATACGCCGGTCGTAAGCAAAAGACAAACTGCTCAGCCCACTGGGGTCACGATGCGTTCTCAGCTTGGGCGTGTGCCATACCGGTAGTAAACTTGAACCTAGAGTTCGCTTTCGCTTCCCTACCGCCTGATTCAGCACCGCCCCCGCCTATCTCGGTAACGGGGCGTCTACCGTGCCCACCAAACCAGTGCGGTTGTCCTGCACCGCAAGACGCAGTTGGCTCGCGCCAGGTTGGGGGTCCAGATCCATGTGCAGCAGCAATCCGTGCTGCAGGATCTGTTCGTAGGTCTTGGCGTCGAAAGCCTGATCCACCTTCATACTGCGGTTGGAGATCATTTTCCCTTCGGGGGAATAGACCGCGGCGAAAAATGCCACGTCCACCT
>JBOGLC010000071.1:0-21059 GCA_050746005.1 Terriglobales bacterium
GCAAGTGGGCGCAGTATACGTCACCTTCGGAAGCACGATCAAGAGCGCCCAGGATGTGCAACAAGGTACTCTTTCCCGAACCCGATTCGCCGACGATCGCCAGCATTTCTCCTCTGGCTACCTGGAATGACAAATTGTCAAAGAGCACCAGATCCGATTCGCCGGAGCGAAAAACCTTCTTCAGGCCTTCGACGCGCAGGATCGTTTCCCGTTCAGTTAGATGCAAAAAGACTGCTCCTCGGCTCAGTGGGCGGCTGCCGGCTCACAGCCGTCAGCTATCGGCTATGCCCTTTCAGTGAATCCGCTCCTATTAAAACATGAACGCCAAGGTGACAACCCTCCGCTCCCACTCGGGAAGCGGCTATGAAGGCAACCTTAATCCTAATTTTCAGGAAACACGATATGACCATGGTCACACCGCTCGACCGAGGGTCATTCGTAGCGCAGGGCTTCCGCAGGAAGAATCCGGGCTGCCGACCAGGAGGGATACAAGGTAGCTATCAGGGAAATCCCGACCGCCACCAGCGCGACCAGCGCGCCATCCACCAGGCGCGGAGCGAAGGGCACATAATCGATGGAGTAGACTTCGGGAGCCAGCGACAACAGATGATAGTGCCCCCCCGCCCACGACAGGGCATAGCCGATAACCAATCCAATGGCGGTGCCGATGACTCCAATGAGCAGTCCCTGGGTGATAAACAGCCGGCGCACCTGCGCCTTGCGCGTGCCCATTGACATCAGCACCGCGATGTCGCGCGTCTTCTCCATCACCATCATGGTGAGCGAAATCAGGATGTTCAGGGCAGCCACGAAGACAATCAGCCCGATGGTGATGAACGTCACCAGACGCTCCAGGCGCAGGGCTCGGAACAGCGCCTTGTTCTGCTCCATCCAGTTGGTAGCCATAAAACCTTTGCCGGCCGCCCGTTCGAGCTCGCGCGAAATCTTCCCGGCCTGGTAGATGTCGTCCACCTTGAACTCGAGCACCGTTATCTGATCGCCCAACCCCTCGAGATTCTGCGTGTCAGAGAGACGGGTGAACGCCCAGGAACTGTCGTAATCGAAGAACCCGGAATTGAAAATCCCCACCACCTGGAAGCGGCTGTACTTCGGAACCAGCCCAAATGGGGTGAGTTCACCTTGCGGGCTGGTCACAAGCACCACCGAATTCAGGGTTACACCCAGGTCTTCGGCAATGTCCTTGCCGAGGATAATGGGAGGCATCGACGCGATCCGCTCTTGTACCGAGTTCAGATCGTCAGGAGATTTTTCCGAGGCGCCGGTACTCTGTGTCGTTGCTGCGGGACGAGTCCCAGTGCCTTCCTCTAACGGATCCGTCGAACCTATCTTCACTGTATCCAGCAGATCGCTGACTTTGCGCTCGTAGCTGGGGATCATGCCCTTCAATACAGCCCCGCGGGCCCGCGGGCCCCGCGAGATCAACACTTGTTCGTAAATCGCGGGCGCAGTGCCGATCACATGAGGCTGCTTTGCCAAGCGCTCCATCAACGGACGCCAGTTCTTGATACCGTCACTCTCAGTGCGCATCAGGTTGATGTGCGAGGTCGAGCCCAGCAGACGATTCTGCAGGTCCTGACGGAATCCGTTATTGATGGCGAGGGCCACGATCAGGGAGGCCACGCCCGCAGCGACTCCAAGGATGGAAATCCCGGTGATCACGCCAATCACAGCCTGGCGGCGCTTGGCGCGAAGATAGCGAGTGGCGATGAATAGTTCGAAGCGCATGAAGGAAGCGATCAGCTGTCAGCCGTCAGCTTTCAGCTCTCGGCTCTTTCGATTATAGCGATGACGCGTGGGAAAACCGGTTGGCTCCGCGCCTCATGGGGGAATGTGAAGCGCTTCAATCGCCGATTCTCGGAAACACGGCAGGCACCCTCCGCCGGTATTCGCGGTGTTCCTCTCCGAACCGCGTTTCCAGTTCTCCGTCCTCCATCCGGACCATGATGGCGCCGGTGACCAGCGCAAAGGCAGTCAATCCGTAGCAGACCACCAGCCCGGTTCCTAGACTCCATGCCAGCATCTCGCACAGGTGCGCCAGATAAACCGGATGGCGGACGCGGGCGCGTATCCCTGTCGTCACCAGGCGCTGTTCCAGGTGTCCGGGAATAATTTCCGGCAGGCCACCGAGTTGGGCGGAGCTGAAACCGGCTCCGGAGCGCCGGTAGATCCATATTCCAGCCATGAAAAGCAGGGCCGCCGGCAGCCATGCCCAGATGGCTGTGTAAAGCGCCAGACGCCGCCACGGAGCGCTCACTGCGCCCACGACGATCCACATCACGATCCAGATCGGAATCAGAAAGCGGTACGGCGAACCCTGCCGGGCGCGCCAATAGCCGGCGCGCGGATGAATGAGCAGCCAGAACGATGGGATGGTGGCGTAGACAACGCAAGCGACCCATCCGATGGTGCGAAGAAATGTCAGCACCTTGGATTATAACGATGGGAGAGCAGCGCGTTAGCGCTGCATGAGGGTGGAGCAGCGCGTTAGCGCTGCATGAGGGTGGAGCAGCGCTTTAGCGCTGCATTAGCGTGCAGTGAGATTGGCGGCTTTAGCCGCCCAGGTACTTCGGCAGCTAAAGCCCATGAGCAGACATTCGTGGTCGCAGGCGCAAGCCCTGCTCCGCCCACACCGATTCTGTGGCACAGTAGATAAGGATGGCAGAATCCACCGGCCGCATCGCCTTCACCTATCCTGACTTCACCATTTACCAGGCATCGCGATTTTTTATCGTGGCCGCGCTGGAAATGCAGTCGGTAGCGGTGGGCTGGCAGGTCTATGAGATCACACGCAACCCGCTGGATCTCGGCCTCATCGGACTGGCCCAATTCCTGCCCGGCATGCTCCTGTTTCTGGTCTCGGGACATGTCGCCGACCGCTTCGACCGGCGTAAAGTCGTCACCCTGTGCTATTGCGGATTCACTGTAGCGTCGGGACTCCTCTGGTTGATCGCCTGGCGCGGCAGTCACTCCGTGCGTCTGATTTACGCAGTGGTGGTGCTGATCGGAGTGGTGCGCGCTTTCAATGCTCCCGTAAGCCGTGCGCTTTTGCCGCAACTGGTTCCGGAAGAACATTTTCCTAACGCGGTGGCCTGGAACGCCAGCATCTTTCAGGCGGCAACCATCCTGGGACCATCGATTGGAGGGTTTCTGTATGCCCTCTCCCGCGGACCTGCAGTGGTGTATGCCACCGCCGTGGTTACCGGAGCCGCAGCTGTATCCTCCACTCTTCGCATCACGCTGCAGACCCAGGCCCGGCCCCGGGAACGGGTTACCTGGAAAACCATCCTGGCGGGGTTTCACTACATCTGGAACCATAAGCTGGTGCTGGGATCGATCTCGCTGGATATGTTCGCGGTTCTGCTGGGAGGCGCGGTCGCACTGCTCCCAGTCTACGCCAGCGAAATTCTTCGCACCGGACCGTGGGGGCTGGGGCTTCTGCGCAGCGCTCCCGGGGTGGGAGCCGCCGCCATGGCGATCCTGGTGGCGCACCGCCCCCTGCGGCGCCGCGCCGGGCTCACCATGTTGTGGTGCGTGGCCGGATTTGGAGTGTGCACAATCATTTTCGGGTTCTCGCGCAGCCTCACGCTCTCCCTGGTGGCGTTGTTCCTGCTCGGAGCCTCGGACATGGTCAGCGTTATCATCCGCTCCATCCTGGTGCAGCTGGCCACGCCGGATGAAATGCGCGGGCGGGTGAACGCCGTGGATATGATCTTTATTGGTGTTTCAAACGAACTTGGGGAATTTGAATCGGGCTTGACGGCGCACTGGTTCGGCACCGTGCCGGCGGTCGTTCTGGGTGGGGCGGGAACCCTGGTGGTGATCGCAATCTGGGCGTGGGCCTTCCCCGAACTGCGAAATGCCGACCAGATCACCGGTTGAACGATCACAACCCGCGCAGGCTCATTTGTCCCAGGGCAAACCTTACTTGCCTCGAATTACCGTCTTCGCAGAACTCATGTTGTCGAACCGGTCGTACACTCGCACCACGACAACGTGTTCGGAAGACAGCTGGTTGGTGTCCGGCAGTCCAGGATTTCCGACCGGAGGCACCGCCGCCTGGAAGTCATAGGTGGCAGATTTTGAATCTGCCAGTTGGCCGACCGGTTCCACGTATTGCCAATCGGACGCGTCCACGGAATATTCGGCGCGCTTGATGTTGGAAAATCCATCGCTGGCGTGGAAGGTCACGTGGATTTGCGCGCCTTCGGTCGATGCTTTGAGGTCGTCGATTCGCGGCGGGGTGGTATCCACTTCGAAGCGGGCGCTGTCCCGGGTCGAAGTTAGCGCCTGGCCCGGCGAATGCGACGGCGCATCCGAGGCTACGACCTCAACGGTGTAGCCGCCATCCGGCAGCAGCGAGGCGTCGAAGGAGTAGTACTTGTCGGTCAGTCCATCCTTCAACAGCAACCAGCGACGTTCGCCGTCGTCCCGATAGTAAACCGAGTACACCATCTGGTCGTCGTTGTCGTCGTGGACGGTCCACTTGACGCCAATGGAATCGGAATCGCGAGTGGTGGGTGGCGGCGCGTCGAAGCGCGGCTGCGGATTGCCGGCTGCGGTCCCGGCTGAATCGGGGACAATAGCCGGCTTGGACAGTGGCTGGTAACGCACCCCCACCTGCACCGTGACATCGTCGAAATCGGGCGCGACATTTTTGGGAAGGTAATTCAGCAGCACGCTGTCCACGCTGGGAGCGACGGAACCGGCATGCAGCACGGCCTTCCACTGCACAAAACGGGCTGGAGGAACATCCAGTTCCGAGCCTTTTTGCAGGTCAACATGCTTCCAGGGACTCCAGTTGCGGTCGGGATTGTCCACGTTCCCGCTGCGCGCCAGCAGTTCCACATTACCGGTGCCGCGCAATTCGGCGCGGCCCCAGCGCGAGAACACCTTGGCGTCGAACACATCGCTCTCGTAGCTGCCTTCGGACTCAGCCGATCCGCCCAGCAGGAACACCTTGCCGAGATTGCTGGTTGAAACATAAAGTCCGCCCGACGGAGCCTTGGCGATAGCAGTGACCTGAGTGGCGCTGGCCTTAACCAGATCGACGAATCGGTCCTCTCCCGTGATAGCGAAAATGTGGCCCCGGTTTCCTGTCCCGGCCAACAGGCGTCCAGCGGAATCGAAGGCGAGGGCGTACACCAGGTCCTCTCGCGAAGCCCATATCCGGCTGGGAGAGCCGTCAGGCGCGATCCGGTATATTTCCGAGCCGCCGCTGGCCCCCGAACCAGTAAGCGGGATGCTGTTCAGCAGACCCGCCTGAGGACCTACGTTCAGGACAACCATGCCCGGTTGCGCCGCCCCGGCCGTGGGCACGGGAATAGGCGCGGTGACCGGCGTCTGCAAGATCGACGGAACCGCTCCCGGACGTTTCTCTCCTACCCCGGAGGCGTAGATGTTACCCGCCTTGTCGATCGCCAAAGCGGTGATTTCCTTCTTGGGCGCGCTGTAGAGTACGAAGCTTTCGCCGCTGGGCTTGATCCGGTAGACCAGTCCGCTGCCATCCGAACCGGCGATCAGATTGCCCTGAGCATCCAGAGCGAGCACTCGAATGTGAGCTTCGTCGCTCTTGAAGAAGACGGAATGCTCACCCTTCGGTGTGACCCGAAAGATCTCGCCCTGATCGCCCGTGGCCACATACAGGTTGCCGGAATTGTCGAAAACCAGGTCCCAGATGTATTTCGTTCCGGGATCGAAATATACGGAAGCGGAGAATTCGCTGGCGGCGGCTTTGCCCTTTTCCCCTTCCGCTTTTCCCTTCGCTGCCGGCGCGCCGGCCACATGCTCAATGCGATAGATCTTGCCGTCGGGATTGGTGGCGGCATAGAGAATGCCATTCCTGTCCAACGCCAGCGCCTGCACCTGCAACTCCTGGGGCTCGAAGATGGTGGAAGATTGTCCCTGGGGAGTGATGCGGTACACGCGGGCGGGCCCGCCCGTGGCGGCATAAAGGTTCCCGGCCGGGTCCGATGCGATCGACCAGATATAAGCGGACGGCGTGGTCGAGATCGCCTTGAAGACGGGAGCGAGTTCCAGGCCGCCGGTGCTGCGAAGGGCTACCCCCGCGGCCGTGCCCTTGCTCAAGTCGTCAAACTTGGATTGTTCCCAGGTGCGTGTGCCTTCGCCGGAAGTGAAAGGAACGAAAAGTAATAGTGCAGCGGAAAGAAGGAAGAATGCATTGCGCAGACGGATTGCCAATTGTGTTACCTCATCGCGATCTTGAGCGGAGAAAATTCAGATTATCACGGAGAGAACGTGTGGCGCGGGGCGCCCTTGCCCGCAGGGTTTGATCTCGAGCTCAGTTTTCTCGGCCGCGGGCGCCCGCGCCCCACCATCATTTGATCGTGATGGTCAGCACCTGGGCGCCAGAGACGACATAATCCAGCGGTCCGGTCGCGGCCTCATTCACCGAAGATTCGCCCTGCACGATCATTTCCTGAGTGCCCCGCATACTGTCCATCACATTCATGATGGAGAACGGCAGGGTGGGCATGACCTTGTCTGCCACCATGGCTTCCGGATCGGCCTCGAGCAGTGACACGTAAACCCGGTTGTTGACATGCTGCTTGTTCAGCGACGCGATGGTGGACCCCATATCCATTTTGCGGCCCAGCAGCGGGCTGCCGTGGCGAAGACGATCGAGAGTTTCGCCGTCGCTGACCAGAATGCGCAGCGGGCCCCGGGAGGTCGAGGTCGGAATGTGAATTGGAATCTGGTGCAGGATTACCTCGCCCCGGTAGGGACGCAGCACAGTTTCGATGGTGATTTCATCCCCCGGCCGGGCCTCGATCAGGTCGGTACGGGCGCCTTCCAGACGGGCCCACCGCCGTTCGCGAACCAGATCGAAGTCAAGCTTCACCCCGCGAATGCCAGGCACGGTGTACGGGTTGTCGTAGATCCGGCTAAAGCGTTCGCCCAGCGACAGAGCCGCCATGACTGCAGCCGGCTGTCCGCCGTCCGATGGGGCAAACATGTTCTGCACCGTGACGTCGGGATATCCGTTTACGCTGATCCGCCCGTTCATGCGGTAGGTGGTGTCTTCGCCGTACTCGTTCACTCCGTGCAGAGCGTTGAAGACCGTGGCCATCATGGCCAGCGGACTCAGGTTCGCGTTGTTCAGCACTTCGTAGTGAAATTGCTTGTTCGCCGCTCCACCATGGATATTCAAGGTGACGGGAATCATCTCCGCTTGCTTGCCAAATTCTCCCAGAATGCCGGTGTGGCGATCTTGCACGAAGGCGCCGACCGGCTCGGTGGCGTTCACGATTTTGAAGGCATTAAGCGGCGAAGGCAGTGTGGCCAGCACTTCCGCCTTGGTCATAGGCAGATCCACCTTGCCGAATTGCAGCAGGGGATGACCGCAGGCCAGCAGGTGCTGCGCATCCATATAGGTCACGGTGCAGGTGGCCGCGATATCCATGTCGCCGCGCACCAGAATCGCACTGATGGCGGAGCCCGGCTCCAAAGGTTCGGGCTGCTTGCTCTCGCTGACCGAGCCCACGCCCATGACCGGCACGATCCCCGCCTTCGCGAACTGTGGCGCAAAGCGCTGCACGGCTTCCTGCGAGAATCCGCTGAACACCAGCGGAGCTTCGATCGGCTTCAGGTAGTTGGCATAGTCCTTGGCGGCGAAGCCGTCAATACCGGGACCCGACGTCCGGGCCGGCGCCTGCACCGCGGCCTCGGCATTCACCGTGCCGCTCCCCAGGCTGCGATCCATGGCGCTGATCTCGAACATCTCGGCAATCGGAGTGACGCCGGCGATCGGTTCCTTGGAAAATTCGCCGATGCGGAAGGCCAGCGCTCCGGCCAGCTTGCCGTTCAAATAAACCGGGCTGCCACTCATGCCGGCAACCACGCCGGTATATTCCGCTTTTTCGCCCGACAGGCGCACCAGGATAATGTCTCCCTTGGGGCCATTGGCGTTTTTCAGAATTCCAAGAACTTCGACGCCCATGGACTCCGGCTTGGTGCCCTGAAATACGGTATAGGCAACGCCCCGCATGCCGGCGTGGATCTCCCTCACGGGAATGGTCGCAACTGGTTGCGGGGCCTGGGCCTGGATGATGGAAGAGAGGAGGAGTGCTAAGACACTGGAGAAAAACGTACGTCTCATGAATTTGACCTGGAGCAGCGATGCTCGGCGGACCAATAAGTTACACCGCGGCCCTGCAATCTAAAGTTGTACCCGGTGGGAGAGGAGTTACAAGTGAATGTCAAAGCCGTGGCAAAACATCCCAATCGCGAAACCCTGCGTCTATACTAGCATAAGGATTTGCCGAGGAACTCCATGTTTTGCATTGACCGGATTAGGAATTTGAGACCCATGGGTCGACCAATAGTTAGTATTCCATTGATGATGCTGGCTTTGCTATTCCTGGCAGCTATGCCCGCGGCCCTCGCACAAGACCAGTCAGAACCCGCTGCCAACGGCCAGAAGCAGGAAGCCCCCCCGGAAGCCGGCGGGCCGCAAAACGACGTCGGGCCTTATGCGATTCCGAAAAAGAAGGAAGAGCCGCCGCCTCCGCCGCCCCCAGCCAAACCGAAAAAAATCGAGGGCATGCCGGACTATTCCATCAAGGTGGACGTTCCCCTGGTGAATGTGGATGTTCTGGTCACGACCAAGGACGGACAATTCATCCCCGGCCTGAAGCGGGATAACTTCCGCGTGATGGAAGACGGCGTCCCGCAATCGCTGACCAACTTCGATGTTTCCCAGGCTCCCATTACAGCCGTATTGCTGGTGGAATTTGCCTCGACCAACTACTACTTCATGGTAGACGCGCTGAACGCCAGCTACGCTTTCGCCAATGCTCTCAAGAAAAATGACTGGGTCGCAGTGATTTCCTACGACATGAAACCGCACATCCTGGCCGATTTTACCCAGGATAAGCAGGCGGTCTATGGCGCTCTAAACCAGTTGCGCATACCCGGATTCGCCGAGACCAACCTCTTCGATGCCTTGTATGACACCCTGGACAGGGTCGACCAGATCGCAGGCCGCAAGTACATCATCCTGGTGACCACCGGCGTGGATACTTTCAGCAAGCTCAACCTCGATCAGATCATGAAGAAGATCAAGAGCACGCATGACGTCACTATTTTTCCCATCAGCGTCGGATTCGCGGTGCGCAATTACTGCGAAGTTCATCAGTGCGGCTACACCCACGGTATGGGCATTCCGGTCGGAGAAATGGATTATCTGCAGGGCGACAACGAAATGAACACCTTTGCCAGCCTGACCGGAGGGCGCGCTTACTTCCCGCGTTTTCAGGCCGAATTGCCGGAGATTTTTCACGATGTCATCGGCGACATTCGCAACCAGTACAATCTGGCTTACCACCCCACCAATCCCAAGCTGGACGGCACTTACCGCAAACTGAAAGTGGAAGTGGTCGGTCCGGATGGCAACCCTCTGAAGGTGAAAGACCAGAAGGGGAAGGATGTGAAGTACACCGTGATGGCCCGCGAAGGTTATATCGCCAAGCACACGGTGGAATAGCCCCGTCCAGGCCAGCTAATGAAGGTGAACCAGGGCATCGAGCAGAAAAAGCAGTCCCACTCCCAGGAAGACCACCAGCGCCATTTTCACGCCCGGCTCGCGGTTGACCTCGGGCATCAGGTCTGAGGCCGCGACATAGACGGTTACTCCCGCGGAAAGCGGCAGGCCGTAACTGACTTCATGGCGGAACACTGCCATGGTCAGCACTCCTGCCAGCGTCGATGCGCCCAGCAGCATGGAAGCGCCCCAGGCGATGCGCCGGCTTTGCCCGCTGGCCAGCATCACCGAAGCGACGGTGAATCCTTCCGGAATCTTGTGCAGGAAAATTGCCAGAAAAATGATCCATCCCAGCCAGTTGGAAACGATAAAGCCGGAAGCGATCGCGATGCCGTCGAAAAAAGTATGGATGACCAATCCCATGAGCACCGAGTATCCGCGGTGACCGTGGACGAACGCATCCTTGTGGGTTTCCTCGCCGAAATGAAAGTGCGGCGTGACTGTGTGTTCGAACAGATGGACCAGGAGATATCCGGCGAGAATGAGGATCGGCGCGCTCTTGCCCCGAAGTTCGAGGCTTGCGGGAAAAATCTCCACAATCGCCGTCGCCAACATGAACCCCGCGCCCAGCGCCACAAAATATTTCAGGTAGGAGCGGTCCCAGTGTTTCTGGACGATGATGGCGCCGCCAAAAACATTAGCCGCGGCTGCCGAAAGACCAAGCAGGATGCTGAGCAGAATCGGGTGCATGTACGCGGGCGATCATACCAGTTCCCGGCGTCCGGTTCGCAGCTACGCTGCAGGACGAATGGCGCCAATCAATCCATCCAGTATTTTCCCCAACTCGGCGGCCTGGTCCAGGAGTTCCTTGCCTCGCTCCGGAGTAAAGTAAGCAAGCTTTTGGGCAATCATGAGTTGAGTTTCGACCTCGACCAGGGACCCGCGAGCTCTTCCCAGGAAAAAATGGAACTCGTTGGCGGAGAAACGCGCTTGCCCTTCGGCTATGTTGGTCGGAACCGCAACTGCCGCTCTCCGCAACTGGCTGGCCAGCCCGTAAAGTTCGTCGCGCGGAAAAGCCTTGCTGGTGCGGTAGACCTCCATCACAAAGTCCATCGCCTTTTGCCTGGCAATCAGGTCGCGGTATGACTGTCCCATGAAATAGTCCTCCCGGGACAATCATGCCAATCTCGACCCAGAAAAGCTGTGACGCATGAACACTGAGAACTGAAAACTAAGAACCGGGAACTGGTTTGTTATCAGTTCCCGGTGGGCAGTTCCCGGTTCTAAGAGGCAGTTTCTGGTTTCAAATTGGGAATTCAGCCGCTATGCCGGATATGCATCACGTCTCCGTCCTGCACGATGTAATCTTTGCCTTCGAGACGCAGGGTGCCTTTCGCGCGGGCGTTGGCCTCGGAACCGGCTTCCAGCAACTGGTCCCAGCGGATGGTCTCGGCGCGAATAAAGTGCTTCTCGAGGTCGGAGTGGATGGCGCCGGCGGCCTCCACCGCACGGGTCCGTACCGGGATGGTCCAGGCGCGGCATTCATCTTCGCCGGCGGTAAAAAAGGAAATGAGTCCCAGCAGGGAGTACGTGGTTCGAATCAAGCGTACCAGCCCGCTTTCTCTCAGGCCGTAGCTGCCCAGAAACTCGGCCGCATCCGCGTCGCTCATTTCCGCGAGTTCCGCTTCGACCTTTCCGCAGATCGCAGAGGCTGAGGCGTTGGAACGCGACGCCACCTCGGCCAGATTGTACTTGCCGATGGCGTTCTCGAGATCGTTGCCTAATTCGGTGCTCTCGCCCACATTCAGTACGTAAAGAATCGGCTTCTCGCTGAGGAACATGAAACCGCGCAAGCGCTTCTTGTCCTCCGGCGTCATTTCCATTTCGCGAAGTGGGCGCTCGGTTCCCAGGTGCGTGTTGGCTCGTTTCAGAAGATCGAATTCTTTTTCCAGGTCGGGAGTGCGCATTTTCTTCAGGTCTTTTTCCAGCCGCTCCAGCCGTTTTTCGATTTGCCCCAGGTCGCTGACCATCAGGTCGAAGTCGACGTTTTTAATATCGCGAAGCGGGTCCACGGGCCCCACGTGCGGAATAGAGGGATCATTGAAGGCCCGAACCACGTGGGCCAGCGCGTCCACATTGCGCAGGTGCCCAACGTACGCGCTCTCCTTGAGGGCCTCCTGGCCGATGGCGCCCACATCCACGTATTCGACCGATGCATGGGTCAATTTCTTCGGATTGTAGAGTGCCGCCAGGCGGTCCAGGCGCTCGTCCGGGACCTTGGCCACGCCGATGTGGGCCTCGCGCGGGTTGGCGTAGGCCTGGTCAGAAAGATGCGCCTTGGTGAGAATGCGGAAAAGGGAGGTCTTGCCTACCTGGGGCAGGCCAATGATGCCGGTTTTCATATGGACAGAAACGATGATAACAGCCGGATCGGGACAGCAACGTCAGGCCAGTGACCGCGCCGTGAGGTAGGCAACCACCAGGCCGAGCAGGATCACCCCGCTTTCGATTCGCGTCGACCAGTGATGCAAGCCATCGAATTGCAGGCGAGCGGGACTGTCGGCCGGTTCAGCGTCGATCTCTCCCATCGAAGCCCGGATCGCGTCCATGCCGGGAATGATGCCAAACTGCGAGATCAGCGTAAGCATCAACATTACGCAAATAAGCAGATTCCTGGGGGCAAACAGATGCGATTCCCCGGCGCTCAGCCGGCTCAACAGCAGCGAACTGGCCAGAAAGACGATGCCGGAGATAATCCCCATCCAGTGCAGAATTCCCAGCGACCGTCCCACCACCAACCCGGCCAGATGCCGCGTGGGCAGCACCGAGAAAGCGGTCTGCGCCACTACTGGGAAAAATACCAGCCCGCCCAGCCACACGATAAGAGACAACAGCATGAGAAACCGAAGAAATGACATGACGGGAGACTATTATGAACGCCCGAAGGCATGAAATCCAGGCTGAGAACGGAGAACGTGAAACTAAGAACTGATTTTGTTCGCTTTCCCCACCGCCCTACACCGGCACGCGTATGGTTTCGACCAGTTCCTGGAGCAACTGCTCGGCCTGTTCAGATTTCTTCAAGGTGGAAGAGTAGCGGCCGTTCACCGCCACACGGTGGGCAAACACAGAAACCACCAGCGGTTTGAAATCCTCCGGAACGCAAAAATTGCGGCCGTCGAGAAAGGCCATTGCCTGCCCGGCGCGGTACAGCATCTGGGACCCGCGAGGGGAGACTCCCAGAGAGAACTGTTCAGACTCGCGGGTAGCGCGGACAATGGCAAGCACGTAGCCGACCAGCGAATCATCGACTCTCACCTGGGTAACGGCCTGTTGCATTTCGAGAACATCGGCCCCGGTAAGCACCGGCACCAGCAGTTCCAGTTGGGCGGTTCCAGCTTCGGAGCGAAGGATTTCGCGCTCCGATTCGCCGTCTGGGTATCCCATGCGCACCCGCATGAGGAAGCGGTCCAGTTGCGACTCGGGCAAAGGGTAAGTCCCGTGATGCTCGACCGGGTTTTGGGTGGCGATCACCAGGAACGGTTGCGGCAGCGAGTAAGAATGCGAATCCACCGTGACCTGGCCTTCATTCATCGCCTCCAGCAGCGCGGATTGGGTCTTGGGAGTGGTGCGGTTGATCTCGTCGGCCAGCAGGACGTTGGTGAAAACCGGTCCGCGCTTGAACTCAAACTTTTGTTCGGCGACTGAGTAAATCGAGATTCCCAGAACGTCGGACGGAAGCATGTCGCTGGTAAACTGCACGCGTTGAAAGCCGCAGTCGATGGCTCGCGCCAAAGACTGGCCGAGAGTCGTCTTACCCACCCCCGGAACTCCTTCGATCAGCAAGTGCCCACGGGCGAACACTGAGACCAGAGCGAGACGGATGACGTCGTCCTTGCCGCGGATCACCTTGCGCAGCGCGTTCTCCAATTGCGTAGCGCGATGGGACGCAGCGATTGCGGTTTCAGGCGACATCGAAAAAGTTTACTACGCGCCGGCGGCGGTTGAAGCGGGGGGGAAGTGTTACGAAGGTCATGGCTGGCCGTCACTCTTTCAGCTATCGGTAAAGCCTTCGACGCTCAGAAATCCAAGCTGGGAGCTGACAGCTCACCGCATAAACTCTGCCGGCCTTCCGGTCAGACGCTCGATGCGTTTGGCGATCGGTGGGTGCGTGGAGAACAGGTTGCCGAAATTCATGCCCAGCAACGGCTGGATGATAAACAGGTGCGCGGTAGAAGGCGTGCCCATCATCGGGACGCGCCGCGAATAGGCGTCGAGTTTGGCCAGCGCACTGGCCAGAGCATAGGGATTGCCGGTAAAGTGCGCGCCGGTTTCGTCCGCCGCGTACTCGCGGGAACGGGAAACCGCCATCTGGATCATCATGGCAGCGATGGGAGCCAGGATCAGCATGAGCAGTCCGCCCATAGCTCCGCCGCGACTGTCCTCGCGATCGCCGAATCCGCCGAAAAACGCGCCGTAACGCAGCCACGTGATCGCGCCCGCGATGGTGGCGGCAACTGAACTGATCAGGATGTCGCGGTTGTTTACGTGTCCCAGTTCATGGGCGAGCACGCCTTCGAGTTCCTCGTCGTTAAGCAGGCCCAGGATCCCCCGGGTAACCGCCACCGAGGCATGCTTCGGGTTACGTCCGGTGGCGAAAGCATTCGGCGAATCCGTCGGGATCACATAAATCTTCGGCATCGGCAGGCCGATTTTCTGGGTCATGCGCTCGACCACGTTGTAGACGCGCGGCAACTGCTCTCGCGTGACCGGCTGAGCGCGGTACGTTTTCAACGCGATCTTGTCCGAAAAGAAATAGGCCACGAAGTTCGTGACCGTGGCGACGCCCAGCGCCAGCAGCATTCCGTTCTGCCCGCCTAAGGCGCGGCCAACCGCCATCAGCAGTAGCGTCATGGCCGTCAGAAGAAACGCGGTCTTGAATGTATTTCCCATAAACTTTGAACACTCAATTGATTAGATGGTGCGGCCGGAAAAGGGATGCATCGCCAGGGTAGTGCCCGGCGACAGCGGAGCTTCGCTCCGCCGGACAGCCGAGCGCGGCTGTCTCGACGTGTTCTGTAACAGTTATCTGGGTAACGGATCAGGCATGGCGGCCAGCGCGTACCCCATCACCGCCATGGCCGTCGCGTTCTCCCGCAGCTCCCGCGGGACGATCTTGTCCAGCGTGTCGGCAGCCGTGTGATGGTAATTAAAATAAGTGCGGCTATCCTGCAGCAGGCCGAAAGCCGGCACTCCTTGTTTGGCCAACGGCTCAATGTCAGCTTCCGGGCTGTCGCTGCTCAGCACAATCAGGTTTGCGCCCGTAGGCTGCAGAACATCCAGGACGGGCTGCAGCCGGCTTTCGGCCTCGGCGCTGATCTTGGCGCGGAATCCCATGGGATGAGCGGCTCCCAGATCGCTTTCGAGCGCGGCCACGTGGTTTTTGATCTCGGCCGCGTGCGCCCTGGCATATTCCACATGGCCGCGTCCCAGGTTTTCTTCGTCGATCCAGGCAATCACTCGCAGGGTTCTCTTGGGACGCAGATGGAGCTGCTGCATCAGTTGCGCGGTTTCCATGGCGACGGCCACGCCGGCCGCGTCATCGATGGCGCCGGTTCCCAGATCCCAGGAATCGAGGTGACCGGAAACGATCACCACCTGCTCCGGATGCTCAGAGCCCCTCACGTCTCCCACGACGTTGAAGGTGCTGACTTCCTCCGCGGTTTGGGAGGTCAGGATAACGTGGATGCGGACCTTGCCTTGCGATGCCAGGTGAGCGATCAGGTCGGCGTCCTCGCCGGTCACAGCTCCGGCGGGAATGCCAGCCTCCTGGCTGTTCCCGGCATGCGCCAGGCGATAGTCGGCCCCTCCGACTGACCTGACCAGCGAGCCCACAGCGCCCAGCTGGGCTGCTCTTCTCGCCCCCGAAGCGCGATAAACGACCGCTTCATCGTAAGCTTCCCCGGCATAACCGTCCGCCGCCTTCTGCCGGTCGAACTTCTCATTGAACAGGACAATTTTCCCGGCGACATTTTGCCGCCCCAGGCGATCCAGATCGGCAAAGTCGTTAACTACGATGACATCCGCTGTGATGCCCTCGGCCGGGGTGGGGCGATTTCCACCCAGCGCGGTCAGAACAATCTTTTGTGTGGTCCCCGGGGCCTGTCCCGGATACTCCACCAGTTCGGCCGATTCGGCGCTGCGAATCCAGTGGCGGGCCTTCACCGGTTCCAGTCGCACCTCCAGGCCGAGCTTGCGCATTTCTGCGGCAACATATTCGATCGCAGCCTGGGCTTGCGGCGATCCCACCGCGCGCGGTCCGATATTTTCCGTGAGATGCGCGACTTCCCGGTAGGCGTAGTCGTCGGTCAAGGCGGCATCACGAATCGCCGAGAGTTCCTGCATGAGTGGCGCCGGCAATGAAGGCGCGGCCGGAGGCGCCGGACGGTCGTAGTCGGAATCAGCGCGAGGCCTCGGTTTCTGCGCGAGCGCAGACCCGGCCATGACGAAAACGGTTGAGAAGATGAAGCAGCAGATCGCAGTTCGGGGGTAGATCAAGCAGCACCTCGCTCCAAGCGTACTCGGTTGCAGGTAGTGACTCAGTTTTGAAAATCCCGTCCCGGGTGTCATCCCAGGAGACTTCAGTTTCGAGGCATCTGGCGCCTGTCGTCAACTCGAAGGACTGTTGTCACCGCTCCTCGCCTCATAGGCAAAAAAAGTGGCCCCATTCGGGGCCACTGTAAAAGAGGCAAAGTGGAGGGTTGAATCAGGAATGGCGAAGCGGAGCGCCCATCCGTCGGCCGGAAAGGCAACAAGAGAGATGTCGCGAAAAACAGAGAGTGAAGGTCATTTGTCAGCGGCCTCTTTTGGTACTCACCTAAGTGCATTTGCGCGGCCAAAAGCTCCACATCCGGAATCCGTCCGCCTGAATTTCGGCAACCGATTGCAAAACAGCTACTTAGAAGAGAGCGCAGACTTCCGAAAGGGTCAGGCCAGGAAGGGGACATCAGGGTTGGAATGCAGAATCCTGCACATTCATTGCACAGTCTGACCTTCGGACGGCGGCCCTTGGGTCTGAGAATCCGTCCCAAACAGCCCAGATCCGGATCATAACGACCAGGTCAGAACTAAAGATCTGAGTCTCCGCCGCCTGAGGTCTCAGGAGTTGCCCGCAACCATCCGCAGTTTGCCCGGCAGGAAGTGATACGGCGGCCAGGGTCCGCTGATTGCCAGCTCGCAGTTCTTCAATTGCTTGGCGGCACTGCTGTAACGGTTCTGATATTTTTCGATCGACTTAGAGTCAATCAGGTGAGCGATATCGATCAACATTCCGTCCGAATCCACCCGTTTGCAGCTGATCTCTTCTTCTAATGGATTGAACAACTTGTGAACCTGGATGGACAACGCGCGGGCCTTGGTCCGGCGCTCCCGGTCCTGGGAGGCCTTTTCCCGCAGCTTGATCAGATAGTCCCCGCCCACCGTGTCCGGCAATACGATCTCGGCCATGGCCTCGCGCAGGGAACCGTCCTTGACCCGTAGCTTCAGGTGCATCTCCGCCTTGCCTCGCAGCCGGGCTACGCTCTGGCCGAAAGTGCGGCGATTGGATCGAACGGCCTGGCGCAGCGCCTCGTCAGTGTCGAAGATGGTGCCAAAACGGAAAGGAAGCACGGTCCCGCTGCGGAAGCATACGCTGACCACGCGGGCATGCTCCAGAACGTTCTTTTCTCCGAACTGGACATCGTCGCGCTCGTACTCGCTGACAACTATGTTGAACTCTCCGCTGGGATAGGCCAGAACTGCGGCTCCGTTCACGCCTTGAATTCCTTCCAGCAGGGAAGGACGGCGGGAGCGGGTTCCATTGGCTAGGGTCTGTTGCTCAGTAATGCAGTACGCATACCACGCCATAGGGTCTCTCCGAACCTTTTGCAGGGCGAGTCAGGTCACCCCACGCATACTAGTTGGGCCACTTTTTGAACCTTTGGAAGAAAGGGCGTACAGCGACGAGTTGAACGCTTACTGCTGCGTTCTATGGTCATCTTACCTTGGTTCGATCTAAAATTGCAACCTTTTCGTTGCAGTGAACATCCTCGGCGGACCGCTGTGCAAAATCGGGGAGCTTCCGGTGCCGAATACGCACCAGGAAGTTCTCAACCTGGTCGGAGCGGACACTTCTATCTCTATCCCCAACTTTTGAATTCGATTCACTTGAGGACCTTGTGCCCGCTGGCGGCCGACCAGTGAGCAGAATCCAGGGGCAGGGGCGGCGGACAGGAGTGTCCGCCACAGATGGTGGAGAGTGGTAATCTTGCCGCATGTTTACCCCGCCTGATGCGGACCGACCCGCCCTGAACACGGATCGATCGTTCACCTCGTTGGTGGCCGCTCTTGTCATCGGCCTTCTCCTCGGAGCTTTACTGCTCGTTGGCGTTGGCTTCGTGGTGCTGTCGCGAAGCTCCGGTCCGGCCATGCTGGGCCGCCTGTGGTCGGCGGTGACCGGCCGCACCTTAAGCCTCGACGTAAGCCAGCCCACCGTAGTCGATCGCATCCAACGTCTGCAGCGGTTGGAGACCGTGGTTTACACCATGGACAAAGTGGTAAGTGGAGCGAAAGAGAATCCTATATTCCCCGACTTTCTCGCCGGAGACCGCCTGCTGCTCCTGGTGCATGGAGAAGTGGTTGCCGGCATCGACTTCTCCAGCCTGAAGCCGGGCGACGTCACGGTCGAAGGCAAACAGGTTCGCTTGCGCCTTCCCGCATCCCAGATATTCAGCACGCGGCTGGACAGCGCAAAAACACGCGTATATTCCCGTCAGACTGGACTGCTGGTACCGACCGATCCGAATCTGGAAACCCAGGTGCGCCAGGAGGCGGAACGCCAGCTGCAGGCTGCCGCCCTGGCCGACGGCATCCTGCGGACCGCCCAGCAAAACGCGACCTCGACCATCACCAGCCTGCTGCAGGGCTTGGGATTCGAGAAGATTGACTTCCAATGAATTGATTTCGACTGAAATGCTTTCAGCTGATATCGCCTCTACGCCCAATTCCCTGGGTAGTGGCTGAATTTGCGGGCATTGCCACTCAGCGAGGTCGTCATCCTGAGTTTGCGAAGGATCTGGCGTGCAGCGGATAGACCGCCGGGGCGGTCGTCGGACGGTCCACGCGCTCAGGGCAGGCCTTCGGGACTAAAGTCCCTCAGGATGACAGCTTTTAGAAGTTGCATCGCAGATGCAGACACTACCAATTCCGTGGCCTTCATTGACTTGCTTACCCTTCCGCCATAGCATTCTTGCGCATGATCGGGCAAACCGTTTCGCACTACCGCGTGGTCGAGAAAGTCGGTGGCGGCGGCATGGGCGTGGTGTACAAGGCGGAGGACGTAACCTTGCACCGGTTTGTTGCCCTCAAGTTTCTGCCCGACGATGTGGCCAAGGATCCCCAGGCCCTGGCCCGCTTCCAGCGCGAAGCACAGGCCGCCTCGGCCTTGAATCATCCCAATATCTGCACGATCTACGAGATCGGGGAGCAGGACGGCCATCCCTTCCTGGTCATGGAATTTCTCGACGGAGTGACGTTGAAACATCGGATCGCGGGCCGCGCGCTCGAAACCGAAACGCTGCTTCCTCTAGCGATTGAGATAGCCGACGCGCTCGACGCCGCGCACGGCGAAGGGATCGTGCATCGCGACATTAAGCCCGCCAATATCTTTATCACCAAGCGAGGCCATGCCAAGATTCTGGATTTCGGACTGGCAAAGATCAATGCAGCCGTGGGTTCTTCCAGTCAGATTGCCACGGAGCGAACCGAAACCATAGAGAACCAGAATCTGACCAGCCCGGGCGCGGCCTTGGGTACGGTTTCCTACATGTCGCCGGAACAAGTGCGCGGCCGGGAACTCGACCATCGCACCGACCTGTTTTCTTTTGGCGTGGTGCTTTATGAGATGGCAACCGGAGCGTTGCCCTTTCGCGGCGACACCTCGGGCGTGATCTTCGATGGCATTCTGAACCGTACTCCGGTCCAGCCCGTGCGGCTCAATCCCGATTTGCCGCCGCGGCTGGAAGAACTCATCAACAAAGCGCTGGAGAAAGATCCAAAGCTGCGCTGCCAGACCGCCGCCGAGATGCGCGCCGATCTGGAACGACTCAAGCGCGACTCCGGTTCAGGCCACGCTGCGGCACTGACGTCAGACTCCGCAGCTGGCGTCGCGGCATCTTCGGGACCATTGGCAAGCAGTCACTCCCCTCAAATCCCGGTTGTCCCGTTGCGTGCCTCTGCAGGACGAAAGTTAGTTCTTCCTATTGCCATCCTGCTGGTAATTGGACTTGTGGTTGTAGGCGTCCTTTATCGCAGGGGATTTTTCAGTGTCGGCCTGGCGAAAACTGGTTTCCAGAATCTCACCATCTCCAGCCTCAGCTCCAGCGGAGACGTCACACTCGCCCGCATTTCGCCTGACGGCCGCTACCTGGCCTATGTTTCGAACCAGCGCGGGAAGTACAGTCTTTGGGTCCGCCAGATCGCAACTACCAGCGCGGTTCAGACCGTTTCTCCCGGCACTGACACCATCGTCGACGTCACCTTTACCCCCGATGGCAGCTTTCTCGATTACACCGTCTTCACCGGTCAGGACCAGAACGGCAAGGTGTACCAGACTCCAGTGCTCGGAGGTACCCCCCGCCTGCTGCTCGACAAAGCGGATACAGGTGTTTCCTTCTCGCCCGATGGCACTCAAATGACATACGCCTTGCTGGACATCCAGTCGGGCAAAGTCGGGGTGATGATCGCAAAATCGGACGGCAGCGGCGCACGAAAAGTGGCGGACCACCCCGGTTCGATCGCGAACAGCGGGTTTGCTGTTCGCTGGTCACCCGATGGGCGGCGCATCGCCGTCATTAATAGCCTGGACGACCCCAACGGATTGTCTGTGGGACTGCTCGAAGTTGACATCGCCACTGGCCAGATGAAGCCTATGCCTGGCAGACATTGGCGGGCGATATTGGATTCCGCCTGGCTGCCAGATGGCAGCGGTCTTTTGTTGGCGGCGCTGGCTAAGAGCGGTGCCGATCCGCAACTCTGGATCGTAAGTTATCCGGGTGGCCTTGTCCGGCGTATCTCAAACGATTTGAGCAAGTATCTCTCGGTGGCAGTTTCCGCCGACGCACGCTCAATTGTTTCCGTGCAGCTGAACGTTACCAGCAGCCTGTGGGTTGGCCCTGCCAATGCGCCAGACCACGCCCAGCAGGTCGTCTCCGGCCGGCTGGACGGGAACGTGGGCGTGACTTTCACTCCCGATGACAAGCTCGTTTACGGCGGCAACCATGCCCAGAACTGGGACCTTTTCCTGTCCAATGCTGACGGAAGCAATACCCGGCAACTCGCCTTCGACCAGCACTTCCACGGACCGCCGGCGGTGTGCGACCACGGCCAGAGCATTATTTACCACACCGATTTCGATGGCACCAGCCATTTGTGGAAGCTCGACATCCCGAGCGGAGCATCTTCGAAGCTGACCAATGGCGCGGGTGAGGTGTTGCCTTCGTGC
>JBOGLC010000072.1:0-111537 GCA_050746005.1 Terriglobales bacterium
CTACACGCCGGAGATAACTCTTGCCGCTTCTCCTCCGTAAAGAACTGATTTCCATCTACCTGGTTCACCCTGAAGGCCCGAGGGATATAGCGGACGATCGCGAGTCCCGTCATCCAGAAGTCACTCGTAAAGGCGGCGCGCAACAGATTCATAAACTGAGTTCTTTCCGGTCCGTCCTTTATTGACTGCGGCTTGGCTAATGCTGCGCGAATTGCCTTTTAGTACTCAAACCACTGGCTCAGCGCTTGCACCTTTTCCGTCGTGTAGGGCGGAAACAAATGCTCGATGGCTACATCGGGCGGCGAAATCAGGACCGATTTCGCATGGGTGAGAGCGTCAAAACCATCCTTGCCGTAGTAGTGACCAATGCCGGAGTAGCCAACTCCTCCAAAAGGCATGCTTTCGATAAATAGATGAATGTTCACCTGATTGATCGCGCCGCCACCGAAGGACAGGCTCGCGAGGAAGTGATCGATTGCCTTCTGGTCACGGCTGAAGAGGAAGCCGGAAAGGGGCTTTGGATGTTTCTTCACTTCACGAATCGCTGCATCGATGTCCTTATAGGTGAGGATTGGGAGAATCGGCCCAAAGATCTCGTCCTCCATGATTGGATCGTCCCAGGTCACGGGATAAATGATCGTGGGATCGAGATAGCGTGCCTTCGGGTCGGACGCGCCACCCGCAACGACTTTCTTTTGATCGATGAGGCCGGCGAGGCGCTCGACAGCTTTTGGGCTGATGATGCGAGAGTAGTCGGAATTGTTCTTTGGATCAGTTCCGAACATCTCGACTAGGGCCTTCTTGCATTCAGCGACGAACTTCTCGACGACCGATTCATGAACGTAAGCGTATCCGGGCGACGTGCACCACTGCCCACCCCACGCCATCGCGCCCCAGACAATTTTCTTGGCCGCGTCCGGAATGTTGGCAGTTGCATCGACGAACGCCGGATTCTGGCCGCCGAGTTCGAGGAGAATGGGGGTCAGGTTCTTTGCGGCCGCCTCCATGATGATCTTGCCCACCTTGACGCTCCCGGTGAAGAAGATAAAGTCAAACGGGAGCTTTAGAAGTTCCGTGACTTCGTCTTTGCTTCCCGAGACGGCGGCCACGCACCGGGGATCGAAGTATTTCGGTACAAGATCGAGCAAGACCTTAGTTGTGGCGGGCAAACCCTCGGAGAGTTTTAGGATACATGGATTTCCTGCCGCAAGAACCTGGACTGCTGGGTCGAAAAGCAGAGTCAACGGGCCGTTGAAGGGGCCGATTACCAGAGTGACGCCGTAGGGCTCGCGATAGACCTTGGCGGTGTGTCCGCTATCCCGAAAAGCCTTCGGAACAACTACGTCCACAGGCTTCATCCATTCTTTCAAATCAGCTTTCGCGAAAGCCGCGGTTCCTACTGGAGCCATGATCTCGAAAACTTTCTCCTGACTCGCGGTCTTGAAGTCGCTGCTCATCGCGTCTTCCAGCGCCTGAGCGTTCTCGTTGCACAAGTTCTCCAGGCGTGTCAGCTGGTCGATACGCCACTCGTACGATTTGGTCGCGTCCGAATCGAAGTACGCTTTCTGCTTGTCATAGACTTCCTGAAACATATTCATTTCGGCTCTCCATGCATTCGTCTGTGATGTCGCTCGACAGCAAACTCCTGAAGTTCTCTAGGTCATTGTGAGAACCATGCGGAAACGCGCCTTGCCGTCCATCATTCGCTTGTATGCTTCCTCGGCTTTTGCCAGCGGGAGTGTTTCGATGATCGGTCGAACGTCGGTGAGTACGCTGAAATCGAGTGTGTCTTGGGCCTCAATCGCTCTTCCGGTGAGACTGCCAACAACCGAGCGTCCACCGAAGATGAGAGGTAAGCCGTTGATTGGGATTGCATCGTCCGAAACTCCAACCGCGACGAGTTGGCCCCGAACTTTAAGACCGGGAAGCAGGCTACCGATCGCAGCTCCGCTGGGCGCGGTCGCCAGGATGACATTGGCGCCTCCGAGTTTTTGCAGTGCTGCCGCGGCATCCTCCGCCTTGGCGTCGATGTAGACATGCGCCCCTAACTTTGTCGCGAGATCCTCCTTGTCGGGGCCTCCACCAATCGCGACGGTACGAAAGCCCATCTTTCGCGCATACTGCACTCCCAGGTGGCCAAGCCCTCCTATTCCCTGGATGGCAACGGTGTCACCGGCGCGCCCGGCGTTGCGGAGTGCATTAAAGGTCGTGATACCGGCGCAAACCAGCGGGGCCGCGTCTTCTGATTTGAGTTCGTCCGGTATCAGTGCCAGTGCGCGTGCCTCCGCGATCATCACCTCGGCGTAGCCACCGTCACTCGTGACGCCGGTCACGACGGGATTTTGGCAGTAGGCCGTTTCGCCGCGACGGCAAGCCTCGCAAGTTCCGTCCTCGCCTCCGAAGAATCCGACTCCGACACGTTGACCAACCTTCCACGTTGTGACACCGGGGCCAACCTCTTCTATGCGGCCAATCGCCTCGTGGCCTGGAACACGCGGGTAAGAGAGGCCGGGAAACTGCCCTGCCACAGTGGCCAAATCCGAATGACAAACACCGCAAGCCTCAACGCGAATACGCACCTGTCCAGCGCTGGGGACGGTTATCTTTCTCTCGACCAGGGAGAAAACGCCCGGTGACGATATTTCCACTGCTCTATACGTGCTTCCCATCTTCATCCCTCCGATTTAGCGCTCTGGCCTCGTCGAAACCTTCCGATCGTCAAGCGTCATAGACTCACCGACGCCGAAGAGCATTCTTGTGAATGCATCGGCTGGGCCACTCTCAATAGCTTGAGGAAATTCGACTTAGGGCTGTGGCCAATCCTGAATTTTGAGGAATTCCTGTGGGGTGAGGAAAATGCTTTGTGGTTCGCAGAATTCCGGCGGTCGAATCAGTGCTGCGTTGAACTGTACTGCCGATTCTGTTCCACCTGATTTCTTGAGGCGAGGGACCGTTCGGGAAGTTTAGCGTTGCGGCGCGGCAGGTTCAGAGAGGATAGACCCGCTTGTTGCGGCAAGGACCGTGATGCCAACTAAGCCCAAACCCCGATTAGGCAGCAGATTCGTTAAGCAATTTTTCAACTTTGAGGTCCAAATCGTGCGCGACCTTCAAAGCATCCGAGTTTCCATAGGGTGCCAAAAAACTGGCCATCCTGTCATACGATAAATGCACGCCATCGACCCGCTCATCCACCAAAATCGTAACCGGAGCATAAGATCCGGCGTCGGGAACACGTTTTGCCATTTCCTTCATGATCAGCGGATTGCCGACTACTAGCCGCACGATCTTCGGAGTGCTGAGCCCGCTTTCCTTGCGGAGAACTGCGCCATGATCCAATTCCAGGAACAACATCAGACCCGTCTTGCCTGGAGCTCGATTAACCACCTTTTCCAACTCAGAGAAACTGCCTGCCGACTTGGACGCTTTCGCGAACTCCACCAAATCCAGTCGCCCGACGCCGGCTTTCAGCGCGGCCATGACTGTCTCGAATGGCTTTGAAGATGTCACTGCGAAGCGCTCGATTTCCAATTTCGTTATCGACATTTTTTATCCTTCCTCTCAACCGCTAATCACGATTATCGAATCGAGGCGCCTAGACTTGCGCGAAGCCGCCATCCACAAACAGTTCCGTTCCTGTGATGTAGCTTGCCTCATCGGAGGCGAGAAACACGACGGCTTTCGCAATTTCATCCGGCTTCCCAAGCCGCCCGAGCGGAACGTTGTTGGAGATCATCTTCAAACGTTGCTGACCAATTTCTGAGGAACCCAGCAGTTGACTCAGCCCAGGCGTATCGATGGAACCGGGGCTCACAGCGTTGACCCGAATCCGACGGTCCTTGAGATCCGTTGTCCACGTCCGCGCAAACGACCGAATAGCAGCTTTGGTGGCGCTGTAAACACTGTTCGCGGCCAATCCTTTACTTCCAACGATGGATGCAGTCAGGATGATCGAAGCGCCATCCGGCAACAACGGAAGCGCCTTCTGCACGGTGAAGAGAAGTCCCCTCACATTGGTGTTAAACGTCGAGTCATAAAGTTCCTCAGTTATCGTGCCGATGGGGGCATACTTCGCGACGCCGGCGTTCGCGAATACGACATCGAGCCTGCCCTTCTCCTTCTTGATTTGCGCGAAGAGTCGATCAAGATCGGCAAGGTTCGACACGTCTCCTTGGACGCCGGTGACATTTCTTCCGATCTCCCTTACCGCCGCAGCCAATTCCGCATCGCGCCGTCCGGTTATGAATACGTACGCGCCTTCGTTCACAAAGTGCGTCGCGGTCGCAAGACCAATACCGCTGGTGCCGCCAGTGACGAGTGCGATTGTTCCTTCAAGCTTGCCCATGTTGTTCTCCTTGGTCGTCATTCTCCCAGGGGGCATTCCGAATCAAAATTTGCCGTTGTCGTTTTTCCAGTCTGCGCGAGGCGGGATCGCCTGCAGCGTGTCCCAGTGCTCAGCAATTTTGCCGTTTTCAATACGGTAAAGATCGTAGATGCCCGTGGGCGCTCCGCCGAATGTAGCTTCCGTCATGACGAGTACGAAGTTGCCTTCCCCAAGTATCTTGTGAACGCTCTTGTACACGACGGCCTGACCCTTGGTCGCGAGAGCCTTAAGGCCCGCGAGGAGGCCAGGGATGGTATCGGCGACCCAGGGGTTGTGCTGAATATATTGGGTTCCGTTGAAGTAGCTGAGAAAGGTCTCGTGACGACCTGCAATCAGGTCATCCATGTAGCGCTGCATAAGCGCCTTATTTGCTTCGGTCTGATTGAGATCAGACGACGTGGTGGGACCGTCAATCATCGTGTGCCCGCTGGGGCTTGGTTCGGTCGCGGTTTCCTGCAGGTTGTCCCAGTGCTCGACGATCAAGCCAGTCTCGAAGCGGAAGACATCGAAACCGATCTTTGGTCCGAAGAAGTTATATTCGGTGTGCGCGAAGACGAAGTCGCCGTCCCGGAAGGCTCGGATGGTATTTACAGATGCGTCGGGGGGCATGATCTTGATCAAAGCAGCCACGCCGGCAGGCCCGTCGGCGACGCTCAGGTTGTGCTGGATGTATTTCTTGGGATTGACATAGGCGAACGGCGCCGGGTCTTTGGTTTCGAGTGATTTGAGCAGATCAACAACTCGCTGCTTGTATTCGGTAGGCATGATTCTCTCCGCGCGATCTAGGTTGTGCGAAACAATGCCGAACTCACTCGCTAAATTTGTCGCCGAACATGGGAAGGCCACTCTTAGACGCCGCGCGCGTCACTTCGTCTTGGATCACGTCCCAATGCTCAGCCAGAACTCCGGCTTTGATGCGAACGATGTCCGCCACGATCCAGTTAGCAGGTTGGCCGATGCCCGAATATCGCCCGTGCACGATCACTAGATCGCCTTCCGCGACTATTTCTCCGGGTTCATACCTCAGCGATGCCGGAATGCTTTTGACGAGATTGAAAAGGCCTTCGCGGCCGGGCGGGATATGCGCACTATGTTGAATGTAAGTGGGAGACCAAAACTTCTCAGCCGCTGCGTAGTCGCGCTTATTGAACAGCGTGTCGAACGCTTCAAGGACAAGCGCTTTGTTTTTCGATTCAAGCGTCTGCTTCATTTTCGTTCTCCTTCTTCTGACTTCAGGCCCGTAGGTTCCTTCTGCCCTGCCTGTTCCCGCCGCATCCACTCCCTGATATAAGGTGAACAGTGCACCACCGAAATGCCTTCCGACTCACGCGCGTTGAGAAACCGAACGCTCTCGACATCCACGAGATCAACCTCTTCTAAATCTAGAGCGATTGTTGCGCCTCGCTCGATTTCGGCCTTCACCTCGTCCAGTTGGTCAGATCGAAGCTCCCCGCTCATCCGAATGCGCGTTCCGTCCTTGCTAGAAATCCGCTCAATTTTCAACGTCATGGACCTCTGGCTCCGACGCGTGCTCTTGCGCATGCAAAGAGAGGGCCACATTCAATTCATTGAAGAAATGCGACTTGGGATTGCCGTCAATCCTGAATTTTGAGGATTTCCTGTAGGGTGAGGAAAACGCGGTTCGTATGAGATAGCTTCTAGTAGGTTCCCACCGTCAAATCAGTGCTCTGGGGCTTTGTACCGGTACTTGTTGATACCCAAGCGCTTGATTTTTGAGTCGAGGGTCCGCGTCGGGAGCCCTAGTTTGGCTGCCGCGCCCGCTGGCCCGGAAATTCGACCGTGACTTTCTGCCAGCGCGGCTTCAATCATTTCCTTCTCCTGCCTGTGCAGAACACCGTTCAGTGCGGCTGTTCGAGTAGTTGCGACTTGGGGCGCCTCCGGCTTGAGCCAGCTTTCGTCGACGGAGAAAGTATCGCCATCGCTCAGAATGACGGCCCGTTCAATAACATTTTGTAGCTCACGAACATTACCTGGCCAGGCGTAGGCCAGAAACAGTTTGAGAGTTTGTTTATCGAGCGTTCTGAACTTCTTGCCAACCTTTTTTCCAAAGCGATCGATGAAGTACTCGACGAGCAAGGGAATGTCGGCTGCGCGCTCACACAATGAGGGCAACTCAATCGGCACGACATTCAGTCTGTATAGAAGATCCCGGCGAAACTTGCCTTCGGCCACGAGCGCGTTTAAATCGCGATGAGTCGCGGCCAGCACTCTGACGTCCACCGCAATTGGTTTGTTACCACCAACGCGCTCAATTTCGCGTTCTTGCAAGACTCGTAACAGCGCGATCTGGACATCCGGGGGTAAGTCGCCGATTTCGTCCAGAAAAATTGTCCCGCCATTGGCCGACTCAAATCGACCGAGGCGCCGTTGAGTCGCACCTGTGAACGCGCCTTTCTCGTACCCGAAGAGTTCGGAAGCGATCAACGATGGGGGAATCGCCGCGCAATTAACCCCGATAAATGCCCGTTGCGCCCGTTTCGATCGTTTGTGAATGGCGCGCGCAATCAGCTCCTTCCCGGTACCGGTTTCGCCCAGAATCAGAACTGTGGAATCTGATGGCGCGACCTTGGCAACTTGGCGAAGCACTTTGGCCAGCGCTTCCGAGGAGCCTACTATGTCCTCAAACATCGAGTCCCGATCGATTTGCTCGCGCAACGCCAGGTTTTCGTTGCGTGTTCTCTCTTCCGCTTTGACGCGATCATCGATGTCAGTTCCCGTCGCATACCAGCGAATCACCCGTCCCTGCTCGTCGCAGAATGGGTTGTAACGAATCAGGAACCAACGATACTTTCCGTCCTTCCCCAGCGCTCGCTGTTCGATTTCCCACGGAATTCCGCGCGGGAGAGAGGCCTTCCGCGCCTCCGTTATTCTCTCCCAATCGTCCGGATGAAAGATTCGTTGGCGGAAACCGGGGGTAAGAACATCTTCGATCGTGAGACCCGTATAGTTCAGCATTGCTTGGTTTGCGTAGAGCGGAACGCCACCTGGGTTCTGGACCAAAATCGCCTGCGGAATTAGTTCGGTAATTCGACGAAGCTCGCGTTCATCCTCTCGCAGCTTCTTCTCCGTCTGCTTCAGGTCCTCGATATCGGTGCTTGTTCCGAACCATCGGACGACTTTGCCAGTTTCGTCGTGTAGCGGCTCGATGCGGATTAGAAACCAGCGAAACGCTCCATCATGGCGGCGAACACGCGCCTCAACCTCACCCGGCTGTCCCGAGATCGCTAGCTCCCGCCATTTATCACTTACCAGCGGCAAGTCTTCAGGGTGAACTGCAGCCTGCCATCCCCAGCCGTACGATTCTTCAGAAGACAGGCCGGTATAGTCCCGCCATCGTTTATTGAGGAACTCCTTCGAACCATCGGGCAAACCGTACCAGACGGTAGCGGGAATCGTATCGATGACACGCTTAAGTTTGACTTCCGAGTTCCGGACCTCGCCAAGGGCGATTCTCAGAGCTTCCTGCGACCGCTCGCGTTCAATAGCGATTGCAGCAATCCGGCTGGCATGATCGATCAACTCAATGTCGGCGGGTTCCGGGTGCCGAGCCTCGCGGTAATACATACAGAAGGTTCCTAGCACCTTGCCGTCGTGCGACATGATCGGGGCCGACCAGGCGGCGCGCAGTCCACTCTGCAGAACAACGTCTCCGAAGCTCGCCCAGTTCGGGTGGGAAAGGATGTCAGAGATGAAAACGGGCTTGCGAAGGTAAGCGGCTGCGCCGCACGATCCGACATCAGGGCCGATGCGCACTCCATCGGTCGCTGCCCGGTACGCCGCGGGCAGGTTCGGAGCGCCGGCATATCGCAGGTGTAAACCGTCCTCCTCAACAAGGAAAATCGAGCACAACATTCCCTCACTCTGGGCTTCGATCAACCGAGTGACGCTCGTCAGAATTTCGTCCAGGGGTGCGCCGAGGAGAATCATCTTCAACGCATCGAACACCGCCTCGCTGGGCAGAGTTTGAGCCCGGGCAGGCGACGAAAGAGACGCTTGATCCTGAAGAGATGTCGGTGTTCTTGGTGCGCTGACGTCTGCCATAAAACTTTGTAGCTGCCAGTGCTGCCCAGTAGTATCGCACAAACACAAACTGAAGGTGCCCGCCCAATCATGCCGGCCCACGCCCGATCTGGTGAATTACCTCAAGGTCGCTTCCCGCCGATTCCCGGTGGGACGGGCTACACGGAAGTCATGCCGGGTCAGAAGTCAGGTCTGGGATGTCGGAAAATTCAGTCAGGACTTGCCGATTTCCGCTATGACCCTCAGAATTCTTCGCCTGCCATGCCACCGGTTACAGTCCCCCAGACCACGATCGTGCCTCTCTCGGCATCTGAGGGGAAGAGCGGTGTGGTTCTAAGCGCAATCCACGATGGAAATCTGGACCGGAGGCCTATCTCGGAAAGATGGCGATCAATTTTCCGCATGATCCGCTGGGCCCCCTGAACGGCAGCCGTCAACGAGCGATTCCGTCCTCGGGCTTGACCTCAGTTCACCGCATTTGATGGCGTCATCATCGCCGCCAGCATCTCGTCCTGCGCTGCCAGGCGGTCCTCGCTCATGCTGTGAGCGTAGATTCCCAGCGTGGTTGTAACGTCGCTGTGGCGGAGCATCTTTTGCACCGTCTTCACGTCCGTCCCTTTCCGCACAAGGAAGCTCGCCAAGCTGTGGCGCAGGTTGTGGAAACCGAATCGTACCTTCTCACCTTCCTTGAGCACTCCCACCTTCACTCCAGCCGGACGGAGATAGTCTTCGACGAGCATGTTCGCGACGCGGGGCCGCTCAGCCCTTGAGCCGCGTGCTGGCGAAAACCCAGTCCATCGGCTGCCCGTAGGGCGTCTGCCCCTGCCACTGGCGAATGAAGCCTGCATGTAGCGGGACCAAGGGGACACGAGCCTTGCTTGAAGCAGTCTTCGGTTTTCCAACCTTCCCGCCCGTCCACGAGCGGCGGACGAAAATCTGTTGGCTTTAGGCTGCAGCAGCGACTTGAGACTTTAAGTGGGGTTCAAAAGACAAGAATCGCGAGACATAAGAGCGAGACATAAGAGCGAGACATAAGAGTTGGATTCGACTGCATTTCCTACCTTGACCCACACATTTTAAAGGTCTGAGGAATCTTACTGACCATAGCCGGCAGATCCGTACGTCCAAGAGAGCCGGAACCGCGCCTGCCGCCTATTCTAATAATTCTGTGTTGAAGAGGGTTGCCAATGCGTCCTCATGGTCAAACCAAGTTAGGGTTTTTCCCATTGCCGGTTGCCGAGGCTAGAGGGCTCGCCGGAGGGTAGTGTAGGTAACAATTTCTCGACGGCCTCCCTATCTCGGCGATGCTTTCCTGTTTTGCACTTATTTCACCGGCAACCATCGCCGCGCCAGCACTACGAAGCGAAATGCCGGATACTTGGTTTTCGGGCTCAATTGTGTGGTATGCGATGTTTATCGTTATCGGGACTTCGATGGCGATCGCCGGAGTTGCGTGCTGAATGGTTTACAAATGCGTAGCCAAGCCAATTCCAGGATCGTGAAAGTCGAAAATAACCTGGCGGCGGCAAACAGCGCCAAGGTTCTGCCTCATAGCGGCGTGTGGCGGTCGCCGCCCAAAGACGACGACCGCCACTTTTGAGGAACCCTTCACCAGTTTAGTGGTGGTGCTTGTTATGCTCGTCCCCACCAAAGAGGTCCGACATGACCGCCACGTTTGCGTCGCACGCGTGGTTGAGGCAGGGCAGACCAAAGCCGGCTTCCAGCGACTTGAGCAAAGAGAAGTGACTGTAAAATTGACTGCTCTGCCGGCCGCCGCTCTTGCCGTGATCGTCACGACGGTTACTGGCGACGATAAGCAGCACCTTGTTATCAGGAGCGAAGCTGTAATCGTTCTCGTCCCACAGTATGACGATCGCATTGTTCCCGTCGCGCCACGAAGGAGATCTCTCGATGGCATTGACCAGATTCCTGATGGTAAGGTCGCCTTGATAGATCAATGCGGGGTTCAGTCCTTGTTGAGTGCCGTTGTCGGCAGGGTCGAAGTCGCACTGAGGGCCGGCGTTGCCACGTCCATGCTGGTCATTGCACTGATTGGGCGCAATGAAGGAAAACTCCGGAACGTGCCCGGAAGCGAGGTCCTCGAAAAGACCCCGTGCGCCTTCGAAGCCTGCGACATTCCTCAGGCTGCTGTTGCGGCTGTCCCCTTCCTGCACATTGCGAAAGTACGCGAATGGATTGTGCTTCACCGCGTAGAGGTTGACCAGGGTCTGGGTTTCATTTGGGAGCGCCGCCAGGATTCCTGCGCTATCCGTAAAAAAGCCGTCGCTGTTATTTACCCCATCCGCGCCGCTCGGGGGCAGGTTCTCCTGGTAGCTCTTCCATCTCAGACCCCGCTCCGCCAACTGGTCGGCGATCGTCTTGCCGGAGGTGTTCGGCGCCGCCGGAACGGACTGCACGCCGTCAATGCTGGCTAGGCCTGGCGGACACGGGACGGTAGCGGTCGGACACTCATTGGTCAAGTCAATTGCCGGCGTCTCGGCATCCGTGCCGCTTCCCGAGATGGGGCAAATGTCGGGGCTGGCCGGGTTGTCGGTCGCGGCCTGGCCAGACTCGAGGTTGGTGGTGCAGGACCCGTTGTGCCAGTCCGGACTGTTGTCGGTGCGCACACCGAAGTTCGATCCCCCAACCACTTCCAGGTAGTTCGTCAGGCTGGGATGACCAATGGCGAAGTAATTGGTGGCGGAGTTGGCGGATTTGGCCAATTGGTTGGCGAAGGGTGCGTTTGGATTGCCGACGATCTGATTGTAGCCATGGTTCTCCATCATGATCACGAACACATGGTCCAGTGACGGGACACCCTCGGGGACAGGACCCTCGCCGGCGAACACCGGCGACACCATTGCTGCCAGCAGCAGACCTAGAATTGCGGCCTTCTTTTTCATGTGCGTAGCTCTCTTTCCTGGGAATGGCGCAGTCGCGCCGTGAAAACACAGCTTTGGGCCTGGAATCGGTTGAGACGACTCTAGCGGTCCTTTGTTACGCGGCGGTTAAACCTTGATGAACATTTCATGACGGAAGCGGGATTTCCACAGCCAGTCTTCGACGGTCCAGCCGAGTGGTTCGGCGTAGAATTCTGAAATTCGATGCCGGCAGAGACGTCCACCACGGGACTGCCCGCGGCCACCGCGCCCAGGGCTATTGCAATTTTGCGTACTCCGCTTTGGCTTCTTTCAGGATGGGGATATCCGGGTCGGCGTCTTTCCAGAGCGCGAAGAAATCCTGGTACGACGCCTTCGCTTTGGCAGTGTCGCCTGCCATCGCGTAAGCCCGACCGATTTGAATATGCGCGAGCGTGCCGATTGGATCGCCTGCAACAAGCCCGCGATGATCGAGAATTTTCTGGAACTGGGCTGTCGCTTCGAGGGCCTGGTGGGTGGCCAAATCAGCCTCGCCACGTACGTAGACCGGATAGAGTCCCCCAAAAAACTCATTGAAGTCGATTGCCGGTACCGCCAGCTCATAAGGAACATTAACTTGTAGCGCTTCGATAGCCTTTCGCGGCTCATGACGGTTCAGGGCAAAGAGTGCGCCCAGCGCAGGCAAGTAGTTGAATTGGACCGAGGTGTCTTCCGGGAAGCGCTTCTGTAGATCGGCCGCGAGCAACTGCGCACGCGGCAAATCGCCCGCCCCAGCCAAAGCAAATGCAGCTCCGTACTCGACATCGCGGCCATTGGAGAGCTCCAGGGCCGCGATCGCGCTGCGCCTTGCCGCAGGTGCGTTCCCGAAGAACGCTTGCCACACCGCTTGTGCGGCTTCATAGCTAGCCGCGCTTTCCTTCTGGCCTTCTTGCCGGGCCATGCCCACGGCGCGGCCAGACAAGATCGTGGCCGCCTGCACTCGGCCCGAGCGAGCCTCAACCAGGGCCTGCGCATGGAGCATCCAGTCTTCGACCCCCGGCTTGCCTTTGGCCAGAGCCACTGCCCGATCCATCCCGGCCGCGTCGCCATTGACGAACGCGACGTAGTACTGAAGCAACAAAAGATCCGGCGTTTCTCGTTTGCGCTCCCCAGCTGTCCGGATGGTTTTCTCCGCTTCCGCCATGCGGTCGAGGAAGAAATTGGCAAACGCGATGTTGACGTACCCTGGACTGAAATCGGGATCGATCCCGAGCGCGATATTGGCCTCTTCGATCGACTTTTCATACTGCCCCGTGCCCTGCGTAGCAAATCCCGCCAGCAGTCCATGGGCATCCCGATCACGCGGATAGGTTTCTCCCCACAACCGCAACGTCTGCTGTCCTTTTTCCAGATTTCCCGTGACATTTCGCTGGTAGAGGGTCGTGATGAAAAATCTCTCCCGGTCACTGGCGCGATCTCGCAACTGATAGGCCTTCCTCGTGCTGTCGGCCGCCAGGACTGACTCTCCAATATTGCTGTACATCAGCCCCATGGACGCATAGGCCATTGCAAACTGCGGATCGATTTCGACAGCGCGCCTCAGGTGGGGCAAAGCTTCGGAGAATCCCGCCGAAAAAGAAATCTGCATCGCTGTGCTATAGACCTTCAGCGCTTCGAGGGAGGAGGTCGTGGCTGTCTCCAGCGGAATGTTGTGCTTTTCGACCGTGATCAGCGATTCACCGACTCGCGTTCTGAATTCGCTGGCAATTTTACCCAAGGCATTCAGTACGTCCTCTTTTCCGGCCGCCTGCACCTGCTCGTCGGCGAGAACGTCTCCCGTGCGGCAGACTCTCGCGTGCAACCCCAGAATGTACCGGCTGCCCAGGCTGGTAATGGAGCCGTCGAGGACAGCGGTGCTCGCCGTGCGCTCGCAGACTTCGCGGGCGATCTCCGGGGTCAGTCGCGCATCGGCCGGCCGCCCCATCAGCCGCAGCGTTTGCTGAATGCGCCCTTCCGAGATCAGGCTCAGGAAAGGCGACTGCCCGAGCTGGACGGCCATGCCCTGTCTCAGAGTCCCATCAAACACGGGATCGCCGGTTGTGTTGGTGAAGTCGGCCAGGACGATCGTGTCCTTGTCGGTAAGCTTTGGACTCCGATGGAGAGAGAAGAAAGCGCCAACTGCAAACATCACCACTACAATTGCGCTTGCCGCAAGAAGCGGCCATAGCCGTCCCCGGGCAGCAAGCGGTGCGGCCCCTCGACTCAACCGTTCCAGATCTGCTTGCAGCTCACGCGCGGTTTGGTAACGCTGAGTGGGCTCCTTCTCCAGGCACTTCAGGATGACTGCTTCCAAGTTGGGGGATAGCTCCGATCTCAACCTTCGAGGAGGGGGCGGGGCTTTGTGAATAATGTCGCCTGCCAGCGCGGTTGGCACCTTCTCCTCAAACGGCCGGTGAGCGGTGGCCATCTCGTACAGCACCGCTCCCGCAGCCCAAATATCGGTCCGAGCGTCAGCGACACTTCCTCGCAACTGCTCCGGTGCCATGTAGGGCAGCGTGCCCGTCACTTGCTGCGACTCGGTCAGCGTTGCCGCCAATGGCGTCCCGCCTTCGGGTTGTACCAATTGCGCCAACCCAAAATCCAGGATCTTCAGCTGATGGTCGGAGTTGAGACGTAAATTACCTGGCTTCAGGTCGCGGTGCACGATTCCCTGACGGTGGGCGGCCTCTAACCCTGCGGCCATCTGCGCGCCAAGCCGCAGGACCTCTTGCTCCGGCAGGGCACCGGAGGTCAGCTTTGCGTCCAGCGATACTCCTGGGATTAGCTCCATGGTGAGAAAGTCCACCCCATCCTGGCGGGAAAACTCATACACAGTTTCGATGTTGTGATGGTTCAGCTTGGCCAAGGCAAGAGCTTCTTTGCGGAAGCGCTTCCTGGCCGCCTTGTCGGCCAGTGCACCATTGGGCAGGACCTTGACTGCCACGTCGCGCTCAAGTTGTTCATCGTGAGCGCGATAAACAACCCCCATGCCGCCCGCGCCAATTTGCTCGATGATGCGATAGTGGCCGAGTATCTGGCCCACGAGTTGAGAAGGCACGGCCATTTATCGGGAATGTTAGGCCCGCACTGCCGGTTGGTCAACGCATTGTACTCGTCCAGTAGATGGGTGACACTTTTCATTCCTTTCGTTGGGATGAGAGTTGGAGCAAGAACCGGCGAGGAGTGAGGTAGCCCAGGGCCTGGTGAGGGCGGACGGTGTCTTAGATCAATCCTCGAAGGCGCCGAGACGGCAGCAACAGGGTTCGTGCTTGCGGATGCTTCCAAGAATCGGTCAAGGTTTGTACGAGGAGGGCAAGTCGTTCTTGTCAGGAGAATGCCGTTCGTCAGTGCCTCGAAGTCGACGTCCATCCACTTCAAGGCCAGCAATTCGCTGATGCGAAGTCCGGTTGAGGTCGGACCGCAAGCGCACACATCGCTTCCTAAATATCCACCCCAATCAAAACAACTGTTAGAAAGCTTAAGGAATCCTAACCAAGTCCTCTGTGACTGGCCTGTGCGCTCACCACGCGCTGTTTAGGAGTTCGTGGCAAAGAACGACTTGATGGAACCAGGAAATGCGACCGCGGTTCTCCTACGCTTTATTCCCTGATTTCTTAGGCTATTGTCTGGGTTGACTTGGCGGCTCGAAAGTGATTGACGAAGAACGAAATGTACGGATTCTTGATGCAATCAAGGGAATGCGCCTGGACGCAGTAGTGTGTGGATCGCCCAGTGGAGTTTTACTTTTAACCGGCTACTGGCCGGTGATGGGCGCCAGCGTCGCTTTGCTTACAGTCAGCGGCGATCTCCGCGTGATATTGCCTGAGGATGAGGTAAAGATCGCCGAACAGACCTCCGGCGCGTCGCTCATTCCCTACCAACCATCTTCATTGACGAAACTGACGACTCCGATCGAGGCGCTTACCTTTCCATTGCGAGCGCTGGCTTCGGATCTTGGGCTGGCCAAAGCGACCGTTGGCATTCACGTCGAGCAGGGCATGCAGCCGGCTAGCTACGCCGCACGAATTGATTTCCGTTCTTCACTTTCTAGCCTGCTGAATGACGTGATACCCGGCGCGACGCTGGTGGCTTGCGGAGACCTCCTCGAACAACTGGCAGCCCGCAAGACCCGGCGAGAACTCGAATGTATCCGCACGTCGGCTGATATTGCCGCCTCAGGTTTTGCGGATGCCGCCTCATCGATCCAGGTAGGAAAGCGCGAGGCCGAGATTGCTGCCGATGTGCAGGCGGCCTTCCAGGCTACTTTAAAAGCCGCAAAAGTGCAGCGCAGCTATGGTTTCTTCTTCTGCATGTCGGGCCCCAACTCGGCATGCGCCTCGGCGGCTTACGCTCGCACTCGACAACGCAAAATCGAAGCGGGCGACCTGGTAATGATTCACGCCAACACCTGCGCTGACGGCTATTGGACTGACGTAACGCGGACCTACACGGCGGGCCCACCCACCGACCGGCAGCAAAGTATGCGGTCGGCAATCGATAAAGCGAGAAAAGCCGCGCTCAATGCCATTTCTCCCGGCGTTGCCGCACGCGATGTGGATTCCGCCGCCAGACGTGTCATGACGGATCACGGCTTCGGCGATGCCTTTAAACACTCCACCGGGCATGGCGTTGGGTTCGCCGCCGCCAATCCCAATGCCCTGCCTCGAATTCATCCGCAGTCTCCCGATGTGCTCGAAGCCGGGATGACCTTCAACATTGAACCGGCCGCTTACTTCGACGGTTACGGCGGCATGCGGCATTGCGATGTTGTATCCGTGACCGCCGATGGTACGAACGTGCTAACCGACTTCTGAGGCTGCGATTGCTTGAGACCACAAAATCGAAGATCACCACCAGCAAGGTCACGGTCTTTACCATTCCCACCGACGCGCCGGAAGCGGATGGCACCTGCTCCTGGGACAGCACAACCATGGTGCTGGTTCAACTCGATGCCGGTGGAAAAAGCGGGCTCGGTTACACCTACGCGGATGAAGCCACTGCCAAGGTGGTGCAAAAACTTCTTTCGCAGGTGGTTGACGGCCGCGATGTTTTCGCCGGGGCTGCGATTCTTCAGGACATTTACCGTCACGTTAGGAATCTCGGTGAAACTGGCATTACCCGCATGGCTGCGGCTGCGATCGACAATGCCCTATGGGACCTGAAGGCTCGCCTGCTGGACGCGCCTCTGGTCAATCTTCTTGGCAGGGTGCGCGACGGCATTCCTCTCTACGGCAGTGGCGGCTTCACTAGCTATAGCGACGAGCAACTGCAGCAGCAACTCGGTGGCTGGGCTGAGCACGGATTCTCCATGGTGAAAATGAAGATCGGCAGCCAACCGGAAGATGATCCTCGACGGGTCGAGGTTGCGCGGCGCGCTATCGGCGAAGCCTGTGAATTGTTCGTCGACGCCAATGGGGCTTATACGGTGATGCAGGCGCTTCGCCTGGCCCAGGAATTCGCGAAGCAGAAGGTCCGCTGGTTCGAAGAGCCGGTCAGCTCCGACAATCTCGCCGGACTCAATCAGGTGCGCTCCCGTGCCCCCCTGGGAATGGACATCGCCGCCGGAGAGTACGGCTACACCGCGTGGTATTTCCGCCGCATGATCGACGCCGCTGCGGTGAGCGTTCTTCAGGCGGACGCGACCCGCTGCGGCGGCATCAGCGGTTTTCTAGAGGTGGCGGCGTTGTGCTGGGCGGCGAACCTGCCCCTGTCATCTCACTGTGGCCCCAGCATGCACTTGCACGTCTGTTGTGCGGTGCCTCGGGCTGTTCACATGGAGTTTTTCCACGACCATGCCCGCATCGAGCGCATGTTCTTCGACGGTTTTTGCGAACCGCGGAATGGCGTCATGCAGCCAGACTTAAGCAGGCCTGGGCATGGTCTGGAATTGAAACAAAAAGATGCGGCCGCTTACCGGGTATGAGTTTATCCGAAATTCAGGATGAGCCACTGTGCCGGCGGGCGCGTCGGTGACGCAAATAAGGAAAGGGATGAAATTATGGCGAAACAGGTTTCCGATCTCATTGTCGAGCGTTTAATTGAATGGGGGGTCGACACAATTTTTGGCTTCCCCGGTGACGGAGTGGACGGTTTCTTCGAGGCGCTTCGAACCCACAAAGACAAACTGAAATTTATTCAGGTGCGGCATGAGGAGGCGGCGGCCTTCGCCGCCGTCGGCTATGCCAAATACACCGGCCGCATCGGGGTCTGCTGCGCCACCTCCGGCCCCGGTGGCGTCCACCTGCTGAATGGCCTTTACGACGCAAAGTGCGATCTGCAACCCGTGCTCGCAATTACCGGGCACACATTTCATGATCTGATCGGAATGGATTATCAGCAGGATGTGGATCTCGACAAACTCTACATGGATGTTGCGGTCTTCAACGAGCGCGTGATGGGGCCCGCGCATGCGGTCAATGTCGTAGACATGGCTGTCCGAACGGCATATGCCAGGCACGGCGTCTCCCACATTTGCATACCGAAGGACATACAGGAATGGGAAGTTACCGACAAACATCGCAGCGGCGCCAACGTTGCCCACCACAGCGCGGATTGGAGTGTCCCCTCGAGCGCGAAGCCGGCGGAGTCGCTTTTGCATCAGGCCGCCGACATTATCAACGCTGGTTCGAAAGTCACAGTCTTGGTTGGGCGCGGTGCGCTCGGAGCCAGAGAAGAGGTCACGCAACTCGCGGGCATTGTCGGCGGCCCAGTCGTCAAGGCCCTTCTCGGCAAGGCTGTGCTGCCCGACCGCAGTCCTTATACGACCGGCGGAATCGGATTGCTTGGCACTTCACCCTCGGTAGATGCCATGAATGATTGCGACACCCTGATCATGATCGGGACCAGCTATCCCTACATGGAGTTTCTGCCCAAGCCGGGCCAGGCGAAATGCGTTCAGATCGAGATCGACCCCACCCGCGTCGGTTTGCGCCACCCCGTGGATGTCGGCCTGGTCGGCGACGCGAAGACCATCCTTACCGTCCTTTTACCTCTTCTCAAACGTAAGCCGCAGGATTTTCTGGAAAAAGCACAGGGCCACATGAAGGATTGGAACGAGTTGATGGAAGAGCGGGGCACGCGCAAAGACATGCCGATGAAACCGCAGGTGGTGACTTACACCCTGAACAAACTTCTCAACGACGATGCCATCGTTTCCGCGGACAGCGGAACCATCGCCACCTGGACTGCGCGTTATGTGGAAATTCGCGGCAGCATGCAATTTTCACTTTCCGGTTCGCTTGCAACCATGGCCAACGGACTGCCCTACAGCATCGGGGCTGCGGTGGCATATCCCGGACGGCAGGTGGTCTGCGTGGTTGGCGACGGTGGCCTCACCATGCTGATGGGAGAGATCGCGACCCTGGTGAAATACAACTTGCAGGTGACGGTAATTGTCATCAAGAACAATGTGCTGGGCCAGATCAAATGGGAGCAAATGATCCTGGAAGGGAATCCCGAGTATGGCGTCGAACTTGAGCCCATCGATTTCGCCATGGTCGCGGAGGCGTGCGGCGCCCGCGGCTTCACCCTGGAACATCCGGAAGATGCCGAACGGGTCCTTAAAGAGGCTCTGAGCCACAAGGGTCCGTGCGTCGTACAGGCAGTCGTCGATCCCAATGAGCCGCCCATGCCCGGGAAAGCCACCACCCAACAGGCGGTCCATTTCGCCAAGGCTCTGCTGCGCGGTCAGAAAGATGCGATCAAGATCATCAAGACCATTGCCCTCGACCAGGTTCGCGAGGTCGTCTAAGAATATGCCAAAAGGTTCTGCGCTCTCGATTCGCCGTCCACGCCAGGATTTGGAAATCATCTCAAACCAGATCCGGGAAGGGCGTTTCCAGCGGAGCATGGCACTGCTCACCGCAGGCAGCAGTGTAGTGAGCGGCATCGAAGTCGCCTATGAACACTACCGGGGAAGCTACAGCCGGCGCGTGATGTATACCCCGGTCATTCTGAGTGTTTGTCTGGCGGCGGCGGCCATTGCCGGTTTTTTCAGCCGGCGGGCGGCACGGACCATCCTGCGTATCGTTTCAGCAGTCACACTGATCGACGCCGCCGTAGGTTTCTATTTTCACGTTCGCGGAATCAAACGAAAGCCCGGGGGCTGGCGGTTGCCGATGACGAACATGATCATGGGTCCGCCAGTCTTTGCTCCGTTGCTATTCGGTACGAGCGCTTACCTCGGACTGATTGCGTCCTATTTACAACGCGAAGATGCGTCCTATGTTTCCAGGTCGGGGAAAGACAATCTGCTTGCGAAATTGCTGCCTTCGCGGGAGAGTCGAAGACTGCTCTCGGCGGAACAGGACATTCGGGAAGGCCGCTTTCAGCGGCAGGTTGCAATCGTTACCGGCATCAGCGCGCTGCTTAGCGGTTTCGAAGCCTTCTATTCGCATTACAAAAATAATTTCCGGTACGCCGTGCAGTGGACGCCGATCATTCTGGCTCCGGCCCTGGCCGGGGCCGCTTTCGCTTCCGTCAAGAGCCGCCGCATTGCGACCACGGCTTTACCAGCTCTCTCGCTGCTGGCTTCCGCCGACGCAGCCGTTGGCTTTTATTATCACGGCCAGGGCGTGCTTCGCCGGCCCGGAGGCACCAAGCATCTTCTCTATAACGTAATGTACGGGCCGCCAATCTTCGCGCCGTTGCTTTTTGGCGCGGCCGGCATGCTCGGCCTGTTGGCCAGCCAGCTCCGAAGAAAACGCAGATGAGCAAGCCTGAAACCAAACCTGAAGCTTCTCTTCTTCCGCGAGATGCGGCCACGGGGGAACCGCTTGCTCCCCGGCGCCAGCCTGGATATTACCCCGGCTTCAGCACCCTTTCGCAGAGTCTCTTCTGGGACAACGCGACACGGCAGGTCGTGACTGAACGCGTGGATTCGCCCTCGGCGATGAAATTTTTTTCCACGGAAGAATGGGAGTTCTGGACTGCGGTGTTTGGTCGTCTTATTCCGCAGGCAGACCGCACTCCCGACCGCCGGATTCCGGTCGTGGCTCCGCTCGACCACCGGTTGCATAACAATCAGACTGTCGGCTATCGCTACGACAACATGCCTCAGGACCGCGAGGCTTATCGGATGGGGCGCGAAGCGATCGATCAAGAGGCGCTGCAAGAGTTTGGCGACCGTTTCCTGGGCCTGCCGCATCGCCAGCAGGGTCTCGTGCTTCGGGCGCTGCATGACGGAAAGCCCAAAGCCGCCGCGCAAATATGGAAAAACATGTCGGTGCATCGTTTCTGGCAATTGCTGATGGGCGATGCCATCGACGGGTATTACGCCCACCCGTGGGCGTGGGATGAGATCGGTTTTGGCGGCCCCGCCTATCCCCGCGCCTATACGCGCCTGGAACACGGTGAGCCGGAACCGTGGGAAGTAGAAGAGCAGCGCTATGAGTGGAGCGCACCTGAGTCGTCGGTTTCTCACGAAGTGGAGTCGGCGGCACACCTGCACACTGAGGCCGATCAGCACAAGTGAATCATGAGGCAACGTTGAAAGAGCCAATCCTGGGATCGTTCCAAGCTCCTGCTAACGGCAAGCACATGCTGGGATCGTTGCAGCACATTCATGTGCCGATGCGGAAATTCCGGGAAGGCGATGAAGTTGACTACGTAATCGTCGGCGTCGGCGCGGCCGGCGGCGTACTTCTGCAACGCCTGGCGCGCGCCGGCTTCAATGTAGTCGGCCTGGAAGCCGGACCATTCTGGGATACGGAACGCGACTGGGTCAGTGACGAAGCTGGCTCGCACCAGCTTTACTGGGAGGATCCAAGAGTGACCGGAGGGTCCGATCCCCTGGCCCTGGGCGCGAACAATTGCGGCAAGGGCGTAGGCGGAGGTTCCGTTCATTGGGCGGCATTTACGCCGCGCCTGCATCCATCGGATTTTGAGGTTTGGACGCGCGACGGGGTAGGCGCCGACTGGCCCATCACCTATGACGACATCCTGCCCTACTATGAACAACTCGAACTTGAAATGCCGGTGGCGGGTCCGGCTTATTATCCCTGGGGGCATCCCCACGGATACGCGTATGGACCTCACCCCATGGGCGGAGTCGGCAATGCGCTGATCCGCGGCTGCACCGCGCTGAATATTCCGGTTTCCATCGGCGGCCCTGTAGCCATTCTTTCCGGCTCACACGGAGACCGGCCGCACTGCATTTATCGCGGCTTCTGCATTCAGGGATGCAAAGTCGGGGCCAAGGCGAGCACGCTCATCACCCACGTTCCGGATGCCCTCAAGAAAGGCGCCGAAATACGCGACCTCTGCATGGCTTCCCGCATTGAACTCGGCAAGCAAGGCCGCGTTACCGGCGTCCATTATTTCGATAACGACGGACGCTCGCAGTTCCAGAAATCCAAAGCCGTGATCGTCTCCGGTTATGCCATCGAGACTCCCAGATTGCTGCTCAACTCTGCCGGCCCCGGCTTCGAGAACGGACTGGCGAATTCGAGCGGCACAGTCGGCCGTTATCTGATGGCACAGGCGGGGAACGTAGTATTGGGAAGGTTCGAGCAACCGGTGCGTATGTACAAAGCTCCGCCGGCGCATGCCTTGACCGAGCAGTTTTATGAAACCGATCCCGGGAACGATTTTGCGCGCGGCTTTGCCATCCAGACGGTGGGTCCGCTGCCCATCGCGTTCGGAAAACAGATGCTGGCCGCGAAGAGGGTGTGGGGATGGGGCCTTCGCCGGGAGATGATGGATTACAACCATTGGGCCTGTTTCGGTCTTCTCGGCGAGATTCTGCCCTGGGAGGACAATCGAGTGACTCTCGCCGACGAAAAAGATCGCTTCGGCCTGCCCGTGGCCCACGTGAGCTTTAACCTGCATGACAACGACAAGAAGCTGATCAAACATGCCAAAGAAAAGACGATGGAGGTCATGTCCGCCGCCGGAGCCACCGAGGTTGAGCAGGAAGCGCGTTATGCACATCTGGTCGGCGCTGCCCGCATGGGTTCCGATCCCAAAACTTCTGTGGTAGACAAGTTTGGGCGCACGCACGACATCCCGAATCTTTTTGTATGCGATGGCAGCATCATGCCGACACAAGGTTCGGCCAATCCTGGACTGACGATTCAGGCTTTGGCCGCGCGGACTGCCGACTATCTCATTTCCCAGGGAGACCGTATTTTCAACTCAAACCGGCGTGATATGACGAGTCCGCCGATTCGGCGGGAACTGGCTCCGCCAGAGACGTGGGGTAAGGGTGTTCCGCGGCTCAAGTAGATCAAAACGAAAAGGATTTTCAACTTCAAACTACAGGCAATGAGACTTTCGAAGCGGCAGGAATGGCGAGGTCTTAAATATCGGCACTCAGGCCGCCTTTTGTTGGCTTACTTTCCTGCTGTGTTCAATCCGCTTGGAAAGAATTACCTTTGCTTTCTGTAGCTCATTCCGGCGCTTCCGGCTTAGTCCCCGCCCTGCGCGGTTTATGAAGTAACTCAGCATTCGCATTCCAGATCCTGGACCCTTGGGCGAAACTTTCTTCGAGGCCAAAGTCCGGGCTATGACGGCGGCGCTCCGCGTAAAGAGTCCCGGTGGCGGATGGGTCGAATCTGTCTTGACGGTTGCAACCCACCTCTTCTTGTTATGTGATTTCCTGTCGTTGTGGGATTTCCTGGCCGCGGCCATCGATTTTCTCTTTCCCAGCGTCGGTACGATTTGGAAAGATTTCCCCTTGCTGACCGCAACGAGGTTTCCGTCGGGTTTGGCTCTATGCCAGGCAATTCTCCCTCTGTGGAGAGGGAGAACTGCCGCTCGGGTCGGTCTGACCGAAACGTCTATTTTGCTTGGCAACCTTGTACAGCTGGCGCGGTTCGCGCTGCCAAACTTTTGCTAATTGGAACTGGCCCGCTCAGGCGCCGTGCTCTCCGCCGCTTTCAAGTGATCTTTCAATGTGGGGAGAGTCTCAGACGCGAAACCTTTAACCTCAGCGTCGCTGCCGGAGGAGCTCTCATGCCGGAACGCAGCAATATCCGCTTTGTGATCCTTTACCATATCGGCCATGTAGGCGCGGTCGAACTCGCTTCCGCTCAATTGGGAAAGGCGCTCTTCGGTTGTCTTATATTTGGCCGAGATATGTTGCGGCAGGGCTATTCCCTTCGAAGATGCGATCTGTTTCAACTGGTCGTTGGCTTTGCTGTGATCCCGAACCATGCGTTCGCCGAACTGTTTGACGTCCTCGCTGCCTGCTTTCTTCTCGGCCAGGCGGCCCAGTTCAACTTCGGCCATACCGCCGCTTGCGGCCTCCTTTACAAACTCCCTGTCAGCATTGCTCAATTTAGTGTCTTTGGTTCCCTCCGTCGGAGCCGCGGAATGCATGGACGATGTATTCTCCGGGCTCGCCGGGGATTCGCCGGAAGTCTGCGCTAAAGCGCAAGAAATACTGCCAATCGCAATGCCGATGAGTGAGAGGCGGAACATGTACTTGAGTGGATTCATGATGATCGCTCCTTTTCTTACCGATAACTCTTACCAATAAGCGGCATGGCGCGGGAAGACAATAAACACAAAGCTGTATCTTCGGAAAAATGTTTGTGTATTTGAACCATGGTTTTACGGCGGTTGTCGACCAGTCGTCGCGCAGCAAATATCGAATCCGATGTGGGCGTCTGATCTGCGCATCAAACCAGCGAAACATGACCATGACCATGACACCATGACAAGGAACAGGGCTTCAAAGACCGGGCGGGGGGCCGCGACCGCAAGAATCGCGAAAGTTGCTGCCGAATCGCTGGAATCTACGTTTCCGCGCATTGACTTGCCCATCCGGCCGCCCTACCCGCCCATGGAAGCCAAAACCGCCGACACAATTCCTGCATCAGGCGATTATTTGTTTGAGCCCAAATGGGATGGCTTCCGCTGTCTCGCCTTTCGCAAAGGGAAGCAAGTCATATTGCAATCGAAAGCCGGGCAACCTTTAACCCGCTACTTTCCGGAGTTGGTCTCCGCGCTGCTCCAATTGCCGCAGAAACAATTTGTCCTGGATGGTGAGATTGCGATTTTCTCCGGTAACGTCCTTTCTTTTGATCAACTGCTTCAGCGCATCCATCCCGCCGAGTCGCGCATACGGAAACTGTCAGTCTCGACGCCGGCGAGTTTGATGTGCTTCGATCTTCTGGTTGACGGCCGTGGCAAGAGCCTGGTTAAACTTCCTCTCGAGCGACGACGTCAGAAACTCGAAGAGTTCTTCCGCGCAGGCTCGAAACATCCATTGATCCGGCTTTCACCGGCATCGCCTGAACGACGTCAAGCGGAGCGGTGGATGCGAGAGTTATCCCGGATGGGCCTGGACGGAATCATCGCCAAGCGGCTGAACGAGCCATACCGCTCAGGCGAACGGACGGCGATGGTGAAAGTAAAACGGGTTCGGACCGCGGATTGTGTCGTGGGAGGCTTTCGTTACGCGGAGAAAGACAAGGGAATTGGATCTCTTTTGCTCGGTCTCAATAATGCCGAAGGTCTGCTCGATCATGTGGGTTTCACTTCCAGCTTCAATGCCGTGCAGCGTCAACAGCTCAAACGGGTGGTAGAGCCGCTGATCGGTTCCCCAGGCTTTACGGGACGAGCGCCCGGCGGCCCCAGTCGATGGAGTAGTAAGCGCTCAAGCGAATGGCAGCCCCTGAAGACGAAACTGGTATGCGAGGTGAGCTACGACCATTTTTCTGGCGGGCGTTTCCGGCATGGCACCGGGTTCCTGCGCTGGCGCCCAGAGAAAAAGCCCGTCCAATGCACGTTCGAACAGATAACCGGCCGCTCATAGGCGCGGGCAGCCTGATCGCTGCCTATAATTGAGATTTGTGCGGCTCCCGACCCCAACGGTCAAAAAAGGCGTTTCGCAGCTCTTTTTCACAGTTTCGTGCCGATCAGAACATCTCCATTTCTTACAGCGAATCGGCCTCGAGAGTACGTCATTTATGGTATGGCGCATCGCCTGCCACTCATTTCTACTTTTGATAGAGGAAAACACGATGAGAATAAATAGCGCCACGGCCATGTTATTAGGGGGATCCCTTATATTGGCGGCCTCGTTCGTCGTCGCCCAGCAAAACAGCGGGACAAACGCCGCCACTTCAGTCCAGAATCAGGCCATGAGTGAGCAGACTATGCAACACGTGAAAGAAGAGGTCAGACATCAGCTTATTCTGCTCCCATACTATGGAGTCTTCGACAACCTCAGCTATCAGGTCTCTCCAGATCGTACAGTTACACTGCAAGGACAGGTATCACGTCCAACGCTTAAGGCGGATGCGGGACGCGTCGTAAAGAACATAGAGGGCGTGGAGTCGGTCAATAACCAGATTAAGGTCTTACCCACATCCCCGATGGATGACCAGATCCGAATGGCTACCTATCGCGCTATCTACGGCAATACCACCTTGAGTCCGTACGCGCTGCGCGCCGTGCCACCGATTCACATCATTGTCGACAACGGGCATGTGACTCTTGAAGGTGTGGTGGCGCGCCAGATGGACTCCCAGATCGCCGAAACCCAGGCCAAGGGCGTACCGGGCGTTTTTTCGGTGACCAATAACCTACGAGTAGAACAGCAGCCGGGAAATTAAGTATCCGAGCAGTTCGCTCGAAGCCGGCAGGGTGCGGCCGCGCCGAGGTTGCAGGCGTACCGCTCTCAATTCCGGCATGGCTCGACGGAAGAGCGTGGACTCAGGGCCGGAAAAGAACCCCTTCCCCTTAAATGGATAGCGGGACAATGGTCCGGGCACTAGTCGGTTGCCGCATCTTCGTTTTGCAACCAAACGCGCTCCGCAGCGATATAGATTCGCTGCTTTTCGAAAGTTTGGATCTGATCTTTACTGAGGTTCCATTGTTTCCGAAGAACCGCCAAAGATGGCAATCGGCGAATGAGTCCCTTGATGTCGACCGTCATCGGCAAATGTCCGGCGACCAGGTCCGGGGCTTCGAGCACGACGAGCATTTGTAATCCCTCCGCACCGGACACAATGCACAAAGTCGGCTTCGGGCCTGCGAAAAGCCGGACGTTATTCAGAAACACCATGTCGCCCGGCTCTCCGCCGACATTTCCGGTGAGGAGCGCGCCCAGCGAGGAGGGAGTGTTAACCGCTCCAACCGCCGAGTATCTCGCCTGGCGCTCGATCGCGCTGTCCGCCAGGTGCCACGCCATCAGGGCACTCAGGCTCAGCAGAGCTGCAGCGGCCACCATCAGGGGCGGCCACCACCTCGTCCTCTCTTCGCAGGCTGCTTCCAAAATATGCACTGTTCCCCCAAACATTTCAGATGCAGTTTATGGGTCCCGCGTTTGCAGGGCGGAGTCTCTACCCATCCAACGGGCCTTGTCGTTTTGTCCTCTAAATAACGTAACCCGATCGATGAATGAATATGACCAAGGCAAAAAATCTGCTGGCCGGCTCGCTCGGAGAGGGCGTTCTTATCCTGACCGTTGGTGCGATCGCCTGGGCCGTGCGCATGCCCCTGATTTTTACCAGCCTCGGTCCGACTGCATATGAACTAGTCGAGAAGCCGCTGGCGCCAAGCGCCAGGACTTACAACATCGTGGTGGGACATCTGCTGGCGCTGGGCGCGGGCTTTGCCTCGCTCTGGGTACTGGCCGCCTGGAATGCGCCCAAAGTCTCATCGGCTGGATTCGTCAGCTCGCGCCGTCTCTGGGCCGCCGTTTTGTCTGTGGTCATTACCACGGCCGTCCCCCTGGCTTTGAAAGCGAGCCAACCAGCTTCTCTTTCTACGACCCTCCTGGTGTCGCTGGGATCGATGCAGACAGGGCGTGACGCAATCGCAATCGTAATAGCGGTTCTGATCATGGCCGCAATCGGCGAACCGCTGCGCCGTCAATTTGCGAAGGCTCGGCTCCAGGAATGAGATTGAGGCGATTGCAAGGAGCGCATCTGCCGAGGTTTTGGTGGAACCCAGTGCAGATGAGCGAAGCGCCGCGCAACCGCCTGGCAGCGCGATTTTTGCGCTTTCTATGGCTCGGGCAGTCTCAAGCCGTCGGTTCCCCTCATGCTTTTGAGGACCGTCAGCTGCTCATAAATCTGTGGCTTTACCCGCTCCCGTGAAGCCGTGGTCGTTCTTGGCCCTTCGTAGTATTCAATGACATTCCGCTTCAGGTCTTCAGGAATGGTTCTTTCCGGTCTTGACGTGATCCGTTTCAGCAGCCGGGCATAGGTTTTGTCCGCGAGAGGATAATCTCCCAGTTTCACGCGATCTCCGGTGTCGAGATCAATGTTAGCCAGAGTCAACAGCGCGTTCGGGTCCGTGTTCAATTTGTGCAGTTCTTCACGGAATGCGTCAACCGTGTGATTCACGCTGCGCAGATACCATTCTTCCGTGTCACAGTTGGGGATCTTGATGGCCAGATCGGATGCCGCGCCGATCTTCGGAATAATGAAGACCAGGACCGCCAGCAGGTGGGCGATGACTCCGGGCCCCCGGTAAGCGTGTTTCCATCTCCGCTCATAGTTGGTGCGCGCGACCAGCTCGGCGAAATCGAAATACGCATCATCATCCGGATGGGGCGGAAACTGGCGCCGATGCAGCACGACCTCAGCTTCGGCAAATGCCGGGATAAAGGTGCGCACGGAGGTGCGGTAACTCTTCAGGGCGGGGTGGGCCCGCCCGAGCACTTCATGAATATCAAATCCGTAAGTGTCGATAAAAGCTCGTTCCAGAAACTCTCTGGGCACTCTGAAGCCAATAAAATGCAAGTATGCCCGAGGCGCAAAGGCTTCATCCGTGACATGCTCAACGTCAAATGCGAATTCGGTCCGGATATGACTGTGCGGGCTCTCATCATAAGTAACACTGGATCCGAACTTGCGCCTGAGCTTGGGAAACTCGACCGCTGTGGCTGGATTGATCGCTTCCGAATGACCGATTGAATCCCCCAGATAGTGAGACAAGGCGCCAATCGCAAAGGCATATTCATCGATGGTGCGAGCGTTACGAAACAGCCACGCGATGAAGTCCCCGGAGCGGACATAGTGCGTAAGGTTGCTGAAAAATTGTTTGCCGAACGGATAGTAACCCATATCCTGGATGGCGCAGCCGCCGTAAGCGTACGAATGTGCCTCCCGCAGCTCCTCTTCTGTTGCCCCGGGAAACCGGGCAAGCAGCAAGGGTTGTATGGAGTCATTCCAGGCCAGGTCAATGAGCTCCTCGTGGGTAAGAACGGAGTACGCCCCGGCGTCTCCTGCACAGATGACCACCGCCAACAGCAGAGTCATTCCGTTTCCGGAAAAACGCAGCAGTCTTTTCATCATCGATCCCCTGGACCCGATCGGACGCTGCGACACGACTGCAATAGACCGTGAACCCTCGGACGAAATCGCTTTTCGAAATCCGGCATGGTCACTTGCGCTACCAGTCCTTCCTGAAGCTCGCTTCAAAGGAGAAGCCGCCATTCTGGTTGCGCGCTGCGCTCAGGGACATTCTCCGGTTCACCTCGTATTCCACCTCGATGGCCTGCTGCTGCGAGGAAGTGACGTCGGTGGCATAGGTGACAAAGATTTTGCTGGTAACTTTTTGCTTGATGGCGATGCGCGCGCCTGGACTCTGCTGGCCGCCTCCCAGCACCGGATCAACCGACAGCTGCGAAATCCCTGCCAGCTTTTCGATGCGGCTGGTGACCTGGCTGCTGACCTGGGACGCGATGAGCGACTGTGCCCCCAGAGTTCCCGGGGTGGGATTGGCGGCTGCGGCTTCGGAAGTCTTTCCGAACGCAACCAGATTGATGATGTCGGAGGGCGGGAGCGAAGGATCGGAGGAGTAGTTGGTATGCAGATGTTCGGCCGGACCCCATAAATGCATTTGGATGTTGTACTGATCGATTGTGGTATTCACAGCGACATTCACCACGGCCTCGGTCCGGGTGGAATTGCGAAAATCAATAGTGGCGGACTGCACCAGATAGCGGTTCCCGGAGAAAATCAGATCGCCGTCGGTCAGATTGACGCGTCCCATGACCACTGGCTGCGCCGCCGTTCCTCGCAGCCGCAAATTCGCCGACCCGGCCAGGCTCAGGTCACGGCTGCTTAAATTAACCCCACCCGGAGTCTGGACCGCGATTTGCAGCCGGAGATTTTCTTTAAGCCCACCCGTGGGAGGGGGCGGCGGCGCAGCGCCTCCAAACTGGCCCACTAATTCCATGAGATCGGCGTTTGAGGTCAATGAGAGTTGCTCAATGTTCACCTGTCCACGGAGGAGCGCATCATTATAGTTACCGGTAAGGGCCAGGCTCGAGGCCAGTGTGGCCCGGATGTTCTGCTCATAAACCACCCGCACTCCTTCGCCCTTCAGCGCTAAATCGAATTGCAAGTTTGGACGGTACACCACTCCGCCCGTGGCGCTGAGCGTCCCACCTCCCGCCTTGCCTTTGAATTCTGTTACGTCGAGCCGGTTGCGGGTAAGGGTGAGCAAGCCATTGCCATCACGCAAGCCCAGGGGGATTCCAGCCTTCGCGAAACTGGCGTTCACGATATGAATTTGGCCCTCGACATCGGGATTCGATCGCTGTCCAAAAGTATCGATGTCGAAGCGAATCTGGCCTGCGCTGGACACGTCGGGATCGAACAGTTCGGCAAGCTGCAAATCCACCGTCCCACGCAGCAGTATTGACACTGGAGCGCTTTTCGCGGCCGGCACCTCGGCCTGAAAGGTCAGGTCGGTTCCGGTACCACGAATGACGGAGCGCTTTATTTCAAGCGTGCCATGGACGTAGTCGGCGAGGATGGGCCGGGTGGCAGCCAGTTGAATCGTGTTCTTGTAGTTCAACTTCAACTGCGGGATCACGACGTGGGCTTCGAGTTGGCCCGCCGCCTTCAGCGGCCCCTGCACGGTCAGGTGCAGTTCCGTTTGCCCGGTGAGATTCGCCCCCTGCGTTGGCGCGTAGATGGCAAACACCGGCTGCAGGGGAAGGATCTGAGTATCGAGAGCAAAATCCACCGGGTAATCGCCCTTTAACTGGACCGTGCCGTGACCCTCGGCATGAGAACCCAGCATCTGAGAAGTCAAGTCGAGCTTTGCAACCCGATTTGCCACATTGGCGGTCAACTTCAGATTGTTGATTGCCTGACCGCGCACCTGGAGCTGAGGCACTTCGAGCACAGCCAGCAGGTTTGGATCCTGCAGCGTGCCCTGACCTGACGCGTTCAGATTCACTGTCCCCGCCACCTGCAGATTTCGGTCCTTCACGTGGTCCAGCTGCGCCAGCTTGATTCCATCGGCGTGAACTTCCAACTCATATCTCTGCTGCTCGGGCGCATATTTCACATTGCCTGTTGCCGATCCGGCAGGAAGATCGGCGTCGATCTTGGCGGAGATGGTCGTGCCATTGGCGTCAAATCTGACCGTCGCTGTTTTGATCGGCTCGTCGGCGACGCTTGCGTGAGTCAACTCAAGCTTGCCGTGGCCGAGAGGAGCGAGTTGCGTGCCACTTGCTGTAACCGTGGCCGAGAATGTTCCGTCAACCTGGGTGGTTACGCCTGCCACTTTTGCCAACTCGCTTGCGCTGAGGCCGGAAGCTGTGAGTTGAAGATGAAACGGGCTGGAATCCTGGAACACCCAGTTGTGAAGCGCAGCATCCAGCTGAAACCCGATGTGGCCTTGGGTGGAGGAAACCAATTCGGCATTATTCAACCGGACTGCAGATGGACTGGCGGTAAATTGGGTACGTAGAAGTTTCCACGATGTGCCTTTCAATCGGAGGTCCGTCGCGCTCAGCTGTCCGCGAATATCGGGACTGCGGGTCGACCCGCTGATGGTCGCGCCGAACGTCGCGCGCCCATAAAGCCCGAGCGGCGTCGAATTAGTTGCGCGAAATGCCGTCGCAAGCTCTTCGAGCTCGTGCAGTTGGTTGCTCTCCGCATGCACCTGCAGGGAAGACTTGTGGCTGACGGTCCCATCGAGAGAGATCGAAAGCTGCGGAGTCTTAACGTAGCTTTGCCGCAGAGCAAGCAGCTCACGCCGGGCATCGTAATTTGCGTGTATCCGCCCGTTCACTGGAGTTTTGTTGCCCCCACGTGCCGGTTCGAGGCTGGCCTGGAGGTTTATTTCGGCCCGGGCGACCAGGTCGTCGAGAGTCTTTCCCCAGGTTGCATGAGCATCTGCGTCCAGTGAACCACCCAGCACGGCGCGATCTGCCGTTGCTGGTCCGAATATGTTCTGAAGATCTGAAGCCGAAATATGTTTCAATGACACAGCGAGCGTCGATCGAGTAGAACCGGCGAGATCGCGCATGGCAAGAGTGCCATCCAGACGGCCTCCCAGTGCTTGCGCGCGAATTCCGGTAACCATTGCGTCGCCTTGCTTTACGGTGTACTCCGCAGCCAGGTCGCGAAGTTGTATGGATTCGTTTCCGTGGGCAACGGACAACTCCGCGCTGCGCACACTGCCGTGCAAAGTTGTGCTTGCCAGAAACTGACGGCCCGGCTCCCTTTGATAGTCAATCGCGCCTGAAACATCGATGAGACCGGCCGGGAGGGAAGGGTTTTTCAGTGCCCGGCGAAACTCGCCGCTATCGAGGGTCGCTTGATAAGTGCCGTGAATGAGTGGTTGCGCGTAGTCTCGTGCGGTGGCCCGAAGCGAGAAACGCGACTTCGCCGTCCTGAGTACGGCGCTCTGAAGGGTAAATTGCTTGGGTGTGGCCGTGAAGCGCGCATCCAGGCTGTGTGCGACCGGATTCGCATTTTGCCATTGGATTTGGCCGTTCTGGTACGAAAGACTTCCAGAATATTGAGTCAGCAATGGACTAAAGCTGGACTGGAAAAGCAGGTCGCGCACGTCGCCGTTGAGGTCGCTCTTGCGATTGTTGTAATAGATTTCTCCTCGTTCGAGCACAAGGTGGCGAATGCCGAGGGCAAACACATCGATCTGGTTTTGAGAAGACGACTGGCTCTCGGCATGAGGCAAATTCGTCCGTCCCTGATGGTCCGCCAAAAAATGAACGACCGGATGTTCGATGCGCACATCGCTCACGTACCAGGTCCGGTGCAACAGAGACTGGATGGTGATTTGGACCCGTAATGAATCGATTCGGAGCAAAGGCGGATCGGCGTGGGGAGCAGCGCCCTGAATCACCAGGTCGTGAAGCTCAACCGTTGGACCGGACCCCGACCAGCCAAGAGTGAAATCTTTAAGTTGTGTCGAGCTGCCGATGGCCTGCGTGGCCTTTTCCTGTGCGATCCGCAAAACGTAGGCATGGAATCGATCGCTGTGAAGCAGCACGATAACGCCGAAAACCACCAGTACGAGCAATGCCGCCAGTCCCGCTCCGATCCACGCCAGAAGACGTTTCCAGAGCGGACGCGGACCGCGACCGCCGCCAGCCAGTTCAGGGCGCCCGGAATTCGAAAACGGCGGCTGCGGTAATGCACTCAAAATGCCTGCCCCAGGGTGACAAAGATTTGTGTCGATTTGATTCCGGGCGGTGCGTTCAGGTTGTGACCGATATCCAGACGCACCGGCCCAATGGGAGTCTTGTACCGAAAACCTAAGCCCACCGTATTCGAGTAAGACCCGAAGTCTCGGAATCCGATGTGTTGAAAGACATTTCCGCCGTCATAAAAAGTAACCAGCCCCAGATTCTTCTTGATGGGCAGCGGAATACGAAATTCAGAATTGACAATGAAGAGTTCGCGTCCACCGAGCGGAACCACGATTTGGGTGCAGGTAGCCGGGTTTGCGGGATCGCTGCAAACCGGCACCGCATGTTGCGGCCCCGCGCCATTCAGCGGAAATCCGCGAAGTGTGCTTCCCCCGCCGGAAAAGAACAATTCGCTCACCGGGACCCGGCTGCTGGCAAAGGGTTGCGCCAGACCGAGGCGCACGCTGTTGGCCCAAACGATGCCCGCCCCCACTTTCTTATAGTAGGCAGCCTGCCCGCGAAGCCGGGCAAAATTCACGCTTGATCCGATGGGACGCAGGTTCAGGTCAAAGTCCAGGGTTTGGTACATGCCCTTGGTGGCATCCAGCGGATTGTCCCGAGTGTCATACGCATAGGATGCCGCCAGGCTGGAAAGATGTAAGCTGCGATCTTCCGGAGGAACAAGGTCGGGAATGAGCAGATTGGTTAACTTGGTTTGCCGGTAGTCATAGCCTAACGACAGCGTCTTCGTGCGGGCCGCATTCAGCATTCGCTGCACCTGGAATCCGAAGTCGCCGAAGCGGGAAGTGAAGATAGGATTCTCGCTATTGCGTTCGCCGGTAATGGTGAGGTTGGAACTCCAGTTCGCGCCTATAAAATAAGGATCGGCGTACGATATGCCGGCCCTTTGAACCAGGCGAGCGCCCAACAGACCCAGCTTGATGGTCTCGCCCAAACCTCGGAAGTTGAGACGGGTGTATTCAAACGTGCCGCGCGGTCCCCAGAAAGTTTTTTCGCTGGTCTGAAAAGTCGAAGGCAGGCCCACGGGAGGAATGCCCGGAACCGCAACCGTGCCGCTCGGAACGCTGCCTCCCCGGTTAATGACTTCAAAACCAAAGCCGTACCGAATTTCGTTTTCTCGGGACTCGTGAACTTTGACCAGAACGTCCTCGCGGTTCTGTGTGGTAATCATGCGGCGCGGGTCGATCTCGGCCCAATCGAAGATTCCAAGCGTGTACAGCCGGCTTTCGGCGGCGAACATGTCGTCCTCGCGCAGCGGCGCTTTCGGATCCAGGCGGACAGTCCGATCGATCAGTGAAGGCCGGGTGGAGCGCGCTCCCAGGGTCACAACCGAGCTAATAATGACCCGTGGCCCTTCGCTGATGTGATAGGTGACGTCTAACCGATGCTGGTTGTCGCCGATTTTGCTGGCGGTCGCGCGGAAAGTTGCATTCAGATATCCCCGTCGCAAATACTGGGCCAGAACCTGATTGCGATCTTCATCAATGTTTTGCGCCGAATACGGCTGACCTTCCGCCGCCTTCAATCCCTGGGGCGCAAGTTCCTCGACCGGCACGGTGCTGTTGCCTTCGAGGTGTAAGGACCCGACCACATCTCGAGGGCCTTCGTCGATTCGAAATGTGGCCACGATGTTGCCCCCGCTTTTAGCGATGTCCGGAGCCACTTTGACACTGCTGAAACCCTCGGCCTGATAAACCTGCTCGAGGTTGTTCACGCTTTCGCGGACCAGTTGATCGCTGAATTTGCCATGCGAGAAGAAGGAAAAGAAGCCGGCTTTTTTGATCTTCACGTAGCCGAGCAACTGGCTGTCAGGCAGGCTGTGGTTTCCCGCGATGTCGACATCCGAAACGCGGTGGCGAGGACCCTTGATGATCCGGAAGACGATGTTCCGGGCATTCTGTTCCTGCACGTTCTGCGATTCCACGTGCGCATGGAAATAACCCTTTGCCTGGAAGTATGAGATCAGGTTCTGGCGTCCCTCCTGAATGAGTTCGGGATCGAGTCCGGCTTGATCGTAAATCGGGAGCAGACGATGACGGGTCCAGCTCCACAGGTGTGCGCCTTCGATCTTCACATAGGCAAGCGAACCCGGGGTGACGTTGAAATGCACGTCGGCGCGATTCGTCTCGGGATCGTATTCCGTATTCGCCAGGACAACGCGGCTGCCCAGATAATTCTGGTCAATGAGCTTGGACTCCAGATATTGGCTGGCCTTTTGTACGGTCCGCAACGAATAGGACTTGCCGCTTCTGATGGCGACTCCACGAAGCCGGGCCAGCCATGACTTCAGATCGCCCTGAAGCTTCGGTTCCAACTCCGCGGGCGCTCCCTTCAGAATCACCTTGCCAAACTTCGCATGACGATTGAGCGTGACATGAAAGACTACGTTGACCAGGCCATGCGTGGAGTCGGTTTGCAGTTCGGAGCGGACCTGGGATTGAAAATAACCGCTCCGCTGGAAGAACTTACTCAATTGATTTGTCGTGTTCTGCACGTCGATGGACGAGTATGCGCCGCGCGGCGGGTAATCCGAGATCTGGAGCAATCGCGAATAGGAAAATCTCCCGGACCCAGGAAAAGTGTAGATGCCAAAATAGTATGCCGGCTGCAGGACGAACATGACGCGAACCCCGTCAGCCTGCGGCCGGATCTCTAGTTCTACATTCTTGGCCTTCCCACTGGACTTCAATGCTGCGATGGATTCATCAATCTTGGATTTGGCGAAGGGTTCGCCGGGCTTCTGCGCCAGTAATGGTTCCAGGTCGCTGGAACGAAGATCGGGTTGCCCGGCGACTTCGACCACTGCGACGGTCTGCCCTTCGTACGAGGATAACGTTTGCTCGACCTGGGGCGCGGTCTTGGGGATCTGTGGGCTCTTTTGCCGCGCCTTGGGCTCCGCCGCGACTGGCAAAATGAACAGCGCGCAGAAAATAATGACCCGACAAAGCGAAGAGAGCGCCAGCCAATTCGGCTTTCGACCAACGTGCGCGTGATTCAGGCCCCTTCGGGACCCGGTACGGCGGAAATTTGACACGGATCCTCGTAAAAGAAAAACTCTTGCGGCATGATGAAGCTGCCGGGTTAGATGATTCGCAACGTTCTGGAGTTTGTTGCACAGGGACTGTTAAGACGAAATATGCCGACTCGTAAGGGTCAGCTGCCAGCGGGCATGTAATAAATCGCGATCGCAAAAATCAGATAAACCGCGAGTAATTGTACGCCCTCGAACCACGTGGTTTCGCCGTCCCACGCGATCATGGCCACTGCGATCACTGCAATCCCGACACCGGCTATTTCCAGAGGGCTGAACAGCAGCGACATTCCTGGTGGAAATGCCCAGGACAGAAAGACCAGCAGCGGCGCAACCAGCAGGGCGATTTGGACGCTGGAGCCAACTGTGATGGCGAAAACCGCCTCCATCCGGTCTCGACTTGCCATCATCAAGGCGCTGGCGTGCTCAGCGACATTGCCGATAATCGCGATGATCACCGCTCCCATGAAGAAATCGGAGACATGGAGCAGGTGTTTGGCCTGTTCCATTTGTCCCACCAGGATTGCACTGACAAACGATAAAAGAATGGTGGTCAGTGCGAGTGCGCCAAATGCCGACCGGACAGAACGGACGGGTTCCTGCGAACGTTCAATCGATTCAGGCGTCTGAGGTCGTCGAACCAGGGTTTGCGCCAGACCAATTACATACAGAATGATAAGGATCCCACTAGTCCATCGGCTTAACAGGACGACTCGAGGCTCATGCGTTTTCAGTGCGCCAAATAGTGAGAGGCTGAAGATTGCGGGCATGACCAGGGCCGCCGTCGCTATCAGAAGCATGGTTGAGTTCAGTTGCGCCGAATGGCGCGTCAGCCGCTGTTTTCCATATCGCATTCCTCCGACCACCGCGCTCATACCGAAGACAAGCAGCGCATTTCCGATGATGCTTCCTGAAAGGGAAGCTTTGACCACTTCGATCTGATGCGCTCTTATCATGAAAAAGCCGAGAATGAGCTCGGTCGCATTGCCGAGAGTTGCATTGAGCATGCCGCCCAATCGTTGCCCCACACTGGCAGACAATTCTGCGGTAGCCGTGCCCAGGCTCGCCGCCAGCGGAACGATTGCGATTCCCGCCGCGCAGAATGAGAGAAGAGGCTCCGAATGGTAGCCATACCTAAGGGCAAACGCGGCGGGAATGGCGAGCAGCAGGTAGTCGAGAATGCAATATCCCGTGCGCAGAGGAAAATTGAACCACAGCTGTCGCCAGCGATTTCGGACATCGCTTTTTCGCCTTGTGTCGACAGCCCCGGTCACAGGGCTTGGACTCGCGGACGCCACGACGGGTTGTAAACATCACTGCGATCGTCGCGTGCTGCAAGTGTGGGAGGCCATCCCCGGCTCCATGCTGAAAACATTTTTCCAGGCAGCCAGGGGAACGGCGGGTGTAGCCGCATTCGCCAAAAAATATCCGGCCATCTCTACAGTGATTACCCGATGCCGAGACCGCATCTGCGTTTTCATCTGCTGCTGACATCGAATCCGGCGACTCGTCGCATCCTAATAATCAGAATCGTTCCTGAGATTCAGACTAGGAGGTTGAGAGTATGACGGAAATTGTGTATCAAGCTGAGAATCGTCCCAGCATGCAAAGCAGTTTGGACTGGAGCGCAGTCTGGGCAGGCTTGTTCACGTTTATCGCGATCTGGTCAGTTTTCGGTTTCTTGGGGTTCGCACTGTTTTCCAGTGCGGCCAACTCAAGCATCGGACAATCGGCCAACGCGATGAACATTGGCTTGGGAATTTGGGCAATTGTTCTGACTGCGATAGCCATGTACATTGCCGGCCTTGAGACCGGCAGGCTGGCTCGCCTGGATGGCCGTTTTGAACGAGGTATGCACGGCATGATCATGTTCGGTCTTTCTGTCGCCGCCGCGGTGGTATTGACCATTTCAGGCGGCATGCTGTTTACCGGCCTTCCGGCAACCGGAGTGTCCATTCAACATCCATATATTTTGAACGCCTTCGGCGGCTCGGTTTGGACCACGTTTATCGCGCTGTTTCTGGGCTGGCTATCGGCCATCACCGGTGCATCAGCGAGCGGGAAGCCGAAGTATGTCGTACCCAGCAACGTGCAAGATGTGAGAGAAATGCGGCCGGCGGCTTAGGAATTTAGAAGTCGTGACCTTCATCGCTGGGAGGCAGAAGCGCTCCGTGCGCTTCGCCCTCCAGCCTTTTTCCCGAATTGCGGAGCGCAACGGCCTGTCCGGGTTAGCTGCACCCCGGCATACCAGGATTCAGTCTCACACTCTATTTGCTCAGGCTCCCGGACTGGATCCCGGCTGCATCTGGAAGTATTCTCGCAAAATAAAAATTAAAGGAGCAGGCATGAGACATAAAGAAACATCCCGCTTTACTCGAATCGCAGCTTCCGCGTTAGGCGCCCTGGCAGTGGGTTTCTGTGCCGTCGGCGCACTTGCCATTGGCCGGCTGGCCGTCGGACGCTTGCTGGTCGGCAAAGCATCCCTAAAATCCGTTCGCATCGGCGAACTGAAGATTGGGCGCCTTCAGGTGGATGACCTCGCAATCAAGAAATCGGTCCACCTCCCTCAGAATGTTCTCGAAGACTTGCGGGACTCCCAGAGGCTAAGCGCATAAAGGCGAATCAGCGATGGATCGGTTGCGGCTGCCTTTAGGCTTCGTCCCAGGCGCTGGCTGGAAGTGTGCAGCACATGGTTCCAAGGTCTTGCCCACGAACAAAAGTGCCGATATTGTTTCGCCACTCTCGCCCAGGGCGAAGATTATGCCATCTAATTTGAATGCCTCAGCAGCGTCATTCACAGGGTTTTATCATCGGGCTGGCGCTTTTTCTCGTTCTTTCGATATCTGCGCTTTTTGTGCTTCGCCGTACCATTCTTTTAATCTATGTCTCGATCCTGCTCGCCCTCATATTCACTCCGGCCGTGCAGAAGATTCAGCGTCTGCGTTTGTGGCATTGGTCACCCGGCCGGGGGTTGGCAGTTCTCATTCTTTCAGGTATCGCTGGTGTAGTCGTGGCCAGCGTCGCGTTTCTCATGCTTCCGCCGATTGTCCGGGATACCCAAGGCTTTGTTCAGGACCTTCCCAGTCAACTGCAGCAACTGTCACGGCACATTCAGACCTTGCCGTTTGGCAGGTTCTTCGCACGTCACCTGAATCCGGACATCCTGACCAGGTACGTCGACAGCTTCTTTCAACACGGACTTGATGTGCTTCAGAGCCTGGCGGGCGGTTTGTTTGAAGCCTCAATACTGGTAATACTGACCATTTATTTCATTCTGGACGGCCCCCGGTCCTTTGAATGGGCGATGTCATTAGTGGCCGCGAGCCGCCGGGACCGCCTGCGCGAAACCCTGCTGCGTGCCCAGCAGCGGGTGCAGAAGTGGCTGGCAGGCCAGGTGCTGCTCATGGTGATTCTGGGTTCATCCACAGCCCTGGTGCTGGGACTGCTTCATGTGCGCTATTTCTACGCTCTCGCTGTTTTTGCGGGCGTGGCCAATTTCATTCCGGTGGTCGGGCCGGTCGCCACTGTGGTCCTTGCAGGTACGGTGGCGGCGTTCGATTCCTGGCTCAAGCTTCTTGGCGTGATCGCTTTCTATCTGATCTATCAGCAGGTGGAGAATGCGTATCTCTCGCCCCGGATCATGCAGGCGACCGTAGGATTGCCGGGAGTCGCGGTCATCGTTGCGCTAGTGGTAGGAGGAGCATTGGCCGGAGTGCTGGGAGCGCTGGTCGCGGTGCCCACGGCTGCCCTGATGGCTACAATCATTGACGAATACTTCGTTGGGAGGACACCTGGTCCTGCCCATTCCGAGCCCTGACAAGAATCGCGCCAGCGCGCTTCCGGTCGGCTGGTTTAATCTTGGCATCGGACGCAATGTTCTCCAGCGCCGGCTCTACAGCCTGCAACTCTGGCAAGCGACCCCGCTGTGCCAGTTGCTGCATATGTTTCAGTTCCTCGCTGATTCTCGGGCTGCCGTGCTGGTGCAAATAAGCCAAGCGGCGCCCAAACTCCATGGTGGCAGAGATGTTCTGAAACAAAGAAGTAAGTTGCCGGATTTCCGGGTTCCGGCCGGTCTGGTAACTGATCCAGTTGCGCGTGTTCCCTTCGCGAAAGGCGAGGGTCTTGATGCTCCGGGGTCCCCGGAAGTGCTGGACGTTCTGGGTGGGAAGCTTTAGAAATTTGAGTTGCTCTACCTTGTCGAAAACGGTCTGACGGGTGGAAGCGGACGCCAGAAATTCCACGTCGTATGGAGCCCCGGTCCGTTCCACCGATTGCGGGGCAGACTGATACGTAGCATTCCCGCCGGAGTCGATGGCGATCGAATAGTACGGCGGGCTTGCGCCCCACGCCACAGAAGAGAACGTGACAGTTGGGAAACGACGGCCATTTTTGGTCTCCAGTTGTGGATTCTGTGCGCCGGCAGACCCGCAATAGCCTACGAAAACCAGCAGCAGCGCCGCTCTCCAAATTGAGATTCGATTCCCCATTCGGCCACCCACATCCTCTCCTCTCTTCCATGCTAGATGTCTGCCAGAATGAGCCGGTTGGCCAGGGTTGGAGCGTCATCTTGAAATTGTGGTTTTCGTAGACAAACTTCGGGCGCTCGTGGGTATCTAACTTCGCAGAGGACAGTCAAGCGGAACCCAGGCAAAGCACTCGTTGCGCCATGCAGCGACGCTTTCGTAAGGAGGTTCTAGTTGCGTTCGCAGATACGCCTCGGACGAATTGCCGGCATTTCCATCGGTCTCCACTACAGCTGGTTCATCATTGCGTTTCTGATCGCGTTTTCTCTGGTCGCCCAGTTTCACTCGGTTTCGCCTTCCTGGAATAGCTCGACCGTATGGGCCGCGGCAATCATTACCAGCGTGTTGTTCTTTGTGTCCCTGTTGCTGCATGAGTTGGCGCACTCGGCCCTGGCGCAGGCTAAAGGTTTGCGAGTACGGGAAATTACTCTGTTTGCATTGGGCGGGATCTCGCAAATCGAGACCGAACCAACCAGTGCGAAGTCGGAATTCTGGATCGCGGTTGTTGGACCCGCAACCAGCGTAGCCATCGGCTTCCTGCTTTTCGGGCTGGCCCGCGTGCTGGGATGGGCCCCTGGCGGTCAACCCCGGAATCCGCCAGAGGCGGTACTGCTTTGGCTCGCCTATATCAACGTGGCCCTTGGCCTTTTCAACCTGATCCCGGGCTATCCCCTTGATGGCGGGCGGATTCTGAGAGCCATCCTCTGGTGGATCACGGGCAAGGTTGAGCGCGCGACTCGAATTGCAGCACGAACCGGGGAAGGCGTGGCATTCGTATTCATCCTGCTCGGCCTGTACCGCTTTTTCGTGGGCGCCAATTTTGCCGGGTTGTGGCTGGCTTTCATTGGCTGGTTCCTGCTCGAGGCCTCGCGCAGCAGCTATGCGAGAGTTGAGCTCATGTCGGAACTCCACGGTCATCGCGTCGCCGAGCTCATGGAGCACGACTGCATCGTGGTGGACGGCAGTATAAGTGTGCGCGACTTCGTCGAAGAATATTTGTTGCATACTGCGCATCGCTGCTTTCTGGTGAACCAGAACCAGCGTACGGCCGGGATCGTGACTCCGAATGAAATTAAGGCGGTCAGCCGCGAGGAGTGGTCTCGAACCAGCCTGCAAAGTGTGATGCGTCCATTGCATATGTCGGTTACTGTCGCGCCGGACATGCCTGCCGACAAAGCGCTTGAACTCATGGCAAAGGAAGGCGTTACTCAGCTACCCGTGGTCTCCGACGGTCACGTTGAGGGCCTTTTTTCACAGAACCAGATTTTCAAATTTCTGCAATTCGCGGCCAGAGGTCGTTGAAAAGTTCTCCTCGCCCCGACCGAGCAGCCAGAAAGCTCCATCCCACTTCTCCGGAGCGATTCAGTTTTTCGCCATCCGGCGATCAGGCCGATGTGCGTAGTCTCTCCCGATCCTGCACTGGTTGAGGCGTCAGTACAGGCCTGGCTGCCTTCTGGGAGAGGCGCTTCCCCGCGGCGTGCAGCAATTCAGAATTTATTTCTGCCCCCAGAATGAGGGCAAGGGCCGTCCCATAAAACCACAACATTAACGCCACCAGTGCGCCCAGCGTGCCAAAAGTCTGGTTAAAATCCCCCACATGCTGCAAATACCATCCCAAACCCCAGGACGCAACGATCCATGTCGAGACCGCCAGAACTGCACCGGGCACCTGGGAGACGAAGCGCTGTTTCACATTGGGCGCAAGAAAATAAATGGTTTCGACGGACAATACCGTGAAGATCGCAATCGCAGTCCAGCGGATGTATGGCCATATCATGGCGAACAGCCAGCCAGCGTGTAGGCGATGGGCAAGCCAGTTTCCAAAACCCGGCCCCAACGCTATAAAGATCAGGGCAATGACCGTCATCGCACCGGTAAGCAGTGTGAGGCCGTAAGCCAGAAGCCGAGTTTTCCAGTAAGGCCTGCCCTCGTGCACGTCATAAGCGATATTGAGAATCGTGATGAGCGAACTGAAGCCGCCCGAAGCGGCAAAGATTGCGCCGAAAATGCTGAATGAAAGGAGTTCGGGACTGGAGCTCAAGACATCATGCAGGACACCCCGCACCACCCCCATCGCATCTCCGGGAACAACCGTGGACATGATTTTGAGAATCTGACCGAACAGGTTGGGGATGGGTACGTAGGAAAGAATGCAGGAAAGAAATATCAGAAGGGGAAATACCGACAGGAAAAAGAAGAAGGAAAGGGCGCCGGCATAGATGAGATAGTTGTTGCGATCAAAATCATGATAGGTCCGGCGGAGCGCCCTGCCCGCCTGAGCGCACCAGAGGCCAAACGAAGCGGTGAGTTTTGTGAATCTCTCCGTCATCCTTCCTCTTTGGGCTGCGCGACTCTGTCATTCGCGCCACCAGGACGACCGTGAAGGTCGCTCCGTAAATATGCTCATCTAAGACATGCTCATTTAAGATCCGCTCATCTAACCCATGACCGCCAACATATCTCCTCCAGACCCGTTGCGGCGAGCCACTTTCGATTTCGCTTCGTACGGAATCGAACACAATCTGCAGGATTTCCCGGACGAACATAGCCTCGTGCTTCTGCGACTGATGTTTCTGAGACTGGTGTTTCTGAAGACTGGTGTTTCTGAAGACTGGACCGCGCCGATCGAGCCGCTGCACTCCCTCCTCCGGACTTTGATCTGCGTTGGATTAAGCTTGAGCGTCTCCCGCGGGGGCGTGATCTACGCTTGTCGGGACAGCAGTTCAGATCGAGCCATGGCAAGGAACTACAGGGCTCAGAAAGCCTTACCGAAAGTAAAGAACCGCCACAATACTGTCACCAGGCCTGCCAGACAAACAATCCCCAGGAATCCCAACATCAGCATTAAAGCCGACGACGCATTTACCTTTCTTCCCATATCTCCACTCCTCAGTATGCGGCTGCAGGGAAGCAGCCGCAATACCGTGGTTGGGGTAGGAGCGCCGTCACGCTGCTTTTCGTAACTCCGGCTGGACCTGTTCCGCAGAGTTGTTCTTCATTGCGACATACAGGCCGGCGATCCCGCCCAGAGCTACTGCCATCAACCACCGGGGATGACATTCAGCCCACTGTTCCAGACTGCTAGAACGGGCCCGCCCGTCGAACTTGCCGTGGGCGCCGTGGTCGCCTGGAACCGGCTTCCACAGGTTGTTCGGCCGATTCGGATTGTCCAAGCCGTCATATTGTTGCGATTGATAACCAGTTCGCGCCAGATAGCGGTCGGCCAACCACGGAGCCAGTTTGTTGCCCATGATCGCCACCACCGCCGACCACGCGGCATAGTACTCGCGGCGCCCGGGATGATGAGCGGCATAATAAATGGCCCGGGCCGCCACCTCCGGTTGATAGATCGGAGGCACGGGCTGTGCCTTATGCGACAACCTGCTTTTTACCCAGCCGAACTGGGGGGTGTTGAGCGCGGGCATCTGCACCATCACGGTATGCACATGGCTGTGGTCGTGAAGAAGTTCCGTGCGCAGGGAAGTATGGAAGCCCAGGATGGCGTGCTTGGCGGCACAATACGCTGCCTGTAACGGAATACTTCGATAGGCAAGCGCCGACCCTACATGAACAATCGTACCCCGGTCGCGGGGCAGCATGCGCTTCAACGCCGCCAGAGTCCCATAGACATAGCCCAGATAGGTCACCTCTGTGACTCGCTTGAACTCGGTCGCTGTCATCTTCTTGATGGGAGAGAACACCGACGTCATGGCGTCATTCACCCAAATATCGATCGGACCGAATTTCCTCTCAACCAGGCTCGCCGCCCTCTCCACCTGATCTGCATCGGACACGTCCGCAGGCAGCACCAAGGCTCGGCCGCCGGCTGCTTCCACCTCGCGCTTCGCGGCTCTCAGTCCATCCAGTCCGCGCGCTACCAGCCCAATCGATGCTCCGTGACGGGCAAATTCACGAACTGTCGCGCGCCCCACGCCTGCTGACGCTCCCGTAATAACCACTACCTCAGATCTAGGCATACAGTTTTCCTGACCCGGACTACATATTGTTCCGGATGATGGTCATCGATCAAAAATCACTACATCTGTTTCGATGCATCGGAATCAATCCCCGTTTTCTGCAGCACTCCTGAACTCACTACTAAATGGGACAAGACTAAAGTCGACAACTTGCATGCGAGTGGAGAGAGCCTCTTTCCAGACGTTATCGGCCGCATGAAAAGAAAAAAGCGTCGCAGCGCTCGAAAGTGCCGGGCCATGGCAACGGCGTAGGGGAGTGCCGCGGCAGAGGGCTGGTGACAAATCGGCGCGAAAGGGATGCGGTGGAACACGGTCTAGTCACCGTGAGCCGCGCATGTTTATGTTACACTCCGGCGAAATACAAGAGGACAGAACCTTGTTCCAGCCGCGCAGCCCATGCCGACTTCCCCTTCTGCGGGAATTCGTGTGCTGAGAGAGAGCGAACCACGGCTCCTTGCCGAGAGTGTGGTCTTGGGGATGGTCGGAGCGCTCGCCGCACAGACCTTCGCGTGGGCGCTACGAATCTGCGAACATTTTTTCCTGACCTGGTTTGCAGGCTACAAGCCCCCGGGATTGCCGGAAGAGGGCGGGGTTCTTCGGGAGGCGATCGGGCCCCACGGCCTTTGGCTGGTCCCGTTGGCGACGACATTAGGTGGGTTACTTGCAGGACTCTTGGTCTATAACCTTGCGCCCGAGGCCGAGGGCCACGGCACGGACACCGTGGTTAAGGCTTTCCATCGCGCTGGCGGTTTCATTCGCGCCCGGGTGGCACCGCTCAAACTGATCGCTTCGGCGATCACCATCGGGTCGGGCGGCTCCGCTGGGCGTGAGGGACCCACCGCCCTGATTGGAGCGGGAGTCGGCTCGATCTATGCGACTCTAGCCCATCGCTCGGACGAACATCGGCAAGTCCTGGTTCTGGCGGGTATGGCCGCCGGTCTTTCGGCAATTTTCCGTTCTCCAATCGGAGCCGCTTTCTTCGCGATCGAAGTGCTTTACGGCAGCATGGAATTTGAGGCTGGAGCTCTCCTTCATACCATGCTGGCCTCCATCGTTGCCTATGCGGTTAACGGGTTGTTCGTGGGCTGGCGGCCATTGTTCTATTTCCCGGCTGCTCCGAGTAGTCTGCCCGCTCTCGACTATGGCTGGGTTGGCGCGCTGGGAGTGGCCGGCGGCCTCATAGCGACTCTTCTCCCCGTGGTGTTCTACCGAATGCGCGACGCGTTTCGCGCTCTTCCCCTGCCACCGGTTTTGAACCCAGCCATCGGCGGTTTGGGAGTTGGCCTGATTGCGCTGAAATTTCCTCAAATCCTGGGGGGAGGATATGGTTGGATTCAGGAGGCCATTGACGGCCGGCTCGCTCTCAAGCTGCTGCTGATTCTCATCTTCTTGAAGATCGTTGCATTTGCTCTTACCGTTTCCTCGGGCGGTTCTGGCGGCGTATTTGCGCCGACCCTTTTTGTCGGAGCTATGGTGGGTGGATTTCTAGCCTCACTTTTTCACCTGCCATCCGCGATGTTTGTGGTGGTGGGAATGATGGCCACATTCGGCGCTGCTGCCCGGGTGCCGATCGCATCCCTGATGATGGTCACGGAGATGACGGGCGGCTATCAACTGCTCCCACCGGCAGCTTTTGCCGTCCTGTTGAGCTATGTCATCCAAACCCAGCTTTCAGCGCGGCTGAAATACAACAGCTTGTACGAAGCCCAAGTGCCCGGACGCGCCCAGTCACCCTCACGCTACGTAGAGCATGTCCAGTTGGGGCTGAAACTTCTCGCCACCGGCCAGATCCCGCGATCTGCCAAGATCGGTCACATAGATCTGGTCGCTCTTCTGGATTCCGGGATGGCGGTTAAGATGCCGGGTCGGAAGGAATTGAACGTCGGGGTCCTGCGGCCAGAGAGCGCGCTCATCGGAAAGACCGTCCAGGATTGTTATCAGGCTGCCGGCGGTGGCGCTGTGGAGATCATCGCCGTTTTGCGGGCCGGCGAAGTGGTCCTTCCCAGGAAAGACACCGTGCTGCAGGAGAATGACCGCCTTCTGATGATCGGTTCCCCCGATGCAAGGGGTCGTATCGCCGCTCATGTGGCTCCGGTGAACGCCGGCAATATTCGGCCCTGACGGCAGCCATGGTCCCTCGGTCGGCGACTCCGAACCAGGAGGTCTGGGAGCGCCTGGGTCTCGCGCCTGGGTCTCGCGCCTGGGTCTCGCAGTACGATCGGCGGTGCTTACAATGGCCCGGGTTCGATTCCAGAGTCCCCTTTTGCTTCACACTCATCCAATAAGTAGAGATCGTGCAGCTACGATCACAAGCGGCAAGATGAAGATAAGGAGAAAATATTATGTGGCTGTCCAGGTGGAACGCGATGTTGGCGAGTCTCTTCCTGGCGGCGGTCTTGGCCATACCGGCAGCCGGCACCAACTCCGCGCCATATTCGGTGTCGCCGGGAACACTGAACTACGTTGAAGGGCAAGCGTCACTAGGGAACGGGAACTTGAATGCAAAATCGGTAGGCTCGGTAAGTCTGCAGCCAGGCGAAACGCTGCTGACCCAAAAGGGCAAGGCGGAGTTGCTGCTGACCCCCGGAGTATTCTTCAGGCTCGGCGACAACAGTTCCGCCAGCATGGTTTCAAACAGCCTCACCGACACCAGTCTGGTTTTGAACCGGGGCGAAGCCCTGGTTGAAGTGGATCAGATCTACCCTCAAAATAACATTCGGATTTGCCAAGATGCCGCAATCACCCGGTTGCAGAAGACTGGATTATACGACTTTGAAGCCAGCGGACAGGTTCGAGTGTTTGACGGACAGGCGCTGGTTCAGTATGCAGATCACTCGGTCAAGGTCAAAGGCGGGCACGAGTTGACCTTGAACGTCGACGGCAAGTTGAAGCCGAATCGCTTTGACAAGAACGCAGTCCAGCAATCAGACGACCTCTATCGCTGGAGCAGTCTGCGGTCTGACTATCTGGCTGAAGCCAATGTCGCAGCCGCTCGTGTTTACGTTTCCAACAGAGGGTACGGGCCGGGTTGGTTCGGAGCCGGTTGGTATCGGAGCCCATGGTTTGGCGCCTACACTTTTGTGCCGGCGGATGGGTATTTATTCAGCCCGTTCGGATGGCCGTATTGGTCGCCATTGTGGGTTTACCGGGCGCCTTACCGTTCGGGATACTTTGTTCACTCTCCTGCAAGGTTCGGGCGGGTTCCGTTTTACAGCCGTGAATTCCACAGCCAACCTTCTCGCTCGGTTTCGCCCCGGACGGGAGTTCGCCAGGAAGAATCTTTCGTTCACGTGCCGGGAGGATTTCAGGGACGCGGCTGGGGTGGTTTCCACAGTGGTGGTAACCACGGATTTGGCCGGCGCTAAGAGCACCTGCGCCCACTGCCGATACTGGCCGGAAGGAATGGGTGTTGTCCCAGGGGGGCGCTCATCGTTGAAGCTGAATACGCGCCTTTGTCGGACTTAGCGAAGAGTTCCGGAGACGCAGGCCAAGATGAAACGCCTCGCCATTACGATCATCGTGATCACGCTGGCGGGGCCGTTGATCGCTCAGGAAGACGTGAGCACGATTATCCAGCGTTCTGTAGAGGCCAACGCTGCCGATTGGAAAGCCGCTCCCGAATATGATTATCTGGAGTGTGACCAACAACCGGATGGAGGATCCAGGACGTACGAAGTACGGATGATTGTGGGCTCTCCCTATGAGCGCCTGGTGGCACTGAATGGCAAGCCGCTGTCGCGCGAGCAGCAGGCACAGGCCCAGCGGAAGCAGGACGCGGAAGCTGTCGAGCGGCGGAGCGAATCGCAACGGGAAAGGGCTGAGCGCATCGCCCAGTACGAGAAGGATCGCAGACGGGATCACGTGATGATGGACCAGTTAGCGATCGCGTTCACCTTCACACTGTCGGGTGAGCAGAAGCTGGATGGCCATGACGTCTACGTGCTGGAAGCCCGGCCCCGAGCTGGCTACAGGCCGCGAAACCGGGAGACCGAAGTGCTCAAGGGCATGGAAGGAAAACTCTGGATCGATGAGAAGACGTTCCAGTGGGTAAAGGTCGAAGCTCAGGTCATGCACCCGGTTTCGATCGAGGGCTTTCTCGCGCAAGTCCAGCCCGGCACACATTTCGAATTGGAGAAGATGCCAGTGGCCGACGGGGTCTGGCTTCCGAGGCACTTTGCCATGAAATCTCAAGCCAAGGTCCTATTCTTCTTCACTCACAAATCACAAGCGGACCAGAAGTTCTACGATTATCACAAAGGGGCGCCGATACCAGGACGATCCCCGTAAAGCAAAGAATTTTGGCCGCGAGACGGCCGGCAATCGGTTCGTCTGGATGACTTAGTTGCGGGTTGAAAGGCTGGCAAGCTTGTCAGTACAATCTCGAAGGCCAAGGAAAAATCATGGGGTAAGGGTAGTTGAGCGGATTGTACGAACGGCTGTTTCCCTTGGCGTGGTTGGCAGTATCGTTGTGGCCTGCATTTTTCTACCCCATGTCCATGTGGCCGCTGTGGTCCTCACCCTGCTTCTTGCCGTCATCATCATTGCCAGTCGATCCGGTTTTGTCGACGCTGCGATAGCCACCGTTCTTGGGGCCGCGCTTCTCGCCTATTTCTTTCTTCCGCCAGATGGCTGGGCCATCGAATCGGTGGAACAGTGGATGGTGTTTTTTACCTTCCTGGTGGTTGCATTGCTGGCGAGCTATTTTGCAACGCGAGCGACGCGACAGACGAAAGAAGCTGTGGCGCAACGTCGCGAAATGGAAAAGCTCAGCCGGTTCGGACAGGAGTTGCGAATCGAGGGCAATCCCGGCTCCATCGTCGCTGCCTGTCTGGGCTCACTGGTGCGCACGTTTCAGGTTGAGGCGGCGATCTTTTTTGACCTTAGCACAGGCGAGATCACTCGATCCGGGCAAAACCGGAACTTGATTTCCGCGGAACAGCTTCGCGAAGCGGCTCTCGGTCGCGATCTTTACAGGGAAAGTGCAACGAACACGCTATTCGTCCCCATAAGCTCGGGAGGCGAGCTGGCTGGCAGCCTGGCGGTTTGCGGGGGTAGCCTGTCGGAGCTCACCTTCAGGGCGATTGCCGATCGCATCGAGGCCGGACTGGAAAAAGTCCGTGCCCAGGAGGAGGTAAGACGAGCGGAGGACACGCAAAGGAAGCAGGAACTCAAGACCGCGCTCCTGGATTCCCTGGTTCATGAAATCAAGACCCCTCTCAGCATAATCAAGACCGCTGCCAGCTCTCTGCTGTCCATAGATTCCGATGCCGCCAGCCGTCGGGAGCTTGCCGCCATGATCAATGAACAAAGCGATCGAATGGATGCTTCGATCAGCGAGACCTTTTGGACGGCGCGGGTCGAGGCTGGAACTCTACAATCAGGGAAAGGGCCCCGCGATATTCGACCCCTGGTGCAGGAGACTCTGCATGAACTCATGCCTGTTCTCGGAAACAGGACCATCACGGTGGAGGTTTCGGATTCTTTGCCACCAGCGAACTGCGACTTTCATATGATCAAAGGAGTATTGAAGGAATTGTTGACCAATGCGCTGAAATATTCCCCTTCCGACTCCCCGCTGACTGTCTCCATGGTCCAGAATGGCGACAAGATCATTACCAGCGTAGCGGACTCGGGCAGGGGCATCCAACAGGAAGAGGAGCGCCATATCTTCGAACGGCACTATCGGGGGTCGGTACGAGGTCCGGGGACAGGTCTGGGGCTGGCCATTGCAAAGACCATTGTGGAAGCGCATGGAGGCCAGATTGGATTCGAGAGTCAACCGGGAGTTGGATCGGTGTTTCACTTCTCACTGCCGTTGTGTCATGGGGATGTTGCATGAGGGCTGCAAGAATACTGGTCGTGGATGACGAGCCCCAGATGCGGCGAGTGCTGCGGGCCAGCCTGAATGCGCATGGCCATCAGGTAGTCGAGGCGGGATCTGGGAAAGAGGCGCTGCAGAAGTTGGATGCAGAACCCTGTGACTTTGTCCTGCTCGATTTGAATATGCCGGTTCTGAACGGGATGGAGACGTGCCGCGCCATCCGGGCGGCCTCTGAGGTGCCCATCATCGTTGTCTCCATCAGGAATTCCGAGCAAGACAAAGTTGCAGCTCTGAATTCGGGAGCGGACGACTATATCACCAAGCCGTTCGGAGTGCTGGAGCTTCTGGCTCGGGTTGAGGCGGTAGCCAGGCGAAAACCGGCGGCTCCAAAACCGCCAAATGTATTAGACCTGGACGGTGTCAGGATCGACTTTGAAACCCACCAGGTCACTGCGCGGGGCCGGCAGGAACACTTGACGCCGAAGGAGGCAGAGTTGTTCCGCTATCTGGTCCTGCACTCCGGCCAGGTCATTCCCCATCGCCGTTTGCTGCAGGCGATCTGGGGTGCGGAGTACGGGAACGAGGTCGAATATCTCCGAGTGATCGTCAACCAGCTCCGCAGAAAGATCGAAGGCGATCCGCACAACCCCAAGTATCTCCTCACCGAGCCGTGGGTGGGTTACCGCTTTGCGCCCCCACTGCCGCGAAACCCCTCCCGTTAACCCGACCTAAACCCAGATCATCATCTTTATGACTTCATTACTTCGCCTTGCTAGCATCGCCTCATAGCTCGGTTTTGGGAGTCAATCTCGTTTTGCGCTTCGAGGTGTACCGTGAATCACAAAGAACTCATGCTGGATGGCAGCATCACCGAAATTTCTCGTCCGGGGCTTTATGTGGATCAACAGGAACGCGTGACCGTCTTAGTAAATGACGCGGAGCCTCTCTATGCCGAATTGCGGTTGCCGAACAAGCACGGATGGACCGTGGGCGATCAGGTGGTGATCTCCATTGTGCGCTCGGGGCAGAGGCGAATGATTGAGAAGGCGTAGTCGGCCCGGCGTAGTTTGTCCTGGTTGTCGGCATGGACGTTGAGATTTGGGGTCTTCCAACTGCCTGCGGAAAGGCAAGAGGCGGCTGTGATTTCAGCTCCGTCCCTTCCGACCTTGTGACTTGCTTGTACTTCGGGCTGAGATTCCAAGCCGGCGTGGCCGACTTCTTGAGATGGTTATGAGACCTCAGAGGGTATTGGTGGTCGATGACGAACCGCAGATGCGGCGCGTATTGCGCGCCAGCCTGACGGTCCACGGGTATGAAGTTATCGAAGCCGCTTCCGGGGAGGAAGCACTGACCAAATTGGACAACGATCGCTTTGACTGGGTGCTGCTCGATTTGAATCTGCCGGGGATGGATGGGATTGAAACTTGCCGTGCGATTCGCGCCCGCTCGGCTGTACCGATTGTCATCGTGTCGATCAGGGATTCCGAGAAAGATCAGGACGCAGCGCGGGAAGCGGGGGCGGACGAATATGTAACCAAGCCATTCGGCATCCAAGAGTTGCTCGCACGCATGATGGGAGTGGGCCGCAGGAGGGGCGGATTCGGTCTTGAGGAAGGCGATCAGCAAGCAGAAGGGTAGACCCGTAGCCCATCGGGCGATGGTACGGAGGGCATCCGCCGAATTGTTTAGCCGATATTGAATCCCTCCTTATGACTTCCTTATGACTCTCTACTAGCATTGGTTCGTCGACCGCGTTTTGAGGCCGGCAAGCCTCGCTTCGGTTGTACCCTTTTGGCGGCCATGAGGGACCCAATGAGAACGCACTTTGGCTGGATGCTCATCGCGCTTCTGTTTCTGGTTCCAGCCACTTTTGCAGACACCATCATCCTGCATGATGGATCGAGCTACTCCGGTTCTCTGGTCGGAATAACGAACAACACCATTTCGTTCACCGATAACGCCGGCGCCCAATACAAGTTCCCCGAATCGGATGTCCAGACCATGGTTTTCACTTCGTCCGGGGATACGGTGACGCTGCGAAACGGAAGGGTGTATTCGGGAAAATATAACGGACCGATCCCAATTTCGTTTCAGGATGCGGAGGGGATCGCGTATCAGTTCCCCCTGAACGACGTAGAATCGTTGGTTTTCTCGCGCTCCAGCCCCCCGCCCGTTGCCGAAGGAGGCCGCGCGGTGGTGATTCCCGAAGGAAGTGAGATCTCGATTCGCACCGACGAAAACATTAATTCCGAAACCTCGGGTCCCGGGCAACTCTATTCAGCGTCGGTTGAGCACGACGTGCCGGGGGTTAGCGGCATTGTTGCCATTCCTCGAGGTGCATCGGCGAAGCTGCTGATCCGAAATGTCACCAGCGGTGGAGCGGTACATAGTCCAGAGTTGGCGTTGGATCTATTCTCCGTCACAGTGAACGGCAAGGAGCATCGGGTGGTGACGTCGGATGTGGATGTCAACAACCGAAATGGCGTCGGTGGCAATCGCCGGACGGCAGAGTTTGCCGGCGGGGGCGCTGGACTGGGAGCGCTTGTAGGCGCGATTTTCGGAGGGGGCAAGGGAGCGGCGATCGGTGCGGCCTCGGGTGCAGGCGGGGGACTTTTGACCCAGATTTTCACCAGGGGTAAAAAAATCAGCGTGCCCGCAGAATCCACTCTGACGTTTCGTCTCGATCGCACGCTCGTCCTCAAGCCTCTGTTATAGAGCTGAAGCAGGGGCGTTCACGCTTCGCGCCGAGCACCGGTTAATCCGAAATTCATCCCGTCTTTATGACTTCCTTATTCTGCCTTCCTAATATGAATGGGGTGCTGCAGAACGGAGGTAGTTCTTGTATTCGTTAAGGATTTTGGTGGCTGCTTCTGGCACGGAAACACAAACCGCCCTGGCGGGCATCCTCGCTCAGTGCGGTCTGGAGTCCATTGCGGCGTCGAACTTTAGCGAGGTCCGGGCGATGTTCGGGACTCAACCGCCTCCGCAGTTGGTGTTTTGCGAAGACGACCTGCCGCCAGGAGGCTTCCGTGAGGTTCTCCGGCTGGCACGAGTGACGGGATCGGGTGCGCTGGTGGTCGTGACTTCGCTGTTAGGCGAGTTGGACAATTACCTGGAAGCCATGGAACTGGGAGCGTTTGATTTCATCGCACCTCCGTACCGTCGCATCGAAGTCGAATCGATTATCAAAAATGGGTGCGAAAACTATTTTTCGAGAAATGTGGAAGGAACTCCTCCCAACACTCAAACCAGGGCAGTCTCTCGGGACAAAGAAGCTGTGGCCTGAAGTACGGCCAGACTGTGCCGGCTTGCTTGAGCAAGACAGAGCGAGAGCTTTATCGCCCTCGCCCGAGGCGGGACCCTCAAGCCATCCCGGAAGGAGGGGGCGTAGTTTGGTCAGACCCGCCTGCCCTTCCTGTTCCAAGCGGCTGCATTACGGATTTGCTTACGCAACGTTGAGCGTCCTGCTCGTGGTTTCTCCGGTTGCCGTCGCAGCCCAGGAAACTGTGCCCTCCAGCGGAACACCAGTACGCACGCTGGTCACCGTGGAGACTCCTCATGGCGCCAATGCGCCCGTGATCAACCGCGAGGATGTAATGGTGTACGAAGGCCGCGAGCGCGACAAAGTAACGGATTGGGTTCCCGCGCAAGGGGACCACGCAGGTCTCGAGCTCTTCGTCCTAATCGACGATGCCTCGAACACAAGTCTGGGTTCGCAGCTGGAAGATATTCGTCAATTCATTACGGCGCAACCGGCAACGGCAAAAGTCGGCGTCGCCTACATGCAGAACGGAAGTGCGCAGATAACACAGAACCTGACCAGCGATCGCAGCCAGGCGGCCAAAGCTCTGCGCCTTCCCTTGGGATTTCCTGGCGTGAACTCAAGTCCGTACTTCGCTCTCAGCGATTTGATCAAGCGCTGGCCCGAGAGCGGGGCACGGCGTGAAGTGGTGATGGTCTCCGATGGCGTTGATCGCTATTGGGGCAACGGTCCGGACGACCCGTACGTCCACTCAGTCGTCGAGCAGGCCCAGCGCGCCGGGGTAATCGTATTTCCAATTTACACGCCTGGCGTGGGCCACTACGGGCACAGTTTCTGGCGAATCTGGTGGGGCCAGATGTATCTCTCCCGTGTCGGCGATGAAACCGGAGGCGAATCGTATTACATCGGCTTTAACGGTCCGCCAGTCTCTTTCTCGCCTTATCTGAATGATGTGGCGCAGAGACTGACTCGCCAATACTGGCTGTCATTTCTTGCGAAGCCTGAGAAGAAGGCGGGAATGCAACAGTTGAAGGTCACGACCGAGGTGCCAAACGCGGAACTGGTAAGTGCGGACGGTGTCTATGTCCCTGCGGCACCCTAGGAATCGGCACGCCCATTAGCGGCGCGCGAACGGAGCACCCTTATGAGGTTAAGACTGCCCAACTCGAGAATGTTTCTATTCTCCTTAGATCCTGGAATCAAGGAGAGGATTTTCGGCTGCGAGACTGCCGCGCTCATCCGCGGAGTGACCCACCTGCTCCAGCAGCAGCAAGCGCTTCTCGACACAGCAACCGTGCTGTCGGCACCGGAGATGGAAAGTTACGAGACACGATCGGAGCAGATTGGCGAATTGATTCGGCTGCTCGCGCAAGAGTAGTCGAGCAAGTCGCCGTGCAAGATTGAAACGGGAACCCCAGGAAAGGAACGATAGCAATGACTACGCAACCAGAACCGAAATCGCAAATCACAAAGCAACCGGCAGTCCTCAAACTTGTAGACGGCGACCCTTTCTTTCAGCGGATGAGCGAGGTTTACGACAGCCTTGCGCTGCGGGCCTATGAGTTGTTCGACGGAGGTGGACGGCACGACGGCCACGATCTGGAAGACTGGCTTCGTGCAGAGTCCGAGATGTCGCACTCGACACCGGTTGAGGTAGAAGAAGCCGACAATGAATTGATCGTCCGGGCCGACATGCCGGGACTGCTGGACAAAAACATTGAAGTACGAGTCGAACCGCGCCGCCTCATAATCTGCGGAAAGCGCGAACAGTCGCGTCAAGAGAACAAGGGAAGGACGCTTTACAACGAGAGAAAGTCCGATTTGGTTTTCCGAATGCTCGATCTACCGGAAGAGGTGGATCCCGATCATGTGACAGCCAACCTGCAAGACGGGAGGCTGGAAATTTCGCTACCGAAGGCTCGCCCCGCGAGAAAAGTCCCAATCGCAGCGAAAGCAGCGTAGTCGACGCAAGAAAGGTTTGATCAGAGGAGAAAACAATGAATACGAATAAGTTTGTTATCGGCTTTTGTCTGGTGCTGCTTCTGGCCATATCAGTACCTCGAGCCCAGGCGGACCAATGGAATCAAGCAACCAAGGTAACGTTCAACGATCCGGTCGAGATTCCGGGAAAGGCGCTTCCGGCGGGGACCTACTGGTTCACGCTGATGAATGACGATCCTGACCGCAACATCGTGCAGGTTTGGGATTCCAATCGGATGCACCTGCTGGCGACCGTCATCACGGTTCCCGATTACAGGCTGCAACCCAAAGGGAGAACGGTAATTAAATTCGACGAACGGCCTACCGGTTCCCCGGAAGCTCTCCAGGCATGGTTCTACCCAGGCGATCTCTACGGGCACGAGTTCGTTTATCCAGAAGCCAGAGCCACTGAACTGGCCAAGAGCGTTGGGCAACCAGTGCTCTCCATGCCGGATGAAGTCGCGTCGAACATCACGAAGCCTGCCAAGTCCGCGAAAGAGCCGTCCGTGATGGCGATGAAAGAGGCTCCTGTGAAAGCGATCAAGCCTAGTGGAGAAAAAGTCGAGATGGCAGAAGTGGTTCAGCCTGCACCGCCAGGCCAGAAGGCTTCCGCCGGGACCTTACCGAAAACCGCTAGTTCTATGCCGCTTTGGGGACTGCTCGGGATGCTGTCATTGGCTACTGCGGCGGTCCTTGGAGGAATCGTTAAAAGGATTTGCTGACATTGACTTCTTGAATGGTTCGAGCACCTGACGCTGCCTGGCAGTGTCGGGTGCTCGTGTGATTCGCGTGCCTGGTCTGGTGTTTGCGATGAGCCACGAAAAAAGCATGATCGCGCTAAAGAAGGCTCTTGTGTGGTGCGAGCATGCCTTGTTGATCTTCGGATTTTGCGCCTTGGGTTACTGCGCATCGGTTTTCGTAGAAACAACCGGCTACCAGCATTGGGCTTACCAGCAGTTGCGTGAAGGAAAGACCGAATTGCGAGAAGAACCACCTCAAATCCGGCGGTCGACTGGCGATCCGGTTCAGGCGCAGCAGGCGACTCCATCCCCGAGCCGTATTCGTGAGCTGTCGCCGCTCGCTCGAATCGAGATTCCACGTCTCGGTCTTTCCGCAATGGTGGCGGAGGGAGTTACGCCTCGCGTACTCAAACTGGCAGTAGGTCATGTTCCCGATACGGCGCTGCCTGGGCAAGCCGGAAACATCGCCCTGGCCGGACATCGCGACACATTCTTCCGGCGGCTGGGCGATCTCAAGACGGGTGATGTGATCGAACTAACGACCTCCGGCGGGCAGTACCAGTATGTCGTGCGTTTTACCGAAATTGTCCGTCCTGATGAGATCTGGGTTTTGGATCCGTCCGCGAGACAGACCCTCACGTTGATTACCTGTTATCCCTTTCATTTTATCGGGGCCGCTCCCAAGAGGTTCATTGTTCGGGCGCGCGCAATCGAAAGCTCCAGAGCGGTCGAATCAAGTTTGCGCCGGGAAACCAGGGCGACCAACCCAGTTTCGTACATGTTGAAAGGAGAGCTCCTAGCTGTCATCAAGCCCAGGATGACGGCGTGAGATGAGTGCCGTTGTGTTCCTGCAGCGAGCCCCGAGACAGAGGTAAAAATGGGCGCGAAGCTTACCGTCTAATACCCCGAGGAGAACAGCCATGAGCGTGAAAACACTACAAATGCGGCAGTCGTCGGCGATTTTCGCTTTAGCGGTGGTTTTTCTCGTCGGAGGATTGCTCGGCATCGTCGCTGCTGCCTGGACCGGCCATCCCCTGTTCGCGAGTGGAAGGCTGGTTCCCATGTTTGTGGCACGCGGAACGGGAACGGCGGACGATCCGAGCGCCATGGGCTTCGCGGGGGTCTTTAAGCCCGCACTGCCAGCAGTTGTCAGTATTGCCTCCTCAAGGATCGTGAAAGTGCCGCAGACGCCGTTTTTCAACGATCCCTTTTTCCAGCAGTTCTTCGGCGGACAAGCCCCGCGTGGTCCGCAACAGGAGCGGGAAAGGGGTTTGGGGTCGGGGGTGATCGTCAGCCCCGACGGCTACATTCTCACCAACAATCATGTCATCGATAAAGCCACGGACATCAAGGTGATTCTCGCGGACAAGCGGCAGTTTCCCGGGAAGGTGGTTGGCGCCGATCCGAAGACCGACATCGCAGTGGTCAAAATTGAAGCCACAGGACTGCCCACGATTACGTTAGGAGATTCTTCGAAACTCCAGGTCGGCGATTATGCGTTCGCCATCGGCAATCCCTTCGGAATTGGCGAGACGGCGACCATGGGAATCATCAGCGCCACAGGGCGCAACGGTCTCGACATCGAGGACTACGAGGATTTTATTCAAACCGATGCCGCGATCAATCCTGGCAACTCCGGGGGAGCGCTCCTGAACGCAAGGGGTGAATTGATTGGGATCAACACCGCGATCCTTTCCGGCGGTTCGGGGGGGAATCAGGGTGTCGGCTTCGCCATTCCTATCAACATGGCCAAGTCGGTCATGGACCAGATCCTGAAACATGGAAAGGTGGTACGCGGTTACATTGGGGTTGGGATTCAGGAGGTTACACCCGATCTCGGGAAAGCGTTCAAGATTCCAGTGGAAAAAGGCGCCTTGGTCGGCAATGTGGAGCCCGACAGTCCCGGATCGAAGGCTGGTCTGCAGAGAGGCGATGTCATTACGGATATGGATGGGCAGCCCATCACCGGACCGAATGACCTGCGGCTCAAAGTGGGATCGATGGCCCCCGGAACTACAGTGCATCTCAAGGTGCTTCGCAACGGCGCATCGCGCGACGTGAGTCTGACACTGGGCGAGGCCCCGGCCGGTAAGGGTACGAAGGCTCCTGGAGGCACGGCAGAGAATAGCCCGATGCGAGGCGTTCAGGTGAACGAACTTACTCCCGACGTTCGTCAACAGCTCGAGCTGAGATCGGACGTAAAGGGCGTTGTCGTTACGGAGGTGTCCGACGATTCACCGGCCGCCGATGCCGGCCTGCAACGCGGGGACGTGATCGAGCAAGTCGACAGGCAGCCCGTGAACTCGGTCGCCGATTACCAGCGTTTCATCAGGCAGGCAGGAAAACAGTCAGTGGTTTTGTTGGTAAATCGGGGCGGGACGACCAGTTTCGTGGTGGTTCAGCCTTCTTCCTAAGGATCGTATTGAGTCGACCAGGTTTGAGGGTCAGAAGGCGTTCGCGTTGATGTGTTTCTCGAGGGCGTCATTTCGCCAACCTCACATCGTAAGAACGACGCGAAACTCCGCCTTGCCGCTCATCATTCGCGCGTAAGCCTCGCCCGCTTTTTCGAGCGGATAGGTTTCAATCATGGGGCGCACCCCGCTCAGTTCGGCAAAGCGCAGCGTGTCCTCGGAATCGGCTGGAGTTCCCGCGATCCAGCCCTGAATGGTTTTACTTCCATTGATGAGCTGTGCCGGCGTGACCTCTATGGGATCAAAAGTAGCGCCGATCACCACCAGTTTGCCGTTCGGCCCCAGGCCGTCGATCAGTTCCGACATCGCTTTCGAGCTGGGGGCTGTAGCCAGAATTACCTTTGCTCCGCCCAGCTTTTGCAATGCCTCGGCCGCGTTCGTCGCTGCGCTGTCGATGTACGCGTTCGCGCCGAGTTTCTTGGCCAGAGTGGCGTGTTCGGGGCCGCGCCCGATCGCCGCGACTTTGTAACCAGACTTGTTCGCCCATTGAATTCCGAGATGGCCCAGACCGCCGATCCCCTCCACCGCAACCAGGTCGCCGGGGAACGCGCCGCTGTGCCGCAGCGCGTTGTAAGTGGTAATTCCGGCGCACAGCAGCGGTGCTGCGTCCACGTCACTCAGACTGTCCGGTATCGACACCAGTGCCTCTACCGGAGCTACCATGTATTGCTGGTAACCGCCGTTGTAGCTGATACCCGTGATTTTAAGATTCTGGCAATTGCGAAAGTCTCCGCGGCGGCATTCGCGACAGGTGTTGTCCTGGCCTCCGTGCCAGCCGACGCCGACACGCTGTCCCTTCTCCCACGCGGAAACGCCGTCACCCACTTCATCGATAACCCCCGCGACTTCATGCCCGGGAACCCGAGGATACTGAATTCCGGGCCAGCCGCCCTGTACCGTGAGCACGTCGCTGTGACACACACCGCAGGCCTGCACCTTGATGCGCACCGCTCCTGGACCCGGCTCAGGAATCCCGCGCTCGACGATCTCGAAGCCCGCTCCCGGTTTGGAAATCTGCGCCGCCTTCATTTGCGTTACTGCCATGGGTACGACTCTTCTCGTTGCCACAAATCCTCCTATAAATGTTAAGCCATGGTTGAAAAGCATGTAGTATTGCCGGCGAGTTATGCCTCCAGCTCAAACATAATTTCCCAGTTCGATCGGCGTGCCGAGCGGAAGGTTTGCGACGCCATACAGCAGGCGGCAAGACGACTAATCTTGAAAGGGCCAGACTCCGCTACTTTCTACGATTTGCTTCCTGGCCCGGTCGAAACTGAAATCCCTTGGGCCTTCGAACTGTGGGCTTTCATTCCCCAGGTTTTATTTGCTCAAAGCTGAACTGCTTGTCGATTTTGTCGTAAGGTTTGCCGTCGACCTCGACATACTGATAGACGAAATAATTCAGCGCCGGACCATCCTGCTTGGGAGAAAGTGTGATGTCGCGGCCGGTGGAGAACTGCACGCGGTTGGCATCGACGGCGCCGAAGAAATAATCTTGCTTCTGCTTCGCTTTCCAGGCTTCCGAGATGTCAACCGGGATCCAGCCGATTTTAGGCGCATAGAATTCGGCCCAGCAGTGATAACCGGCGATATCGCCCTTGTCCTTGTCCTCGGGCAGAGGGAAGCCGATGTCGAAGCGCGCCGGAATCCCGTCCGCCCGCAGCACGCCAATGAACGGAGAATGGAAGTCGGTGCAATTGCCGTGCTTGGAGTCACAGGCCCACAATGCATCGCCGCGTCCCCAGCCGGAGCCGGTCTTGTCGTAGCGCATGGTGGTGAAGAAGTAGTCATAGGCCGCCTTGGCTTTCGCGATGATACCGGTCTGTGGCCCTGTGACTTCGACCGCCAGCGCCTTGATCTTTCCATCGGTAGGAATCAGGCTGTCAGGCTCGACCAATCGGTTCATCGACGCGAGCACGACGCCGGGCTTCCGGTCTTTGCGCTCGAGTTGCGCGTAGTCGCCGCGCGAATACTCCCGGCGCGTGACTTCGTACTCGAGAGTGAATGATGCTTTACCCGTAGCGGGATTCGGTATCTCGGCGTACATCATCCGATTGCCGTACTCGGGCTCCTGCGTCATTTGGGTTTTGCCGGGAGCTTTGACAGCGAGAATGCGCACCGTCTGATGCTGGTCAGTCTGCGGCACCGGAACCCACACGCGCACTTGCCGGGCTCCGGAGGGAATGTCTTTCACAGTGAAGTTGTAGGTGAAGCGAAAGGTGCGGGACGGCGGGCTGAATTTCGGCGCATGCGAAGCGGTTTCGGCGGCCAGCAATTGTGCGGCGAGAAAAATCACCAGCAAGCATGAGAAAACGCGCAGCCTCATGAGGGACACTCCTTGATTGGCGGACGTGGAACAAAAATTGTACCAGCAGTCAAAGTGACCTGTCAGCCGTGCAAAGCTGCCGGGTTTTCGGCCCCGATGTTTCCCACGATTGAGCAGGCTATCCGGCGGTTGTTGATTTAATGCCAATGCCCACCGCTGTCCATCAAGAGCAGGCTCTGTGGACCGGAGCAACTGCTGTAACGGCGACAAATACTTGAGGCTGTTGAAACTTTTCATTCTGGTATAGCATCTCCAGTCCGAGGTTTACGATGACAACGAATGCGACCTCTATGCCAAATCAAGTGGACGGGGCCACCCATCGGCCGGACGCAGCCTGCGGTCTGACCATCTTGCGGGTGACGGTCGGTGCCATGTTCGTGTGGGTCTTCTTCGAGAATCTGGGAAAAGGCCTGTACAGCCCGGGAGGATACGCCGGTCTCATCAACTATTACATCCAGCATAGCCATTCGCCGGCGGTCTGGAAGTCGGTCATGGGGCTGGCGGCGAGCCACGCGGCGATGGCGGCTCCCATGCAGGCGGTTACCGAAATCTTACTTGGAGTCCTGCTCGTCATCGGTCTGCTCACGCGCCCGGCCGCTTTCGTCGCGTTCCTCTACCTCGGAAGCCTTTGGGTGTCGGAGTGGGGAACCTCGTGGATCTGGGAATTGCTGGTTCCGGTAATGGCATCACTGGGGCTCGCCGTCGGGCGTGCCGGCCGGGCGTGGGGCGTCGATGCCTTACTGGCGCGGCGGAACCCCTCGTCTCCGTGGTGGTGATGAGCGAATCTGCGTGCGCGTGTCCGTCATCATCCCTACTCATAACGAAGCGCAGGCGATTGGCCGTGTGCTTGCTGATCTTTTTCTTGCAAATCTTCTTCTCGCAGATCTTCCCCCGAATTTCGTCACTGAGGTCATCGTTGTCGACAGCAACTCGGCTGACGGAACGCCCGAGGTCGCAGCGAATATGGGAGTGCGTGTCCTCCAGGAGCCTCGCCGAGGATACGGGCGCGCGTGCCTTACAGGATTGGCCGCAGCGAATTCCCCAGACGTGGTCGTGTTCCTCGATGGCGACTACAGCGATCGGCCCTCTGAACTACCAATTCTCTTAGCGCCAATTATCGAGGGGCGCGCCGACATCACGCTTGGCTCTCGCCTGCACGATCGGCGTTCTGCCGGGGCGTTGCCCTGGCATCAGGCATTCGGTAATCGTCTGGCCGCCAGGCTGATCGGGCTTCTCTACGGACTGAAGATCAGCGACCTCGGCCCGTTTCGCGCCGCCCGCGCCGATGTGCTGCGCGCGCTCGCCCTCGAAGAGACTACCTATGGCTGGGCGGTTGAGATGATCCTCAAAGGCGCCCTGGCTGGATTCCGCGTGGTTGAAGTCCCGGTGAGCTACCACGCGCGTATTGGAAAATCGAAGATCAGCGGCACGCTGAAGGGCACACTCGGCGCCGGCTGGTTCATTCTCAGCTTGATCGTGCGCTATTATTTCCGGCGGCGACGGGCCGCGACAACGGCGTAAGACGAGTGGACGAAACGGGTCCCACTCAAGCCCGGTTTTGGCTTGAGTGGGGCGCATATCTCCATAACTCTGTCATCCCGACCGAAGCAGATCATCGCGAAGCGATGATCTGCGGAGTGGAGGGACCTTGTGTTTTTTGGGGCGAAAGACACTTCGAGATCGAGTCGGAATAGACGTCATGAAATCAGGAATGCGGAGGGAACACTCTGTCCAGCCATCGGGGGGCCCACTCAAAGCCCGGTTTTGGCTTGAGTGCAGATGTTCATAGCTCCTCAACTCTGTCATCCCGACCGAAGCAGATCGTCGCGAGGCGATGATCTGCGGAGTGGAGGGACCTTGTGTTGTGAATTCACTTTGCTGTGAGGGGATGCTTGACATCGAGTCGAAGTTGGCGGCACGGAAACGACAGGCGGCGGGAAGGCTTGTTCCGGATCTCGAACTGCCTCATTCAAGCCAAAATCAGGCTTGAGTGGGCCACCCGTCCTGTCGTTTATTATTGCCCCAGCAATCTATGGAATCTTCATGCAAAGTGGTGACGCGTTCATCCGGCGGCGACCTTGTGCTCGTCATCATGGCGAAGGCACCGAGGCCGGGTGCGGTCAAAACCCGCTTGATTCCCAGCCTTTCTCCCGAGGCCGTCACTGATTTTTATTGCTGCCTTCTTGACGACACTCTGGCGCTGGCGCGGTCGCTGTTATTGTCATCGGGCGATGTGGAAGTTGCCATCATGTGCCCGGAGTCGGACGTAAACGAGCTGGCGCAGTTGGCAAGTAAGGAAACCAGCGTAGTCGCGCAGAAAGGCGAAGGGCTGGCAGCGGGCCTCACTTCGGTATTCGCGCACTTCGCAGGAGGTCAGCAACGACGCGTCATTGCGTTCAACAGCGACAGTCCGCATCTGCCGCGTTCCGTTCTCGAAGATGCCTTCGAAACGCTGGCCGCACATGACGTAGTCGTCGGACCCACTTACGACGGAGGCTACTACTTCGTTGGCGCAAAGGCTTCTCATCCTACGCTTTTCGCGCACGACGGAATGGGCACCAGCAGCGCGCTGGAGAGACTCCTCGCGCGGGCGCGAGCGCTTAAGCTCTCCGTAGGTTTCGCACCTCCTTTTTACGATATCGATGTCGCGGACGACCTGACCCGGTTGGCCGAGGAGTTGCGGCTGGCTCCGGCAAGGGCGCCGCGCACGGCGGTATGGCTGAAAGAGTGGGAGAGTGCGGCGGCACAATCTACTAAGGATTCCAAAATATAGTGACAGGAGCGGACCGTTGGTATTCCGAGCGAAACACGGTGGAGGAACCCTTCGGCTTGGCTGATCGTTAACCGCGTACGACCAACCACTGGGAGAGGCTTAGGGCAGCCTCTGGTGTTCTGCCGGGCGACAAGACAGCAGGTTTCTCGACTCCGCAAGATCGCTCGCTTCTGCTCGCAATCTTGCTGCGCTCGAAATGACAACGAATAGGATGTCGCTGTATTCCGCGAGGCTCAACGCCATGCTCAACGCCATGCTCACTACGACAGGCCTTCGGACGGCCCCGGGAGAGCTGTGAGGATCAGCCCGGCGTGGCGAGTGTACATCCTCGGCGCGACGCTGTTGGTGGCGCTGACGGTCTGTTCGCGCAACTTCGGCGATCGAGGCGGACCGCCTTTCATGGCATGGTTGACGATTGCGTGCATCGTGTACCTGCTGGCGCTCCGCGAATTGTTCGCTATGCCCAGAGTTGAACGACACGTTGCCCGGCGCATTGTCATCATTGGGCTCGTCCTGGCTGCGGTGTGGCACATTGAATTTCTCCGGGCACCCTCGGGCGCCAATAATGATGACGATATTCATCGCTATGTCTGGGATGGCCGACTGCAGAGGCTCGGCTACAATCCCTATCTTGTCGTTCCCAGCGATCCCGCCGCGAAGAAGTTGCATACCCCCGAAACTCGCAACCTGAACAACCCGGACTTGCCCAGCCCGTATCCGGCAGGGGCGCAGCTGTTCTTCCGTGCGGTAACTGCGATTCAGGAATCTGTCTTCGCTTTCAAAGTGGCATTCGTTCTTTGCGCGTGGCTGATTGTGTTTTTATTGCTCGATGTCTTGCGACATAGTAAGCAACCCGCGCACCTGGTTCTGGCGTACGCCTGGAACCCGTTGCTGGCCATTGAGGTGGCGGGCAGTGGTCACATCGATATTGTCGGTGCCCTATTGCTGGTCGCGTCCGCGGTTGCACTACTGCGCCGATGGCGGACCATTGCGGCCGTGACGTTTGGGCTGGCAGTTGCCGTGAAATTTCTGCCGATCGTGCTCTTGCCCCTTTACTGGAAGCGGGTTCGGGTTCGCGATGCTGCGCTGGCGGCTGTCCTGGTCGGACTCCTGTACGTGCCATTTCTGAATCACGGACGCATTCCGATCGGCTCGCTGGGTACGTATGTACAGAACTTCCGCTTTAATGGTCCCGTGTTTGCGGCACTCTCCCAGGTGGCGCCACCGCGATTGCTGGCCGGGTTGGCAGTGCTCGTCGGATTGGTGACTGCAGCTTTGTTAAGAAGAGGACCGCTAGAAATGAGAAGCGCCAGGCCAGAGACGAAGACGTCTGCGGACGTATTTTCGTGGGACGTATTTGCGTGGCCCATGGCAGCATCTCTTTTGTTCGCCCCCGCTGTATTCCCCTGGTATCTGCTCTGGCTGCTGCCGTTTCTGATGTCGACCTCGACCCTGCTGCTCATCGTCTGGACGGTGAGCATTATTCCCGTCTACGTAATGTGGCACTTCCGCACACTTGGGCGTCCCTGGGGGGCGCTCCCTGTTTGGGTAATGGTAGTGGAATACGGATGCGTGGCAACGGCCGGTGCGATTGTCCTCCTGCGCCGAATGAGACGAGGCTGAGTGCATCGGCGCCCATTAGCGCGAGCGTTCCAACTCTGGGCGCGGACGATTTCTACGCGTTTTTCAGCGCGGGTCGCGTAGTGGCGAAAACTCGATGCAGCGCTTTCACTCGCCCAATCAGAATTCGAGTACCAGCAACTCGATGCGCTATCTGATACCCTGTCCGACATCGAACCCAAGTTCCATTCAATTAAAAAGGGAGACCTCCATGACAAAATCGAAAGGTTTTTCGACGATTCGTCTTCTGGTTTTCGCTGTACTGTTCCTTGCCGCAACCTCCTGGGCGCAGGAGCCACAGCGTGCGCCAATTCTTGAACAAGTCGCCAAGGCCTACGGGGTCGATTCATGGGACAAAGTTGAGGCAATCCGCTACACCTGGAACGCGGAGATTGTCGGACTCTTCAAAGCCTCTCACAAGTGGGAGTGGGAGCCCAAGACCGGCAAAATTTCCTTCGAGACTGTGGGTAAGGACGGCAAGCCGGTCAAGGTTACCTACGACAGCTCGCAGCTCAGTAGTCAATCCGACCAGGTGAAGAATGAAGTCGAACCCGCGTTCGTCAATGATAATTATTGGGTTCTGTTTCCCTTCCACGCTTACTGGGACAAGAGCGCCAGCGTGATCGATCAGGGCAAGTTTAACCTGCCGGTGGGTCCGGGCATGGCCGACCTGGTTGCGGTGAAGTATCCCGCCGATGGCGGTTACACACCCGGTGACACCTGGGATCTCTACGTGGGTAAAGACAACCGGGTCGTGTACTTTGTCTATCACCGCGGCGGGGCCAAGCCGCCGAGCCGGGTCTTGGCGACGTGGACAGGCTACAAGAAGGCAGGTCCAATTCTGTTCTCGACCGAGCATCGCGGCTCCGCCGACGGCAAGCCTCTGCACGTCTTCATTTCTGATGTGGCAGTCAAGCTGACGGGCTCGGACAAATGGTTGGACGCGAAATAAGGGAATTGCGCCTGGTCGCGAATCCGCTACCTGGCCATCACAACCGTAGTGCAGGAACTGCGCAGCTTGGGCAGATCGCGATTTGCGGCCATGCGGATCTGGAGCCGTGGGCGCTCACCGCGAATGATCGGGCAGTAAGAATCAGGCTGCAAAAGCGCGCCTTGCAAGCGCCGCCGTCCGGCACATCCGCCGTGGCACGACTCGCGGAACTCGCAGGGCTCGCAGGCTTGAGGAAGGGTCCGTGCCTGCTCGAACGGTGTCGAGCTCAGAATTTCGGTCCCGGCAGAGATCAAATCCGAAAGCGGCTCACCCGATCCTGGCCAATAGACGCAGGGTTGTGTCGTAGCTCTTGGTGTCACTCGTATGGTGCTCACGCCGCAACCGCCACTGAGCGGCGGGAGGCCTGCCATGGCGCGAACCAGCGGCTCGCCAATTGCGATTACGTCGGTTTCCGCAAAAAGGCGCCGGAACCCTTCCCAATATTCTTCGTAGCTCAGTGCATAGATGTCCGATCGCACGGCCTGGTAGATGTTCACTCGTAAAGGTGCGTCAAATTGTTTGGCTACTCGCGCCACGTCCGCCAGACGCGAGTAGTTCGCTTTCATCATGACGGCAATGATGGTTACCGGAATGCCAAGCCGCACACAACGTTCTGACTGCTGGTGGATGAGAGCCCAATTGCCGGGCCCGCGCTGCGCATCCTGCTCGGCCGGTGTCGAGTAATCGAGAGAGAACTCGATATCGTGGAAGGCGCGCAATTCGTTGTCTTCGAGAACGGCAACGCTGTGGCCGTTCGAAGTGATGGTGAGCTTCACAGGCTGCGTGCGCAGGTAGGCCAGGATGGCCTTAAAGTCTGGATGCATGCCGTTCTCACCGGTGCCCAGATTCACCGAGCGTACAGGCAGGCGTTCCATGACGGCCTTCACCTGATCGAGGGAAAGGCGATCCGCGCGAGTTGGATCGCGGTAGCAGAAGGAGCAGGCAAGATTGCATTCGTTGGTGAGCCCGAGCCCGAGCGCAATACCGGCATCAGGCACTGTCACGCGAGATGCGGACGACCTCGACTGGGCCGTGATTTTGTTCATGCACCGTCCTTCACGCGATCGGCGCGATGGGCCAGGCAGTGGGTATAGCGGGCGACGGCGGCAAACTCCGGGCGCCAGCCCAGCTTGCGTTCCAGCTCAAAAATGCGCTCGTATTCAGCATCGCGAGTGACCCGCGCAGGCAAATAGTCTGCGATGACGCGCACACCCCGTTGGGCAGAGGTTGCGAGCGACGCGGCTTTCAGCATGGCCTGCAGGCCATCTGCTGTAAACAGCCGCACCCTGCCCCCGTATAGCGACTCCTGGCCATACTCAGAATCCAGGTTATGCTCCGCTGCAACCAAATCGCCGGCCTGGATCGCGGCCTTCAGCACCTCGCCGGCCTGGTTGCGCACCAGAACAGACAGGATCGCCGACGAATCCCGCAAGGCGCGAGCCGCACCGCGCAATACCGTGATTGGATGGTCGACATACTCCAGGAGGTTATGGCAGAGAATCACATGGAACGAGCCAGCCAGGAACAAGTTCTCGAGGTCAGCAGCGTCACCGTGTTTCAGTTCGATATTCTCTGTGACGCCAGCTTCCCGCCCGGCGCGCCGGGCGAAATCCAGCATCGGCAGGGAGGAATCCAGCAACGTGACGTGAAGGCCAAGCCGGGCCAGGCGGACTGCGATGGCGCCGGTTCCGCACCCAATATCCAGCGCGCGCAAAGGCCGGGGAGCCTGCGGCAGAAACTCTTGCAGGCTGGCAAAAGCCAGGTCGAGGCGCAGTCGGCCCTCGGGAGTTTCGAGGTATGCGGCGTATTTGTCCGCACCGCTCCGGAAGCGCTCGCTGTCGGCGTTGGGGGTCATCTACGACTCGCCTCTATAGCCTTAGCTTTCCTTCCCCAGTTTCGGGACTGGCCAGGTTCACTTTTCCATGAACTCCACCCAGGTCCCCGACCTGCCGTAGTTGATGCGTAAATTGCACTGCTTCGGCGCGACGTGACCGAACGCCAGTTGAAAACGCTTCACCGGTTGGCCGAGGTGGCCAACCTCCGCCGGCACCCGAACCAGGTCCTGCCTCTCGTCATATGGGCTGCCGGCGGTCACGTTCTTGTTCACGACCAGGGTCCAGGTCTTCTTCCCCGGGATCACGTACATGCTATATGCACCCGTCGGGATCTCGGCCTTGCCCAGAGAAAGATCGGTCTGGGTGAATAACAACATCGGCGAGCCTCCGGGTGCATATACGCTATCGGGGCGGAAATCATTCTTTCTGAAAGGCGCACGCTGGTAACGAACGCTGATTTCTTTGCCATCTTTGAATGTGCATGTGACGTTCGTGATTTTGGGAGCGGATGGATTGCCCTGAGCCAACATCACACAGGTCCAAGCCCCGAACAAAGTCCCGAACAGAGATATCGCTATCGTTGGTAAACGCATCATTTCCACCTTGTTATGTTGTCAGGATCGAAGAAACGCTTCCAGTTGGGAGAAGACATAAGGTCGGCGCGGCGCCCCGAGGCGTATTTAGTTTGTTTTCTATAACTTAACTACACTAATTTGAGGAGGTTAGTCAAGCCCGATCCCTCCCTGCAAGCCTGCCGGCATTTTAGTTCAGGTTTCGAAAAGCCGCATACCTTCCCCCAAAAGCTCCGGACCGGTCGATCGGGCGACTTTTGTTGCGCGTTCTTTGGTCCTCTAATTTATGTGCAATGAGCAGTCTCAAGGATTTTCCTAAAGGAAGCGGTGCAGGATGCAGGAAATCTTGTTTGGTCCCAGCAATCCCGGATTGGGACTCCCACATCTGAGAATCTCATTTACGGCAATTTAACAAAACTTATTTCTCGCTTGTGAAAAAATGATCCGACAAAACTCGGTCGCAACGAGTAAGCTATTGGAAATTGACCGTTCAGCCTGACCGGCGGGACTTCCTTCCCTCGAATGTGAAGGTTTGTATAGGTGAGTATGCTAGTAAGCATTCCTGTTTTCCTGCTGGCAGAGAATCGACTCCTTCGGGAGGCTCTCGCCCGAATTCTCGACAAGAAAAACGATATCGCCGTGGTGGGATCGTCAACCCACTCCCCATCCGTGCCGGATGCGATTGCCGCACTCCAAGCCCGGGTTTTGCTGGTCGATCCGATTGACGGGTCTACAGGCCTGGCTTTCGTTCGTACGATAAGAGAGTCCCTTCCCGAATTGAAGATTGTAATGATAGGGATGGAGCTTGACCCTGAGCTCTTTCTCCGCGCCGTACGCGAAGGCATCGCAGGCTACCTGTTGAAGGATGCGACTGCGGCCGATGTAGCTGCGGCGGTGCGCTCCGTGGTGAACAACCGCGCGGTTTGTCCGCCGGAGTTATGTCAGAGACTATTTCAGTATGTTGCCCAGCAAAGGGTAAGTTTCCCCAGCTTTTTCATCAAGCAGCAGTTCGGACTTACCCGCCGTGAACAACAGCTGGTGGAAATGATCGGGCGCGGCTTCACCAACAAGGAGATCGCATCGACTTTGGGCCTGTCCGAACAAACCATTAAAAATCACATTCATCGTGTGCTCCGCAAGGTGGGCGTCAGGGACCGGTTAGCGGCGGTAGAAATGTGCCGCACCCAGGGCCTTCTGTCGGCCTAAGACCCTGTGGAATTTCTAAAGTAAAAGCTCCAGCCTTCTATTCGCCCTCTTTTCCCCCAGTACGTTTTTGGTACTTCGCACCTACCCGTGGGAGTACTCCACTCTCACAATGTGCCGGCCTCTGTAGTACTTCCCCAGTATCTTTTGCCGCAAGCGGCTGGCGACTAATTGAACCTGTTCTTTTTTCTCTGCCCGAAGATACTGACTCGGGGGGGTGCGGCTGTGGACAAGATCAAAGTTTTGGTGGCAAATCGACCGCGCCTGATGCGGGAACTGGTGATCGCCACCATTTCCGATCAGCCGGACATTGAGGTTGTCGGCGTTCTGGAGGACGAAGATTCGATCCCTCAGATGTGTGAGGAATCGCATCCCGAATTCCTCATCATTGCCTTGGATCGTTCCGATGCGCGGCCGCGCATCTGCGATGTGCTGCTGGATCGCTTTCCCCACATGCGCATCCTGGCATTGGCGGCCGAGCGCGACAGCAGCATCTTCTACTGGGCCAGCCTCGATATTCGTTCCAACCGGATCGAGAACTCAGAAGAAGGGATCCTGGGTGTGCTCCGTGGCCGCGAGTTGCCGGTTACGCCCCAACCCAGTACCGAGCACGGTTCCCGAACCCATTGATGTTGGATGACGGAGCCTTTGTCGTTTGCTCGGAATTAGTCGTGGGTTGGAGTTTTGAACTGAGGGCGTCGCGCGGTGTGAATTCGGCGACGCCGGGCAAAGCTACCATCGAGTTGAAATGAGGCAGGACAATGCGTCGCAATAGCAGATTCTTGGTGCTCGCGTGGATGTTAGCGGTGGCGTGCTTCATAGGTGTACAGGCGCAAGATCGGACGCCTGAACGGCAGCGGCAAACGCCGAGCGAGGCGATTTCCGCTCACCCCACCGAACCCTCCGACCTGGCCAGGGAAAACATGGGCCGGGTCGCAGCCTCCGCCGGGCAACTTCAGGGAGTGCTGCTGAGAGATGCCGGCATTCTGGTTGAATTGAAAACCTGGATGGCCAAGGAAGCGACCGACAATGGGCAGGTAGTAGAAGACTCAATGTTGACCGATCAAGCCGTCTTTGACCGGCTTGATCACGATCTGGCTTTCCGCTCCGTGGCCACGCGTCTGGTGCAACGATACGGGTACCTGCTGCCCAGTGTGAATCCCGATTCGGAACTGGCCAAGCAGCAGGATCTCGTTCTCAAAGAACGGGTTCACATCATGGCGCAACGCCAGGACCAGGAACAGGCGGCAGCGCTGGCGGCTGCCGAAGATGAAAAGAAACAGATCCGACAGGAAGCCAAAGCGGAACGCAACGGCTGCGACGCTCGAATTCAGGCCAATTGTGAGGACGCCGCCTCAACCCACGGGCAACCCGGAGCCTCTTCTCCCGGGGACATCACGGTGCCTGATTCCGTTCCCCCCGTCCTTCCCGGCCAGATGTCTCCTTACGATTCGCTGCGGACTCCGCGGCGGGCATCGAGTGACCAGTCGGACTCCGGGGGTTTTTCAAATCTCGACTCGGGCTTGTTGCTTGCGTCAGATAGCACGCGATCTTCCTACGGCATGGATCCGGGCCTGGGAATGGGCATGGGGTCGGGCATGGGGTCGGGAATGGGTCCAGGTATGAGTGCGGGCATGGGATCCGGCATAGCTGGAGGCATGGGTGGAAGCATGCCGGGCGGCGGCATGGATGGGTTTGATTCGCTGCTGCGGCGAGGCAATCTCGATGATATTTCCGCGCTGACGGCGGGCAATCGTCCCGACGCTACGATGGCTTCCGTGCAAAATATGAACCGAACGGTTCGGCTCCCGGGCTCGGGTGGATCGTGGGGTAGGGCGGACAAGGAGCTCCCGCCTATCACGATGGTCCACAAAGTCAGTCCTTACGCCGACATCCCATCGCTCTATGACATGTATGTACAGGCCGCTTCGCGGGACACCGAGCCGGAGCGCTTTGGCATGGAGCTTTTCCGCAACGGGACCAGGCAGATGGATGCCATCCCGATGGACCTGCCAGTGGGGCCGGATTACGTCATTGGCCCCGGGGATGGATTGGCCATTAATTTGTGGGGCGGCGTTTCGCAGAGAATGATTCGGTCCGTGGATCGCGAAGGACGCATCACCCTGCCCGAAGCTGGACCGGTTCTGGTGAGCGGTCGCACCTTGGGGGAGGTGCAGGAATCGGTGCAGAAAGTGTTGCGCACCCAGTACCGCGATATCTCGGCCGATGTCTCCTTGTCTCGCTTGCGCACCATACGGGTATACGTCGTGGGCGAAGTAGCGGAGCCCGGCGCATATGACATCAGTTCACTCTCCACTCCTCTGAATGCTCTGTTCGCCGCCGGGGGAACCACGGCGCGAGGCTCGCTGCGCAATCTGAAACATTACCGGGGAAAGCAGCTGATCGAAGATGTCGACGCCTACGATCTGCTCCTGCACGGGGTGGGTTCGGACCTCAAGCGCCTGGAGAATGGCGACTCCCTGCTGGTTCCTCCGCTGGGCGCGCAGGTTACGGTGAGTGGTATGGTACGGCGCCCTGCGATTTACGAATTGCGGGGCGAGAGCACCCTCGCGGACGCGCTCGATCTGGCGGGCGGAATCCTGCCTGCGGCCGCGCTCCAGCATATCGAGTTGCAGCGTCTGGAAGCCCACCAGAAGCGGACCATGCTGACTCTCGACGTTTCGCCTAATGCTGATCCCGACGCTGTGACCAAACAGCTCAGCAGCTTCAAGGTTCAGGATGGCGATCAAATCCACATTTTTCCGATTGCTTCCTACAACGAAAAGGCGATTTATCTGCAGGGCCATGTTCTTCGTCCGGGGCGTTATTCGTATCACGACGGAATGACGCTGAGAGATCTGGTTTCGTCTTATGGCGATCTTTTGCCTGAACCCTCGGGACGCTATGCCGAGATCGTTCGACTGAACCCGCCTGACTTCCGTCCCAGTGTGGAGAGTTTTAACTTGTCGGCGGCGCTAGCCAATCCGGAAGCTGCACCCAAGTTACAGCCGCTCGACACAGTCCGGATATTCAGCCGCTACGACTTCGAACCGGCGCCCACCGTCTGGGTTGGTGGCGAGGTGCGTTCGCCGGGTAAATACCGCACCTCCGGGCAAGTGCGACTTCGGGATGCGGTCTATCTGGCTGGAGGCGTATCCGCCGATGCCGGACTCGACAATGCCCAGCTTTTCCGTACCCAATCCGATGGCACGCTGAAGATTTTCAGTGTCAACCTGGGCGGAGCGCTGACCGGAAACCCGATGGACAACATTCTGCTGGAGCCGCGCGATCGGGTGCTGGTGCACCGCAGTGCCGCCAGGGTTGACCCGCCGACGGTTTACGTGAAGGGCGAAGTAGCCAAGCCCGGCCGCTATCCCCTGACCACCAACATGCACGTCGAAGACCTGGTCAACGTGGCAGGAGGACTGAAAAGAAGCGCCGATCCGATGGAGGCCGACCTCACTCGCTACGCGCTGGGGACGCAGACCGACACCAAGTATCAGAATTTACCGGTCGAGCTTTCGGCTGCCCTGAAGGGCGATGAAACCCACAACCTGCAGCTTCGCGATGGAGACGTTCTCTCCGTTCGCCAAAGCCCGGGCTGGAACGACATTGCCGCTTCGGCCACGGTGCGCGGCGAAGTTCAGCATGCCGGCGACTACGGCATCTTACCCGGTGAGCGGCTGAGCTCAGTTCTCGAACGTGCTGGAGGTTTCTCGTCCGAGGCTTATCCTTACGGCGCGGTATTGATGCGTCCCGAGGTTCGCGAAGTCGAGATGAAGTCTCATGTGGCGCTGGTGCAACGTTTGAAGGCAGAGCAGATAAATCTCAAAGCTCTTCCGGAGAACGATGCGGACCAGAGGACGGCAAAACAGACCGCCGTCGCCGAGACAGAAATCGCACTGAACCAACTCCAAGCCACAGCGCCGATTGGCCGCGTCGTGGTACACGTCCAGCCTGAGATCGATAAGTGGCGCAACACCGCCGCCGATGTGCCCCTGCGCGATGGCGACGTGCTTCTGATACCCAAGAAGGCAAACTACGTGATGGTCACTGGACAAGTATTCAACCAGACGGCGATCAGTTACCGGCCCGGCCAGAGTGCCAAGTGGTATCTGAGCCAGGCGGGAGGGCTCACGCAGATTGCAGACAAGAGGGCGGTCTTCGTGGTACGAGCCGATGGATCGGTGCTGGCTGCGAAAAACGATTCTTCCGGATGGTGGACGGGCGATCCCCTGAATGCATCCCTGAAGCCGGGAGATTCGATCGTCGTACCTGAGAAAGCGCCGAGGATCGGGAGCCGAAACTGGACGACCGCATTGCAGGTGGCGCAGATTGCCACGTCGGTGGCGCTTACTGTCGCTTATATCAAGCCGTAATGTGGAAGCAGCTGGCGATGTGGATCAGGGTTGCTGCGATAGCGTGCGGGTGGGCCGCGGTAAGTCTGCTGGTTGCGGGCCCCGCAGTTTGTTGCGCTCAGGCGCAGCCGCTGGATGGCCAGACCATGGGCAATAACAGTGGGGGGTCGAAAGACAAAACGAAACCGGCACAGGGTTCCGGCGAGGTCGAAGAGGATTCAGTGCAAGCATCGAGCTTTACCGAGTTGGGGAAGGATTTTTTGCGAGACCAACAGCAAATCTGGACGAGTCCGTCGCGGATTCGATTCTCGGACACCGAATGGCTCGTTCCCTTTGCTGGAATCACCGCGGGACTCTTCGTGACCGATACGGATGTCAGCCGGCACCTGTCTCATGCCCCGTCCACCATCAGCCACAACAACACGCTGTCAAATGCCGGACTCGGAGCATTGGTCGGCAGCACCGCCGGGTTGTGGTTGTTGAGTTATCCATCCCATAACTCGCACTGGCGAGAAACCGGCCTGTTGGCCGGCGCAGCTGCACTGCATAGTCTGGTGCCCATTGAGGTATCGAAATACGCTCTGGGGCGGGAGCGGCCCCTTCAAGGAAACGGAGGGGGTGCCTTTTTTCAGGGTGGCGCTTCCTTTCCCTCCGAACATGCCGCTGCAGTCTGGGCGGTGGCTGGAGTAATCGGCCGCGAGTATCCCGGACCTTTGCCCAGGTTGTTTGCGTACGGACTGGCTTCTCTGGTCACGTACTCTCGGATTCGGAGTGAGCAACACTTTCCGTCTGACGTCTTTGTGGGCGGCATCGTGGGCAGTCTGATTGCGCAGGAGATTTATAGCCGCCATCATGATCCGGAACTGGGGGGCAGCGAATGGCGATCGATCGGGGAAACGCTCCGCGCCGGAAGCTCTTCCCCGGGAAACCAAGGGTCGCCCTACGTTCCGCTGGATAGCTGGATTTATCCCGCCCTCGATCGCCTGGCCGCCTTCGGCATGATTGACAGCGGATTTGCCGGGATGCGGCCGTGGACGCGCCGGGAATGCGCGCGGCTGCTAGGCGAGGCCGAGGGGCGTCTGGCCGGCGGTGATGAAGGGAACAGCAACGCGCAGATGCTGGTCTCGCAACTGGAGCGCGAATTTCGTGCCGAAATGCAGCCGCCCGAGGGAGGCGAAGGCGCAGCCTTCCGTCTGGAATCTTTGTATTCGCGGACCGAATACATGTCCGGGCGCCCCATTGACGACGGCTTTCACTTTGCCCAGTCTCAAATCAACGATTTTGGCCGGCCTTACGGCCAAGGCTGGAACACGGTGAACGGTTTTTCGTCCTATTCCACCTGGGGCCGTTGGGTCGGCTATTTTCGCGGCGAGTGGCAGACTGCGCCGGGCTCGCCTGCGCTTCCCCTGCAGGCCCGCCAAACTATCCAAACGGTGGATCATCTTCCGCAACTGCCGCCGGATGCAGGCCAACCTTCCGTGAGTGAATTTCAGGTGCTCGATGCTTACGTCGGCTTTGCCCTTTCGAACTGGCAGTTTTCTTTCGGACGCCAGAGTCTGTGGTGGGGTCCAGGCGACGGTGGCCCTTTGATGTTCAGCAACAATGCCAGGCCGATCAATATGTTCCGCATCAATCGAGTGTCCCCTTTCAAACTGCCCAGCGTTCTGGGCTGGTTGGGACCGCTGCGAGTGGAGTTTTTCCTGGGACAACTGAGCGGACAGCAATTTATCAACCTGACCGGGGCCACCGGTGACTTTCTCCATTCCCTCCACCCACAGCCTATGATTCACGGCGAAAGATTCACCTTCAAGCCGACGCGGAATTTTGAATTTGGTTTCTCCCGAACCGGACTCTTCGCCGGGCAAGGCATACCGTTTACTCTGCGCTCGTTTGAAAGAAGCTTATTTAGTCTCACTACGTCGAACGCTCTATCCGGCGCGACGGCGGATCCCGGAGACCGGCGGTCAGGAATGGACTGGTCGTATCGCGTGCCGAAGCTCCGCGACTGGGTTACATTCTATGGCGACGCTTTCGCCGAAGACCAGATTTCCCCGATTGCGTACTGGGACCGTTCCGCTATCCGCGGTGGTCTTTATTTTTCCCATCTGCCGGGTATTCCGAAGCTCGATCTGCGTGTTGAGGGTGTCTACACCGATCTGCCGGCGGGGGGAGCCCTCAGCCACGGTTTTTTCTACTTCAACGACCGCTATCTGAGTGGCTACACAAACGGAGGGCAGCTACTGGCCAGCTGGATTGGCCGGCAAGGACAGGGGGCCCAAGGCTGGGCCAACTACTGGTTCAACCCGCGCAATCGGCTGCAATTCAACTACCGCCACCAGAAAGTAAGCCAGCAATTCATCACTGGCGGAGGCACCTTGACAGACGTGGGTGTGCGCAATGATTTCTGGCTACGCCCCACTCTCGGACTCTCCGTTTCGGTCCAGTACGAGCGGTGGCTGTTCCCGGTCATTCAGCCCAATTCTTCGCGAAACATTACGGTTTCAGTGGGACTTCAGTTCCAGCCGCAAAAGTTGTTTCAACATTCCGCTGCCAGTATGACGACAAACATGTCCACAAACGGCGGCCGTCCATGAACAGCCTAATGAGTGCTCTGCCTTTCGCGCGGATTGAAAAGCGGCTTGATAGTGTCTGGTCCAACTGGGTCGCCGGTCGAAATGACGCAACTGTGACGATCGTGGAGAGAGTCAGCGACAGACTGATGGGTGTCCCGCACGCCGGGGAACGCAGGTACTGAAGTTGGGTCAGAGACTGAGCACCATCTTGCTCTTTAGGGGTTTTTGAATTAAGGGTTTAGCTCACGGATGCCCTGTGAGTGAGAGGGCGGAGCTGTAACCGGGCGAAGGTGTCCCCGGGCTCTCCTCCTCAGGGCGTTTGCGGTTCAAGAAAGATAATCATGCATTCTTCGGTCGGATTAGGCAGGCCCCCGCAAGATTCAACTGGCCAAGCCCAGGTTCTCGATTTCCACTTAGTCGACACCGGTCAGAAGCGGAATGCGGCAGCACACTTTCGGCGTGGCGTGGTCGCCTGCGAAGCCGTTGCCGACATCATCACCATCATTTTTGCGGTCCTGTTGGGCTACGTGGCCTACTCCAGTCTTGCCCTGGGAAAACATATCCACTATCCCACGAACGCGGTGCTGAGTTCGGCATTCGCGTTTGCGGTTGTTATGGTTCTGATGCTGGATCGAATTGGTGCTTACCGCCGTGGGAACAGCCTGCTTCGAGTCCGAGAAACAGAGCAAATCCTGCATGTATCGGCGCAGGCATTTCTTGTCTCTCTGGCGATTTCGTTTTTCAGCAGCGTCCTTTTCTCGCGCTGGCTCCTGGTGCTGTGCTTGACTCTTGTCCCACTGGCGTTGTTCGTCCAAAAAACTTTGGTGTACATGCTGATACGCGCTCTTCACTCGAGAGGATTTGGAATTGAAAGGGTGTTGATTTACGGTGCGGGTTGCACCGGGCGACGCGTCTTCTCCGTGCTTGCGCGATCCCCAAAACTGGGTTTGGAACCGGTCGCCTTTGTCGATGACGAGGCAGCCAAAGCGGGCGGGACAGTTTTTGAGATGGGATATGAGCGGAGACGCTCGGCATGCGTCCTGCCGGGGCCGATCAGCAGCGAACTGATCGCCCGCCATGCCGTCGATCTACTGGTTGTCGCGATCCCTTCGATCGGACGCGACCGCTTTCTCCATACCGTGGAAGAAGCGTTTAAGGCAAAGGCCCGGGTGTCATTCGTGCCGAGTCATTTTCTGCCTTCGGATCCGTGGATCGATTATCAGGATATTGATGGTGTGCTCTTGGCGTCATTTGGGGGGTCCACGCGTCGGATCGCATACGAGTTGCTCAAAAGAGTCTGCGACATTGCAGGATCCCTCGCTCTTCTGATACTGGGAGCACCCCTGTTTGGGTTGTTGGCCCTGCTGATCAGGATCGACTCGCGGGGCCCGGTTTTGTTTCGGCAAGAACGTGTGGGACAGAATGGAAAACGTTTCAAAATGTTCAAGTTTCGTACCATGCGGGTTAGTGCCGCGCCCTACGATTATTCACCGTGCGCCCCCGATGACGACAGGATTACTCGACTGGGAAGATTTCTGCGCCGAACCAGTCTGGATGAGCTGCCGCAACTGGTGAATGTCCTGCAGGGAAGAATGTCGCTGGTTGGGCCGCGGCCTGAAATGCCTTTCATTGTGGAACAATATAACGAGAGTCATCGGCAGAGATTACAAGTGAAGCCTGGATTGACCGGCTTGTGGCAACTTAGCGGAGACCGGGCATTCCTGATTCACGAGAATGTCGAATACGATCTCTACTACATACGGCATCGTAATCTGTTCATGGATTTAGCCATACTATTGCACACGACCATATTCGCGATGCGTGGGATCTAGCGAGCTGCGGAATGACTCTTGGCATGAGCGGCCGTAAGCTAAACGAGTTGACTCCGGACACGTCAAGTTAGCGATGAAGAGCATGAGACAAGACGCCGCCGTGCGCGACATGGAGTCCGTCGCCGAGCTGGAATTTCCCGCAGTCCGGGAGAGCGAGGAATCCGCCGGGCAATCACCCGTTCCAGACTGGGTAACCAGCCTGCAGTGGTTATGGGAGAACCGTGGAGTGCTCTATCGGGTCGCGCTCTGGGCGCTCGTGCTAAGCACGATCGTCGCTTGGCTCATTCCCAATAAGTACGAATCTACGGCGCGTATCATGCCGCCCGATTCGAAGGGCGAATCGGGAGCAATATTGGCCGCCCTTATGGGCAAGGCCCCGGGAATCTCCGCACTCGCGGGCGATTTTATGGGGGTGAAGAACTCGGGAGCTCTCTACGCCGATCTCATGCGCAGCCGAACCGTGCAAGAACATATCGTAGATAGGTTCGATCTCCAGAAAGTGTATTGGATCCGCTACAAACAAGACACCCGCAAGCTGCTCGACAAGCGCACGGAAATCACCGAGGACCGGAAAAGCGGGGTCATCTCGGTGGCTGTAGACGATCGAAATCCACAGCGTGCCCAGGACATCGCTCAAGCCTACGTAGACGAGTTAAACCGTTTACTTTCCCAGGTGAATACTTCTTCCGCCCGCCGGGAGCGCATTTTCATCGAGCAGCGGATGACGTCCGTGAAGAGCGATCTCGAGGACGCTGAGAAGGAATTCAGCGCCTTTGCCAGCAAGAATACAACGCTGGACATGACAGAGCAGGCCAAAGCAATGGTAGCAGCAGGCGCGAGTCTGCAAGGACAAATGATTGCGGCCCAGGCGGAGTTGGAAGGCTTACAAACCATGTATACGGACAGCAATGTACGGGTACGTGCAGCGCGCGCGCGCATCGATGAGCTGAAGCGGCAGCTGCAAAAGATGGGGGGCACGGGCGCGGCATTGACCTCGGACGGGCCCGACGCCGGCGAACTGTATCCGCCGATTCGCAAGTTGCCGCTCCTCGGTGTGCAGTGGTCGGATTTGTACCGCCGCGTGAAAATCCAGGAGAAGGTCTACGAACTTTTGAACCAGCAGTACGAACTCGCGCGCATCGAGGAGGCCAAGGAAATCCCTACCGTCAAGGTAATCGATCCGGCGAACCTGCCGGAGAAGAAGTCGTGGCCACCCAGGTTGCTGATCATCGCCGTGCTGACGATTCTGGCGCTGGCTGGAGCAATGCTGTGGATCGTCGGATCAGCCAGGCTCGATTCTTTGGACGATGACGATGCCCGGAAACAACTGGCGGCCGGGGCAAAGCAAAAATTGACTCGGGTGCGGAATCAAATCGCAAAACGCAGGCTCGTCGCCCGATTTACAAAGTCCCGACCGAACTGACCGCGCGTCGTTCTGCCTTACTGCTCCACGTATTCCTCACTCCATGGGCACCGAAACCTGGAACCTGGCAAGAATGGCCAAGCGCGGGAGTGCACTGCGCTCTTCCCGCAACTTCCGCGAGAGCCTCGGCAACGCTTTTTACAGCGTGGCAGAGTACATTGCGCAGCCGGCGACCATGCTGCTGGCTGCTCCTTTCCTGGTGCGCCGCCTGGGGCTTGTGCAATTTGGCATCTGGATGCTGGTGAACGCGATTCTAGGCAGCATGGGCATACTCAGTACCGGATTTGGCGATGCCACGGTCAAGTACGTGTCTGCCTACCGCGGACAAAAAAACGATGCCGGGGTGGAACGGACGATTCGGGCCACGCTGACCATCAACACCGTGCTCGGAACGCTTTTCGGCGTACTGGTCTGGACGATAGCGCCCTTTGCAGTGCACCATATTTTCAAGATTGAAGCGGAATTCCATACGGCCTGCATCCAGGCCATCCGTATCAGCGCGGTGATTCTGGCGCTGCGCTCCATGGAAAGTGTTTTCGTAAGCACTCTACGCGCATTCGAGCGCTACGGGCCGCCAGTCAAACTGAACGTATTCCTGAGGATGATCGTGGTGATCTCTGCGGTGGTTCTTGCCGCCATGAGACGCGGCGTCGTAGCCATCATGGTTGCCACTTTGTTCTGGTCGGCGCTGATTGTAATCCTGCAGGCCCTGGCGGCGCGGCGCGTAGTGGGTAGTTTCACGGCCTTTCCGACCTTTGAAAGGGAAGCACTCGCCGAAGTTTTCAGCTTCGGCTGCTTCAGTTGGCTCCAGGCACTGGCAGGGGTCGTGTTCACCTATGCCGACCGTTTTCTGGTGGCAGCGATGCTGGGGGCGGCGCCCGTCGCAATCTATGCCTTGTGTGTGCAAGCGACTCAACCGATTCACGGGCTTGCTGCCGCTGCTTTCAACTTTGTGTTTCCCCACATCAGTTCGCGCCTTGAAGCCGGTGAAGTTAAGGGTCCACAGCGGGTGTTTCGTCTCGCGCTGCTCGCCAGTGTGGGATTAGCACTGGTTCTTGCCTTGCCCATGATTGTCCTCAGTAAACCGCTTCTGGCCTTTTGGATGGGGAAGGCGGTGGCCAATGAGGGCCACCTCGCGCTGGCGTTGCTCACGATTGCGTTCGCCTTTTTGGCTCTGAATATCGTGCCCCACTACGCCCTGCTTGCACTGGGCCGCGTGCGCTTGGTCTCAGGCCTGAACGTGGGTTCGGGCATCCTGATGATTCCTCTTATGGTGATATTGATCCCAAGATTTGGATTGGTGGGGGCTGCGCTAGGACGTATCTTCTACTCACTCCTATTGGCTGTGCTGTACTTGCTTGCCTTCCGCAAGGCTTTTCGACCACAGCCGGAACTTGCTCCGGTGGGAATCTTCTGAGTTTCCGGCTCGCGTTGACCGAGGTTTCCATTTCCGCAGTTTTTTACTCTAGGGTTGAGCGAACCGGTTTCTGGAAGCGATGCAACTCAAAATGAGCAGCAAGGGCCAAACTGGACAGCTGGCAACGGACTTCAAGGGACGGAGTCCGACTCTATTCGCAGTCATCCTTTTTTTCCTTCTTTTCTCTGGGCCTCCGTCATTTCGGCTAAGAGATCCCGCGGACTCTCTCGAGGGCGTCATTGACCCGACCGTGGTGTTTCAGGTTTCGGTTTGGGTCGTGGGCGGCTTATGGACCCTCTATCAACTCCGCAAGGAATTTCGCGCCCGCTCTCCGATGACGCTGGGTCTCCCTGACAAATTAGGGTTGTTGATGATTGTATTTTTGGGCCTATCCGCATTCCTGTCGGAAGCGCCGCTGCTTACGTCCTTTAAAGTTGGACAAATACTGGTCTCGCTACTCTTCACCTGGTTTTTTGTTTATCGATATGGGATTGCCAAGTGCATTGACTATGTTTTCCTGGGCAGCACGATGCTCTGCGTTGCGATCGCCATTTCCGCCTTTGCGGCGCCCGATCTGGTTCTTTTCTCCGACGAGGGGCATATGCGTTTGCGGGGAGACCCAATTGCGGTAATGGGCACGGTCGGTACGTACAGCACGATCCTTCTCGTGATGAAGAGCAGGCAGATTCCGAGACTGGTTTTCTGGCCGCTGCTGGCGATGCTGTGCACACTTCTGGCGTTCTCATTGACGCGCCAAGCCTGGTTTCTTGTTCTCGCGTCTCTGTTGCTATATGTCGCCAGGAGGTCGAAGGGCACTTTTGTCCGCAAACTCGGCTTTTTGTTTCTGGCGATTTTTCCGTTTGCGTTTTTCTTTTATATTCTCCCTGCATTGCAGGAATATCGCGCCACCGAGTCAGTCGCTACCCTCACCGGCCGCACCGACTTGTGGGTTTATCTTGTCGGGGTCGCGCTGCTGCGCTCGCCATGGATCGGCCTTGGATATTACTCGGCTTCGCGAATCTTCGGTATAGACTTCAATCCTGGGATGGGAACCGCTCACTCTATATTTGTCGAGGTGTTCCTGGGCGGCGGCCTAGTGAGTCTGATTCCGTGCATGGCGCTGTGCTTCTTGCTTGCGCGCAAGGCTTTTCAATTGTTGTCCAAAGATAGAACCGACCTGGAATTTCTGTGTGGCTTATTGTTTATGGTGACCTTCACAATATGTTTGCTGGGAGGCGATTTTTCTTCCGGTGAGATCGGGATCACATTCTGGAGCCTCGCCGCAGCCCTGCCCTTCCTGTCGCTTCGAGGGTCCGTTCCCCATCCGTCAGGGAGTGCGCCAATCAACACGAAACCCTCCCCAATAACGGGTAAGAGCGCCATGACGGCAGACGGTCGAAGCGTCAAAACCTAAGCAGGTCCATAAAGGCCAGGGGGAAAGAGTGAGTCTGGGATCTCAGATCGGCACAGTCGTCCGAAAGCTCGATAAGCGCTTCGGAGTTGTAGCGCTCTTAAATGGTGAACCTCGTCCTCCACGCGGGGGCTTTGACCTGGACGGGGAGAAGTTGATCGATTGGGGATGGATCTGCGCGAATCTGCCTCCCGGCCCGAAGCGCGCTCTTGAGGTAGGGCCGGGGAAATCGCCTATTATCCCGGCCATGCTTTCTATGGGATACGACGTTACTGCCATCGACGCTTCGGCGGATCCGACATCCGTCATCGACGGCTTCCGGTTTGTGTACGGAGATTTCAGCCAATTCTCCTGTGACCAGAGATTCGAAGTGGTCGTCGTCTGCTCGGTCGTCGAGCACCTTGGACTTGCCGGACGATACAACTCCAAGGCCGACGCCGACGGAGACCTGAAAGCGATGCAACGGATCCACAGTTTGCTCGAGCCCTCGGGGGAAGTTCTCCTGACAATCCCTGTCGGGCGCGACGTTGTTCATAATCCATGGCACCGCGTCTATGGTCGAGAACGCTTGCCGCGACTGCTAGAGGGCTTCGACGTCATTCGCAGCCAGTTCCTTCAAAAGCAGCCGGGGGGGGCATGGTGTACCACGACACAGGAGAAAGCGCTCGACACCCCAGTGGATATTCGACGTTACGCCTTAGGCGAGATGATTCTCAAGTCTTCCATCTAACAGCAGACAAAACATGTCAACGATTCCACAAATCTCGATCATAACGCCTTCCTTCAATCAGGCAACGTATATTGAAGAAACTCTTAGAAGTGTCAGGAATCAGGAATGTCCCTCCTTAGAGCACATCGTAGTCGACGGAGCTTCGACGGATGGAACCGTTAAGATCCTCCAACGATACAGCTCGATGCAAGGTTGGCAACATCTCCGTTGGATTTCAGAGCCGGATAGCGGCCAGTGCGACGCCCTTAACAAGGGTTTTCGGATGGCTAAAGGCAACATCATTGGGTGGCTGAACTCGGATGACCGTTACGAGCCCCACTGCTTTTCGCAAGCGCTTAAGGCCTTGGAAACGAATCAGGTCGTGGACTTTGTGTACGGAGACTACGTGATTATTGACGAAACCGGCAAACAGTTGATTTTGAAGAAGGAAATAGATTTCGACTGGGACATTATGTTGTGCGGACTAAACTACATTGCGCAGCCCAACGTCTTTTTTCGAAGGAGAATCTTCGATACGCTTGGCTATCTGAATGATTCTCTGCACTACGTGATGGACTATGAATTCTGGCTTCGAGCGGCGAGTCGTGGCTTTCGCTTTCAACACATACCCAGCCCGTTTGCAGCTTGCCGCTGGCATTTGGACGCAAAAACTGTGTCGCGGAACCCGCGAATTTACGAGGAACTGAGATCCGTCCGCGAGCAGTACTGGAATAAGAGGCGCTTCGGCAATCCCTCGGTTCAGACGGCTTACCAACAATATTGCAATCTTCGTGCGCGTGTCATACGACAGTGGAGGAAGGTTCAAACCCGCCATGTGGTCGATTTTGTTCCTGCGTCGTGGTACCTGGAGATGTGGAAGACACTACGCAAACCTCAGACCCGTGTGGGTTAGAACCCGTCGCGTCCACGATTGCGCTTCCAGAGCAAAATCAATGGTCCGGCGCAGGCGATCCGGAATCGGCGCGCATCAGGTTGGTTGTAGCTCAATGACGCCGACAAATTCGACCCCGCCACGTGAGGATAAATGACGGACTCCGTCGTGGTCAGCATTGTTACTTTTAATGGAAAGGCATACCTGCAGCGTTGCCTGGATAGCGTCCTTTCACAAACCCACCGTCCCATGGAAGTCCATTTGCTTGATAATGCTTCAGAAGATGGAACCCCGGATTTCGTTGCAAAGAACTTCCCCAGCGTGAAAGTAGTCCGCTCCAAAGTTAACCTTGGGTTTGGGGCTGGACACAACCTGATCATTCATCAGACTCATTCTTCCTTTGTGCTGGTGCTGAATCAGGATGCATTTCTTTCCCCGACCTTTCTCGAAGAACTGATCACCGCCATAAAGCAACATCCCGATGTCGGGATCGCAGGTGGAAAGCTGCTCTCCTTGAGAAAAGTTGAGCCCGATACCGGGGCGGTTGATGTCATTGATATGACCTGGCTCGACATCGAAAAGAAAAGACGACAGGTATGTTACGCCCAAGGGCAGCACGACACAGGACGGCCTTCAATTCCGACCTTAGCCTTTGCGATCGATGGCGCCGCGATGCTGCTTCGAAGATCAATGTTGGCCGACGTTGAGATCGAGCAGCAAGTGTTCGACGAGGAGTTCTTTGCGGGAAAAGAAGATCTGGACATCTCGTGGCGGGCGCAATTACTGGGATGGAAATGCCTATATGTTCCTGCTGCCGTCGGCCATCATGTACGGACGTTTACTTCAAAAGATAAACGTTCGGATATCTCGGAATCGTTGAAGGTCAGTTCAATTCGCAATCGCTATCTGTTGATACTCAAAAATGATTTAATTGGCAACTTTCTGAGGCATCTTCCACATATCGCAATCTACGAAACCAAGATTATAGGATATGTGTTGCTTTATGAGCGGCCCTCCCTGAAGGGCTACAAGCAAGTACTAAGTCTACTCCCTGGAGCGTTGAGGAAACGGAGAGCCATCATGAGCCGGAAGAAGGTTGATAGCCAGTATATTCTGAGTTGGTTTAGATAGGCGTCTGCGAAGGAGAATTAGAACTTCAATGCCCATGACACAATCGGCTGTTGCGATCAACTACATCTCCGTTCCTACGTTCGACCTTCTCGGCGTCCGTGTACATGCTGTTCAAATCCCCGCAGTCATCGCCCAGATGGAGGAGTGGATTGAGCGACAAGAGAAGTGTCACTTCATCGCTGTGACGGATATGCACAGCGTAATGGAAGCCCAGCATGAGGTACAATTCAAGGTCATTCTTAACTCGGCAGATCTGGTCGTCCCGGATGGATTTCCTATCGTGTGGCTGGGACGACGCCAAGGATTCGCGTTGCCGCGGCGCGTCTATGGACCCGAGCTGATGGTGCAATTCTGCGCGGACAGCGCCGCGAAAGGGTATCGCCACTTCTTTTATGGAGGCGCTCCGGGAGTCGCGGAGGACCTCGCGAGGCGGTTCTCTGCGCAGTTCCCCGGGCTGATTGTCGCTGGTACGTTCTGCGCGCCATTTCGCCCGGTATCGCAGGAAGAAGACGAAGAAGTCGTGGCCAGGCTCAATAACTCCAACGCGGACATCGTGTGGGTTGCGCTCGGCGCGCCGAAGCAAGAGCGCTGGATGTTCGAGCACCGAGAGCTGTTGCGCGCTCCTGTTCTGGTTGGGGTTGGCGCGGCGTTTGATTTTTGCACCGGGCGTATCCCTCAGGCACCCGTTTGGATGCGCGAAAATGGCCTGGAGTGGCTCTCCCGGCTTTTCCGGGAACCTCGAAGACTCTGGCGGCGGTACCTGATCCATGGCTCAGAGTTTGCGGTGCTGGTGCTTCTCGAAGCGCTGGGGTGGAAATGATTCGGCTGGCGATTACAGAGATCTCCGCTCTGGATGGGCAGCCCTCATCTGGTTCGTGTTTGTCGTGGCGAGTGGCGGATGGAATGTGCTGTCTAAAATTAAGTCATCTTGATCGTTAGTCTCGGAGCGCCATAGAGCGCAAGAACAAACGGAGAACCGTTGACATGAAGCGTGCAGTCATCACAGGCATCACTGGACAGGATGGATCGTACCTGGCCGAGCTTCTTCTATCCAAAGGCTATGAGGTCCACGGAATTATCCGGCGCGCCAGCACCTTCAACACTTCGCGGATCGATCACATCTACCAGGACCCCAATCTGCCCGGAGCAAGGCTTTTCTTGCATCATGGGGACTTGTCCAGCACCGAATGGATCTTGAATCTGATTTACAGCCTCGCCCCGGATGAGCTTTACCATCTCGCGGCCCAGAGCCATGTGAAAGTCAGCTTCGATATTCCCGAATACACGGGCGACATTACCGGGCTTGGAACGATGCGATTGCTCGAAGCGATATACCGCAGCGGGGCCAAGACACGTTTCTATCAAGCCTCCAGTTCGGAAATGTTTGGCTCCGCTCCCCCTCCGCAAAGTGAAACGACTCTTTTTCAGCCGCGGAGCCCGTATGCCGCTGCAAAGCTCTACGCACACTGGATGACCAGTATCTACCGTGAGGGTTATGGTCTCTACGCTGCGGACGGCATCCTCTTCAATCATGAAAGTCCCCGGCGTGGTGAAACGTTTGTAACGCGCAAGATTACACGCAGTGTCGCCGCCATTCTAGCCGGTGGAGAAGATACGCTGTATCTTGGAAACCTGGGAGCGCGGCGCGATTGGGGATATGCACCGGAATACGTAGAAGCGATGTGGCGAATACTGCAACAGGACGCCCCTGACGACTTTGTTATCGGCACCGGCGAAACCCATTCCGTGCTTGAGTTTGTCGAAGAAGCTTTTACCTATGCGGGTTTGGACTGGAAGAAGCACGTGAAGATTTCCGACAGATATCTCAGGCCTCTCGAGGTGGATGTCCTCGTTGCGGACCCGCGCAAGGCGCGCACCAAGCTGGAATGGGAACCGCAGATTGCGTTCGGGGATCTGGTCGCCATTATGGTGGATGCGGATGTCCAAGCCGTAGGACTTACGCCCAAGGGACGAGGCGAGGCGATTCTGGAAGAGAAGATCGGCTCCTGGAACCACTGGCACAGTTCGGTCACCCGAATGGCAAAAGCCGTGAGCGGGCGAGCTTCGCAACACTAAAAGGTCACCATGAGTTTTTGGGATGCTCGGCGTGTGGTCGTGAGCGGGGGCAGCGGCTTTCTGGGCTCGTTCGTGGTGGAAAAATTACGGGCGGCGGGTTGCCGGGACATCGCGATTCCGCGCAGTGCCCAGTACGACTTGCGCGAAAAGTCGGACGCCCTCCGACTCTATAAGGATGCACGCCCAGACATTTTCATTCACCTCGCCGCAGTTGTCGGCGGCATCGGCGCGAACCGCGCTAACCCAGGCCGCTTCTTCTATGACAACGCGGCGATGGGTATGCACGTCATTGAGGCCGCGCGCATCGTCGGAGTGGAAAAGTTCGTCTGCGTCGGCTCGATCTGCTCCTATCCTAAATTCACACCCCTGCCTTTCCGTGAGGCGGATTTCTGGAACGGTTACCCTGAAGAAACCAACGCGTCGTACGGTCTTGCGAAGAAAATGTTGCTCGTCCAGTTGCAGGCATACCGTCAGCAATATGGGATGAACGGGATATACCTCGCTCCGGTAAATCTCTACGGCCCAGGGGATAACTTTGACCTTGAATCCTCCCACGTCATTCCAGCGCTGATCCGGAAATGCTGGGAGGCGAAAAAGACACACAAACTGGAAGTTGTCGCGTGGGGATCGGGTAGTGCGACCCGTGAATTTCTCTACGTCGAAGATGCGGCGGAGGCCATCGTCCTCGCCGCCGAAAAATATGGAAAATCTGACCTGGTGAATTTGGGATCCGGCGAAGAGATCAGTATCCGCGACCTTCTCGAAAAAATCCGCTCCTTAGCGGGGTATCAGGGTTTGTTGCGCTGGGATACGGAAAAGCCCGACGGCCAGCCGCGACGCTGCCTCGATACTTCACGCGCGCTGGCGGAATTTGGTTGGCGCGCAAAGACTCCGTTGATCGATGGTCTCCGAGAGACGATCCGCTGGTTCGAAGGTAATACAAGCCTTGCGAAGCAAGCATGAAAATCACTTTCCAGTGGACGAGTGAACTCGCTGTTGGATGATACGGAAGCGGTTCGATCAAGGAAGTCCGCGCAGGTCCTCTTCAGGCAGTAGCCACTCGACTTGCCGTTTTCTCGCGCGATGGCCGTCAGCGGCCACTAAATGTCCAACCGGCAGTCATGGTCTTCCAGCCTTCTCAGCCGTTGCGCTTTCCCTACATCCGTCCCGCCGTACTCTCTCTTCCAGCCGAACAGCGTGCTTCGCTGACACCGTGCTCGCGGGCAAGCTCCGCTCCCCCCGTCCCGTATTTTTTGAGCATCCCCTACGACCTCTTCCTTGCTGAATCGGCCTCTCTTCACCGCTCCAGAAGCGGTGAATCCTCGTTCTGCAGTACCGGTGTCGACGCCAGCGGCGACCTGGCTGTTGGTCTGAGAATGGCGAACCGCAGCGTCAGGTTAAGGCCTGCAGACGTGGCGGAGGGCCGCTGCGGCCGCCTAAATAAGTTTCAGCTGAATTACGAAATAACCGCAGGTCCGCGGAAGCTGCGAAAGTCCTCTGGGGCTGATGTGAAAGTTCAGCTGGGGCTGGCGCCGGTTGTAGGGCGTGGGATCAAGAGGGAGAACATGAGAGGGATATTTTTCAAGCCGCTTTTATGTCTACTCCTGATTCTTTTATGCGGGTGTGGAACATCCTACGACAAATTGAATGAGAACGGCAGCACAATTCACAGTTCCCGTGATGGATTATATTACTGGTTTTACCACGCCTGGAATGGCCACTACCATATCAAGGTCGCCCGGTCAGCATCCCCGACTGGGCCGTGGACACAATACAAAAACTCGCTCCTGGAACCGGACGCCGAAGCATTCGAAAACGAGTCCGTCGCCTGCCCCACCGTTGTTCAGGAAGAGGGCACCTTTTATATGTTCTATAGCGGGGAAAGTCGAACGGATAATTCCTGGAGTGTCGGCTTGGCTGTAGCCAATCATCCCCTTGGGCCGTGGCGCAAAGTCGGTGAACTCCTGCCCCATTTCGGGTACGTTACGAGCGTGGCACATCACGATGGGCGATATTTCATGTACGCTCAAAGCAATCAGCAAAACGACTACGGTCCTACCGTCGTCGCCTCGTCCGTCTCACTGGTCGGCCCTTGGACGGTAGAAGGCGTGGCTCTCTCGAATTCAGAAGAGAAATGGGAAAGCGCTGGAACCGAGGGTGGAACGGTGCTGCGTATCAATAACCACTACGTCCTCTTTTATGCAGGCGGACATTACGTTGATGACATCCGAATGCACGCACATGATGCAATTGGAGTTGCTTTTTCCGGTGATGGCCTTCACTTCACCCGTTCTGTGTTTAATCCGTTTGTTAGCAATCCCTCAGTATCTATTGGTAATGTATCCGCACTCATGGAAGGTGGAAAAGTCTACCTGTTTTATACCTACCGGGTAAAAGATGGAGAGGGGACTTCTGAGTCACTCGCAGAAACCGTGCTAAACATCGGGGACATACCTACGGAGTAGACCGAACCGCCTCTTCGTCCATGACGGGCCTCGATTTTCTCAACCATACAGGCGAACTCATTGGGCGTGCCATAACCCAGACCACTGGTTCGCTCTGGGTATCGGATCAGGTCGATGAGATTTCACTGCGTATGGGTGAAGCCGGAACTGCCATGTAAGGTCAGGGAATGAAGAGAATCGCTCTCATCATCGTCGTTGCGCAGCTTTGCCGAGTGGGCTGTGCGGTCGATGCTCCCCTGACCATCGGCGGGAATAAGATCTGGAGTGGCACGAACCGGTTCAATAACGCCGCGAATTTCCCTGGAGGGCTCAGCGGAAATCCACCCTTCTCCGACAATCCCACAGTAGCGGGATCCTTCAGTGGAAACACTTCGAAAAAGGGCGCAAGCAGCGATTCCGAAATCTATGTCAGCTCTAATGGAAATGACGCAAACGATGGCTTGAGTTTAGGCATGGCAAAGGCAACTCTGGCCGGAGCGAAAGCAGCGTGCCCTGCAAGTTTCTGCTGCATCCATATCAGCGCTGGGGGTGTCAGACTCGCCGCTTCCGTCACTTTTACTACTGCGGTCATTCTTCAGTGTAGCCCGCGGGCGACGATTACATACTCGGCTAACAACAAGCAGATCATCTTCAATGGCCAGGGCAGTGCGGTATTTGGCTGTGGGTTCGTGGGCGCGGGCGCGGGGAATGCTGCCTCTCCGCCGGTTGTCTCCAGCAAGAGTTTCTTCGTATTCAGCCACAACTCGATTTCCTCGTTTGGTTCCACTGGCGGATTAGGAGAGTTAAGCATCATCGGTGGCCAGAACATTCAAGTCATCGACAACATCTTCAACCAGAACGGGGACATGGATGTTGCGGTTCTCAATGCCACGACCTCACAGGTGATGTTCTCGATTTTGATCGCCAAAAACATCGGGAGCGACATTCTGGTCAGCAATTCGGGGGCGGGAGCGAGTCTCGCGGCCGTCAATATTGAAAATAACAATCTTTCAAATGGCGAGGCATCCAAAGGTAATCCCTGTATTTCTACCACTTCAACCGATGCCAACATCTCTGACCTGACAGTAGCGTCCAACGTGTGCGTGCTCTCGACCGCCACTCCCACCGTGGCATTCGACATTGCCAACGTTACGATGTTGGATTTCTACGGGAACATCTATGACGCCAGCGGATTCAACAGCACAATCCAGGCCCTAAAGCTGACCAACATCAACTTTGCTACCGTCACTGGCAACAGTTTTACTAATTCCGGTTTTGGTTCTGGAGTGCTGGCAGAGAGGCTGAACTCAAGCAACATCGCAGGAAACACGATCACGGGGCTGTCTGCGACTGGAATCGGGTACCTGCTGACAGTTGCAACCGACAGTGGGGTGTCGGCCAGTAATACCTTCACCGGGAACACAGCCAATTTGCCGGAAGGCAGCACGGGGACAGGATTCTCCCAAGTTTGCAACGCTACAAGTGCAGTCTGCTCGAACAACATTTTCACCGGAAATTCGGTGTTCAATGGCTCGATCGGAATCGGGCTGACCAACATTAAAGGCACGACGTCGGGGAACTATCTTGGTCCAAACTATCTAAATACGGCGACCACCGGCGTTTCAGTTGGGGCCGGAGTCACTAATGCCAGCATCGCACCGCAGAAGTTTGTTGCTGTGACCGCTCCATATAACGACTCGGGAACTGGCACCGATATCCAGAATCGCAGTTACGCGGGCACGGTGACATTAGCGACTGGCACGGGAACCTTCACCATTCCCGCAGGCGGCGCGTTCAGCACAACCGAGACTTTCGCATGTAATTCAAACGACACGACCACAATTGCCAATCCCTCGAAAGCTGTGCCGGCATCAACAACTACGGCTACCGTCACCGGCACCGGGACAGACGTGATTGCGGTCACCTGCAGTGGCCACTAAGGGAAATCAATTGGATGCCCAGCCGCAGTCGAAACGCAAAGCCTGCAGAGAACAAGAATGCCTCCAGCAGGCAGAGCGTAGATTAAAGCTCACCGCGATGGGCTTTTCCCGAGAGTCGTCAGCCAGCCGAGCGTGCCGCGAACGATAAGGCTTTTATCCCGTCGTCAAACGCGTTTTGGTGGTGTTCAAGCGGCACTTCCGACGCGGGTTTTGCCGACCCCCAGGCAGCCGTGGTTCAGCGATATTTTGCGGAATATTTCCCGCGGCGATCGTCGGCGTAAGCTTGTGATTCAGTACAGCACTTCTTTTTCACCCTTTTCGGCGATCATCTTCTGGAACAGGGCCACGATCTTGTCTCGGCGCGCCATCACCGCCTTCACTTCGTCTTTGGTGAGATAACCCTTGGTCTGTTGAGCCACTTCGTTCGCATCCAGCGCCTTCAGTTTCTCGAACAGCTGCCGGTCGCAGTGCGCCAGGTCTTTGGCGTCTCTCAAGTCCTTGTAAGGGCGGAACGCGCGGCTGAAATCGACTCTCCAAATCTTGAAATCCTCACCGATCAGCACGTTTGTGAGGTTGGGATCGTCGTCGTACACCAATTGATCGAAGACCCGTACTCTGTACATCTGATTATTCCAGGCCTCCGGATCGGGGGCCGCTATTTTCTGTTTGACGCGCTCAGCCTCATCCATTTTTACCGGCAACCACCAACTCAGCGAGCCCGGATCGCCGTGCCATGATCGCTGCACATACACCGGTAGCAAGTCATCCAGGCCAAGCAATTGAGCCAGGTCGTAGGCGGCGATGTTGTACTTGTAGGAGTCTACAAAGTTCATTTCAACCCGCCCGCTGGCCATGGTCACGTTGGTCTTGTGTTCATCAATGGGCTGAAACGAAGCGTCATGGGTCAATGTGCCGTCAGTCAGCGTAAGCCGCCAGGGCTGGGTAATGCCTTTGCTGGATTGTTTGCCGCCGACGATTTTCGCGGTGAGAAGGAAATGTTTGATCTGATCTTTGGTAAGAGCAGTCTCGTCCGCCGCATGGGCAATGAGCGGGTAGATCAAGCAGGCCAGCGCCGAAATAACAACCAGCCTGCAGCAATACCGATGAGATTTGCGCATTTGATTGCCTTTCCTCGATCCAGTGAGATTACTCCTTTGGAACGATCTGTGGTTGACCTTTTCCAATTTCAGGCCTTTGTAACCAGCGATTCCAGGCGCAACTTGGCTGCTCTCGCGGTCTCTCGAAGCAGTGGGTCCGGATCCTCCAGGCACCGATTCAACTCCCCGACCAGGGATTTCAGGCCGAATGCTCCCACCGCATAGGCGCCACAAGACCTTAGCCAGGGATCGCTACTGGCGACCAGGGCCGCGACTGCCTGTTCCTGGTTTTCGATTGTGGTGTGGACCAGCCGCTGTGCCGCATGAGCCCGCTCCGCCACCGTGACTTTGCCATCCAGAAGCGGCACCAGCATTTCGCGCAATTGGGACCTCAGAACGTTATCCAGGAATTCCAGGGCATTGTCATGAACGGACAGGCTCTTGGATTGCAAACCCAGGTAAGCGCTATGGATATCAAGATGAGGATAGAGCAAGCCAAGCAGGCGGAAGATGCGCTCCAGTTCCTGTTGCATGGATTCCGTGAGGGCGCGCACCACGGGGTCCTGACTGCCGTCTGCAGAGCCCAGTTTGTCCAGAATCTGATACGACCGGTAGTGCCCGAGGATTTCGGCGGCCAAGACCATCTCCAGGGTCTGGGCGTCCGCCTCGATCTCGGGGTGAAGGCGGCGCAGTTTGTTCATGGCACAAAGGATGCGGAAGCGGAGAGCGGTATCGCTTTCCAGCAGGTTCGCCATCAGCACCTCAGCGGCCGAGGCTGTTCCGATCTTTACCATGATGGCAGGAATTTCCCGCCGGGCCTCAATGGCTACCGACGAATCGCCGAGGTGGTCGCGCAACGCTCCCACAATCGAGTCTCCAAATTGCCCCAGGGCCTGAGCGGCCTCGGCACGTACTTCATGATGGGCCAAACGGTCCAGCAGATCGGGAACCATGCGCCGCTTGCGCAACTTCCCCACGGCCAGGATGGCCTCTTTGACGACCACCGGATCCGGATCCGCTAACAGAGTAGAGAGCAGCGGATCGAAGCTGTCTGGCAATTCGCCCAACAGCCGAGCTGCCTCCACCCGGTGCCGCTGCCGCTCTGCCCCAGGTTCGCCGACCATGCCGGTAAGAATCTGCTGCGCCGCCTCGAGGATCTGAGTCTCGCCAGGCCGGGCCAGAAAGGCTACGACCGCTGAGCTGACGGAGAAGTCGGCGAAATCGCCTTCATCCTGCATCAGTTCCAGTGGATCCACATGCGCATGGTGAGTAAGGTAAAGCAACGATTCGGTGCGCACGCTGAGATCGGGATCTCTGAGCAGCCGTTCGATGTCCGGCCGCACCGTGGGATCGCCAGAGTCTGACAGGATGGCGATTGCCTTCTGCCGGACTTCGGGGGCAGGGTGATTCAGCAAGCTCCGGATTACAGGATGGGCAGCTCGTTGCCGTTCCACTTCAAACAGGCTGAGGGCATAAAGGATTTCTTTGGGATCGGAAGCCGACAGATTGGTTGCCAGCAATTCGGCGGTGGAACGGTCCAGGACCGAAGTGGAGGCCTGCTCCACGTCCAGGCGATGCTGACTGATGCTTTCTTTCAACGTCTCCACGTATTGCTTTCGGGCGACTGAAACCGAGATCAGCCAGATGCTGACAAGCACTAACGCAATCCAGCTGATTTGCTGTGCCGGCCAATGCAGGGTGGTGGCGAAAATAAGAACCGTCAATCCGGAAAGACCGTCGCCCAGGCGCCAGACCACGGTATCGAGAAACCATTTGACCTGGATCTTGACCCGGGCCGCCAATGGCAGATAGAGCAGCTCCCTGGTGGACTGGTCCAGAGAGTAACGCAGCACCTGGTCACCGCTTTTCAGTGCAGTAATAGCGGCCAGACTGCCAAAAGCCAGCACGCCGACCGAGCCCATGAAAACGGCCGCAGGCAGCATGAACAGCGCCGAACCGATACCGAATCGGCGCAGGAACCTGGCGGTCAACAGTAACTGGAACAACAGCGAGGCTATGCCCGCATAAAAGTTGAAGTTGCCCAGAAAGATCGCCAGGGCGTCTTTTGTGACCAGGGCGCGCTGGGCAATGGCCAGGAACTGCCAGCCGGTCAACGTAGTGACCAGAGAAGAAACGCAGATCACCGCTGCAATGGCCCGTAAATACGGGGAGGCGAAGACCAAACGCATGCTCTGGTGCAAATTGCGCGGGCTGTCTTCGCCAACCCCCTCCGCGATTTCATGTCCCCCGCCGACCGTGGCTTTCCCGATGCGCCAGATCAGGATTACTAGGCCGGCGCAAATCAACACGAAAAGCGCCATTCCCACCAGCAGGCTTTCGGCGCCCAGCAATTTGGTTAGGGTCTTGGAGAAATAACCAGAGAAGATCCAGCCTGCAACCCCTCCACCGCCCACCATCCCGAACACGCGCTTCGCCTCGCGTGTGGTCAAAACATAATTCGCCAGGGTCCAGATCTGGGTAGGCACAAGAACGCCAAAAAGCTTTACCCAGATGTAGAACGCCGGAAAAACCCAGACCAGACGGGAATAGTAATGGGCCAGCACCCAGAATATTGCGCAATTGCTGGCGAAAAATAACATGCTGCCCACCAGCAGGTTGCGCAAGTGAACCCGACGGGCAACAACCACATATCCAGCTACCACCAGTGTCACCAGCAGGGAGCTGGCAATGTCCGCGTAGGCGAGCTGTTTGGCCTGAAAGCGCGAGAGGAACAGGGCAGCGGCCGCCACTCCTCCGATCTTGTAGGCACTAATGACCAGGAACAAGGCAGAACACAGAAGGGTTCCGCGTCCCAGGTCTCCGGAGTGAACGTTCAGGGCCCGCTCAATCCACCGTTTCATGCGACGAAGCCTCTTTTCGTAACTTTTCCGTCCTATTACGGCGCTGCCGTGGTTGCTGGACAGATTCGGTCGGCGGGTAAGACGGCTGGGTTTGCCGCCGTCCCATTGCCTGCCGCCGCATGCGCGGAGTCCGCATTTTGCGGCGCCGCCCCAGAGGAGTCGAGAAGCAACGTCTGCTCGTCCATATACACGGCGGTGAACTTGGCGTCACCGCAGATCTCCAGGGCAGAAGCCCGGCCACCGGGGTAATAGCTGCTGAGCATGCCGGTGTCGATCAGGAACACCTTGTCTCCGAAACGAGGCCGAATGCGCCCGCCTTTCTGAACCGTATGCCCCACCACAATGTGTGCCACCTTGTAAGCGTCCAGGACTTTGCCTATCTGGGCCGCACCCTCGTCATCGCTCCACTGGTCGTAGCCGCGAAACCATAAAGGTCCATCCGGCTTCACACTCAACCAGTCTCCGTATTTCAGAAACTCCAGGATTTTGGCCTGGCGCTCCGGACTGGACGGAATACGCGATTTGCGCTCGGCGCTCACTTCGGCCTGAGCTGCATAGGTGATTTCCTGCATATTAAAGAAGGGCAGGATCACTCCTTCATCCTGGAGAAACTGTTTGGTGGTATCGAAAAGTTTAATTTCGTCGCGAATCCGGCTGTTCAGCGTGTCAACTTTTATTTTGGCGATCTCGGGAGCGATGCCCCCGTGCAAGAAAATCACTCCTCCGATTTCGGCCACGGGGTTGTGTCCGCGAAGCCACTTGCCGTACTCCCCCTTTGGACTCAAGGCCTCACGCTGCTCCACATAACCCAGGGGATGTCTGGCCATCCATTCCGCTTCCGTCAGCTCCATGGGCTGGGGCAGCTCGGCCACCAACTCGGAGTGCTTATTGCGCCACTTGGCGTATTCCTCATAGGCAGCTTTCTGGCGCTTTTCGGAATCGCTGTCAGTGAAGCTGGCATAGTTCACGGGAGTGACATAGCGGAGATCACCCATGATATTCATCATCTCGTGATTGCCCAGCAGGCTGACCACCCGGCCGCCGGCTTGCCCCGCTTCCTTCTCGAGCGCCATCATCAGGTCCATCACCTGGCGCGGCTTGGGTCCGCGATCCAGGAGATCTCCGACCTGAACGAAGGTGGTCTTACCCCCACTCCAGTGTTTTTCCTTGTCTATAAGACCGACGTGCTGAAGGATGGCGACGAAGTCGTCCAAATCGCCGTGAACATCTCCGATGGCGACGATCGAGTCTGAAGGTTGCGCCGAAGTTTTTCCCGGTCTCGCCCAGGCTAACCCTACCGACACAAGTATCAGAAGGAGGGAAATACAAGCGAGTCGGGAATGAGCCCACGCCGGCGGGCGAACTATCTTCCTACTGCCTTTTGGCGGGCTTTGCCGGATATGAACGAAAACGTTGGGTTCCGTAGGACGTCCTTTGATCGCGGTGTATCTTAGGTCGCCAATGTTAAATAAGTCAATAGATTCAAAATCCGGGTAGCGGCTGAATTGGCCACCGTAGCGGATCAGCCAGTACTAGGATTCCACGCCTGAAACCCGTAAATAAGGCAAAGGCCGCCGGGTAGCGGCCTTGGTGCCGGAGCCTTATCGGGAATGCAGGAAAAACTACCCGGCGAAAATATTTCCTACCGCTTTGATTCAAAAGGCCGGGTCCCCTGCGAATCAAAAAGAGAGCTCGATTTATCGTGCTCTGGATTTACATGCCGGTGAGCCGCTTTGAGATCAGCGTGGCATGAAGTATGCCACTCTTATCCCAAGTGCCCTTGCAGATCACGCGATCGCCGTCCTTCACGTCGCTGGATTCAATGTCGTTCACCTTTTTGCTGCCGTGTTCCTGACTGACCCATTTCGTCGAGCTGTCGTACATAACCTTCCGCTCGTCTGACGTACCCGCCTTACGCACCGTCAGTACGGAGTCATCCTTGCTGCTTCGTATGATCGTGCCCTCCCAGCGGGCCTCTTTTGCGGCCTTCTCCCCCTTCATCGGGGCGTCCTGCGCGAACACCGCCGTTGCCAGCGGGAACGTTAATACCGAGGTGAGCAACAAAACCAGTAGTTTCTTCAACATTTCCGTCTCCTTTTTTACCGGATCACCGGGATCATTTTGATTTGTGACATGTGTCCAGAAACAATAGCGCGGGCCCAAAAAACAAAATCTGCAGTCAAGCTGGCATCGATTCACATCCTCGCGGCGTCCTCGCCAGTGGTAGCTCCGATCTCGATACGTACCGCAAGGAGCAAGTGTGGCGCGCCCCGCAAGGCGCTTCGTTCAGTACAGCACCTCACTCTCACCTTTTTGGGCAATCATGCTCTGGAATTGCGCCACGATCTTATCGCGGCGCGCCATTACGGCTTTCGCCTCATCTTTGGTGAGATAGCCCTTGGTTTTGGCTTGCAGTTCATTTCCGTCCAATGCCTTCAGTTTCTCGAATAAGTGCCGGTCGCAGCGGACCAGGTCGCCGGGGCTTCTCACCTTGGTTTCAAGGCGGAATGCGCGGGTGAAATCGACTCTCCAAATCTCCCAATTTTCGCCAATCAGCACGTTGGTCAGGTTGGCGTCGGTATCGGAGACCAATTGATCGAAGACCCGGATTTTGTACATCTGGTTGTTCCATGCGTCCGGATCGGGCGGGGACAATTTCTGCTTGTGGCGTTCGACTTCATCCATTTTTACTGGCAACCACCAACTGAGCGAACCTCTATCGCCCTGCCATTTGCGCTCGACATATACCGGCAGCATGTCGTCCATACCAATCAGTTCAGCCAGAACATAGGCAGCGAGGTTGTACTTGTAGGAATCTGCGAAATTCAGTTCAGTCCCGGAAGAAAACTCCATCGTAGGTTTGCGCTCATCGATCTTTTGGAAAGAAGCGTCGTGAGTCACGGTGCCATCCGTGAGTGTGAGGCGCCACGGGCTGGTAACACCTTTTTTCGACTGCACACTCTTCACCACCTTGGCGGTGAGAAGAAATTGCTTGATCTGATCCTTGGTCAGGGTGGGCGTATCGGAGGCGACCACGTAGAGGCCGCAAACCAGGCAGGCCACAACCGCCAGAATGAATCCGCGCCGAGGAAGACGAAGTGCGTTCATGGAAGACACCCCCGCCGAACCGGGGGAAGTCTACTCCTTGTGCACCGCGTTGGACAACTTAAATCGCACCATTGTCGGGCGCCCAACCCCTCTGGCTGCGGGACATAGGCCGCCCGACGAAGCGCCATGACCGGTGTGTCTGGCGCCGGACCTTGAACCGTCGCCTTGGGGCTGCCGCAGCCGGGATTCGGCGATACTTGCCCGGGCATTGTGCTTTTGCATCTGGAGGTCTATTGTTTCTGGTTGCCGTACACCAGATCTCTTTAGTACGTAAAAGAAAGAGGAATTCAAAATGGGGAAGACACTACTCACTCTGTTATTTGCATCTCTACTTGCATGCACGTTCTCAACGGCGGTGCTTGCGCAGGAGGCGCCGGCCGCCAAAGAAAAGGTCGCGAAAGAAGCCCGCTGGGAGGGCACGATCGTGAGAAGCGACCCGGAAAAGTCTACGCTAACCGTACGTAAATCGGGATCGTCCAGCACCGAGATGGCAGTCGAGTACGATAGTTCGACGAAATGGGTCAGTCAGTACCACGGTGACAAGAAGGTTAATGACATCGACTCTAGTCAGGTTAAGGATGGCGACTTCGTGATCTGCAAGGGCACTTGGGACAAGCCTGGCAGACTCCATGCTACTCTGATCTCCAAGAGGCTTTCGCACTCCGACAAATAAGTTTCCCTGGATCAAAACTCAAACCGGGCGGCTGGGTCCGCCTGGTTTTTGCATTGCCTGAGACTCTTCCGAGTCTGCCCTAGAGACGGAAAAACCCAAATTTCCGGAAAACCCTGTATTGCGCTTCTTAAGTGAATGATTCAACCTGTCTTTTTGCTGGCCAATCCTCAAGGAAACGGGGGCCCAGGCATGCTCAAAGCCGGAGATATCGCGCCCGAGACGGGGTTTTACGTCGCTCTGCATTCGACGCCTCACGTATGGGTCCAACGTTCGATGTACCTGGAGGGCAGCCGCCTTGAAAAATGCAGCCTGTGCCCGCTGGGAGTATGGTACCGCCTGGATGAGACGTCTCTGCCGGCATGGGTTGCCGCACCTCGGACGGAAATTTGGGATTTTGTTAGTCTGATCTGAACAGTTTCGTGCCGATCTTGACGCCTGCCGCCCATGGTGGCAAGCGCAAATGCCAGGGAAGCATCTCAAACGTTTGCACTGAAAGCGATTGTTAGGTCCGATGTCGCGCGTATTTGTCTTTTCGAAGAAATGCTGTAGGGCCCAAGATGTTTTCAAAGCTGCCTTCCTAGGGAGTCTGGCGGCCTTGCTGGTGGGCTGCGGCGGAAGTTCGTCGCCGTCGCCTTCGCCTTCTCCTTCTCCGCCCGCAAGTTCATTTCCACCGACCACGACCACGCTTGCGTCGGAGACTAGCAACAATACCAGCGCCCCCGATTCCTTTGTAATGCAGACGAACGGCAATGCCGCTTCAGGCAACGTCAGCAAGGTCCCACTCCGATCTCTGCTCTACAGCGGTTCGAACACCAAGATATATGTGACCTGGCTGGGCTGGTTTGGCAAGCCCGATCACATGAACGTCGGATACAACTCGAACAGTGCCGACCAGGTCCATCGACAGGTGGATGACATGATGAGCCGCGGCGTGCAAGGCGCCATCGCGGCCTGGTACGGTTCGGCCAACACGGTCATCGACGCTTCCACCATGCTGCTTCGAAACGAAGCCGAGAGCCGCTCTGGTCAACTCGAGTTCGCCATTATGGAGGACGTCGGAGCTCTGGGTTCGGCGGCTAAACAGAATGGGTGCGACGTGACCGATCAGCTTATTACCGACCTGACCTATGTCGCGACGCAATATGAATCTTCGTCGGCCTACATGCGGATGAATGGACGGCCAGTCCTTTTCTTCTTCGGGGTGGACGCCTACTACATCGATTGGAACCGCGTAGTTTCCTCCATCCCGGGCAATCCTCTCCTGATTTTTCAGGGGACGAGTGGGTTGACCCGGAGCATATCCGACGGCGGGTTTTCCTGGATCAATATCACGGTTGCCGATCCTTTCAATCTCCAATTGACCGCCCAGGATAGTTTTCAGCAGGTGGCGCAGAGCAAACCAGCCCGCCTCGCATTTGCATCAGCCTATAAAGGCTTCAACGACTCCCTGGCGGCCTGGGGGAACAATCGTCTGATCGATCAGCATTGTGGACAAACCTGGCTGCAGACTTTCAGCGAGGTGGGCAAGTTCTACTCGAGCAGCGACCAGTTGCCGGGGATACAGATTGCCACGTGGAACGACTATGAGGAGGGAACCGCGATCGAGTCCGGCATTGATAACTGCATTTACCTGACCCCGTCGCAGTCGGGTGCCTCGATCAGCTGGGGGGTCAACGGGGGCGATGAGAGCACCATTGATCACTATTCGGTATTCATCAGCAAGGATGGCGCGAATCTGGCGAAAGTAAAAGACGTGCCAGAGGGCACGCATGCGGTCGACCTGAGTGCACTGAATCTTTCCAAGGGCGCTTATTTTGTGTATGTGGAAGCCATCGGCAAAGCCAGTTTCAAGAACAAGATGTCACCGCCAATCGTCTATAGTCCGGGAGACCAACCGCCCGGCATTGTGCTAAAGATTTCGCAAACCGGATCGCTGACCTACGCGGCATCGACAGCGGGTTCGTCGGCCAACAGCGTGCACTCGCAGATCGATTTCGGAGACGGCACCGTGATCCAGGGATCGTCTGGTTCGCACACCTACGGGGCGGTGGGAACGTATCTTATTACTGCCTCGGTATACGACGCGGCGGGGGCCTCGGCTGTCAGCGTGCAACAGATTTCGGCGAAACCCGGGTCCAGCGGCATCACGATCTCTTCCCCCGCGAATGGCTCAACCGTAAACTGGCCGACTAAACTGGTGGCTTCGGCCAATACCGGCGCTCCGATTCAGTCGCTGCAGGTGCTGATCGACGGCAAGTTGGCAGTTGCTGCGAGTGGCGACACGCTCAACACGGTGTTGAAGGTCTTCACCGGAACCCATCAGCTCACGGTTCAATCCATCGACAGCGCGGGAACGAGCACCGCCAGTGCGTCGTTGAACGTGGTGGCAGAGCCCGACGATCTTCCTCCCGTGGCCAAGTTCACGCTGAAGGCGCTACCAGAGATATCGCCGACTACGATTCTGGGCTGCACCGCCTTATCGTCCGATCCCGACGGATTCCTCAGCAAGCAGCAAGTGCAATACTCGGACGGCAGCCTATTCTCGATTCCGGGAGCGTTGGAGACCTTTCCAGCCGCCGGGACTTACAAGGCAACCACAACTGTGACGGATCAGTTTGGTGCGGTTAACCAAAGTACTACGACATTCAGCGTAGGCGGCGGAATGGCGCCAGCGGCGATAGTGCCATCGGCGCCTCGGGAACAACCGCAAGACACGGTCCCCCCGATGGCGCCGCAATAAGAGTCTGCCGCTGGGTAGTGGATCGGATTGAAACGCCTATTCCTACGGCGTCATCCTGGGGGACTTCAGTCCCGAAGGATCTGGCGGGCGCCTGGCCGATTGCTTACGCGGCTGCGTATCCGCTGCACGCCAGATGCTTCGCAAGCTCAGCATGACGCCTGCATGAGCGGGAGAGGCGCTGGTAGAATTCAGGCCCACCCCCACGGCGTCATCCTGAGGGACTTTCAGTCCCGAAGGATCTGGCGGGCGCCTGGCCGATTGCTGACGCGGCTGCGTATTCGCTGCACGCCAGATGCTTCGCAAGCTCAGCATGACGCCTGCATGAGCGGGAGAGACGCTGGTAGAATTCAGCTGCTGACCCGATGTCCAGCGAAGACTCTGAGTAGCCGGAGATTCATATGTCCATCCGACCGGTTAAACGGTTGGTGCAAGCCAAGCCCACCCTGGAAGGTGCCGGCGTGCATCTGCGACGCGCATTCGGCTTCGGCAACACATCCGACTTCGACCCGTTCCTGCTGCTGGATGACTTCCGCAACGATGTTCCGGAGGACTATCTGGCAGGCTTCCCTTGGCATCCTCACCGCGGGATTGAGACCATCACCTACGTTCTTGCCGGAACCGTGGAACACGGCGACAGCATGGGCAATCGCGGGGCCATTGCTTCGGGCGACGTGCAGTGGATGACGGCCGGAAGCGGAATCATTCATCAGGAGATGCCCAAGGGCGACCAGGCCGGACGGATGCACGGCTTCCAGTTGTGGGCCAACCTTCCTGCGTCGCAGAAGATGACTGCGCCGCGTTATCAGGAAGTGAAGGCGCTCGATATCCCGGAGATTAAAGACGACGATGGCACGCACGTTCGCGTGGTCTGCGGAACGTTCTGGGGCAAGACTGGGCCGGTGGACGGCATCGCGACTGATCCGACCTATCTCGATGTTTCGGTGTCGCCGGGCACGAGGACGACGCTGCCGGTCGAGACCACGCGTCATGCCTTCGCTTATGTTTTCGCGGGCGGAGGGAAATTCTGCAATGCCTCGGGTCCGCTGGCGGTGCCGACCGAGGCGGTGAAGTGGGCCGACACGACGCCACCGGTGGAAGCCGATAACCGCTCGCTCGTGCTCTTCGACCGCGGCGACGAAGTCACGGTGCAAGCCGGCGATGACGGCATCCGCTTTCTGCTGGTCTCGGGAAAGCCCCTGCAGGAACCAGTGGCATGGTACGGTCCCATCGTGATGAACACGCAGGAACAGCTGCGGCAGGCGTTTCAGGAACTGGAACAGGGAAAATTCCTGAAGTAGGCGGACGAGATATGTCCAATATTCGGCCAACACAGTTGGGATGCGCAAGGGTCAAGAAGCTAAAGGCAAGTCTTCTCCGGTCCCCCGCCTGATCCATTTCCAGAGAAGTGGAAACTGGATGATCTAACTCAGGCCAACACGGCGGACCAAGTCTGTAAATCGGGGATCATTACGGATCGGGTCGAAGAATGGGTGCGTTTTCAGGAATTGCAGGATATTCGATTTTTCCTTATAAGCTCGCTCGAGCCAAGCAAAAGCCGCGTCGTTATTGCCAAGGCCTAAATAGGCATTCACGAAGGAGGCTGCGGGAACGTAACCGGCCTGGCGGCGTCTCTTCAGTTCTTTCAGAAGCCGCAGCGCATCGCTGCGCCGCCCTGCGTGAGCGTAGGCTCTGATCAGGACGCCGATCACAGCGGGGCTGCCATTCGAAATAGAGGCTGCTTTCTCCAGGTAAGGAACTGCATCTCCGGGTTGATTGTTGGCAACCAGCGCGAATCCTAGGGTCAGAAGGGCACCTGCATCCTGGGAATGAACGGCCAGCACGCTGCGCGATTCGCGTATGGCCTCGTCGTAGCGGTGGGATTGGAACAGAATCCAAGCGACGCTGCCACCGGAAATCGCAACCGGATCCCGTTCCCGGCCGCGCTCTACCCACGCAACAGCTTCGGCCGTCCGTCCCTGGCACAGCAACCACAGAGCAAATCTGGCGTGGGTATCGGCGTCATTCGGGCTCAATTCGAGGGCGCGCCGGTATTCAGTCTGAGCTTCGGCCCAGGACCAGTCTTCCTGCAGAACGTTTGCCAGCAAGACATGCGCTTCAACCAGATCGGGATCGAGTTTCAGGGCATTGCGGGCGGCGCTCGTGACTTTCGGTCGGGTCTCTTCCGGAGTACCGCCGGCAAAGACCGTGCCGAGTTCGGTGTAGGCTTCGGCCAGGCCAACATAAGCCGGCGCAAAAGTCGGGTCTTTCTTTATCGCGTCCTCGAAGTAAGCGATACTTTCCTCGATGCCCATCCTGCCGTTGCTTTTGTTATGTGCAAACACGCCTTGCAGATAACTCTCGTAAACCTCTGGCGCGACGGGACGCGCGGCTGTGAGCCGCCTTTGCTCTTTCCCGGTGGCTGTTATTTCAACCTTTTCAGCTATGGATTGTGCCAAGTCGCTTTCTAATGTGAGCGCATCCCGCATTTCGCGGTCATAGGTTTCGGACCAGAAGGGTTCGTCAGTACTGCCCCGGATCAACTGGGCGGTAACGCGAATCCGACTACCCTCGCGCATGACCGATCCTTCGACGATGGCATCCACGCCCAGCGTTCTGGCGATCTCTGGCACTGAGAGTTGGGGGTTCTTGAAACGCATCACTGAGGTGTGGGAGATCACATGCAAGCTGTGAATCGTGGCGAGACGCCCGATCAGGGCTTCGGTCATCCCGTCGGCAAGATATTCCTGCGTAGGGTCTCCGGACAAGTTTTTCAGGGGCAGAACCGCCAGCGAATTGATTTTGGGCGGGGCCGCGTTCTCTGCGCGATCTCGTACCCTAGTGTAGGCGATGGCCAAGCCGACGAGCAGCGCCAGCCCGGCCAGAACAGCCCAGAGTCGCACCCGCGATACGGCTCTTCGCCCCTGGTGATCACTCGTGGTTATAGGCGGTTCCGCCCGGGGCTCTTTCTCATCCTCCGGCAAATGTAGCCTGCGGCTCTGAAGCCATCCTTCAAGCTCGGGAGCTAAGGCGTACACAGAGCCACGCTTGTCGTGGACGTGGCGGTGGACCGGCATCCCCTCCCGCTTCTCCCAGCGCTGAACGGTGGTTACGTCGCGGTTGAGGTATGCCGCGATTTCCTTCCACGAATCCAACCGCTCTTCGGATGTTTTCTCGAATGGCTGTACGTCAGAGAATGGTCCACCCATAGCCTTCTCCCGAATGGCCCGACCGCATGGCGAACCCTAGTGACCGCTAGTGTAACTCCGTCGCCTTGAACAGTAAAAGGCGGCATTTCGCGGCAAATAGCCACGCCGCGCATTACTGTTTGACCATAGCGCCCGGATGCTCGACTGTGTTCCGGCAGTTAAGCGCAAGATGGCTGAATTGCAATTCCGGACTTGGATCCAGGCTTAAGCCACAAATCTTAGACTTAGGAGAATTTCTTATGAGCGGAAAAACTTTCAGTCGGGCCATAGGCGCCCTCTGCGTCCTTGTGCTAGTTTCGAGTGCCGGTGCGTTTGCGCAGCCCTCCGGGCCACCTCACTTCGGTCGATTCGTCCACTTCACCGGCATCATCAATGACTATTCGCCCTCAATCGTTTCCGGAGGGCCGTACGAGATTCGCGGCAACTGGTCTTTGGACTGGCGTGGACAATCCGCTAATTTTTCTGCGGCCGTGACCATGGAGACATCCGATTCCGGGATTACGGTTGATCTGACTAATCCCGATACGCGGGGCGCTCACACCCATCACATCACCATGACGAACGCCAAGGTCACCTATAATTCCGATCCGAGCGTCTGTCCTGCGTATAACCCCGCCACGACGAGCCCCAATCTTGTGGTCACGGGCCCGGTCAGCATTACGGGAAACGGAAACCCTGCGCCTTTTGAGTCCAAAGGGCCATCGACGATGCAGGTGTGCATCAATGGAGGTTCGGTCGTCCCGTTTTCGAACATTTCGCTTGTGCTCGTGGGGCCTGCGACTGGTCATTTCGGCACGCAGGCGATCCATGGCGTGGTTCGCAAGGTGCAGTAGCTGAGCGAAGCGCATATTTCTGCTGGTCTCAGGAAAGCCCTGCAGGAACCGGTGGCATGGTACGGTCCCATCGTGATGAACACGCAGGAACAGCTGCGGCAGGCGTTTCAGAAGCTGGAGCAGGGAAAATTCCTGAAGTAGGCGGACGAGGGCTGCCCGCCCTACACAAAACGCCCGTCTACTTCGCCACCGGTTCCAACAGACCCCGGTATTTGAGCATAGGCTCAATACTGGGGTCCGCACCCATCCAGGTTTTGTACAGGTTGGCCAGGTCCTCGGTATTACCGCGCGACAGCACCATGCGACGCAGCCGGTCTCCGTTAGCCCGGGTCAAGCCGCCGTGATCTTCGAACCACTGGAAAGCGTCGTCATCCAGCATCTCCGCCCAAAGATAGGCGTAGTACCCCGCGCCGTAATCGCCGCCCCATATGTGCGCGAAGTAGGTAGAGCGGTAACGCGGCGGCACGTAGCTGAGAGCGAGATGAGTTTTCTGCAGCGCCGCGGCCTCAAACTCATCCGGTTTTTGCAAGGGCGCGGTGGCGGGAAGGGTGTGCCACTGCATATCGAGTTCCGCCGCAGCCAGGATCTCGGTGAGCGCATAGCCCTGGTTGAAGGTGGCCGATTTCCTGATCTTGCCGGCAAGTTCCGCCGGCATGGGCGCGCCTGTCTTGTAGTGTTTCGCGTAGTGGCTGAATACTGCGGGATAGCTCGCCCAATGCTCGTTGAACTGCGAGGGGAACTCGACGAAATCGCGCGGCACTGCGGTACCGGAAAGAATCGGATATTCGCTGTTGGCGAACATGCCATGCAGGGCGTGGCTAAATTCGTGGAACATGGTGGTGACATCGCTGAAGGTGAGCAGAGCGGGCTCACCCGGCGCCGGCTTGCTGAAGTTGCATACGTTGTAAACCAACGGCAGGGTGCCCAGCAGCCGGGACTGCTCCACAAAGTTGCTCATCCAGGCCCCGCCATTCTTGTTGTCGCGCTTGAAGTAGTCGCCATAAAAAAGAGCCAGAGGCTTCCCGTCAGCGTCGAACACTTCGAACACGCGCACGTCCGCGTTGTACACCGGAATATCCTTCCGTTCCCTGAAAGTGATTCCGTAGAGCTGGGTGGCGGCGTAGAACACGCCATTCTCGAGCACATTGTTCAATTCGAAATACGGCTTGATCTCGGTTTCGTCCAGGTAGTACTTGGCCTTGCGAACCTCTTCGGCGTAGTAGTTCCAGTCCCACGGTTCCAGCTTGAAAGCCGCCTTCTGCGAATTACTGCTGCGAGAATCGATGACGGCCTGGATGTCGCCGGCTTCGCTGGTCGCTTTCGCGGTGGCCCCCGGGACCAGAGCGTCCATGAATTTCAGCGCCGCGTCAGGTGTCTTCGCCATCTGGTCTTCCAGTTTCCAGGCGGCATAGCTGGGAAAGCCCAGTAGCTTGGCTTTTTGCGCGCGCAGCTGGGCCAGGCGGGCGATAGTTTCACGCGTATCGTTTGCGTCGCCGTGCTCGGCGCGATTCCAGGAGTCCTCGAAGAGGGTTTGCCGCGTCGACCGCTGGTTCAGCTCTGCCAGGTCGGGCTGTTGCGTGGTGTTCTGCAGAGGAAGGACGTAGCCCTCCTGCTTTCGCTCTGTTGCGGCCAGGACGGCGGCTGCAATCTGCGCATCGGTCAAACCCGAGAGCGCGTCCTTGTCCCTGGTGACGTAAGCCGCATCCTTGGTGGCCGCCAGCAATTTGGTGGTGAAGGCGTTGGAGAGCGTCGATTCCTCTTCGTTGAGCTTCTTCAGTTCAGCCTTATCGGAAGCCGACAGGTTGGCTCCGGAGTGCACGAATTTCTTGTAATAAAACTCAACCAGACGTAAGGGTTCCGAATCGAGCTTCAGCGAATTACGTTCTTTATAGATAGCGGCCACGCGCTGAAACAATTTGGAATCCAGGTAGATCGCGTCCTTGTGGGCGGCGAGTTTGGGAGCTTCGATGTCCTGCACCTTCTGCAGCTCGGGATTCAGGTTCGCCCCGGTGACGCCGTTGAATGCTGACATCGCGCGGTCGAACAACCGGCCGGTCTTTTCCATGGCGACCAGCGTGTTCTCGAATGTCGGTGGCGCCGGATTGTCCGCAATTGCCCGCATTTCCTGGAGTTGTTCCGCCATGCCGGCTTCAATCGCGGGCTGGTAATCGCTGTCCTTGATCTTGTCGAAGGGCGGCGCGCGAAAGGGCAAAGTACTCGCTGCGAAGAAGGGATTGTTAGGCCCGAAATCCATAGATTTATCCGAGGTTGAGGCATTGGAGCCGAGCGCCATGGCGGCGGCTGTGATCAGAATTCCTACTGGTAACAGCATAGTTTAGCTTTAGGTGACCGGATTGTTGCCTGCGGATGATGGTGTTCCATCGCTCCTACGATTGTAAACGACACTGAGGCTTGTCATGCGGGAGCGGACGCTCATGGCTGCCGCTTTTGACTTAGATCTGGCTCTGCATCCGCTCAATCACGACCCAGAGGCAAAGACGCTTCACGCCAGATGCTTCGCAAGCTCAGCATGACGCCAGATCTGGAAACACGGATTCAAAATTGAGCCACGACCCGCCCACACATCGATGCAAACGGCAATGTCTCGTGCGCGATTACACCGCCTGGCTGAGCGCATTGCGGCTGGCGGCCCAGCGGATGACCTCGGAGATCACCCGCTCGACTTCCCGATTGGTGAGCTCGGGATACATGGGAAGCGATAGCACGCTGGCAGCCGACTTTTCCGTGACCGGCAGCGCGCCTACCCGGGCGGGACGTCCCCACGGAAAGTCGTCCTGCTGATGAATGGCGATCGGATAGTGAGTAAGAGCGGTGATGCCCTTCGACTGCAGATAAGCCTGCAAGCCGTCCCTGTCGTCGCTGTCGACTACATAAAGATGATAGACGTGCTGATAGCCGGCCGGGGTGAAGGGCAGAGTCAGGGGAGTGTTGGCCAGACCTTCATCGTAGAGCTGCCCGATTTCCCGGCGCCGCTCGCTCCATTCGTCCACATGCTTGAGCTTGATGCGCAGAACGGCGGCATGAATGTCGTCGAGGCGGCTGTTGTATCCGATGCTGTGATGGGAGCGTTTCAAGGAGCCGTGGTTGCGCAACTTGCGGATGCCGGCGGCAAGGTCCCTGTTGTTCGTGGCCACGGCGCCGCCGTCCCCAAAACATCCCAGATTTTTCTGGATGATGAAGCTCAGGCAGACCGCGTCGCTGAGTTCGCCGATGGCGAAGTGATCGCCACGCGCACCGATGCCCTGGGCGCAGTCTTCGACTACAAAGAGCTTGTGAGCTTTGGCAATGCGGGCGATCTCGGGCATGTTCGCGGTCAGGCCATACAAATGCACAGGCACGATGGCGCGAGTCTTTGGCGTGATGGCGGCTTCGATTTTGATTACATCGATGTTGCGGGTCCGGGGATCGGAGTCCACGAATACCGGAGTAGCCCCGGCCAGCCAGATGGCTTCCGCAGTGGCAAAGAAGGTGTTCGAGGTCGTGATGACCTCGTCGCCGGGGCCGATGCCGAGGGCCAGGAACACGAGCAACAGCGCGTCGGTGCCGGAGTTGACGCCGACAGTTTCCTTCGTCTTCATGTAGCGCGCCAGTTCTTCTTCAAACTTGACCAGCTGCGGGCCGAGCACGTAGCTTCCGCTCTCCAGCACCTCAAGGATGGCCTGATCGATCTCAGCCTTCAGGTTGTGGTACTGCTTCACGTGGCCATAAAAGCCGATGTTTGGTTCGGTCATGGGGACAAACCTCCTTCAATTTCGACACTGCTTCGGGCGGAGTCGGAGACGACCCTATTAAAACGATTCAGTCAATGATAAATCGGGCTGGCAAGACTTTGTACCCCTTCCAGCCATATTCGCTAAACGCAAAAATCCGATGCTCGTAAACCAAAAAACTGCTGACCGTAAGTTCGAGCTCACGATCAGATGTGATGCGTTTGGGTTGACGGAGAACTGGGTGCCGCAGCGACAGGCCTAATCTTCGTCAGACGGCATGGGCTCGCCCACAATGTTGTAAAACACCTGCTTCGGTTTGGTTGGTTTGGCAGGCGCAAGTTTTGGGGCGGGTGGCGGAGACTTTGGCGCTAGTGTTTCCGCAACTGGCCGGACTGGCGCCTCAACTGCCACCGGCCCCGCTATAGATGCTCGCGGGACGGACCCGGCGGACGCATCCGCGGCTGCCTCAACAGGTGCAGAGGGCGTGAAAGGAGCCGGCTTCTGAGTTATTGCCGGTGGGAGCGCCGGTGGTTTGGCTTGGGTCATCACTGGTGCTGCGGCTTGAGGAATGACTGGTTCGGGCACGACTGGCGGGGGTACGACTGGCACCGGTACGACTGGGGCAGGCACCATTGGCGGCGACACGACTGGCGCGGCCGAACGCTTCACCGACATGGTTCTCAGCTTGCGTCTTCTCTGGAACAAATAATTGAGGATCGCTGCGGTGAGAGCGGCGATACAAGACTCAAGTAGCGAGACGAAAAAGGCTGGATAATCGTAGGGCCGCTGAATGAACGAAGTCGGCAATCCCGAAGAGGGCCCCATCACATCCCCCAACCAGGGGACCACCAGGTTGGTCACGGCCGACACGATCAGGTTCCAGATGGCCTCCCCCAGAATTACCGCAATGATGATGCGGCCAATCCACTGGCGTGCTTCTGGTCCCTCGGGGACGGGAGTTTTTCCTGCCGGGTCCGTCATACTTCTGTCCTTTACACGATTGTTTCACAGCAGCCGAGCCGGGGGAAAGGCGCTGGACCAGCTAGCGTGCCCAGCGAGGGCGCTGATGGAGATGGGTGGAGCAGGGCTTCAGCCCTGCATTCAGGGCGGGCTGGGCGGCGGGCTTTAGCCCCTGGGGACTTTTCGTCAAGGCGGTGATGACATATGTGCCGCTGCCTGTGACCCCCCTGTGCGGGATGGTCATGAAGTACCTCAGGGGCTAAAGCCCCTCTACTGTCAGGCTTAAATGCAGGCCTGAAGGCCTG
>JBOGLC010000073.1:0-11295 GCA_050746005.1 Terriglobales bacterium
AAGCCAGCAGAAGATGGTGCCTGCGATCACCGAAGGCAATCGAAGGAACAACTCTGATCGGCCCAGCTTTCCCCACTCATGCAGGAACAAAATCAGTAGTGGGGGATGAGCCAGAGTAAGACTTGTCCGGTAGGCGTCCGCCAGCGTGAGCTTGTTGGCGGCCAGAAAATGCATGGCCTCGTCGAGATTAAGAAAGGTGCCAGAGGCCTTCCAGAGGCGCAGCAGAAACGCCAGCGCCAGCACGAAACCCGCGGCCGGATTCCAGTTGGATTTGAATTGACTTTCCAGGCGATATTGCCAGTTCGTGGGTGCGGGACTTTCGCTCATGGAGCATTCAAAGTTCGGGTAAATCATGATACGCGGATGCTTTGAATGTAGGCGCGAGCGTCCCGCTCGTGCGGCGTTGCCGCCAGAGGATTGAAGATCAAGATCGAAGGCGGCGGGCGAGGGCGTCCCCGCCCCACACTTGCGCCGCGGCCCCTTCCTTGACACTCTTTCTTACCGCCTTTATTCTTTAACTTAACTTCCTGGAGAACTTGCTCTTCAGAGCGTGCTTCCGCGGGTCTTCGCGGTACGATTCAGCAGCGCGGGGGGTGCCTGATGTTCATCGAAATCCACGAACTTGAGTTGCATGCCATTGATTTCGAAGAGGAAATTCGCCCGGGTGTGCTCGATTTGGGTGAGGACCTGCGCCAGGTGGAAATGCTGCATACTGCCGGCCGCGCTCAGTTGGTCGAAGAGCAGCACGGTAAGCATAAGATAGTAAAAGACATACGGCTTGCCGGCGGTCTCGAAACCCGGGTTGAACTGGCTTGCGCCCGCTGCCTGGAAGCGGTGCGGCGAGATGTCTCGCACAAGTTCGATTTGTTGTATCGTCCGCAGGGGGCCGACGCCGGGAAGGAAGAGCTTTCTGTCACTTCCGCCGAGGCTGAGGTCAGTTATTATCAGGGCGAGGGATTGCAGTTGGAAGAGGTTTTGCAGGAGCAGGTCATCCTGTCTCTTCCCCTGAAGGTGATCTGCCGCGACGACTGCAAAGGCCTTTGTCCGCACTGCGGCAAGAACCTGAATGAGCAAGACTGCGGGTGCGCCGAACCGCTGGAAGATCCGCGCTGGTCGGCGCTCAAGGATATTCGCGGCAAGCTGGACCACTGACTTCAGAAATTGAACACTCACGGAATCAGGGTTGAAGAAAGTAACCGAGGAATCTAATGGCCAATCCAAAACGTCGACACTCCAAACGGCGCACCAGCACTCGTCGCGCTCACGACGCACTCAAGAGCCACGCGCTGTCTGAGTGCCCCAACTGCCACGAGAGCAAGATGCCGCACCGCGCCTGTCCCAAGTGCGGGTACTACAAAGGCCGTGAAGTCCTGGACGTCAAAGAAGCCAGCTAGTCTGAACTCTCCATGCCAAGCGTCATAGCCTTGGACGCGATGGGCTCGGACCGGGCGCCGAAACCTGAAATCGAAGGTGCGATTCAGGCGGCCCGGCACCATGGCGTTCACGTCCTTCTTGTCGGGAACGAAGATGAGCTGCGGGTCGAGCTTGCGGCCCATCCTGCCGCCGCCGGACTCCCCATTGAAGTCGTCCACGCCAGCGAAGTCATCACCATGGATGACAAAGCGGTGCAGGCAGTCCGCTCCAAGCGCGATTCCTCCATACACGTAGGCGTGAGGCTGGTGCGCGAAGGCGGCGCCGTCGGCTTCGTCACCGCGGGCAATACCGGGGCGGCGATGGCCACGGCAAAAATGGTGCTGGGAGGAATTCCTGGCGTCGACCGTCCCGCGCTGGCCGCAGTTTTTCCCACCGCGGTGAACACGGTCGCGATCCTGCTCGACGTCGGCGCCAACGTCGATTGCAAGCCCGAAAATCTGGAACAGTTCGCGGTCATGGGAGAGATTTACTTTCGCAGCATGTTCGGCACCCGGCGTCCGCGCGTGGGTCTGCTGTCCATCGGCGAAGAAGAGAGCAAGGGCAACGAGCTGACCCGCGAAGCCTTCCACCTGCTCAAGCGACTGCCCCTGAATTTCGTGGGCAACGTGGAAGGGCGCGACATTTACAGCGGCAAAGTTGACGTAATCGTCGCCGACGGCTTCGTGGGTAACGTGGCCCTGAAGACCTCGGAAGGCGTAGCTAACCTGGTGCGCGCCACGCTCAAAGAAACTCTGAAAGCCACGATCACGCGCCAGGTGGGATATCTGCTGTCACGCAGCGCCTTCGCCGATTTCAAAAAGCGCCTCGATCATACCGAATACGGTGGCGCGCCCTTGCTCGGAGTAAAGGGCGTTTGCTTCATTACACATGGATCGTCGAACATGAATGCGATCAAAAATGCGCTGCGCGTGGCCGCCGAGTTTGCCGAGCGCGAGATTAACGACAAGATTGCCAAGGAAGTAGCGGGTCTGAGGCCGTCCGTGCCGGTAAGCACGTAGACACTGCCACGAACCACAGGCCAGATGTTCTCATCTGGGCGGGCGAGTGAAGCTCGCCTGGGGTTTACCGGATTGAATTGTGCTGCCGGGATAATCGAGCGTTGCTCGGCCCGGCAGATGAGGACGTCTGCTCTTACGTAAACATGATGACTACGCCGCAATCTATCGCCTTCCTCTTTCCCGGCCAGGGATCTCAGGCTGTAGGCATGGGCAAGGAGCTGGCGGACAAATATCCGGTCGCGCGGCAGACCTTCGACGAAGCGGATGAAGCTCTCGGCTACAAGCTGTCCCAACTATGCTTCGAAGGCCCGGAAGAAAAACTGCGGCTGACGGAAATCACGCAGCCTGCCATCCTGACCGCCTCCGTCGCCGCCTGGCGAATTCTGCGGGACCAGGGCGTGAGTCCGAGCTTCGTCGCCGGGCACAGCCTGGGAGAATATTCCGCCCACGTTGCCGCCGGCATTCTCAGTTTTCCGGACGCAGTGCGGACGGTACGCAATCGTGGCAAGTATATGCAGGAGGCTGTCCCGGTAGGCGTCGGCGCGATGGCCGCGATTCTAGGAATGGATCTGGAGAAAATCACAGCGGTGTGCGCGGATGCCGCTCAGGGTGAAGTGTGCGAGCCCGCGAACATCAATTCAGCGGAACAGATCGTGATCTCGGGCCATACTGCGGCGGTCGAGCGCGCGGCCAAACTGGCCAGCGAACGCGGCGCTAAACGCGCCATCATTCTGTCGGTGAGCGCGCCCTTTCACTGTTCGTTGATGAAGCCGGCCCAGGACAAGTTAGCGGCCGATTTGCAGTCTCTGGGATTCCATCAGCCCGGGGCGCCGATCATATGCAACGTCGATGCGGCGGTAATCGTAGACGCCGATCGGGCCCGCGATGCGCTGGTGCGCCAGGTAACGGGCGCAGTAAAGTGGGAGCCCTCGATGCGCTTGCTGATCTCGAAGGGCGTCCAGACGTTTGTGGAAGTCGGGCCGGGGAAAGTGCTATGCGGCCTGATGCGCCAGATAGACCGCTCAAAAGCATGTCTGAGTGCCGGGGACGAGGCGGCGCTGCAGAAAACGCTCCAGCAAGTAGGGGAGCGGATCTAGAGCGGTCAACGAAACAGCAATTCGCAGGGCGGCGGGCTCAGGGTTTTGTCGGACTTCTCCACCCACAATTGGGCGTGCTCGGCGCGGTTGTTAACGATCACATCGACCACAACCCCACTGGCGCCGCTCGAGCAAGTGCTGGCCCCGTTTACTTTGTAGCTCCTGATGATTCCCCACTGTCCGCCCTCACCCCAGTCCTGAATGAACTGGTTCAAAGGATACCTGGAATATTTTCCGGGATGCTGCTTCCATTGCGGGTCGGCAAAATAAATCCCATAAGCGGTGTCGTAGTCTTTGTTCTTCACCGCGCTGAAAAATTTGCCGACCACCCGCTCTTCCGACCAGTAACGATTCATCCACGCCACCGTCGCGAGAACCAGAACGACGGTGAAAGCGATGAGAATCCTGATCTTGCGCCGGCGCGCCGGCCCCGGATCGTAGACTTTGGCGTCCAGCAGAGTCATGATCCCTTAAGCATAATAGATTGCGACCCGCAGGTAAAAGTTCCCATTGTCATCCTGAGCGGAGTGGGACCCTTCGCGCAGCGAGGGGTCTCCGACGAAGGACCTAAGCATTTCGGGCGATGACAGAGGCCCCGTGCCGGGTTTTCTCATGCGACTTCGCTTCCGATTGGGGCCGGCGCCTCCGGTAGCGGCAGGAAAATGCATAGGTCCTTCGCTGGCTTCCGTCCTGCTTTGCCGGACGGAAGACTGCGCTCAGGATGACGGGGATTAGAGGGTGCGCTTGAAGAGCGGCGTCGCGATGCTAAGCGCTACCACGGCGAATATGGAGAGATACATGACGTCCGGCAGGATGGCGGACAAGCCGGCTTCCTTCAACAAGAGTATCTTGAAACCATGCACGGCAAAGGTAAAGGGATCTACCTTGGCGATCCCTCGCAGCCACCAGGGAAATGCCTGAATGGGATAAACCGCGCCGCTGGGGAAGAAAAGCAGCGTGTTCAGGATGCCAAAAATCGCGCGCGGCACCAGGGGATCGTCCACCCGCACGACCAGCAGAAACATCATGGTATTCAGGGCTACGGCGGTCAAGACGATCATCAGCAGCAGGCCCAGCGCGGTCGAAAAACTGAAAAGCGTTCCCACGCCCGCCAGCAGGGCCCCGATTACGGTGATCACCACGCCCACCATCACGGCCTTCACCGCGCTGGCCGCATTCAGTCCAAACACCAGTTCGGCCTTGGTGATGGGAGTGACAAGGTAGCCTTCATGAACGCCGCGCGCTTTGTCGTCGATGTAAAGCATGCCGCCGCCGATCATCACCGACATGAATATGGCCAGCGTAATCGAGCCCGGCAAGAGAAATTTCATGTATTCGATATAGGGGTAAAGCTCGACAATCTGCAACACGGTTTTCTGCAGCAGGCGCGGCTCGACCACGGGGCTGTTCAGCGCGTCGGTGATCTGGGTGAGTTCTTGCTCGATCGCCGCACTCATGAAATTGTCGCTGTTGTCCACCAGCAGAGCGATCTGAGGCCGCTCCTTTTCGTAAACCCTCCGGGAATACTCCGGGGGGATGATGACGGCGCCTTCAATCTTTCCATTGCGCACATCTTCCATCGCTTTTTTCTGGTCGGTGTAGTAGACGGGGAGAAAAGTCCGCATATTGGCGCGGACGGAATCGAAGGCCTCGCGGATTTTTAACGCCTGGGTTCCGCCGTCCTGATCTACCAGCCCCAGGCGGGCGTCGCGTATTTTGCCGCCAAAGGCGTTGCCCAGCACAATGAGCTGCACCAACGGGAAAATCATCGACACCATCATCAGGGCCGGTGAGCGGAAGAACTTACGCATCTCGCGTTCGACTATGGCCAACATCCGGTTCATGGTTGCATTCCCGGTCTGGGCGGCATGACAAAGCCGGGTGCTTTCACCAGTTCATCGCGCAACTGCCGTCCCGTGTAGTGGACGAAGACATCGTCCAGGCTGGTGTTCTGCACCAGCAGTGATTTCACCTGCACTCCGGCACGAACCGCGGCTTCCACCAGGTCGGTTGTGGTCCGCGAACCGTCGCTGGTCAAAATGCGATACATTCCTGCGCCTTCATGCTGTACCGAAGTTACTCCGCTTAGTGCGTGCAGCTGCTGCTCCCAGTCGGGGGGCGCATTTTCGAACTGCGCTTCGATCACATTGGACCCGGGCACGCTCGCCTTCAACGCGGGTGGGGTATCGAGCGCCACCAGCTTGCCGTGGTCCACGATGGCGATGCGATCGCACAAGCGGTCGGCCTCGTCCATATAGTGCGTGGTGATCAGGATGGTGAGCTGGCGATGCGACTTGATATTGGTCAGCATCTCCCACACCGCCACCCGGGAGACGGGATCAAGGCCGGTCGTAGGTTCGTCCAGAAAGAATATTCGTGGACTGTGCACCAGGCCGCGGGCAATTTCCAATCGCCGGCGCATGCCACCGGAAAGCGTTTTGGTTTGCGCCGAGCGCCATTTGGTCAAATCGACAAGCTCCAGCAGTTCCTCGATCGTGGCCTTGCGTTTTTGCGCCGGCACATCGTAGAGCTTGGCGTAGATGTTGAGATTTTCCTCGACGGTCAAATCAAGGTCGCTGGTCAGGGCCTGCGGGATTACACCGATCATCCGGCGCACTCCATCCGGGTCCTTGCTCACATCGTGTCCGGCAACGCGAGCCGACCCGGCGGTGATCGGGATGAGCGTAGTCATCATGCGGATCAGGGTGGACTTCCCCGCGCCATTCGGACCCAGCAGCCCGAAGATCTCTTCTTCTTTCACGTTGAACGAAACATCGTCGACTGCGGTGAAGTCGCCGTACTTCTTTACGATATGGTCCACTTCGATGGCATTGCCGGCGTCAACCGGCAAAACGCGCTTAATTGCCGCAGGCTGTCGCGCCCCCGATCCGCCGTTCGGTTTGAAGTCAGCAACCATGTTTTGCGCTCATTACTGTTTCCCCGCAGTCGGGCTGGTGTTGGCGGCAGATGCCTTGAGCTGATCCGGTGAAACCAGAACTTCCGCCGTCATCCCGGGAACGTAGGCGCCCTTGGGATTGTCCAGCCGGACTTTGAGCACGATGGTTCGGATATCGCGCTTGCGCCGGCTCACATCGCGCTGGGTAGCGAAATCGGCTTCGGGAGCTTTAAAAAACACTTTCCCGGAAGTGAGGGTGCCGCCCGGCAGGCGAATGCGCAGCGTGTCTCCGAGGCCGATGTTGTCCGCCTCGGTTTCCGGAATCGCGGCCCGCACCCACGTGTCGCTCAAGTCCACGAGAGTGATAATGGGCTGTCCCGGGGTGAGAACTTCGCCCTCCCGGGCTGCGCGCACCGACACCGTGCCACTCAAAGGCGCGTAGATCTTGGTATAGCCCAGGCGGACTTCAGCTTCCTTGAGTTGGGCCTCGGCGTTGGCCAGCTGTCCACGCGTCGACTGTACGTTGCTTACAGCCGCATTGGCCTGGTGGGTGTTCGCTACTGCGGCGTTCAGATCTGCATCGGCTGCATTCACCTGGTCTTTCAAAGATTGCACCGTCGCCAACTGAGCTTTCAGATTGCTTTCCGCCTGCACCCGGTCCTGGTCAGATGCGACTCCCTGCTTGGCCAGCTCAATCATCCGGCGGCTGTCGCTCTCGGTGCGTTGCAACGTGGCTTCGGCCTGCAGCAACTGGGCGCGAGCCGCCTGCAATCGCGACTGCGCATTGGCCACATTGCTCGAAGTCGAACCGTGCGTCGCCATGCTGGTGGCCTGGGTTGAGGAAACCTGCGAACGCAGGCTGTCGATCATGGCCGCGGCGGCCCGCGCCTGGGCTTCCAGTTCCGCGGGGTCGAGTATCGCGATCAGATCTCCCTGTTTCACTTGCGTGCCTTCATCCACCAGCAGCTTGGCAATCCGGCCCTGTATCTGAGGGCTGACGATGATCTGGTTGGAATCCACGGTGCCGATCAATACCAGATCGCTGGAGCGCGGCGTCGACACCAGGTAGTAGATCGTCGACGCGGTAAGAATGACCGCGAGAATGATCAGAAATTTATTGCGCGCGTTCAATTCCCCTCTCCTTCGGAACCCGGGCGCTCGCGGAACAGCGCCGCCGCAATGAAATCCATCACTGCGGCCCGGCGGGCGGCCACCAGTTCCGGGGCCAAGGGATCGACCTTGCCGACCATCCGTAGAACCGGCGCATTGGTGAAATGAAAGACAATGACGGCGATCATCGAGGGGATGAAGTGCACGGGGTCGACCTGCCGGAAGTCTCCTGCCTTCTGGCCCTCGGTGATGACCGCTGCAACCTTGCCGAACAGGGGGACGAAGTATTGTTTCGCAATCCGCTCAAGCTGAGGCGCACGGCCGCGCGCGGCGCGCATCATCTCGCGCTGCGCAATTCTGGGATAAAGAGGATGGCTGGCGATGTAGTCGAAGTGCGCGCCCACGTAAGCCATCAACTTTTCTCGCGGAGGCAGTTCACTGCTCAGCGCCCCTTGGATGCTGTCCTTCAAGCCGCCGAACACATGGTCAAGCACCGCGCCGTAAAGCGTTTCCTTATCTTGGAAGTAGTAATAGAGCAGGGCCTTGTTGACTCCGGCGGCGCGTGCGATCGCGTCGGTGCGCGCCCCGGCCACGCCTTCGCGGGAGAATTCACGGACTGCCGCCTGCAAAATGGCGGCGCGGCTCTCTTCCGGCCGTCCGCGGGACCCCAGGCGCGGTTTAGAGGCAGCAGCTTTCATGTGGAATCCTCATTAATTAACCAGTTAGTTAGATAATACTATGGCGGCCGGGCGCTGCACAATACATTTTTGCGGCTGCAACCAATACAATCGGAACAACTTCAGATTCCTGAGGAGAGACATGAACTACCGGAAACTCGGCCGCACCGGTTTTGAAGTCAGTGAGATGGCGCATGGGCTTTGGGGAATGAGCGGATGGAGCGGCTCCGACGACCGCGAGTCCCTGGAGGCGATGCAACTGGCCGTCGACCTGGGCTGCAATTTCTTCGATACCGCATGGGCTTACGGGGACGGCAAGAGCGACGGCCTGCTGGGCGAAATTCTTTCGCGCAACTCAGGCAAGCGCCTGTACGCGGCGTCCAAGATTCCGCCGCTCAACGGCAAGTGGCCGGCACTGCCTTCGTACAAGTATCAGGATGTATTTCCCGCGGGCCACGTTTTCAAGCATGCCGACCTGATTCGGAAAAAACTTCGCGTCGACTCGATCGACGTGCTGCAGTTTCACGTCTGGGACGATAGCTGGACTGACGAACCGGAATTTCGCAGCACGGTCGAGAAACTCAAACATGATGGCATCATTCGGTACTTTGGCCTCAGCCTGAACCGCTGGGAACCGGAGAACGGGCTCCAGGCCCTGCGCACCGGCCTGGTGGACACGGTGCAGGTGATCCACAACATTTTCGACCAGGCGCCTGAGGACAAACTCTTTCCGGTTTGCCAGGAACTGAACGTCGGGGTGATCGCGCGCGTGCCGCTCGACGAGGGCAGCCTGGGGGGAAAGATGACGCTGGAAACGAAATTCCCCAAGGGCGATTGGCGAGCCATGTACTTTGGTCCCAAGAACCTGCCTCCCACCATCGAGAGAGTGGAAAAACTGAAAGCCGTAGTTCCGTCAGGGATGACACTGCCGCAGATGGCGCTGCGCTACATTCTTTCCTACCCGGCGGTAAGCACGATTATTGTGGGGATGAGGAAGCCGGAACACGTCCGGCAGAACATCGCGGCCAGCGACGCCGGAGCGCTGGATGCGGCGCTGCTCGCCAAGTTGAAAGCGCATCGCTGGGACCGGAAGCCGCAGCCCTGGGCGGACTAGGTGGGTGTCATCCTGAGCGGAGGGGCTGCTTCGCTTGGCGAAGCAGCTGCGGAGTCGAAGGACCTCTATTGCGATATCGGCCGCGGGCGCGTTGGCGCACTTCACCGCTCGGTCTGGGAAAGTACCACGAAGGCAATGGTCATTTTAATGTGTAGGGGTCCTTCGACTCCGCATTACGTTTCGCGAAGCGAAACGCAATGCTACGCTCAGGATGCCAAATTAGCGGGCGCCGCCCGCGATGGAGGGCACCAGCAGGACTTCGTCTCCATCCTGAAAGGCGTACTGGTTTCCGCCGAGGAAGCGGATGTCTTCTTCGTTCACGTACACATTCAGGAATCGGCGAATTTCTCCCGCTTCATCGCGCAGATGGGGTTTGAGATCGGGAAACTGCTGGTCGAGCGCGGTAAATAATTCTCCCAGATTCGCGGCGGTGCAGGTGACTCGCGCATTGCCCGCGGTCAGCCGGCGAAGCGCAGTGGGAATTTGCACAGTGATGGTCGTCATCTTTTGATCTTGCCTCTCCTAGGCCTCGACCGGCTCCGGCACATCCTTCCCGGGAGCATTCAATGTTCGTTCCATGTACTTTTCGAACTCGGCAACCTTGGGGGCAATCGGTTCTTCGAGTTCGTACTTTCCGGCCAGCGCGTCGGTGGTCTTCAATCCGTTGCCCGTAATGCAGAGTACGGTGGTCTCGTCGGGTGAAATGCGTTCCTGGCGATACAGCTTGCGCGCCGTGCCGACAGTTACTCCACCCGCCGTCTCGGTGAAAAGCCCCTCAGTCTCTGCCAGCAATTGAATGCACTCGACCAGTTCGGGATCGGAAACATCTTCCGACCAGCCGCCGCTTTTCGTGATGACCTTGATGGCATAGTGCCCATCGGCAGGATTGCCGATCGCGAGCGAACGCGCGATGGTCGCCGGCTTCTGTGGATCGATGTCGGTGTTTCCAGCCTTCACCGCGGTCGAAATCGGAGAGCAGCCGGTGGCTTGCGCGCCGAAGAATTTCACTGGCCGGGCTTCCACCAGGCCGAGCAGAACGAGTTCGTCGAAGGCCTTCTTGATTTTTACGATCAGCGATCCGCCCGCCATGGGAACCACGACGTTGTCGGGCAGACGCCAGCCCAGTTGCTCGGCGATTTCGAAGCCAACCGTCTTCGAGCCTTCCGCGTAATAAGGACGCAGGTTCACGTTGACGAAACCCCAGTTCCGTTCGTCAGCGATCTGGGAACACAGGCGGTTGACCTGATCGTAGCTTCCCCGGATGCGAACCAGCTTGGCGCCAAAAACCTGGGTGCCCAGAATCTTCGCGGGTTCGAGATCGGCGGGAATGAAGATCACGGCTTTGAATCCGTTGCGGGCCGCCTGCGCCGCCACCGAGTTCGCCAGGTTCCCCGTGGAGGAGCAGGAGACAGTATCGAATCCGAAATTTCGGGCCTGGGACAAAGCCACTGCGACGACGCGGTCCTTGAAACTCAGGGAGGGCTGACAAACCGCGTCGTTTTTCAAATAGAGGTGCTTCGCGCCCAGTTGTTGGGCCAGGCGCGGCGCCTCCAGCAGTGGGGTAAACCCGGCTGGAACTGTGGGTTGATAATTCACCGGGAGCGGCAACAAGTCGCGGTAGCGCCACATGCTGGCCGGACCCTGGGCGATCCGCTCGCGGGTAAACGCGCCGCGCACGGCTTCGTAATCGTAGAAAACTTCGAGGGGAGAAAAACAATCGTCACAGATGGAACGGGGCTGGTTTCCCCAACTCTTGCCGCATTCCCGACAGCGCAATTCGTAGGTCATTGAGCCACTCGCTTTAGAGTAGCGTGCCGGGACGAGCCGTCCACAGATTGTCCTAAAACGCGAAATCCTCTTTCCCTAGATAGAGGAAAAGAGGAACGAGATGCTGGAATTCGGCACCCCGAATCTCATGTTCCCCCTGTGTAGGGCGAGAGTTGACACCGGGCGACCAGAAGTTTACTTC
>JBOGLC010000074.1:0-17215 GCA_050746005.1 Terriglobales bacterium
CCCCGTTGGCCCGTGGCACTTCCAGCATTCCACTCGTTGATACACTTCCTGTCCCGCCTTCAGGCGGTCAGCCGTGAGCTCCGGCTCCTTCGGAATTTCAATCGGTGTTCCCGGTTTCTCGCTGACAAAGCGCGCCGAGAAGTGTTTGACATACGCCACCAGGTCCGCCCGCTGTTGCGAGGAAAGCGGGTTCCAGGAGGGCATATTCGAGCTGTCCAGGCCGCGCCCGATGGTGTCGAAAAGATCCGAGTCCACCGGCAGAGTCCCGGTTGTGGTGGAGCGGCACTTGAAGATTCCCAGGGTGAAGTTCCGCGGCTTGGGATCGATCCATTGCGCGTTCTCCCCCTCGCCGTCTCCCAACTCGCCATGGCAGCCGACGCAATACCTGCGATAGTCGCCTTGCGCGGAAGCGGCATGACCAGTCAGTTTGCCGATGTGGCTCTCCATCCCCAGGCGTTGATCCTCTTCCGCCTTGGTGGCCTGCCCCCAGGACAAACTGCACAGAGCGATCGTCACCAACGCCGTCAAAACCAGCGAACCGTTAAGCATCATTCTTCGCATCGAACGTTCCCTCTTTTAGAAGTCGAAGTCGAATCCCAGCATCAAGCTGGTACTGCTCAAGTCAGTGCCATCCGGCGCACCCCCGCGCTGGCGGATCCAGGAGTATTCGTTATGAATGGCAAACCCGGCACGGCTGTTCATGATGGGATAGAACCTGTACCCGACCACATAATTGTCGATGTCTCCCGCATTGGAAGGTGTGCCCGGAATCGCCTGCTGTGACATTCGTATCCACTCCGACCGCTGAATGAAGACCAGCTGCGGGCTGTATACGTAATGGGTCTCGACGAACGCACCATTCCATGACGCGGATCGCGCTCCAGCCGGGAGTGGGTCGGGGGACGCCGTACCGGTGGCAAAATATGCGCTGTCCGAACCGTGCTGGGTCACTACCTGGAAATCCAGCTTGCCGAGATAGAAGATTCCGTTGAAGCCTACCCGGCTGAAGCTCTTGTTCCCGAACCCTCCGCCCTCGATTGGAGAATCTGGTCCTCCCGAGGTCAGGAAATTAGTCGGCGCCTGGCCCACCATGGCGTAGAAGCCAACCTTCTGGGTCCCCAGTTTGCCCGCCTCAAAGGCCTGGCTGCCGGCAAAAAATCCGGTATAGGAGGAGTTGCCTTGGGGCAGGTCCACATTTCCGGCGCTCGAATTCAGCAGGGCGGCCGAGAGACGCGTGCGATCATTCGCCGAATGTCCCATCCATTCCAAACCAAACTGGTTGTCGCCGATCTGCATGATGTTGTTGTCTCCGAGCGGGACGAAGTGATAGATCTGGAAGCCTCCGCCACTCGACGAAAGAGTCAACCCGCGCTTCTCGGAAACAATGTTGTCCAGTTCGAATTTCCCCACCTTGATGTTGAGCCAGGGACTGCCAAAGAGATTATCGAATCGGGCATTGACCGACTCAAAGTGGAAGGCGGCAGTCTCGTCCGAAGACAGGACGAACAGGAAAGAAAGATTCTTGTCGAGCGTGCCCCCCGATAGCAGATCCAGACCGCCAACGTCAAAACCGGAAGCGGTGACCCGCTGTTGTCCAGTGGCGGCCTGGTCGACAGCCACTTTGTCAGTGCTCTCGCGGTGCCAGGCCGGGGTGATGCGGATGGTCACCGGCCAATACCCATTGCTCTGCCAGATCGGAGCATCCCGATCGTTCATCAACTGGTAGCCATTGTCCTTGAACTTCTGGCCGAAGTTGTTGAGCATCGGCCAAGCCTCATGGCAGGCGGAGCAGCGCAGGCCGTATTTTCGCGCGAAGGCAGGAAGCGCGTGCGCGTCGCAAACAGAAAAAAGAAGCAGGAAGAGAAACGCCAGCAGAGAACTGGCGAAACGTTTCCGGGTAGAGGTCATCGAGTCCTCCTGGTGCTATGCCGAACCGGACCGCAAAGTCCGATAACAACGAACCAAAAGCTACTGCCCCTTGTCCACGATTGCACATGGTCCCGAACTTCTCGATTTGTGTAAGTGCGTGCAGGCGCACTTACATGGTGCAGTTTTGATATCACGACCTCAAGAAAACCGTCAAGAAAAATTTGGAAAATAGGCCTAAGGTAAATACTGTAGGCGCGGCACTAACCAGGCAAGAGTGTTTCCTGGCGTACCAAGGGCCGCCTCATGTCTGCCGGGAAAAGACTGCGGACCAGAAGCTTGGCGATGATCGTGGCGGTCTTGGCAGAACTTCTTCGGTCCTGTCGCAGGACGGCGGGGCGCATAAACCCGAACATAAATCCAATCACGCTTACCGAGTGAACCAACGCGTCAAACTCTATATCGGGCAAAGTCCGGCTTTCTCTGAATCGCTTGAGGCGCGCGCTGATGGCGCGAGCTCTCTGGAGCGGACCGACCTGTCGCAGCACCAGGCCGAAGTTGGGATCCAGCAGTGCCCTGGGAATCGCCACTCTCAGGAACTCGCGGTCTCCCCAGATATGTTCCACTGCCCACGCCACCAACTGCAGGTATTCGTCCTCGAAAGAATTGGCCGGCCGGACGTGTTCGGCGAGGTCGGCCACTTCCTGCGACACTCTGTAGTCCATGAGGGCTGGAAGCAGTCCCGCTTTACCCTTGAAATATCGGTGGATCAGGCCTTCGGCGCAGCCTGCGGTCGCGGCAATTTCGCGGGTCGTGGTGGTTTCATAGCCCTTGCTGGCAAACAATTTCAGTGCGGCAAGAATGAGCGCATGCTGCTTCCCGGCACGATCTCGGGTTCGCTTCGACCGCGCCTTGCGCCCGTCAGAGCTGGTAGAAATTGTTCGTCTTCGCGAGCCTTGACTGGAAGGCTTCATAGCGCCACCCACGATCAGTGTGCGAACAATCGCCTACATTACCACCCATTGTGCGGACAAATTGTAAAAGAATTGTCATCAGAGACGAAAATGCATGCGTCTCCCGCCAGGCAGAGCGGAATCGGAAAAAATTTCCGTAGTAAAACCTACAACGCACCGCCCCATTCTTCCGCACGGCGTCGTCGTTACGGCGGCGTCATTCTGAGGGACTTTGAGTCCCGACGAGCCTGCCTTGAGCGAAGTCGAAGGGATCTGGCGCGGATCGCCCAATTGCCTGCGCGAAACGCGTATCCGTTTTACGCTGAAACTCGTTCAGGAGGGCGCGTTCCATGGCAGGCGTGACTCAGGCTGCATCGCCGCCCAATCCCGTGCAACAGTTGACAGCCGCCCCTGGCCGAGAGTATGGAACAGAAGATGAGAGTCGTTGCGGCGGCAGGATTTCGTGGTCCCGGGAGCACGCGTCGGAGTGCGGCCGGCAAGGCGATTCGCCGCGTGCCTGGAACTCTCGCAGCTAAGTTCTCTCACCGACATCGATTCCTGATCGCCACATCTGCCATTTTCGTTTTTATTTTGCTGTCCGTTCCGGCGCTTCACGGCCGTGAACACAAAAAGAAAACCGCCACTCGGGACTACGGCCTGGGTTTTTCCACCGAGATTTCGGCGCCGGAAAGCGAAGTCGTGGAGGCGGTTGAGGCCATCGTGAATGATGGAATCATCCAGGGCAGTAAAGAGTACAACAAGGATAAGTATATCGAGAACGCCAGCGCTGCCGCTTCGTCGCCCTTGTTTCCCGAGTGGAAGCAGCCGGGAAAGGTCTATTACAAAGTGCGCGAGGGCGTGCTCGCTCCGGTCAATTTCAAGGACAGCAAGGACCAGGGGACGGTCGCCGTGCGCTACGTTGTGCAGAGCAAAGACGCCGCCAAGACGATCCTGCGAATCGATGCCGTCTTTGTCGAAGACTTCCATCGCACCGTGCATCCTTCCAGCGGCAGCGTGGAAAATGCCGAGTGCCAGGACGTTCAGGATCACATCGAAAGCGTCGAAGCGGAACAGAGACAAACCGAGGAGCGCGATAAACAGCAGCGGGAGCGGACCGCAAAGGAAGCACAGGAGCGAAAACGCCAGGCGGATGAAGCCTCGGTTCTTGCCTCCGCGGAAGTCTCGGGTCAAACTCCGGACCAGCATCTCAACGACTTGCGGCGCCAGGCCGAACGCATCGTGAAAGCTCCCGGCGTGCAGTTGAAGTCTGCGCCCTTCCGCAGCGCCAGTAATGTGAAATCCCTCGAAGCCGGCGCGGAAGTCGTAATCGTGGTCGTCACACCTTACTGGTACGGTGTAGAGACCACCGATGGACAACACGGCTGGATCAACCGTTCCCAGTTGGAGCGCTTGCCTTGAGGTTTTCGAGTGCCGTCGGAAGATGCCCTGAAAGGTCCGCCCCGGGAGCTTTGTCTGCGATCGGCTGCGGCATAATCGCGCTGGCATTTGTTCTGGCCGGCAATGCTCAGAGCGTCCCCTATCAGCGCGCGTTTGCGCAACCTCGGACGGTGGTCGAGCAGCGCCTCAAAGCATTGCAGTCGTCGAGCGCCGGCCGCCTGCCGGTCCTTGAAGGCTTCGTCGTTCCTGGCGATCGTCGTCTCGAGCGCTTCCATCGCGGCTACTACCAATGCGCGATAAAAGTGAGCCCGGCTCCCTCCGGCGGGTCGATGGTGCAAGTCAACGCCACTATTACCGCCTGGTACGCGGACCCGGTTGCAGCTAAGTCTGGCTATCAGGTGCTTCCCTCGAATGGTCGCCTGGAAACTGATTTGCTTGACCGCTTGCAGGAAGCGCTTGGCGGCCCGACATCGGCAACCGGCACAGCCCCCGTCGCGAGGTCGGAGCCAACGCCCGGGAATCTGTCTCATGCCGCGTCGAGTCCAGCCGCATCGAGTCCGGCGGCGCCGCTGCCTGGCAACAGCGCTCCGGTTGCTCATCCCAAAACCGCTGGATCGCCATTCCATCTGGGAGATCCGCTGAGCCCGGGCAACATGCCGTCGTTGGCTAACCGGAATACAACGGTCGACAGACACACTGAAGAGGAAACGAAAGAAGCCACAAGCCTGGAGGAGATCCTGCGCAACCAGGTGCATCCCGGCAACCTGGTGGCGGTGAAGGGCAAGGATACGCCCGTCCTGGCAAATCCCAGGGAAGACGCCAAGGTCCTGTTTCTTGCGGCCGCTGAAGATGAATTTGAGATTCTTGATGTGAACCCGAATTGGGTGCACGTCCGGATTTCCGGCCTTTCCCGCGGATGGATCCGGCGCTCCAGTCTGGAGATGCTCACCGCTGATTCCAGTCCGCAATCTGCGGAATTGCAAACTCCCAGCCCACCGCCTCCCGCCAGTACCCAGCCTTTTCACGTGGAAAATGAACAGGTCGCGTCGTTTCCCGGGGACTGGGCTCCGCTTCAGGGAAAGACGGTGCGAATCGTCTCCTTGCAGAAGACAACTGACAATGCGGTTACCGCCAGTCCCCAGGCCAAACTCGCATTCGCGAAATCGTTATTCGCGCGCGAGTATGCCGATCTGGCAAAAACTCCCACCAGCATCGTTGGAGTCGTGATGATTTTCGATTCGGAAGATGGCGGCATGGTGGCTGCAACCCGGTCCGCACTCGGGCAATGGAAGGCAGGCTCACTGTCCGACGAAGCCTTCTGGCGCCGCTGCTTCTTCGATCCCCCGGATGCTTTCGGCTTTGGCGCCAACCAATAGATTTTCTGCTCTGAATTTAGAGGCGCCACGCCAGCAATGCGATGGTGGCCACTGCGATCAGCGCCGTCGCGATCAGATAGACGTGCGACCGGGCCCAGCTGGGGTTTGATTCGGAGAACTCGCCAAACATTTCCTGAGTTTGATCGATACTGGCCACCGCGTCTGGGGTCGCAGCTTCGCAATCCAGACATAGTCTTCGGCCTTCGGAGACGGGAAAGCCGCAAGTTTCACATCGCCTGAGATTCCCAAAGGCGATGGTCGAAATCGGAGAGGATGGATCGCTTTCTGCCGGAAGGTCGTCAGTATTCTTTATCAGCACGGAAGTCTCAATCGGGCCCAGTGCAAGTGCCGGGGCCGCATCATGAGCCTCTACTGCGGCCACGGGCCTGGACTTCGTTTCCGTCTCGGTCTCAATCGCCGTCGCTGTCTCCGGCGCCGATCTTGCAAGTCTGGCTTCGAGATCAGTGGCGGAATCGGCTGCAAGGTCGGCAGTCCCTAAATCTACCGCGGTTACGATTGCAATCTCCGGCGGTGCCGGTTCATTCTCTGGGCGCCGGGCTTCTTCGGCAAGCTCCACCGCTGTCTGGATCATGCCGGCCAGGCGATTCAGAGCGATGAAGTCCCGTTCTTCAAAGGCGCGAGGCCGGCCCGAGAGCAGCTCGAAAACGCCGTACACCTCCTCGCCATTGACCAGCGGCATCACCACCACCGAGGCGATACCGAAAATCCGGCAACTCTCGCGGTTCACCCGTGGATCGTTCTCCGCATCGTCGCACCACAGAGTCTGGCGGGTCCGGACGCTTTCCGCCGAAAGGCCCGAATCGATCTGCAGATGCGCTCCCATCTCGGGCGCCGATGGTCCGGAACTGGCGCAGCAGACCATGCTTCCACCCTCGCGCAACGCGATGGCCGCCCCCGATGCTCCGGTGATGTATTGGGCCCGCTCCGCCAGCAACTGCAGTGTCGCATCCAGGTCGCGCTTCGCCATTTCGCCCAGCGACTTGCCCCCGTCCTCGCCGGGAAAGCGTAAAGGTTCGCGCGTCAGCGGCGCGGTTTCCACCTTCGTTTCCGGACCAGGACGACTGAGGTTCGCAGGCGCGATATCCCCCGGGCCAATGTCTGCTGGGACGAGATCTGCCGGAGCAAGATTCGGCGGGGCAGGTTCCGGCCCTGCCTGGGGGTTATTGTCCAGGATGGAGTGATAATCCATGCAAAAATTTAGAGATGTCTCTGATTCGGAGTTTCGCTCCACCACGTTGTGGTGTCAAGAAGAAACCCACAAGTGCTAGTCCTTATGAGTGATGAGCGCATCGCCCACCCGGATCGCGCCTCGAGTCAGAATTTGCGCGCGTAAGCCACCCCGATGGCGAAGTCCCTTGATGACCTGGCGTCCGGTTAAACGCTGCAGGTGATCGCAAGGCTCGCACAGGCGAATGCCGTGGGCCTTGACCTCGCCGACCTGAAAGTCTCGCCCCACCAGATGATTCAGAGCGACGCCCCGTGTGACCAGGTTGCGCCGGGCTTCTCCGGGCGCGAGTTCCACGTCGTACTCACGCTTCAAAGCCTCAATGGCTTCCGCTTCGATCAGGGTCAGTTCGAAGTCTGGTTCGGGTTTGGAGAATGTCCCTTGGCCCGCAGCGTAGCGGTCGCCTTCCAGTCCGGCCCCGGGAATGGCAAGAACTTCCTTCACCGAAAGCGTGGGTGCGGTGGCGGCGGGAGCGATGTAGATGAATTCGACGGTTCCGCTGTTCATGAACACATTCCTCGAATGCAAGAGTGTAGCGCGGGGCCCTCGCCCGCGGGCGGGCGCGCCCCGCAGCGCACGCGCTCATCCGTTCTTGCCGACGAGACTGATGCACTCGTCGAGCACATCGACCGCGACGTCCGCTTCGTCCTTGCTGACCACCAGCGGCGGCGCAATACGGATCGTGCTCGGACCGCAGCCCAGGAACAGCAGGCCGCGTTCGAAGGCCAGTTCGATGATGCGGTCGCGTTCGTCCGCGCCATATTCCTTGCTCTTCTTGTCCTTGACGATTTCCACGCCCAGCATCAGCCCCCGGCCGCGCACATCGCCCACCAGTTTGTGCTTGCGAGGCCAGTCCGCCATGCGCTTCAGCATGTGATTGCCGATCTCGGTCGAGTTGGCCAGCAAACCTTCCTTCTCGATCACATCAAGCGTAGCCAACGCGGATGCAATACAAACCGGATTGCCGCCAAAGGTGGACGCGTGCGAGCCCGGAACCCAGTCCATGATGTCAGCGCGGCTCATCATCACGCCCAGCGGCATGCCCGAAGCGATGCCCTTCGCCATGCACACGATGTCGGGCTGCACTCCGGTGTGCTCGATGGCCCACCACTTTCCCGTGCGTCCCGCTCCGCTCTGGACTTCATCCGCCACCAGCAGAATGCCGTACTTGTCGCAAATACGGCGCAGCTCTTTCATGAAGACCGTGGGTGCGATCACATATCCGCCCTCGCCCTGTACCGGCTCGACAAAAATCGCGGCCACCTCTTCCGGCGCCAGCGTGGTCTTGAACAACTTGTCCTCGATAAAGCGCGCGCAGCCCAGAGCGAAGGCTTCGGCTTCCTGCGCACCGCCTTCACAGCCGCGGTAAACGTCGGGATAGCGCACATGCGTAACTCCCGGCACGCCCGGGCCGAAACGCCGCTTCTGCTGCGGCTTCGAGGCCGTGAGTGAGAGCGCGCCCATGGTGCGTCCATGGAACGCGCCGAAGAAGGCAATCACATTCTGCCGCTTGGTGTGGTAGCGGGCCAGCTTGAGCGCGGCTTCAATCGCCTCCGCCCCGGAGTTGCCGTAGTAGACCCGGTGCGGTCCGGGCATGGGCGCGATTTTTGACAGCCGTTCGGCCAGCGTGATCATGCTCTCATAGTAGAAATCCGTGCCCGACATGTGAATCAGTTCACCCGCCTGCTTCTGGATTGCGGCCACCACATCGGGATGGCAGTGTCCGGTCGAGGTCACCGCAATGCCGGCGGAGAAGTCGAAGAATTCGTTGCCGTCAACGTCGGTAATCACGATGCCTCGGCCCTGTCTGGCCACCAGCGGGTATGAACGGGTATAGGAAGGCGAAAGATACCTCTCGTCGCCCGCGAGCACACGCCTGGCATTGGGGCCGGGAAGAGCGGTCTTGACTTTGGGTCCTGAAAGAGTCTTGGTGGTCATTGGATCCTCCGGAAGCAGTCGTCAGTCTTCGGTTGTCAGCTAGGGGCGGTCGCGCCGAAAAAGGCGAAATTCAGCCCCTAAGCCACATTATTTGGGAGGATGAAGAAACTAGTCGCTACCGAACAAGCTGGGACGCGCCTGCGAAGGCAACACTGCCAGGTAACGGCGCGGGCACACCAGGAAGTGCAGCCAGCACACCGGCAAGTGCGAATTGGAACTCTGATGGCGCATCGGTCAACATTCCTGCCTCATTATACCGTGAGCAGGCCCCCGGCGTAACCCCCTCCAATGGCTTCCACACCCCGTCAGCGCTTCGACCCCCTGAGATTGCTTATCCCCCTGTCATCCCGACCGGAGCGAGCGCAGCGAGCGCAGTGGAGGGACCTTGTGGTTCTGCTCGCAGCAACTTCGAGCCCGTTGACAACGCTAAACTCAAGGTCCCTCCGCTGCGCTTCGCTCCGGTCGGGATGACAGGGCTGATAAGTCAAGCTGATAAGTCAATAGGTTACACAGAATCAGAATCCAACTGCCATTCCCGGCCGTCTGATATGTTCTACGTTCCCGCTTCTTCCATGACCCAAGCCCAGCGCCAACATCGCTTCGCCGTGATCTCGGCCTTTGCCCTGGTGTATTTCTTCTGGGGATCGACGTATCTAGCCATTGACATCGCGGTCGAGCGCATTCCTCCAGCCCTGATGTGCGGCATGCGCTTTCTGATTGCGGGAGTGTTCATGCTGGCATTTTGCGGACTGCGCGGACGGCGAGTGCTTTACCAGCCGGTGCAACTGGGCCAGATGGCGGTCGTGGGCATACTGCTGCTTCTGGGTGGCAATCTAACCCTGGCGTACGCAGAAAAGCATGTGGCTTCCGGCCTGGCGGCGCTGATCATTGCCGTGACGCCGCTCTGGTTTCTGGTGCTGGATTCATTGCTCCTGGGCGATCATCACATCGCATCCCGGGGAAAGGTCGGCCTTGGTCTGGGAGTTGCCGGACTCGTGGTGTTGTTGTGGCCCGAGCTCTCTGTCACCACCGCCCTGGGACGGGTTCAATTCTGGGCCTCGATCAGCTTGCTTGGCGGATCGTTCAGCTGGGCGCTGGGTTCGGTGCTGGCCAAGAAATGGAAGTCGCCCGATGTCGATCCCTTCTCGGCCACCGCCTGGCAGATGATTGCGGCCGGTGTGGCCAACCTGCTGGTCGCATTCGCCCTGGGCGACGCCTCGCGAACCGCGTGGACCGCCCGCGGAATCGCCGCGACGCTTTACCTCGTAGTCTTCGGATCCTGGGTGGGCTACACAGCATACATCTGGCTGCTGGGCCATGTGCCCACCTCCAAGGTCTCCACCTACGCGTACGTCAATCCCGTCGTAGCCGTGTTTCTGGGATGGCTTGTCCTGCATGAACGGGTGAGCGCATACATCCTGGCAGGCAGTGCAATTGTTGTGGCTTCAGTTGCGCTGGTGACCAGTGCGCAGGTGACCGCGAAAGCGGTTGCAGTGGAACTGCCCGCGGTAGAAACAGTGGGAGATTAACCCCGCACCGGCGTGTCACCCTGAGCGCAGCCGCTTCTTCGCTGGCGAAGAAGCGGAGAGTCGAATGACCCCTACGTTGCCACGGGCTCGTACGCTAAGGGAGTCCTTCGAATCCGCGGGAGGTTTCGCGAACAAAACATCCTGCTCCGCTCAGGGTGTCAGAGATTCGTTTGGCAGCCGTAGATTCACCCAAAATTGTTTGCACTTCCTTAAACTGCCGTAACATCACTCCATGCCGACATGCGTACGCTGCGGTCGCGAATTGCCGTCCTCCGCGGGAGGACAACCCAGCCCCCTCTGCCGCGATTGTCGCGCCGACCTGGATCTCGTTGCTACAGCGAATGCGGTTGCCGCTCCTCCGCCGCCCATCCCGCGCCGCCAACCCTTTCTTCTGACTCAAGTGATCGTCGGCATCAACGTCATGGTCTTCCTCGCGATGGTGCTATCGGGAGTTTCACCCATATTGCCCACGCCTCAGCAACTGCTGACGTGGGGCGCGAACTTCGGACCGTTGTCCCTTGGAGCACAGCCCTGGAGAATGCTCGCTTCCAACTATGTTCACATCGGAATCATTCACATTTTCTTCAACATGTGGTGCTTGTGGAATTTGGGCAGACTGGCGGAGAGCATCCTCGACCGCTGGACATACTTACTGGTTTATACCGCCAGCGGGATCAGCGGCAGCCTGGCCAGCCTGTGGTGGCACCCGCAGGGCGTCGGAGTGGGAGCATCTGGAGCGATCTTTGGCCTCGCCGGTGGACTGATCGCCGTGCTCTACCTGGGAAAACTTCCAATTGCGAAGGCGGCGCTGAAGCCCACTCTCAAGAGTCTGATCAGCTTCGCTGTCTACAACTTGTTTTTCGGCCTGGTGCCGGGGATCGATAACGCCGCTCATCTGGGAGGCCTGGCGGCCGGCCTCGGCCTTGGTGCGGTCTTATCTGGAAGTGTCACGGAGCCGCTGCAGACTCGCACTCGCCACCGTAACTACGCCGCGGTCGGCACTGCACTCCTCCTGGTTGCGGGATATAGCTATATCAAGCAGAAGGCCAGCCGGTAAGAACACTCTGTCATCCCGACCGGAGCGAAGCGAGCAGAGTGGGACCTCCGGATTTCAGTGTCGCGCTGCGAGTTCCATGGCTCGTGAGTGCGAAGTCCGCGACCGGAACTGCCAGCGCTGTGACGCCGGCTGCAAAGCGGGTCTCTCCACTCCGCTCGCTGAGCTTCGCTCCGGTCGAGATGACAGGGTTTGGACCGGGCGAGACGCTGCTTCCCCAAAAACTCCGCGACCGGAACTGCCCGCGCTGTGACGCCGGCTGCAAAGCGGGTCTCTCCACTCCGCTCGCTGCGCTTCGCTCCGGTCGAGATGACAGGGTTTGGACTGGGCGAGACCCTGCTTCCCCAAAAAATCCACGCGCGTATCTCCCGGCTCATGCGCTACTTCGAACCCTTCTCTTCTTCGTCGTCGTCGCTGCTGACCAGATCTGCCGCATGTCCGCGAATCGAGTAGGTGGACTTCTGCTCCTCGCCGGGCGCGAAAGTGACTCGCACCGGCCGCCGTTCCCATACCGGCGCCGGACACTCCGAATCTGGCGCATCGTCGCCGCCGGCTTCGCCCAGAGCTTTCTTCAGGACAGGTTTACGACGGCCCACCTGGAACACAATTGCGGAGAGCTTCTTGCCGTCATCCGAAACCCCGCAGTAGGCGGCGTAGTCGCGATACCAGCTGGCCACCGAATAGTAAGCATCGAATTCCGGCAATGCCAGGGCCGAGATATGACCGGTCATCCGGTCCACCAGCATCCACCCGCCACGCTGCCATACCCAATGGGTAGACGCTGCGTCGCCCGGCAGGTTGTCATTTACACGGAATGCGCGCCGAACCACGAACAGACGTTCCGTAATGTCATGCGATGCTCCCATAGTAGATTCCCGAGAACGGCCGTCCACATACAATGCCCGCACCTTAAGCTCCTGGCACTGGGCTTCGGCCGCGCCCATGCACCACTTGACTGTGGTCCACTTGCCCAGCCCGATGACGTGTGGCTTGGTGGCGCCGGCGGCCAGGGTCGCGAGCAATACCAGACTTGAAAGAGTCGCTGACGACAAAAAGCGATGCATGCCGCAAATCTATGCACTGCTGAGCCCGCGGAACAAGGACATGCGTCACAGAAGTCGTCACGCTGTTCCAAATCGGGAACAAAACGTTCCCCTGTACCTTTTGCCGCCAGCGAAATCGTTTACAATAAGAATTGTAACGCTGTCCGCGCAATGAAACCCCGCCCGAAACTGACGACAACCATTTCTTCCCGTTCGGTGTCTTACAAGGATATGGATGAAGTGTCGGCCCGGCGATTTCCGGCCCGAATCCTGGTCGTCGACGACAATCAGAACATCATGGCAGTGATGCAGGAACTGCTCGCAACCCGCGGCTATGACGTGGTCGCGGTTCCCGATGCCATCCGGGCCGAGGCTGAAATCCTTCGTCACCCACCCGACCTGATTCTTTCGGATGTAATCATGCCGGGCAAATCGGGATACGAATTGTGCCGGGAACTCAAGGAAAATCCCGCCACCCGGCTGATCCCATTCGTTCTGATTACGGGTTTGACCGATCGTCAGGACCGCGTACTGGGCATTGAATCGGGAGCGGACGATTTCCTGCACAAGCCGATTTTTCCCGAGGAGTTGTTTGCCCGGGTCAAGTCGCTGCTCAAACTCAAGGAATTTACCGACGAACTGGAGACGGCGGAATCGGTGTTGTGCACCCTGGGCTTGAGCGTAGAAAGTCGTGATCCGTATACCGAAGGCCACTGCGAGCGCCTGGCGCGCAATGCCAGTGACCTGGGCCGTCATCTCGGCTTGGATGCGGAATCCATAGTGGCCCTGCGCCGCGGCGGATATCTCCACGACCTCGGCAAGATCGCGGTACCCGATGAAATCCTGAAAAAGGGAACGAATCTCACTCCGGAAGAGTGGGTAATCATGAAACGGCATCCCGTCACCGGGGAGACCATCTGCCGTCCCCTCAAGTCGCTGCGCCTGGTGTTGCCCATTATTCGCAGCCACCACGAGCACTCCGATGGCAGCGGTTATCCCGACGGCCTGAACCGGGGCGAGATCCCTCTGTTGGCGCGCGTGCTGCAAGTAGTCGACGTGTACGATGCCCTGCGGACGGCGCGTCCCTACAAGCAGGCCCTGAGCCATGAGCAGGCGGCCTCGACCATGCGGGAAGAAGCCCGCTCGGGATACTGGGACGAACGCCTGACCGGAGAATTTCTGTCTCTGCTCGAAAAGCGAAAGCAAGTAGCCTGATGGAGGCGCGAGCGCCCACGCTCGTGCGGCAGCGCCACCAACGACTCCGCACGAAGTGGAAACTCGCGTCGGATCCGACTACGACGCCGAAGCGGGCCGTGCCAGCGCCTTAGCCACAGGCACAACCGTGATGCCCGTTCCTCTCGTGTAGCCCAGCGTCAGCTCCGCCGCGCAGGCATTGCATAGCCAGAAAAATTCAACCCGCCGCGACGGTTTCTTTGTGCCCTCAATAGCCGGGCTGGCAATCGCTTCGATGTTGCTGTCCAGGCGGAACAGCTTTCCCTGATGCAGATAAAGAAAAGTGGCCGGGCAGCCCGGATTGGCGCATTTGGAGAGCATTTCTGCCTCCTCTTCGGGCGAAAAAATTTGCTTGGATGAATCCTACTCTGGAAGCTCCGCGATGCCAGCCAGTCAACCCCAAAATCTTTGTGGAAATCTGGCTGCCAGGTTCGATAACGGGAGCAGGGATTTTGAGATCGGGAATTAGAAATAATAATAGTGAAGCTTAGCTGGCCGCCTTCTGCCCGGCTGCCTGTGCCCGCGCTTGAATCGCCGCGACAATTTTTTGACCCATCGCCGATGTACTGAGAGCCTCTCCACCCTGGGACAGATCTCTGGTTCGGAATCCCGCTGCCAGGACCGCCGCCACCGCCGACTCCACGCAGGCCGCTTCCGCTTCGAGCTTGAAGGAATAACGCAACAACATCGCCGCCGACAGAATCGCTCCCAGAGGATTCGCGACGCCTTGCCCGGCGATGTCGGGCGCGGAGCCATGCACCGGCTCGTAAAGCCCGACGGTCCCCCCAATGCTGGCCGAGCCCAGCATGCCCAGCGATCCCACCACGGCGCCTGCCTGGTCGGAAAGAATGTCGCCAAACATGTTCTCGGTGAGCACCACGTCGAAATCCGCGGGCCTTGCCACCAGAGCCATGGCCGCCGAATCCACGTACATATGGTTTAACTTGACGTCGGAATATTGCCGTCCCACCTGGGTCACAACCTCGCGCCACAGCCGGGAGCAATCCAGCACGTTGGCTTTGTCCACCGAAGTCACTTTGCGCCGCCGCGACCGCGCCAGCTCAAAGGCCATCCGCGCAATGCGCTCAATTTCTGCCTCGCCGTAGCGCATGGTGTCGATGGCCACGCGACTGCCCGGAGCCCCCTGGGTGCTGCGCGGCTCTCCGAAATAGATGCCTCCCAGCAGTTCCCGCACAATCATCACGTCAGTGCCGCGCACCACGTCCGCCCGCAAAGGCGATGTATCTTCCAGTCCGGCAAAACACAATGCCGGCCGCAGATTGGCAAATACTCCGAGTTCGCGACGCAGGCGCAACAACCCGCTCTCCGGTCGCAGATGGCTGGGAAAATTATCGAACGACGGGCCGCCCACGGCGCCGAGCAATACCGCTCCTGAAGTCAGGCACGCCTGCAGCGTGTCCGCCGGAAGCGGGTCCTTGCTGGAGAGCAGTGCCGCGCCCCCGACCGGTTTGCGGGTCAAGGCGAGTTGGTGGTGGTAGGTTTCGGCGATCGTTTCCAGAACCCGAACCGCTTCGCCGGTAACTTCCGGTCCAACGCCGTCGCCGGGCAGAACCGTGAGCTTGAGGATCATGCGCTGTCTATTGTATGGCGGAACCGGTTGCGGGGAAACCCGGGAGCCGGGTGAAGAAGGGGTCGACCGCGTTGTCAGGGAATGACGTGACAGAGTTGCTGTCAAGAAATTGCTATTGCGTTTGGCCGACTGAGGGTGTGGTCGCCGAGAGCCCTTCTTTCCGTTTCACCTCGCCTACCGTTCCTTCTGAATCGACGGAAAACAGCATGAAATGGTCGAAACTGACGCGGCGGAAATAGTGGCGCTTGTGAACATCCAGGTAGAGCTCAGCCTTCTTGGGCAACCAAAGTTCCGTGTTGGTCTTCTGGAACAGCACCGGACCGTATTCCACCGTCTGATGTTCGTTGAGAATTTGAAGTTGCGGAATCGGGCTCACCAGTTCTGATTCGATACGCACGATCTGGAAGGTGCTCGCGGCGATCCACGCCCGGCCCTTCAGATTGCCTGGGTAAGTAAACCCACCAACCTTGTATTCGTGAAACCGGTTAGGACGATCGTCGCGCTGCCGGAAGTGGAGCAGCCACGTGGCTTGCCCGTTCCATTGGCCCAGGCCTTCGCAGGTAATCTGAAAATTGTCACGCAATTCGGGGTGGAAGACGAATGCCAGGGTGGGCAAGCCGCGGGTCGCGATGTGGTCGGGGGACTCTTCCCGGCCTGCCCTCTCGATGTGATATTCGTCGACCGAGAGGTAGCCTGGACGGTTGTTGGAAATTGACGCCATGTAGTCGAATGTGCGGGTCACCTTGCTGACAGGATTGCCCAGTTCGTCGAGTTGTTCGTGGAGCAAATCCTCGATGGCGCTAAACCGAACCACATCGTCGACCAACTGTTTCACCCGGTCGCCGACATTGTCGAGTACCTGTTGATAGGGGCAGGCGACGCCGGCGGCCACGGGTGGCTTTGCCGCGTCGATGCCCGGCGGTTCCCAGCTTTGTATGGAGAATTCCGCTGCGGACGAGCCCGACACTGCGGCCAGTGAAGGCTCGACACCGGCCAAATGCAGCGGCGGCTGGGACATGGTTGTCGAAGTGAAGGCTCGATCCGATTCGCGGCGTTCAAGGGTGGCGACCAGTTCGCGGACTGCTGGAGCTGAAGGGCTGTCCGGCGTGTCCTGCAGGAAGGCTTTGAGCGCCTGAATGGCTTCCGGGTCCCGGCCCAGATTCGCCAGGGCTTCGCCCAGAACGATTTGCGCAGCTTTGCCTCCGCCTTTACCTCGCTCCAGGGCAATTTGAGCCTGCTCCTGTGATTTCTGGAATTCGTTCAGCCTCAGGTAGGTTTCGGCGAGCAGGTAATGAGCCATCCAGGAGTCGGGGTTGGCGGCCACCGCTTGTTCCAGGATCGGTTTTGCCCCAGCGAAGTCGTGGCTCCGGACGCGCACCCGGCCCGACAGGATGAGGGCCTGCGCGTTGTGAGGGTCGGAGGCGATCGCTTTATCCAGGCTGCTGCGGGCCTGTTCGTACTCCTGCTTCTGAAAGAAAAGATAGCCCAGCAGAAAATTTATCTCGGAGTCGGAAGGCGCGAGTTTGGCGGCAGCTTCCAGTTTTTTCTGCGCAGCCTTCCATTTTCCGGACTTCAAATCCGCAACCGCCCGATTAATTTGCTTGCGGGCTTTGGAGGGGATTTGCCAGGCGGGCGTCGTCGTCAATTCAATCGCGTCGGGATCCGGCTTTACCTTCATCTCCAGGTGATAGCTATAGAATTGCAGGTCAGCCTTCAGTTCCTGATGCTCGGGAAGGTATCCAACGGCACTGACTTCGATGTCGTAAGTCCCGAAGGGCACATCTTCAAAAGTAGCGATCGCCCTGTCGTCTGTGGTTCGCCAGATAACACTGTTGTCTTTCTTATTAGAAAGTTTAACCACTGCCTGGCGATCAAGAAGGGCTCCGGTGTTGTTGAGGACAGTGAGTATCAGAACTGAGCCCCTGCCGTAAGTGGGAACGCCTACGGTACTTTCGGGCCTACCGAAGGGATCCTGCGGCAAGGGAGAC
>JBOGLC010000075.1:0-29372 GCA_050746005.1 Terriglobales bacterium
GGGTGACACTCTTGCGCGCATCCAGTAGTGCAAACTTGATGGCCATGCGCACCAGGCGCTTGGTCCCGGTAATGGAAATGGGCTTGATACCCACTCCGGAATCGAGGCGCACCTGCTTTTTCCCGCCCTTCAGCATGTCTTTGTTGAGGAACTCGATCAGGCGCGCCGCCTCCGGCGTTCCCTGCTCCCACTCGATGCCGGCATAAACGTCTTCTGTATTCTCGCGGTAGATGACCACGTCCATGCGTTCGGGATGCTTCACCGGCGAGGGCACGCCCTTGTAATATTTCACCGGCCGCACGCAGCAATAGAGATCCATGATCTGGCGCAGGGCCACATTGAGCGACCGGATACCGCCGCCCACCGGCGTAGTCAGCGGCCCCTTGATGGCCACGCGAAATTCGCGGATGGCCGCGACGCTGTCGTCGGGCAGCCAGGTGTTGAACTTCGCCATCGCCTTCTCGCCCGCAAACACTTCGTACCAGGCGATGCGCCGTTTGCCCTTGTAAGCCTTCTCCACGGCCGCATCAAACACCCGCACCGAAGCTTTCCAGATGTCCCGCCCCGTGCCGTCGCCTTCGATGAAAGGCACAATCGGATTGTCCGGGACTTGGTAAGTTCCATCGCTGTAGGTAATCCGCGCGCCATTCGCCGGCACCGGCAGACCGTTGTAGGAAACCGCCATTAACACCTCCGCACTTGATGGTTAAAGATGGCTCGCCGAAACCAGTAATTATAACGGCTAGTCGCTGGATGGCGACAATCCCGGAAGCACCGCGCTGGGTCAATTTGAAAATCCCATTCCCGGGCGTCATCCTGATCGACTTTCAGTCCCGAAAGAGCCAGCCCCTGAGCGAAGTCGAAGGGATCGGACCGCTGCTCATTGCAGACGCGGCTGAAATCCGCTCACGCCAGAGGCTTTGCAAGCTCAGCGTGACGGCCGATTGGCTGGGAGAGAAGATTCAGACTGACCCATACCGGGAGGGAGCGCGAATTGTATTTCCCAACAGCGGGTGCTACGATCTGAGCAGTTGCAACGTGTTGCACGGAGGTTTTCATGGCAGACGATAACAGCAGCATTCTCTGGTTTTTGGCGGGGCTCGGGGTAGGTGCAGCGGTGGGCGTGTTGTATGCCCCGCGCGCCGGAAATGAAATGCGGGAAACCTTGCGTACGAAGGCCGATGAGGGCCGCGAATTCATGTCCCAGCGTGCCCGCAAGGCGCGGGAGCAGGCTTCCGATCTGGTGGACAAGGGGCGGGAAGTCGCCAAGCAGCAAAAAGAACAGTTCAAGTCGGCTTATGAAGCCGGCCGTCAGGCTTATCACGAGGCCACCGCAGCCGATGGCGGCGCATCCAAGAACCTGTAATTTTGCGCCTCTCCGCAGCGCTGGCTCGGGCGGCGCAGTAACGCGGAAAATCCTATGGACTATCTACCGATTTTTGTCGCTGTAACCGCAGCGGCGGTCGTAATCCAGGCTGGCATCCTGGTTGCGCTCTTTGTCACCGTCCGCAAAAGCAGTTCTCGCATGGAGGCCCTCGCCACCGAAGTGAAGGGCAAGGTCATGCCTACAGTCGACACCGCACAGTCCATGCTGGTAGACATGCGACCCAGGATTGACACCATTGCCAACAACGTCAGCGAAACCTCTACTGTGGTTCGCGGACAGATTGAACGGCTGGATGCCACCGTCACCGATATCGTGGATCGCACCCGGTTGCAGGTCATTCGCGCCGATGAGTTGCTGAATCGCACCATGGACCGGATCGAAGAGACCAGCGATGCTGTCCATCGCACCGTGATTTCGCCGGTTCGCCAACTCTCCGGACTGGTTCAGGGTCTGAGCGCCGGTTTGGAATTTCTGCTGGGGGGAAAGCGCCGTCGCGGGCACGATGTTTCTGTGCCTCAGGACGAGATGTTTATCTAGGACGGCTGCGCCTCAAAGGCCTTCTGGATTTTAAAAAAAAGCCCTTCTGGATTTTAAAGCCGGTTGCCAGTTGGCAGTTCCCGGTTCTCAGTCTCAGGCAATCCAGCCTCCGCCTACTACCACGTCGTGATCGTAGAATACGGCTGCCTGACCCGGCGTTATCGCTCGCTGCGGCTGGTCGAATGAAACCAGAATCTCATCGTCGCCGGACTTTTCAATCAGCGCTGAAGCCCCCTCGTGACGGTGGCGGATCTTGGCCGTAACTCGCATTGGCTCCTGCAAGTCTTCAACCGAGATCAGATTGGTGCGGTGCACCCGCAGCGTCGGCGAATAGAGTTCTTCCTGGTTGCCGACAACCACCTGGCGAGCGTCTCCCCCCTTGATCTGAATTACGTAAAGCGGCGAACCTGTGGCCACGCCGAGGCCCTTACGCTGGCCTACGGTGAAATTGTGTATGCCGCCATGCTCGCCTACGACTTTTCCGTCGGTGCTGACCAGTTCGCCAGCGGTATCCGGCAAAGCTTCGCCCTGTTCCGCCAGGTAGGCATCGAGAAACTTCTTGTAGTCGCCGCCGGGGACGAAGCAGATTTCCTGGGAGTCGGGTTTCTGGGCGAGGGCGAGCCCGTGCCGCTGGGCGAGCTGTCGGACTTCAGGCTTCATCATTTCACCCAGCGGAAACAGGGTCCGGCTGAGCTGCGCCTGGGTCAAGCCAAACAGGAAATAGGTCTGGTCCTTGGACCGGTCAGTGGGCCGCTTGAGCAGCCAGCGGCCGAGTTGCTCGTTAAACTCCACGCGAGCGTAGTGGCCGGTAGCCAGCGCATCCGCGCCAATCTGCTGGGCCACAACAAGAAGCTGGTCAAACTTCAAGTGATTGTTGCACAAACTGCAAGGGATGGGCGTGCGTCCGGACAGGTACTGTTCTACAAATGGGCGAACCACGTCGCGCTCGAACCGCTCCTCATGATTGACGACATAATAGGGGATGCCGAGGGTCTCAGCGACGCGGCGGGCGTCGTAGACATCGTCCAGCGAGCAGCAACGGCCCTGCACTGATTCGGGCATGCCCTCATGGCCGGCCAGACGGCGCTGGTTCCACAGTTGCATGGTCAGGCCCACGACGCTATGACCTTCCGCGCGCAGCATGGCCGCAACCGTAGAGGAGTCAACTCCTCCCGACATGGCGACGGCAATGGTCTTGGAAGTCATGAAGAAACGTTTCCAGCTTCTGGCTGCTAGCTCCTGGCTGATGACCAACGGCTTCGGCTCTTCGCTAGCAGCCAGAAGCTAGAAGCTTCTTCTTATTGTAAATGGGAGACAGCTCTCGCAGCCTGGAGACTGTTGGCGGAATCAGCTTCAGGGCGAATTCTACTTCCTCTGGCGTATTCTGCTTGCCCAGGCTGAAACGGAGGCTGCCTCGCGCATGTTCCGCCGGCAAGTGCATCGCGGTCAGGACATGCGACGGCTCGATGGCTCCGGAAGAGCACGCAGCCCCAGTCGAAACCGCAAGGCCCTTCAGATCGAGGGCGATCACCAGAGCTTCGCCATCGACGCAATCGAAATAAATGCTGCTGGTATTGGGAACGCGCGGCGCGCCCTCACCGTTCACCGTCGTTGACCCGACCTCACTCAGGATGGTTTGCTCCAGGTGATCGCGCAGATCGGACATTCGCCCGGGATCGCCGCCGGCAAATGCTTCCCGCGCCAGGTCGGCGGCTTTGCCCAGCGCCACGATCCCGGGAACGTTTTCCGTGCCTGCCCGCCGTGAACGCTCGTGGCTTCCGCCATAGAGCATCGGATGCAGGCTGGTTCCCTTCCGCACGTAGAGCGCTCCCACCCCCTGGGGTGCGTTCATCTTGTGTCCGGAAATCGAAAGCAGATCGCAGCCCACGCGTTTTACATCGATCGCGACCTTGCCGGCCGCCTGCACCGCGTCGGTGTGGAAGTAAACGTCGGCTTCGGCGGCAATCTTGCCGATCTCTTCGACCGGCTGCAGCACACCGGTCTCGTTGTTGGCCATCATGATGGTGATGAGGCACGTGTTCGTCCGCAGCGCACGTCGCACGTCGTCGGGATTGATCTGGCCCGCATGATTGACGGGGACATAGGTCACTTCGCAGCCGGACGACTCCAGATGCCTGCACGAGTTCAGTACAGCATGATGCTCGACAGTCGAGCTGATGACATGCTGTCCCGCCTGGGTGAGTCCGAAAATCGCCAGGTTGTCGCCTTCCGTACCGCCGCTGGTAAAGACGATTTCCGAGGCGCGGCAGCCCAGCAGCGCAGCGACCGACTCCCGCGCCCGCTCCACGGCCGCCCGCGTCTGCTGTCCATGGTGATGGATGGACGAGGCATTCCCGAAGTGTTCGCCGAAGTAGGCCTGCATGGCCTCAAAGACCGCGGGCAGCACGGGGGTGGTGGCATTATTGTCGAGGTAAACGCGGCGCATGGCTACACCCTATTTTACATGGCGTCATCTTTTACATGCTGTCATCCTGAGGGACTTCAGTCCCGAAGAGCCTGCCCTGAGCGCAGTCAAAGGGATCTCGCGCGTAGCTCCGCGAGCCACGCAAATCCGCTCCACGCCAGATGCTTCGCAAGCTCAGCATGACGCTTGCGATGGCGCCGGGAGCTCTTAGCGCTGCCCTATAGGCACATAGTGCTGGGGATAGGCCGGGCCCACGTAGTCGGCGCGGGGACGAATCAGGCGGTTGTCGTCGAGTTGCTCGATGACATGGGCGGCCCATCCGCTGATTCGCGACACGGCAAATACCGGAGTGAACAAATCCACATCGATGCCCAGGATGTTGTAGGTAGATGCGGAATAGAAGTCCACGTTGGCGTTGAGTTTCTTTTCGGCCTTCACAAATTCTTCGATCTTGTGCGACATCTCATACCACTTGCTCTGGCCGCTGCTCTTGCCCAGGTCGCTGGACATCTTGCGCAAGTGCGTGGCCCGCGGATCCTCGGTGTGATAGACGCGATGGCCGAAGCCAGGCACTTTCTTCTTTTGCGCCAACATGGCCTTGATGTACGCCACCGGCTCGGATCCGCCCTTGTCGATAGCCTGCAGAATATGGAAGACGGCCTCGTTGGCGCCCCCATGCAGAGGTCCTTTTAGAGCTCCGATGGCTGCGGTCACGGCGGAATGCATATCGGAAAGCGTCGCGGCTACAACCCGGGCCGCGAAGGTCGAAGCGTTCAGTTCGTGGTCGGCGTGCAGGATGAGGGCTATGTCCAGGGCGCGCTCGGCCGTCTCCGAGGGCCTGGTCCCGTTCAGCAGCAGCAGAAAATTGGCTGCATGGGAAAGCGAGCGGTCGGGCTCAACCACTTTCTTCCCTTTGCGCACCCGATCATAGGCGGCCACGATCATCGCGATCTGTGAAGTCAGGCGGAAGGCCTTGTGCAGGTTGGCGTCGTGATCGTTCTTTTTGTCCTCGGGATCGTAAAACGAAAGCGCCGAGACCGCGGTGCGCAGCACGTCCATGGGCTGAGTCGGTTTGGGGGCGGTACGCAGCAGGTCGATGATGGCGGGATCGAGTTTGCGTTCTTCCGCCAGCCGCTGGCGGAATTCCTTCAATTCGTTTTGCGTGGGCAGCTTGCCATACCACAGCAGGTAGCAGATCTCTTCGAAGTTGGAGTGGTCGGCAAGCTCGTGAATGTCGATGCCGCGGTACGCCAGAACGCCCTGGTCGCCATCGATGTAGCAGATGCTCGAATTGGTGGCGACTATTCCTTCCAAGCCCTTGGGGGCGTGCGTGGCAGTCAGGCTGGGCATATTCCCTCGCTCGTCAGTATGGAACCCGGTTGAGGCCGCACGGGGAAGGAACATGTAGCGTGCTGTCGCAACTAACTTTTATACGCCAAAAAAGATAACTTTCCAAACCCGGAGGGGCAGGGGTAGTGGGTCGGTTTGAAACGCCCACCCCCGGCGTCATCCTGAGGGACTTCAGTCCCGAAGGATCTGGCGTGAAGCGGATTTGCGGCCGCGTCAGCATTTGGGCAGTGCCGCAGCAGATCCCTTCGACTTCGCTCAGGGCAGGCTCTTCGGGACTTGAGTCCGACAGAATGACGCCAACCGCCAGGCTTGAAGTTCCACCACGTGACCCCGGTTGCGTACACGAAGGTACACTCCCCCTTGGGAAATTCTAAGACGTCTTCTCTTTCCGGTTACAATCGCAGCATGCGTGGGGGGGAATTCATTAAGCTGGCCCTCATCCTGATCGTCATGGGATTAGCCGCCTCGGCTCTTGCCGGCGACCAGCCCGCCAGCGCTCCACTCTTGCCTTGTCCCGAAGGTTCGCCTGGGTCTCTATCCTGCAACCCGTCGAAGAAAGAATTGAAAGAAGCCGGCGCGGCTTTTGCCAAGGGGCTGAAGCTGCAGCGCGAAAAGCGGCAGGACGAAGCCTTCGATGAGTTTGAAACGGCGGCGCGGCTGGCCCCTAAGGATGTGGAATTTGTGACAGCGCGTGAATTGACCCGCCAGCAGCTGGTTTTCGAGCATCTGGAGCGGGGCAATGGCGAAATGGGCCAGGGCCGCCAGATCGAGGCGCTGGCCGAGTTCCGTACCGCCCTGCATCTTGATCCGCAAAACGAATTTGCCCAGCAACGTTTGAAAGACGCGATCGGGGAGTGGGCCCCGAAAACCTCGGCCGCGCCTCGGGTGGTCGCGGCGGCTGACGAGATTCGGGTAGCGCCCAGCACGGTCCAGGCGGACTTTCACTATCGTGGCGACGGCCGTGGACTCCTTACCCAGGTGGCTTCGGTATTCGGCGTGACCGCGACTTTTGACGAGTCCGTAGTCTCCCGCCCAATTCGTTTCGACCTTGGTCGCGCGGATTTTTATACCGCCATGGCCGCAGCCTGCCTGATGACCCACACGTTCTGGACGCCGCTCGACAGCAGCCAGATTCTTGTGGCCGCGGAATCGGTGCAAAATCACCGCCAGTTTGATCGCATGGCGCTGCGCACTTTTTACCTGCCGGGTGTGACCTCGCCTCAGGAACTGAATGATGTCGTAAATCTGCTGCGCAATCTCTTTGAGATACGGCTGGTCACTCCGCAGCCGAACGCCAGCACGATCGTGGTCCGGGCGCCGCGGAAAATGCTGGACGCCGCCACTCAGGTTCTCGAAGGTCTTGCAGATTCCCGTCCGCAGGTCATGATCGACGTGCATGTATATGAGATTACGAACAGCCTGACCCGCAACATGGGATTGCAGATTCCCAATAATTTCCAGTTGTTCAACATTCCCGCGGGCGCGCTGGCGGCCCTGGCCGGACAAAACATTCAGGACCTGATTAACCAGCTGATCTCGGGCGGAGGCATCAACCAGGCCAATTCGCAGGCCCTGTCAGGGCTTCTCGCCCAGCTGCAGAATCAGCAGAGTTCGGTTTTCAGCCAGCCCCTGGCCACGTTTGGCAACGGCCTCACGCTGACCGGGCTCAGCCTGGGAACGGCGGGGGCGCAGCTGTCGCTGAACGAGAGCACGGTTAAAACGCTGGAGCACGCCACGCTGCGAGTTGCTCAGAACACGGATGCGACCTTTCGCGTGGGTACGAAGTTTCCCATCCTCAACGCCAGCTTCGCGCCGGTTTTCAATACTCCGGCGATTGCGTCCGTAATTCAGAACAACTCTTTTCAAAGCCCTTTTCCCTCGTTTAACTATGAGGACATCGGGTTGAGCCTCAAAGCCAAGCCCCGGGTGAACGGAAGTTCCGACGTCAGCCTGGACCTGGAAATACAGTTTCGATCTCTGACGGGTCAATCGCTGAACGGGGTACCGGTGATTTCAAACCGGGAGTACAAGGGCAGCATCACGCTGATGGACGGAGAGCCGGCGGTGGTGGCGGGATCGGTTTCAAATTCCGAACAGCGCAGCCTGAGCGGGATTCCGGGTCTGGGATCGCTGCCCGGACTGAATCAGGTGATGACCAGCAACAGCAAGCAACTCGACGAGGATGAATTGCTGATCGTAATCACGCCGCGAGTGGTCAGCCGCGAGCCGACCCAGAACGCGGAAGTCTGGTTGCAGAAATAACTTTCTCAGCTACGCCATTGTTATCCATGCAACCACCGTTGCGCTGCGCAAAGCAGGTCCCTCGACTGCGCTCGGGATGACAGGCCCCTGACGGGGTGGAGCAGGCCACCAAGCCCCTTCCCGCCTGACGGGCGGAGCCTTCAAGCCCCTTCCCGCCTGATGGGCGGAGCCTTCAGGCCCCTTTCCGTCTGATGGGGTGGAGCAGGCCTTCAGGCCTGCATTTAAGCCTGACAGTTAGGTGGGCTTTAGCCCCTGAGGTACATCATGACAATCCTGAAACTTGAAAAAATCCCGCAGGGGCTAAAGCCCCAGCCTGAGCTGTCCTGAATGCAGGGCTGAAGCCCTGCTCCACCCAAAAGCCCTGCTCCACCCAGCCCCACCATTACCTGGCCTGAGAGTTTACTTGCTTTTATTTGCCTTCGCTTCGGTCGCGGCAAACTCAGTAAGACCCTTCAAGACTTCATAAGGCAGGCCGGCCACGTTGCTGATCTTTCTGCCGTTGATAAAGAGGGTCGGCGTTCCACTCACCTCGAGCCCAGCGCCCAGGGCAACCGAACGCTGGACCCTTGAAATAGTCTCGGGTTTGGCAGCGCAGGCGGCGATGTCCGTGCCCTTTGCGCCGGACTGGTCGGCGATAGCGGTCAGCTTTTCATCCGCGGTGGCGGCGGTAATGTCGCTCTGAGCGGCGTAGACGCTGGCCGCGTACTTCCAGAAGGCATCAGGCGAACTGCGTCCGATGCAATCGCCGTAGGCTGCGGCTTTGACAGCCCAGTCGTGCGCCGGCAGGGGAAAATTCTGGAACACCAGGCGGGCATCTTTCTCCTCCTCCATAAGTTTGTCGATGATGGGCTGGGCGTCCTTGCAGTGCGGGCATTGTAGGTCGCTGAACTCAACCACAGTCACAGGAGCGTCCGCCGGGCCGCGGGAAGGCCCGTCCGCTCCCTGGCTGAGCGCCTCTTGCGCGGGTGCGAAGGGATGTGCGCCGAAAGGAATGATCTCGCCGATTACGGCGTGCTGACCATCCTCGGTGACATAGAGACGGCTGCTCTGCTGGCCCTGCGTAGTGCTGAGCACCACCAGCACTTCCGTGAGTCCTTCCGCGGGGGAGGGACGGATGGCCGCGATTTTCCACGACACAGCAGGATCATAGCCAAACATCTGCTTCAGGAAGGCGTTCACAGTTTCGTCGGACGGAAGCCGGGTGCTGAAGGTGGGAGCCGGGAGAACCGCATTCTTTGATTTGGGCGAAGACTTTTGTTGGGCGACGGCCGGCGAAATCATCAGCAAACCGAGGAAGCAGCAAAGCAGCGAACGCATGAGTTCCTTTCGAGAACAGAAGTTTTCTGCAAATCGGAAACGCCGTCACCCGCTCATTTTGGCGGCGATGGGAAAGCGGCGGCCCGAACCGAAAGCCTTAGGAGAAATCTTGAGTCCAGGCGCGGCCTGCTGACGCTTGTATTCCGCACCGTCCACCATGCGAATGACTCTCTGCACCAGCGCCGGGTCGAAATTGCGATCGGCCGCGATTTGTTCCGCCGTGTGCAGGTCCTCGACGTAATCTTCGAGAATGACGTCCAGCACGTCGTACGGGGGCAGCGAGTCAATGTCCTTCTGGTCGGGGCGCAATTCAGCCGAGGGTGGTTTCTCGAGTGTCGCCTCCGGGATGACGGGCCGGCGGGAATTCACATAGCGGCTCAGACGATAGACCAGCGTCTTGGGCACGTCCGAAATCACCGCCAGGCCGCCGACCATATCGCCGTACAGAGTGCAATATCCTACGCCGAGCTCGCTTTTGTTGCCGGTGCTGAGAACGATGGCCCCGAACTTGTTGGAGAGGGCCATGAGCAACGCGCCCCGTGTCCGCGCCTGGATGTTTTCCTCGGTCGTATCTTCCCTGCACCCGGCAAACACTTTCTGCAGAGTGGTGCGGTAACTCTCGAAAATGTCGGTGATGCAGAGCAGTTCAAAACGAATGCGGAGATTCCCCGCCAGGGCTCGCGCATCGTCGATCGAACCGGATGAAGAATAGGGCCCGGGCATGCCTACACCGATCACGTTTTCAGGGCCGACGGCATCCGCGGCAATGCATGCGGTAAGAGCCGAATCGATGCCGCCGCTCAGGCCGATGATCACGCGCTCGAAGCCGCACTTACGCACGTAGTCGCGCGTGCCCAGCACCAGGGCAGCGAAGGCGCTGCCTTCCTCTCCCGGGATCTGAGGGTGGATTTCACCGGTCAACTGGTCGGAATCGAAATAGACCAGGTCCTCCTCGAAAGACTTGCCCTGCGCGATTACCTCGCCGGCAGAATTGAGCACCAGGCTGGAGCCGTCAAAAACCAGGCTGTCATTGCCTCCGACCTGGTTGACCATGAGCACCGGCACCTTATCCTGGCGGGCGATGGTGGCCAGCATCTCGCGCCGCAGTTCACGCTTGCCCAGCCAGAACGGGGAAGCGGAAATATTGAGCACAAAATTGCCGCCCGCCTGAACCAGCGACTCGACGGGATCGACGGTGTAGAGACGCTGGTTCCAGAAGTCCTTGTCGTTCCAGGCGTCCTCGCAAATGGTCAGCGCCATTTGCTTGCCGCAGAAAGGAAACAGGGCCTGGCTTCTGGCCGGAGCGAAGTTGCGCATCTCGTCGAACACGTCGTAGGTGGGCAGCAGCATTTTGGACTGCAGGAAGGCGATCGCACCGTCCTGTAGCAGGGCGGCGGAATTCATCACCGACTTGCCGGTCTCGGCATGAGCCGGGGTCGCCAGGCCGCAGATCACGCCGATGCCGTTGGTCTGGACCGCAATCTGTTCCACGGTCTCACGATTGCGCGCCACAAACGAAGGACGCTCGACCAGATCTCGTGGCGGGTAGCCGCAGACCGACAACTCGGGAAATAGAATCAGACCGGCGCCTGCCGTTCGCGCCTGCTGCGCGAAACCGACGATCTTGGCGGCGTTGCCGGAAAAGTCTCCAACTGTGGGATTGATTTGTCCCAGCGCGATCTTCACATCTCCAGTGTAAAGGGCCGGTGCGCAGGGAGCCAAGTCGGGCCTTGGTTGAGTGGAACACGTGGGGAGGCGGATTCGAACCGCAATGGCTGATGAACCAATCGACGGCTTGGCAAGCCGCGTCCAGTTCCCACTGGCAACACCCCCGAGACCACTACCTGCCGAGTGAAAAATCTAGCTCAAACCCTGTACCCGTGTGTGATCTGTGAACATCGGCGCCAAAAAGGGAATCTTGTTTTTCGACTGTGGTAGTTTGGCTCTTTCCGGAGGATCCATGAAAGCCGTCCGCATCCATGAATTTGGTGGTCCTGAAGTTCTGCGCTATGAAGACGTGGCAGATCCCAAGCCGCGACAGGACCAGGTACTCGTCCGCGTCAGGGCCTGCGCGCTGAACCACATCGATCTGTGGATCCGCAAAGGCCTGCCCGGAGTGAAGCTGCCGCACATCCTGGGCGCTGACATCGCCGGCGAGATCGTCGAAGTGGGCGAATACATCACCGGATTCAAGCCCGGACAGAGGGTTGTGTTGGCCCCGATGCATTTCTGCAATCACTGCGCCAAATGTGTCGCCGGACTTCAGAACCAGTGTCCGGAGTTCACCGTGTTCGGCAACCGCGTCGACGGCGGAAATTGCGAGCTGATCGCCGTGCCCGCCGTGAATGTCATCCCCATTCCCGACAATCTGGATTTCAACCAGGCCGCCAGCGTGCCGCTGGTATTTACCACCGCATGGCACATGCTGGTCGGCCGCGGCCAGATTCGTCCGGGCCAGACGGTGCTGGTGCTGGGCGCTGGTTCCGGTGTTGGCATCGCCGCCATCCAGATTGCGAAATTGTTTCACGCTCGCGTGATCACCACCGCGGGCGACGAAACCAAACTGGAGAAGGCCCGGGCGCTCGGCGCCGACCACGGCATCAACCACTACCAGCAGAAAATTTCAGAAGAGGTTCGCAAATTCACCAACAAAGAAGGCGTGGACATCGTCATCGAGCATGTGGGCTCCGCCACCTGGGAGGAGAGCCTGAAGTGCCTCAAGACCGCCGGCACCCTGGTCACCTGCGGCGCCACCACCGGATTTAATGCCAGTATCGACCTGAGGTTTTTATTTTCGCGTCAACTTTCGCTTCTGGGTTCCTACATGGGCACCATGGGTGAACTGCGCGAAGTACTGGACCATGTTTTCGCCGCACGCCTGAAGCCCGTGGTTGACCGCGTCTTCCCGCTCAAAGAAATTCGTGCCGCGCATGAATACCTGGAGCAAAGCCGGATGTTCGGTAAAGTCGTGCTGAATCCCTAGAACTGGCTCAAATGTACCCGCGATGTGGGTTCGAATATCCGGGGCGCGACCAAGGCCGTACTCTTCGCGAGGCCCGTCGAGCTACAGCGGCATCCGGAGTTGAAACCCGCTCCCTGACAGGAATTGTTACCTCTTCTCCGTCCTGGGCGGTACCACGGTAACTTTCACGAATCGGCAGGGTGAAATACTTTTGAAGCTGGCGAACCACAAGGATCGCGGTGTTTTTCGTCGAGCAACGCCGCTAGCCAACAAAAATTTCAGGAAGTAGGTTGGGGATGATGGAACCAACAGTAAACCGGCGCCGCTGGCAACGCTATCCGTTTGATGCCTCGGTGCGTATTGTTGTCGATCGTCCCCCCGTAGACCGCTCCGCGGACAAAACTGTGGTCGACGCCCGCGGAGTCCACTTCAGCGAAGGCGGGCTCTGCCTTTTTGCCGCTGCTGACCTGCCAGTGGGAAGCCAAGTCAAGGTAGAGTTTAAAAATCCCGCCACCGATGAACCGGTTCGGGTTCGCGCCAAGGTTCGAAACCGCAGCGTCTATCTGTACGGAGTTGAATTTCTCTCCGACAAGTCTGAGGATCGCAAACAACTGTCCCGCCTGAGTGCCAAGCTCCGCGGCAGCAGTCTTCCGTCGGCCTAACCGCTTCAACCTGTGGGGCGGACACTGCAGTGCGCCGTCTTGGATTTGCTTACATCCAGAATCCCAAAAGCCGCATGGGTGCCATTCACCAGATCGCGTAGTAACCGGTCATGAGTAGTCTTGCTGCCTAAGATCCAGCCCCCGCCGTGGAAGTTCAGTGGGTAGAACCGGGGCTGATCAGCTCCGCTTCACTCGGGCTCCGACATTCGGGACTTCTTTGCCCAGCGCCGTGGCCAAATCAATTTGATGGTCTTGTTCCTGCATCAGAATCTGGCGAATCTGTTCCGCCATGGCGAACTCTCCCAGGGCTTCACATTGCCTCACCCGGTCGCGATAATTGCGCACGGTTTCATTCTCATTATTCAGATCGAAGCCGAGCATCTCTTTTGGGTCGTCCGAGGTCTTGACCGGCTTGGGAGTAACCGTAGGCATTTGTCCCAGATAGTCAATCTGCCGCGAAATCGTCAATGCGTGGTCCAATTCCTGTTTGGCGTGCAGCGCGAGTTGATCGGCGATGTTCATGTATTCGGCGCCCTTTAGTACCTGGGAATACACGACATAACCGATGATCGCCTGGTACTCGCGCGAAAGATCTTCGTTTAGCAGCTCGGCCAGGCGTTCGCGGGAAATCTCTTTTTCGTTGTCGGCGGGTTTAGCCATTCGATATCTCCTTGGGGTGGGGCAGAAAAGGATTGCTTGTCTATCCTACAACTTTTTGCAGCAGGGGCCCGATTCCCGCAATATTCTTCACCAGATCCGGGGGAATGTCGTGCCTTTGCCTGAAGTAGTCCGGAGCATTGTAGGAGACCCACACCTTGCCTGCTCCATCCTCCCGGATCAATGCTTTCAGCGGCAGATCGATGGCAAGGCTGGGAGACGCAATCATCAGCGGCGTCCCGCCCTTGGGACTTCCAAAAACGATCACTTGCGTCGGCGGCATCTGCAAGCCGGCTTTTGCGGCTTCGCCGCTGTGGTCGATGCGGCAAAACAGTTTTAATCCCTGGGCCAGCAGCAAGGATTCCAGCCGCTGGATGGTTTCTGCAAATGAATACGGGCTGGCAAGATGGACCATTCCGTTGTCGGGCAGGGAAGGCATGACCGTCTCCTGAATATTCCTGAGTTCGAACCAGAAGAACTCTTTTCTACCATAAGATTCAAGGACCGCGTACAGGACGCGCGTCGGGCTCGTCCAGCCGGGCGAGACGCCCGGCCTCCATGCTCCATGCCCTCTGGTTTACAATGAGGTTGTCATGGCAGACGGACTCAGCTTCGGCTCTTACACCACCACCGAAAACGGCAAGAAAGTCGTCAAGGAGTTGACCTACGGCAACCCGGCTCCGGAAGGCGTCGTTCTGACCACGCTGGATTCGGCGGTCAACTGGATGCGCAAAAATTCGATATGGCCGCTGACGTTCGGCCTGGCCTGCTGCGCAATTGAAATGATGTCGATGGGCGCGTCCCGCTTTGATATTGCCCGCTTCGGGGCTGAAGTATTCCGCCCGTCGCCCCGCCAGTCCGATCTCATCATCATCGCCGGACGCGTCTCCAACAAAATGGCGCCTGTCATTCGCCAACTCTGGGAACAGATGCCCGAACCCAAATGGGTGATTTCGATGGGAGCCTGTGCCACTTCGGGCGGGGTCTTCAACAACTATGCCCTGGTGCAGAGCGTGAACCAGGTGATACCCGTGGATGTGTACGTCCCGGGCTGTCCGCCACGTCCCGAGCAGTTGATCTATGCCATCACCCTGCTGCAGGAGAAAATCCAGCAGGAACGCGGCTCGGTGCGGCGGGCCTTAAACCTCACTTAAAACTTACCCCTTAAAATTAGTGGATTTGCTACGGTGCAATGAAGCTGATGGTGATCCGGGTCTGCTTGGGGATGGGCTGGCCATTCAGTAGAAAGGGCGTGTATCGCCACTGGCGAACGGCATCAATTGCCGCCCTCGACAGCAGGACGTCTCCGCTGACCAGCTTCAGATCGTCGATCTCCCCCTTTACGGTCACGGTGGCGTCGATGACGACATTGCCCTCTACGCGCATCCGTCTGGCTTCCGGAGGGTAGATCGGCTGGACCTTGTGCACCAGAACGCCGCCGGCAACGCCCTGCGAAACCGGGACACCCAGCTTGGGCAGCACCGCCGAGGCAGACACTACCTTCCCCAGATCGGTCGGGGCAGCAGTGGACGCCGCAATCTGAGGAACGTTCTCGCTGTTGGATACCGCATCGGACGAGGGTTCGGTCTCCGGCGCGACAGCATGAGCCACGGCCCTTGCTCGCGGTTGACGCCGAACGACGACATCCGGAATTTCTTCCCCAGATGCAGCTCCGGTGGGATGGCGAGCGGGCGGTTCGGCGGATGGCGTCGCCGCCGCGGCTGGCGCCAGGGCGAAGGCAGCTTCAGGTACGGTGTTTTTGTTTTCCGGCGGCGGAATTTGTGGGCTCGCGGCCTGCCTGCTCCGGGATGCAACACTAGCCCCGGACCACGTTCTCCCGCCATAGACCGTCAGCAGCGTCAACCCTAGCAGCGCGACGCCGATCAGCAACGGATAAAGCCACTTTCTCCAGGCGCGTGACTCCTTCTGCTGAGTTCCGGCGAGCGCCTCGCGCACCGTCGCCAGTGGAACCTCATCTACGAGAGGCTCTGACTGTGTCTTTGGAATTTCAACCGGAGTTTCAATCGCAGCTTCAACCGCCGCGTCAACCGCGGTGGCGGACTCGCCTGCCGCCAAGTCCGTGTCGGCGACCGGAAGTTGCGGAACTTCTCCCCGGGCCCAGGCCGCCTCGGCGAGTCCCGCCAGCCGCCCCAGGATCTCCATACTGTCTTCAGTGAAAGCGTAGGCCTCGGTAGAGAATGCCTCCAGAACCCCCACCCTGCCTTCCTGGCCGCGCAAAGGCACCGCGGCAATAGATTGAAGGCCCCACTGGCGGCAAACTTCGGCATCGACGTGAAAATCCCGGCTGGCATCGTCGCAGCGCAGGATCACCCCCGTGCGCAGGCATTCCCCGGAGATTCCCGAATCAACGTCAAGCCGGCCGCCAATTTTCGGTGCGGTTTCTCCGCTTCTGCCCACACATACCACAGAGCCGTCGCGGGGCATGGCAATAGCGGCGCCGGTGGCGCCCGTCAGAGAATGAGCCGCCACGGCAATAGCGCCAAGGATGGTGTCGGTGGGCTGCCTGTCGGACGCGATCATCTTCCGCAACTTGACGTAGAGCGGGGCAGCGTCGGACTGCCGGATTGTCTCGTCGGAGATTTCAGTCCGAGTTCGCACAGGAACTCGTGCTCCCAGCGATGGGGGAGGCTTTGGAGTAAGGGGAGGGACAGGAGCCATTGTTTACAACCTGTTGCAAACTGCCACTCGGTTACCGTCCGGCCATAGACAGCAACCGTACAGCCGAGTGTGCGGCAAACAAACTAGGTTGTCAACGAAGGATTTGCTTCAGTAGCGGTCAGTTTGAAACGCTCGTTCCCCGGCGTCATCCGGAACGCGCATCCTAGCGTCATCCTGAACGCCCACCCCTACCCCGGCGTCATCCTGAGGGACTTCAGTCCCGAAGGATCTCGCGCGGAGCTGCTCAACTTTGACCCCCTAGCACATCCGCTCTACGCCAGATGTTTCGCAAGCTCAGCATGACGCCTCCGGGTGGAGAACGGGCTGCACCTCTCATGCGGCACCGCAAACACCAGACACCAGACACTTTCCCTACCCTGGCGTCGTCCTGAGGGACTTTAGTCCCGACGGATCTCGCGCGGAGCTGCTCAACTTTGACCCAGGGGCAGATCCGCTCCACGCCAGATGCTTCGCAAGCTCAGCATGACGCCTCCATAAGTGGGAGACCGCTTCCAAAAGCCGTACACTGACTTGCGGGCAGGCATGCAAGCTAAACTCTCGCGCTCCCTCATGGTAAAACACAGCATGGGCAAAACCGCTTATACCGCCAGTGGACCGACCATCGTGGCCCAGGCCCCCTGCCGCGCCGACTTGGCGGGAGGAACCATCGATCTGTGGCCGTTGTACCTGTTTCATCCCGGCGCGCTGACAGTAAATTTCGCGGTCAACATTCTCACCACCTGCCGCGTTACTCCCCTGAAGGGCAAGGGTATTTACCTGCGCTCCATCGACACCCGGCGCGAAGAGCACTTTGCCAGCATCGAAGCGCTGCGCGCTGCCAATCGCTTTCGCCTTCCCCTGGGCGCCCGGCTGCTGCAGTTTTTTGCACCCAAGGAAGGTTTCCTCATGGAGACCGACTCCGAGTCTCCCGCCGGGGCCGGCATTTCCGGATCTTCCGCCCTGATGATCGCCAGTACCGCGGCTCTGGCCCGCTTCACCGACCGCAATCTTACGCTGGAGCAGATGCGCATCATCGCCCAGAACGTGGAGGCTCAGATCATCCAGGTCCCCACCGGTTGCCAGGACTACTATCCCGCTCTCTACGGCGGGATCAGTGCGATCCATCTCGACGCCGACGGCATCCATCGCGAGGCCGTGGCAGTCGCGCTGGGTGAAATCGAATCGCGCTTCGTTCTGGCCTACACCGGCGCCCCGCGCAAGTCTGGCATCAATAACTGGGAAGTTTTCAAGGCGCACATCAATGGCGATAAGAGGGTGTTCCGCAACTTCGAGCGCATCGTTGAGATTGCTCGCGCCATGCACCAGGCGGTAGCGGACGCCAGGTGGGACGAGGTCGCTCGCCTGCTCCGCGAAGAGTGGAAGCTGCGCCGCAGCAACGCGCCCGGAATTACCACTCCGCTCATCGACAAGCTGATCAAATTGGCCTCCAGGCATGGCGGACGGGCTGCAAAAGCCTGTGGAGCGGGCGGCGGTGGGTGCGTGATCTTCCTGGTGGAGCAGGGCGCTGCCAGCCGGGTCGCCACCGTGATTGGCGACAACGGCGGAATCGTCCTGCCGCTGCAGGTCGCCCGCAACGGATTGCACATCTGGTCGGCCTGAAAGCCGCAAGGAGAGAGTCGCCAGCCGGTTCGGGGCGCGCACTTCCGGGTTGAATAACTTTCCAGTAAGTCATTTTTTCCGCCCGAACGGCGCTATAATCGGAACCATCGCCGGCTCGGGGTGTCGTATGAACCCACGTTACGTCCCAGTTCTATTGCCCATCGCGCTCTTCTGTGTGGTTGTGGCCAGTGCCGACGATCAAAAACTTCCTCCCATCACCAAGCAAACCCGGATGGATTTGATCAGGGCCTTCAATGCCGAGCTGGTTTATATCCGCTCGCCCTTTCCCATGGGAAAAACGGGTTTGACGCTCAAGGACGGGCAACTCTCGCCTGGCGGCGATCAATTGCAAAGCATGCTGGCCATGTGGGGGCCCGCGGCCAAGCCCGGCGATCAGGCCCGCATCAGCGAGATTCTGGTTAAAAAAGACCGCATTCATTTCGAGATCAACGGCGGTCCGGTCAAGAAGCTCAAATGGTATCAACACATCCAGGTGGGAGGAGGCGGCGGCATGACATCGCTCGGTCCCAGCGATGCCAGCGCCAATCCACGCGGATCATATGTTGATCTGGTCTTCGATAATTATGTGCCCGAGCTGGGGCCTAAGGAATTGAAAGAACTGCTGCGGCCCGTGTTCGACTTCAACGCCAAGTCCGCGGTCGAAGCCTATCTCGATACCCTTACGCCCAAGCTCAGGGAAGCCATCAAGGCGCATCATGTTCTGGTGGGCATGAATCGCGAAATGGTGATGGCGGCCAAGGGCCGTCCGCCCAAGAAAATCCGGGAAAAAGATGGCGAAACCGAATACGAAGAGTGGATCTATGGCGAACCTCCGGCCGACGTCGACTTTGTCCGTCTCGTGGGCGACGAGGTCGTGCGCGTGGAGAACATGAAAGTGGACGGTGAAAAAGTCGTTCACACCGAAAAAGAGGTAGACCTCGGGGCCACCGTTGCCAAGAGCTCCACGCCTGAAGTGCGTCCCCCGAACGCGCCTTCGCTGCGCCGCCCCGGCGAAGAACCGGATCCCAACTCGCCTGCCGCCAAACCTGCAGGCGGTATAGCGCCGCCGCCCTCGCCTCCTCCCGACCCCCTAGGCCAGGATGGCCCCTCCCAACCGAATTAAGTAAATGTAGGCGCGAGCGCCCCGCTCGTGCGGGAATTACCACGAACCACGCAGGGACAGCCGCCCCGCGGTTGTCCGGTCGAGTAAGGCTCCGCGACGATTAAGGTCGTTGGCAGGCCGCGTCGGTGCCTGAGATTCGAAGCGGAAGCCCCGGAGTGATGATCCGGGGCATTTGCTTTGCCGGTTGACGCGCCGCTGTTAACCGACTAATAATCAAGCTGCGATGGACATTTACGAGGAGATTGTCAAGCTGCGGCAGGAGGGGCGCCGGGGGGCGGTGGCAACCATCGTCAATGTGCGCGGCTCGATTCCCTCTTTCAAGACAGCCAAGATGCTGGTCCGCGACGACGGCTCAATTGTGGGCACCATCGGCGGCGGCTGTGTGGAGGCTGAGATCTGGCAGGCCGCCCGCGAAGTCATGGAAAGCGAAAAGCCTCGCACCCTGACCTTCAACCTCAATCAGGATCCCAAATACGATACGGGCTTGGTGTGCGGCGGCACCCTCGACATTTTCGTCGAACCCGTGCTACCGCCAGCATCGCTTTATATTTTCGGCGCAGGCCATGTGTCAGTAAACCTTTACAAGGTCGCCCGAATCGCCGGTTTTGATGTGACCGTGGTGGACGACCGCGTGGCCTACGCCAATCGCGATCGTTTTCCCGAAGCTAAAGAAGTCATTGCCGAAGATTTCGACCAAGCCATGGCTCGGTTGACTCCCAGCGAGTCTTCCTACCTGGTGATTGTCACACGCGGGCATCGCGATGACATGCGGCTGTTGCGCTGGGCGGTCAAGACCCCGGCCCGCTACATCGGAATGATTGGGTCGAAGCGCAAAACCATTACTATTTTCCAGGAGCTCACCCAGGAAGGTCTCTCGGCTGAGCTCTTCGAGCGGGTGCATGCTCCGGTTGGACTCGATATCGGGGCGGTCACGCCGGAGGAAATCGCAGTCGCGATTACCGCCGAGCTGATTGCCGCGCGCCGGCATGTGGAGCGGGAGCTGCCGCATATGAGTTGGTTTCACTCGCGCAAGCGCGAGGCGGGTGAGTCCGCCACTGAAATATTGGAGGAGTCGGAAGAGGAAGTTTGAACCGGTCCGAGAGTAATCCAGCGGCTGAAGCCGCTTCCTCCCGGCAAATTACAGGCAGGGCTAAAGCGCTGCTCCACCCAGCGAATATCCAGCCCTGAGCGAAACTCAGCGGAGTGAACTCGACCGCTCCCGGCCATCCGAAAAGTCATTCCGACCGAAGTCGTCATTTTTTGTTATCTTCCATACATGAACCGGGCGCCCAGTTGGTGCGGAGTGATACTGGCAGCGGGAGAGTCCTCGCGTATGGGATCGGACAAGGCGCTGCTGCCCTGGCCTCCGGTTGCGGCTGGCTTGGCGTTTTCCGGCGAGACATTCTTATCGGCCGCGATTCGTTCCTTAAGTGCGGTCACTGACCAGGTTGTGGTCGTTGTTGGCGATAACGCATCCGTGCTGGCTCCCGTGGTGTATGCGAGTGGCGGTTCACTGGTGCGAAACCCAACGCCGGAGGATGGCCAGTTCAGTTCTCTGCGGGTGGGATTGAAGACAGTTCTGGACCTCGGCCGTGATGCCGCCATGATCACGCTGGTTGATCGGCCGCCTGCCGGCGTCGCGGAGCTGGCCAAACTACGAAGCGCATTTGAATCGTCGGCTGGCGATACCTGGGCCGTCGTGCCGGAATTCAACGGACGGCACGGGCATCCCTTCCTGGCGGGGCGCGAAATGATCGAGATATTCCTGAAAGCTCCCGCGACGGCCACCGCCAGAGAGATTGAACATCAGCATCAGCAACACCTGCAGTATGTCGCGGTGGAGGATCCGCATGTCGTCATGAATGTAAATACCCCCGAGGACTATGCAGCGCTGTTAAACCCTCAAATTAAATAATTCCTGCCATCCGCATGCGCCCAGAGAATTCGAAACAGGACACTCCATCGCAGACCGCCGACTTCATCCAATCGGTTTTGCAGCTGAAGCCCCAGCTCGCCGTGTTTGACTGCGATGGCACGCTCTGGGCCGGGGATGCCGGGTTCGGTTTTTTCGATTGGGAACTGAGCCGTAGCCTGGTTGCCGATGATATCGTTCGCTGGGGCCGGGCCCGCTATGTCGACTATCTGGCCGGTAAGGTCAGCGAAGACGACATGTGCGCCGAGATGGTCACGATGAATCGCGGCCTTCTGGAAGCCGACGTGATGCAGGCAGCCTCGGAGTTTTTCGAGCACAAGATGTTAAACGGATTTTTTCCTGAGATGAAGGACCTGGTGTTTCGACTGCACGATATGGGCTGCGAGATCTGGGCTGTGTCTTCGACCAGCGAATGGGTCATTCAAGCGGGAATGAAACATTTCGGAATTCCGGCTGGCCGGATACTGGCGGCGGCGGTCGCAGTCGAAGATGGCCGGGTCACTGACAAGATCGTCCGCGTGCCCAGCGGCAAAGGCAAGCCCCTGGCGATCCGCGAGGTGATTGCGCGAACCCCGGATGCAGTTTTCGGTAATTCCCTCTGGGATGCCGACATGTTGGAAATTGCGCGCCATCCCTTTGCGATCAATCCGACGCCGGAACTTCTGACGATCGCCGCCGAGCGCAAATGGCCGATTTATCATCCCAAAACCGTTCCCGGTTTGTAGTTCCTGGTTTGTACATCCGGCTGGCAGTTCAGAGAGATTTGATAGCCGCGGCCAGCGTCTCCAGCGCCAGGTGGCTGGCATGGGTTGAGGCGGGGGGCAGACCGCCGATAGCCTGTACCAGTTCTTCCCGGCGCAGTTGCCGGGCTTCGGCGACGGTTCTTCCCTGCACCAGCTCGGTTAACAAAGAGGCGCAGGCCATCGCTGGAACACAGCCCTGCGCCAGGAATCGTATTTTTTCGATGCGGCCGTCCACGATCCGGAAAGTGAGCTTCAGGACATCGCCGCAGGCGGGATTTTCGATCTGGGCGGAGGCATCCGGATTGGCTACCTCGCCCGGGTTACGCGGGTGCTGAAAGTGATCGAGGACCTGGGAAGAGTACATCGCGCGGCCTTAAGCGCCAGTCTCGAAATCTACCTCGATGGGATCGATCAAAGGCGCCAGCCAGCTCAACAATTCTTGATGGACGGGATGCGGACCGTAGGCGCGCAGAGCAGCCTCGTCCGTAAACTTCATAACGCCGCCCAGTTCATAACCCTGCCCGCGGGGCGAAATGTTTACTCCGACCAGGGTCTCCACCAGGCCCGGAATCTGGCCTTGCAGCCTGCGAATTTCGGCGATCACTCGCTGCTTCTGTTCTTCCCTAACCTCCGCCTTCCAGCGGAAGGCGAACATGTGGATAAACATCGCTCAAGACCCTCCACGGGATTGTAGCGGGTGCTAAATAATTGTGCCGCTCAAAAAACCGAAGGGATTGAGCGCCCCCCGGGGCGGTACGATAGAAGTCGTGCCTTCCGACTACACTCCGAAGCGCGTGGTATGCCTTCAGCCAAGCGCCACCGTCATCCTGGCGGCGTTAGGCAGACTGGAGCTGGTCGTCGCCTGCACCCGGTATTGCGCCGATGTTTGCCCTGAAATCAGGAATGGCGGACGAATCATCGTCGCCGATTCGTGGACAGCCCAGAGCAAGCAGATCCTGGAGGCCCGCCCCGACCTGGTCATTGCGGCAGTTCCCTATCAGGAGAAGGCAGTCGTGGAAATTCTGAAAGCGGGCGTTCGCTTTCTTGGCCTGGCCCCGAAGAGCTTGCCCGATATTTATACGGACATTGCAACCATCGCCGGCGTCGTGAACGGTGAGAAGCAGGGGCAGACTGTAATTGCCGACATGCAAAGAGAGATCGAGATGGTCCGCGCACGGACGAAGGGTAAAAGCCGGCCTCGCGTCTTTTGTGAAGAGTGGGGCAAACCTCTGATTGCGTCGCAGAAGTGGGTGGCAGAGCTAGTCCAGGCTGCGGGTGGAGAATCCCTCTGTGCCGCCGGGGCACAGACGTCGGCGGAAGAGGTTCTGGCGCTCGATCCGGAGGTGGTGGTGGCAGCCTGGTGCGGGGCCGGTGACCGGGTGCCCCTGGAGAAGATTGTCCGCGACCGGGGATGGCAGATGATGCGCGCAGTGCGCGAAGGACGAGTGTACTGCGTCAGGGATGAGCTTCTGAACACACCTGCACCCACGCTGGTTCAGGGGCTGCGGGCGTTGGCGGAGGCGATTCATCCCGGTTCTTTTCCACAACTCGAGGGGCTAAGATGTATCCTCGACACGCGAGTTTGAACTCACATGCTTGGGTCTCTGTGATCCGTGGACACTCTATGCGTTCTGGTTCCAACATCGTTGAAGTCAAGAAAGAGATCGACCGCATAAACCTGGCGGCCGGGTCTGTAGAAGATTTCATGTGGGAGACGGTGAAGGTGCTGCATGATCGGATGCTGAAATACAACTGGGTCGGTTTTTATATGCTGGAGAACAACCCTCTGGATTCCCGTCCGCGCATGCTGGCCCTGGGACCTTTTCAGGGAGCGATGACGCCGCACACGCGTATTCCGCTGAACCAGGGCATTTGCGGCGCCGCCGCCTCCACGGGTAAGACCATCGTGGTCGACGATGTGAGTCTCGACAACCGTTATCTGGCATGCTCCACCGAAACCAAATCTGAAATAGTGGTTCCGGTATTTGTGCGCGGCAAGGTGGTGGGCGAACTGGATATCGACAGCCACTTCCCCGCCGCCTTCGGCGACGACGACCGCACCCTGGTGGAGTATTGCGCTTCCCTGGTGGGCAAACAGCTGGAAAAGTCTGCAGGATGAAGAGCGGTAAAGACCAGGAGCGCAAGATCAAGGACGGTCGAGCAACCGGCTCGCCTCGCCCTTCACAACGGGGTCCCTTGCCATCCATCAAACAGGTAGTGGCGGCCTTAATCTTCAAGGATGACCTGCTTCTGGTGTGCCAGCGTACCCGGCACCAGACCATGCCGCTGAAATGGGAATTTCCCGGAGGCAAGATCGAAGAAGGCGAGCAGCCGCGCGAAGCCCTGCGCCGGGAATTGAACGAGGAACTCGGCATCGAAGCCAACATCGGCGATGAGGTGGCTCGCATCCGGCACGAGTACAAGAGCGGATCCGCGGTGGAGCTGCGCTTCTATGCGGTGCGTCAGTACAAGGGCGAAATCGAGAACAGGATTTTCAAGGACATGCGCTGGGCGGCACGCGGCGATCTGCCCTCGTTCGATTTTCTCGAAGCCGATTTGCAGCTGGTAAGAGAGCTGGCCGAAGGCAAAGTCGCCTAGCCTGCGTGGAGCAGGACACTCTTGTCCTCCGGCGGCGAAGTTGAGTTCCTGAAAAATACCGTAGCTGAAACGCGACAAATCAAATTAAAAATCGGGCGGTCAAGGGTGTAGCCCCACAGCCCGCCCTCTAGCCGGACCCGCCCCGCAGCGTCCAGAACCAGGCCAGCGTCAACATCACCATGATGACCGTCGTCGCCCAGGCGATTACGTTGTAGAGCGGCGAACTCACATACTCTCCCATCAAATCCTTTTTGTTCACCAGCAGCAGCATGAATACGAGCACAAACGGCAAGACGATCCCGTTTACCACCTGGGACAGAATGGAAATCTTGACCAGCGGGATGTTCGGCAGCAGGATGACCCCGGCTCCGGCCGCGATCAGAATGGTGTACAGCCAGTAGAAAACGGGAGCCTCACTGAACCGCTTCCCCACTCCGGACTCGAACCCCAGACCTTCACATACGGCGTAAGCGGTCGAAAGCGGCAAAATGGAGGCGGCGAACAGGGAGGCGTTGAACAATCCCATGGCGAACAGAATGTAGGCGTAGTCTCCGGCCAGGGGATGCAGTGCCTGGGCCGCATCTTTCGCATCGCTGATGTTGTGATAACCGTGCACATAGAGCGTGGATGCGCAGGCCACGATGATGAACCAGGCCACAACGTCGGTGAACACGCAGCCCATTACCACATCGAGGCGCGAGGCCTTGTACTGGCGGCGGGTCACGCCTTTTTCCACGATGGAAGCTTGCAGATAGAACTGCATCCAGGGCGCGATGGTCGTGCCCACCACGCCGATCACCATGTACAAATAATCCTGGCGCAGGAACATCTCTTTGTGCGGCGGGACGATGGTGGCCTCGAGGGCCTGCAGCCAGGCGGGCTTGGCCAGAAAGCCGGCAACGATGTAGGTGAGATAAAAAAACGAAGCGGCGAGAAAGATTTTCTCCACCGTTTTGTACTGGCCCTTCACTACGATCAGCCAGACAATCACGGCGCAAACCGGGACGGTGTAATACTTATTGAGTCCAAACAGTTCCAGACTGCCGGCGATACCGGCAAATTCGGTGACCACATTGCCGAAGTTGACGATGATCAGCCCCATCATCATGAAAAAGGTGATGCGGAATCCGAACTCCTCGCGAATAAGATCGCTCAGGCCCTTGCCGGTGACGGCGCCCATGCGGGCCGCGATTTCCTGCACCACGATCAATGCCACGGTGGTGGGGATCATGGTCCACAGGAGCATGTGTCCGAACTGGGCCCCGGCCGCGGAATAGGTCCAGATGCCGCCCGCATCGTTGTCCACGTTCGCGGTAATGATGCCCGGTCCGACGACCGCGAAGAAGATCAAAAGCCGGATTTTCCAGCGTTTCAGAAAGGTCATGCCGGGCCTGCAAAGCGCTCAAGTGACCGATCAGCATAAATGGAGGAGGGAAATCTGGATAGATCCAATCGGTGACCGCGCCGGTCCTAGAGCTTGGCCCGAAGCAGGCTGATGATGTCGTCGGAAGTGATGACCCCGGTCAATTTCTTGTGATCATCTACGACTGGCAGGGTCAGAAGATTGTACTTATCGAACAGTTCCGCAACGTCTTTCTCCTTGGCGTCCGCGCGAGTGGAGATCAGGGGTTCCAGGGTCACTGAAAGCATGGGAGTGTCCGGAGTGGCCAACACCAGCTTGGCCAGGGGCACCGCCCCGGCAAGCGTACCGTTGGAATCGACCAGGTAGATCGTACTCACGGTCTCAACTCCGCCCTCGAAGTGGCGCAGCGCGTCGATGGCGTCGCTCACCGTGGCAGTCACGTTGACCGCAAGGTACTCCGTATTCATTCTTCCGGCGGCGGTATTTTCCTTGAATTCCAGGAGTTCGACCATTTCCCGGCGTTCCTGGGGTTCCATCTCCAGCAGGATTTCGGAGGTCCGTTCTTCAGGCAGATCGGCCAGCAGGTCGGCGGCGGCGTCGGGCTCCATCTCTTCCACAATTTCGGCCGCGCGTTCTGAATCCAGGGACTCAACGATCGCCTTCTGGACCTTGGGTTCGACCTCCTCCAGGGCTCCCGCCGCCACCTCATCGTTCAAGGTTTCAAACACGGCTTCGCGTTCGTCCGGGGCCAGGTCCTCGACGATATCGGCGATGTCCGCGGGGTGCAGTTTGGCCAGGCGTTCGTGGGAAATCTTGAGTTTCACCCGGCGGGCGGGGTCGGTCTCGATGAGGTCGACGAAGTCCCAGGGAATGGTGCGCGGGGGGATCTGCCGCAGCAGCACCCGCAACGCCGCCGGCGGGACCACTCCGGCCAGCAATCGCCGGATGGCGCCCCGGGGACCGACGTCGACCGAGCCCACTTTCAGCACGGGACGGCTTCCGCCCGGCTCCTGCAGCAGGTCCAGATCATTGACCCGGACAACTTTTCGGCCAAAGACGTCGATGACCTGCTGGTCGAGAAGGTCGCGGCCCAACAGAAGCATGCCTTCTGCGCCATCGCTCCGGGCCCAGCCGGCGATGGGCGCGTCCGTGCGAATACCGCCATTAATTGAGGTGACCGATACAAATGGCAAAAGGCGGTCGCCGTTCCCTGTCTTGACGATTAATAGCGCCACCCGGGCCCGGTCTTCCTGTGGGACCAGAGCTACTTCGCGCACCTTCCCGCAGCGGTTCCCGGCGGTGTCGAACACCGGGGTGCCCAGCAGTTCGGTGAGCGCAAAAGTCGGCATAATTGCGAGAATACTCAAGTCATGGGGAAGAATCTACAGTAGCTTTGGAGTTCTGGAATCGGTTTGAGGCGAGCGCTCCTGTCCGTCCCGTTTTGAGTGGTTTTTTGTTCGAATTCCGGGTTGTACGTCAAGATCGCGGGCCGGCTGGAGTGCCCGCTCGAACGGGTCCCATCAGAGCGCAACCTCCCTCCCGGGCGGCTGCGCCAGGCATCAAAAATAGAGCTCCGCGTTGACATTTCCGGAGCATAAGGGCAAACTACCGCATTCGCTGCAACCGCCCCCTTCCGGCCATGAGTATGCAATCGCGATCGCCAGGAACGCAGGGCAGCGAAGATGTTGTGATCCACGAACGCTGAACTCATAAACTCTTTGCCATGACCGAACAGCGGGTCTCCTACACGTTGGATTCGACGCTGGAGACCGTAGACAGCGCCGAGCAGGCAGCTAGCCGGATTGCAACCGAAGCGGGCTTCGACGATGACGAGGTCATGCGGATTGCCATGGCGGTGCGCGAGGCCGCGGTCAATGCAGTGCTTCATGGCAATGCTTATGATCCCGGCAAGAAAGTCGAACTGGAATTTGAGCAGACCGGCGGAAACCTCATCATCACCATTCGGGACCAGGGTAAAGGGCTGGATCTGGAAAAGATTCCCGATCCACTGGCGCCGGAAAATCTGTTAAAGACGTCAGGCCGGGGCATTTTTCTTATACGCTCGTTCATGGACGAGGTGCACATCAGCCCCACCCAAACGGGCACAGAAATCAAACTTGTCAAGCACGTCCACGGTCCATCCGAGGACGCTAAGGAGGCTTCCCAGTGAGCATGAAGACCAGTACACGCCAGGTTGACGGCGTCACCATCGTGGATTGCAGCGGACGCATCACCCTCGGCGAAGGCAGCGTCATACTGAAGGATGTTGTACGCGACCTGCTCTCCAAGGGGCAGAAGAAAATCTTGCTCAATCTCGGAGACGTGAACTACATTGACAGCTCCGGCATCGGCGAGCTGGTCAGCGCGTTTACAACGGTCCGTAACCAGGGCGGAGAATTAAAGCTGCTCAACCTCACGAAGAAAGTGCACGATCTTTTGCAGATCACCAAGCTTTACACGGTCTTCGACGTAAAGGACGACGAAACGTCGGCGGTCAAAGCTTTCAACTAACCCCAACTCTTTCTTACATATTTTTTGCGCAAGGCTGTTCGTCTCGCGGACCGGGCAATGCTACCCGTCCGCCGCGATTTCCCACGTTGGGAATTTCGGACGATTTTCCTGGGCGGGCAGCCTGCGCCATCAAGAAAAGCGACTAGAATCGCCTTGCCGTGGACCGATTCGCCAAATTGTCGTGGCTCTTACTGCTCTGTTTTCTGCTATTTCGCCCCGCCCTTCATGCGAAGTGCGTCCCCTTCTCGGAGGCGCTTAATCATGTCGGTGAGAGCCGTTGCGTCACGGGAAAAATTTTCCGCGTTGAGCAGGGCTCCAACGGGATTCACTATCTGGATTTCTGCCAGGATTACCACGCCTGCACATTCACCGTAGTAATTTTTCGCGGCGACTTAAAGCACGTTGGAGACATTCGCCAACTACAGGACCGTCTGGTTGAAATCCACGGAGACGTCAAGGAATACGATGGCCGGGCAGAAATCATCTTGAAAGACGCGTCGCAGTTAGGTGGCGATGCCGCCCGCATTCCTCGATTGCCAAAAGATTTTGACGTGGCGCAAAAAGGCCACTTCAGCGCGGGAACCTTCAGCCATCCCAGAAGTTCAAACAGCACTACTTCCAGGAAACGGCAGCCCGCGACGATTCCGGCGGCCGTGCCTCAAGACAGCGACGCTGAATAACTAGACCATTCCCTTCCTCAGCTCATCCAGCGGGTAAAACGTGCCGCGCCACGTCACGCCTCCATTGCTCAGCGTAAGAAACATGGAACGGAACATCGTATATGCGAACAGCAGCGTGCTCACAGGATGCAAGACGAAGTAATACGGTTCAATGGAAGAGTGCATGGACATTCCAACATAGACCAGGAACATGGAACTCAGCGCGACGGCATAAGGCAAACGCGCCCAGCCGTGGGCCAGAACAACCCCAATGAACGGCACCAGGTTCAGAAACAGCAGCACAACACAAGTGCCAACGGCCCGCCACCACTGGAACGACATGATGGCAAAAAAATTCTTGGTCAAGTTGCGGACCACTCCCATGGCCCCCTTGGCCCAGCGAATGGAAATCAGGTCCGCTCCAAACACATTCCGCTGCGCGTAGCCGGCCTTCTTCACCACCTTGCCCAGTTTCATATCGTCGAGCACTTCCATGCGCAGCGCCTTGTATGTGCCGACCGCATCGTATACTCGCCGTCGAATCAGGTTGAAAGCGCCCACGCCCATGTGGTCATCGGTATCAG
>JBOGLC010000076.1:0-5147 GCA_050746005.1 Terriglobales bacterium
CGATGATGATCGGTAATCTCGTAAAGAAGCCCACGTTCCAGAATGGCTTTGGTCAGCTGTTTGAGCAGACCGTTCTTCCCGATGATATCCTCGGGCTTCTTGTAGTCGGGGAGCAGTTGATCGATCAGCTTCTTGTCGATTGCCATGGGGTCTTCCATTTTCTTCCTCCCATAGCCGTTTACACAGTTCTATTTACACCCCCGGAATGCATGGGTCCTTCGCTTGCTTCCGTCCTGCTGCGCAGGACGGAAGACTGCGCTCAGGATGACAGAGGTGGGAAACGATGTAGGTGACGAATGCACATTCACAGCTGTCATTCTGAGGAAGGTGTCATCCTGAGGAAGCGGAAGCCTTCGCGAAGCGAAGGATTCCCGACGAAGGACCTATGCATTTTCTGGATGGCTGCAATGAGGCATGCGGGCGGGGAATGCATAGGTCCTTCGCTTGCTTCCGTCCTGCTGCGCAGGACGAAAGACTGCGCTCAGGATGACAGGAGTGGGAACGATGTAGGTGTCGAATTTGAAGGCGTTCCGGTCATCGCGACAAGATGGATGCTGACAGATTGCGTTGTCGGTACGGGAGTGCACCGGGCGACGCTCTCAGGGCTGTGCCCCAGTTTCCAATACATCATTTACTGTAGCCGGAATACATGCTGTACCGTAGTGAAGCGGGGCAGAACTTTCGCTACAATTCGAATCGGTTTACGTGTATTGGTTTCTTTTCGCTAGAGGCTTTGGGTGTGTCTGCCATTCGGATTCTTGTCGTCGATGATCACGAAGTCATCAGGCGAGTGATCTGTTCGCTGCTTTCGAGCGATCCGTCTCTCGACGTAGTCTGTCAGACGGCTGATGGAGAAGATGCAGTGCTCAAGGCCCAGGAGCTTCAGCCCGATCTGGTCCTGCTCGATATCAGCCTGCCGGGGATCAGTGGGTTCGAGGCTGCCCGACGCATTCGCAGGGTCTCGCTCAATTCAAATATCATCTTCCTGAGCCAGCACGATTCGCCGCAAGTGGTGGAGACGGCGATGAGCGTAGGCGGGCAGGGATATGTGGCCAAGATTGACGCGGGGTTCGAGCTCTTGAAGGCGATTCGCGCGGTGAGCGAAGGGAAACGCTTCATCAGCCAGCGGATCGTGTCACAAGGGTTGATGGCAAAGTAGAGCGATGGCGGTATCGGCGAGATTAGCTCGCAGTCTCTGGAGATTTACGGTATGGAGATTGTTTCCCATCGTCCTCGCGAATAGTGGTTTCCACCCTACCCGCAAATCCCACGCCTGACTCATCCCATGCGACTAATCCGGCTGCGTAACACGAAGATCACATTTGTGCTACCCTAACGCGTGAAATGCGCCATTTTCACAGAAGTCAGATCCCGTCCTTGAAGCATGCACATACCTGATGGGTACTTGAGTCCTTCGACCTGCGCCGTTCTCTACGGCACCGCGATACCGTTCTGGTACACCGCTTTCCTGCGAGTCAAGCGATTGCTGAACACCCGCCTGGTGCCGCTGCTGGCGGTCGCCAGCGCATTCTGCTTTGTGATCATGATGTTCAACATTCCCCTTCCCGGTGGGACTACGGGCCACGCAGTGGGAGTGGGGGCGGCCACGGTCGTGCTTGGCCCCTGGGCATCCATGCTCTCGGTGTCGATTGCGTTGCTGATCCAGGCGGTGTTCTTCGGGGACGGCGGAATCACGACGTTCGGCGCCAACTGTTTCAACATGGCGATTGTCGGATCGCTGGTCGCCCATTTCACCTACCGCGCCGTGGCGGGCAGGACGGCAATCACGTCCTCGCGCCGGGTCGTGGCGGGCGCGCTCGCCGGGTATGCGGCCATCAATGTTGCCGCGCTGTTTACCGCGTGCGAGTTGGGAATTCAGCCTCTGTTCTTCAAAGACGCAAGCGGCGCGCCCTTATATGCCCCTTACGCGCTGCACATCGCGATTCCAGCGATGATGATCGGGCATCTGACCTTCGCCGGCCTGGCCGAAATGTTTGTCTCGGGCGGAGTGGTGGCGTACTTGCAGCGCGCGAATCCGGCGCTGTTGGGACAGAAGGCTTCGGGAAAAATCGAAGAGGTTTCGCGGCAGTCAGGCTGGGGGAGCGCTCGGCAGCTTTGGATTCGGCTGGCAATGCTGATGCTCTTGACGCCTCTCGGGATTCTGGCGGCGGGCACGGCTTGGGGGGAATGGAGCGCGAAAGATTTCGTGGATCCGCAGGTGCGGCAGCAGATCACGGCTGCCTCGGGCAATGTCGCTCCCCCGGCTGAGCGGCCACAGGGGCTCACCCGGCTTTCGTCTCTGTGGAGCGCGCCGTTCCCGCAGTACGCGCCCCGCTTCATCCGCCGCCCCGCTTTTGGCTACGTCATGTCGGCCATGTTCGGCAGTGGCCTGATTCTTGGATTCTTTCTGCTGCTGGGTTGGATGGTGGGAAAACGCGGAGCCGATTCGCCCAGGGCCTCACCATGACCCGAGCCAGAACAAACTCGCGAGGAGTCGTTGAGCGCAGTCTGGCGGCTTTTGTCGATGCTCTCGAGCACGCGTTTTATGCCGAGGAGCTGGCGAAGAAAAACGGGTTGCTGCAAAAGCTCAACCCCCGGATCAAGATTGTCGCCATCCTGCCGCTGATTGTGATCGCAGCCCTGGCGCGGCGGCTGTGGGTCATCGCAGCCCTCTTTGTCCTCGCGGTAGTGATCGCGTTGCTGTCGAATGTTCCATTGCGTACGCTGGCAAAGCGAGTGTGGCTGGGCGTGCTTACATTCACCGGGTTCATTTCGCTTCCAGCTTTATTCCTGACTCCCGGCCAGGCGATTTACATTCTTCCGGTTTTCGATTGGACGGTGACGGCGCAGGGACTACGCGCCGCCATTTATCTCATTATGCGGGCGGAGACCGCTGCGACTTTTTCGGTACTGCTGGTGCTGTGCACGCCCTGGAACGATGTCCTGAAGGCGCTTCGCGTGCTTCGGCTGCCGATTGTGCTGGTGGTTATTCTGGGCATGACTTATCGCTATATTTTCCTGTTGCTGCGGAATGCGCACGACATGTTTACCTCCCGCAAAAGCCGGATGGTAGGCCGGCTTGGCGGCCGGGAACAGCGAAGGGCGGCCACCGCCAGCACAGGCGTGCTGATGTCCAAGACGCTGCAGCTTAGTGGAGACGTTTACCTGGCCATGCGCGCGCGAGGATTTCAAGGCGAGGTCTACGTGCTGGACGAGTTTCAGACGGGCTGGTTCGATTGGGTCATGCTGGCTTTGTTTATCACGGCGGCGGCCGTGGCTTTCTGGTTGGGACGATGAACGAACATCGGCAAGAGGGAAAATCGTGACCGCTCCCATCTTCGAGGTGCGCGATGTCACCTACCGCTATCACGAAGTGACGGCACTGGATGGGCTGAATCTCGCCATCATGCCGGGTCAGAGGGTGGTGCTGCTGGGAGCGAACGGTTCCGGGAAGTCAACCTTGCTGAGCATCCTGGACGGTCTTTGCTTTCCGGAGGAGGGCAGCGTTTTCTTTCAAGGCGAGCCGCTGACCGAGAATGGACTGAACGGACAAACCGAGTTCGACTTCCGGCGCCGGGTGGGATTGGTGTTTCAAAACCCCGACGTCCAGTTGTTCAACCCAAGCGTATTTGACGAAGTAGCTTTCGGACCTTTGCAGTTACAGTGGCCGAAAGAGCAAATCCGCCTCCGCGTCAGCGCCATGTTGGAGCAGATGGAGATCGCGCACCTGAAGGACCGCTCGCCTCATCACCTCTCAACGGGAGAAAAAAAACGGGTTGCGCTCGCATCGGTGCTGATCCTCGATCCCGAAGTGCTGCTGCTGGACGAACCCACGGCAGCCCTGGACCCCAGGAGCGAGAGCCAGATGATCGACTTTCTGGTAGGTTGCAGCGGCGGCCGCAAGACCGTGATCACCGCCACTCACGATCTCGACCTGGTGGAGGATATTGCGGACTGCTGCCACGTTTTTCAGCGCGGCCGCATCGTCGCAGCGGGCACGCCGGCAGAGATCATGAACGACCAGCCCTTGCTGCTGAGCACGAATCTGGTTCATGCTCATCGTCACAGCCATTCTTCAAGCGAACTCCATTCCCATCCCCACCGCCACGGCCACGGGCACTGATTTCTTTACCCTGGCGTCATCCTGAGGGACTTCAGTCCCGAAGGATCTGGCGTGCCCTGGCACAAATGCCGGAGGAGACTGTATATCCGCTCCAGGCCGGATGCTTCGCAAACTCAGCATGACGTCTGAAATAACAGGGGATGTGACTCAAAACTGAGCCACCCGGGATCGCAAGGATGTTGAGAACGAATCGATAATTCAGTCAGCGCCGCTGGGCCGCGGAGACAGTGGGGTGAGCTTGGAATCGAGATGCTTGGTGCCCTTCAGCATCAGGCGGAAGCGATCGAGATAGAGATATACGACGGGGGTGGTGAACAGGGTGAGGGCCTGGCTCACGATCAGGCCGCCGACGATGGTGATGCCGAGCGGACGCCTCAGTTCCGATCCGGTGCCGGTGCCCAGGGCCAGGGGCAAGCCGCCCAACAACGCGGCCATGGTGGTCATCATGATGGGGCGGAAGCGGCGGATGCAAGCTTCATAAATCGATTCCGCCGGACTCCTGCCGGCCCGTTCCGTCTCCAGCGCGAAGTCGATCATCATGATCGCGTTCTTTTTCACAATTCCGATCAACAAAAGCATGCCGATGATGGCGATGACGCTCAATTCGGTATGCGTGATCATCAGGGCGAGTAGAGCGCCCACGCCGGCGGAGGGCAAGGTGGACAAAATCGTGACCGGGTGAACGTAGCTCTCATAGAGAATTCCGAGAACGATGTAGACGGCGGCGAGCGCGGTTGCGATGAGAAACGGCTCGTTCGCTAGCGAAGACTGAAACGCCTGAGCCGTGCCGCTGAAATTGGTGAGAATGGTCGAGGGCATCCCGATCTTGTCCTCGGTGGCCTTAATGCTCTTCACAGCCTGTCCCAGCGCCACGCCAGGCGCCAGGTTGAAGGAGAGAGTGATGGACGGGAACACGCCCGAGTGGTTCACCGAGAGCGCCGCGGTCGAGGGCTGGAAATAAGCGAATGCCGCGAGCGGAACTTCGCCGCCATGAACGGGAGGCGCGCTGGTCGTAGCCAGGGTC
>JBOGLC010000077.1:0-60253 GCA_050746005.1 Terriglobales bacterium
GGGTGACATTGCTTTTTGGGTTCAACAGATCCGCGTGCGCGCTCACCAAAATTGTCACCCTGAGCGAGTCCGGATCGTCCGCGTGCGGACGACCCGGGGGAGCCGAAGGGCCCCTATAGCTGTATCGGCGCTCCCGGGCCGGGGTTCCGGCGCTACAAACTTCCCTTCAAATACAGCGCGGCCACGTGCTCGGCAATTTTGTCCGGATCGCCTTCCGCGAGATTGGCCAGGACCACTACCGTCAGCTTGTCATCCACGTAGCGGGAAATCCGGGTCTTGAATCCTTGCCACGCGCCGCTGTGACCGATCATCCGGTGGCCGTGGACGTTCTCGATTTCCCAGCCGAATCCGTAGTGGCCGGAATTAGGCTGACCGTCGTTGAGCTTGGCCACAGTCCACATCTGCTCCAGGCTGGAGCGCTTCAAAAGTTTTTCGGTGTACAGGGCCGCGTCCCACTTGGCCAAATCCAGAATCGAAAAATAAAGACTGCCATCGGCCGTGGTATTCAAAGTGGGCGAGACCCACTCCTGGTTCTTCAACTCACCCTTGACCAGGCGGTAGCCGGCGGCGCGATTGGGAATGATGTCGGCTTCGCTCATGATGCGCGTGGTCTGCATTCCCAGCGGCCGAAAGATGCGCGCCTGCAACATGTCGCCGTAGAAATTCCCGGTCACACGGTGGATCAGAACGCCCAGCGTCAGGTAACCGAGATTGCTGTAGCTCCATTTTGTGCCCGGCGGGAAAGCCAGCGGGATCGCCTCCACGATTTTTATGAGCTCGTCTTCGGTGTAGTCTTTACGGAAATTGAAGTCCTTCGGATAGTCGGTGAAGCCTGCAGTGTGAGTCAGGAGATGGCGAACCGTAACCGGCTTCCAGGCGGCCGGAGCTTCCGGAAAATATTTCGCAATCGAATCATCCAGTCTGATCTTTCCCGCTTCCACCAGCATCATGATCGCCGTAGCGGTGAACTGCTTACCCACGGAACCAGACTGGAACAGGGTCTCGGGCTTGACCGGCACCTGCAGTTCGACATTGGAGAAGCCAAATCCCTGGGCGCGGACGACTTCTCCATTGCGCGCCACCAGCAGCGCGATCCCTGGAATGTGCTGCCGCGCCATCTCCGCGTTGACATACTGTTCAACCGCATCGGGATGCGAGGGCGGAGTCTGGCCCAAAGCCGTGACCAGGAGGAGTACAACCACAACTACCAAACGCGAAGCAGGATTCTTCATTGGAGATGGTCCCCAGGCAAATAGGAAAAAAGTTCGAAACAGGAAACACACGGGCAGATCGATTGGAACCGGACTCTACTGAAAGGTGACCGCCGGCGGCTGTTTAGCCCGAGTACACCAGTTCCACCACAGTGCAATCGTCGCTCAGCGGAGTGCCACCGCAAAAATTGGCTACCGCGGTAAAAATGTCTTCCAATGAAGTGCTCTTCGCGGCCACGGTTTCGAGACGCGAATCCTCAAAGAAGTCGCCGCGGGCGTTTTCCGCTTCGGTGACGCCGTCGGTCACCAGAATCAACCGGTCGCCGGCATGCAGGCTGACGTGGTCGCTTTCGTAAGTGGCGTCCGGAAGAAGGCCGACCGGCAGGTTGCCGTGGGGCGGACGGATCACCTCCTTATTGCAAACCAGCAAGGGCGGTACATGTCCGCAGTTGACGTATTCCAGCTCCCCGTCCCGCCGCAGGCGGGCGATGATCATGGTGGCGTACTTTTCTCCGATGTGTTTGTGGGTAAAGAACCGGTTGGCAGCGGCCACGATCTCGGTCAGCGGCATGCCGGCGGTGAGCTGGGAATAGATCATCCCCTGCAAAGTGTTCGCCAGGAGCGCGGCCGATACTCCCTTGCCACTGACGTCGGCCAGCACCACCGCGAGACCCTCCTCGGTATTGACGGCATCGAAGAAGTCCCCCCCAATTTCCTTGCAGGAAAGGTTCCTGCCCTTCAAGCGCGCAAAGGGAACCTCGGGAATCGAGACGGCCATCAGCCCCTGCTGGATGGAAGCGGCGATGGCAAGCTCCTGCTGGTAACGGCGGGAGGTTTCTTCCGCCTGCACCAGGCGTGCGTTCTCGATCAGCGAGGCCGCTTCGGTTGCGATGGCCCGCAGAATGTCATTGCTCACACTTGAGATGTCGCGGGAGGCGAAGCGCGAGTCCACATATAGCGCCCCCATTACCTCAGCCGAGCTTTCGGTGGTCGCCACCGCCTGCGCATCCCGCTTGGCCTGCACTTGAGGCTTGCGCAGGGGAATACAGATGACGGTGCGCAGATCGTAGGCCACGATGCTGTGCCGGCCGGCAAGGTCGAGTGACTGGCTGGTATCCGTGATCACAAACTCGGAATTCGACTTCACCCCTTCGTCCAGAATGGAGTGCGAAATCGTGGTGTCATCCAGCAGCGGTTCACCCTTGGAATTGCGTCCGGCGGCCAGGCGCAGCGTGTTCTCTTCGTCCCGCATGAAGACGTAGCCGCGCTCGGCGCGCGTCAGTTTCAGGGTGGCGTCGAGCAGCGTCACCAGAATCTCGTCGAGAACGCCGGTGGTGTTCAGCTTGCGCGCCGCCTCCAGAAACAGTGTCAGCTTCTCCAGGTCGGTGGCGTCGGTCGCGATCTGAATCCCCGAAATCTGGCTCAGGAACTCGCGGGCGGTATTGGAACTGGCATGATGAGGATGGAAGATGACATAGGAAACGTCTCGCACCCCGAACTCGACGCGATCGTTCCGCTCCAGAGTCTTGCGCTGTATCTTTTCCCCGTTGACGAAAGTTCCGTGCTTGCTGCCCTGGTCCACTACGCAGAATTGCCCGTCTTCCGAGGTGATCAAGGCATGGTCGCGGGAGACGCGAGGGTCGGCGATCACCAGGTCCTTGTCAACCTTGCGACCCACGGTGAACGGAGTGTGGTCGAGGTTGATGGTGCGCTGGTCGTTCCCCTGGACGAAAACCAGGGTAGGAAAAACTCCCGACCCTGGGGATGAAACCGGGCCCGTGATGGGTTGAAATGCCATGTGGCGCTGGCCCGCCCTATTACGGTTCGCATCGACTCCGGCAGGTAAGGAGTTCGACCCAGGCCTTCCCGTACTGCATCGCGTGCGCGAGAAGGATTACTGCAAAAGCTTAAGCGGCCCCACGACCCAGGGCGGTGAGCGCTTCCTGCTCACTGTCAAAAACCTCAAAAACCGTCGCCAGTTTGGTAATCTGAAGCACGTCGTGCAGGCGCGGACCCAGGCCAGTGAGCTTGATATCGGCTCCGGCCGCGCGCGCCGAAGAGTAAACCCCCACCAGCGTCCCCAGGCCTCCGCTGTCTATATAGGTTACGCCTGAAAGGTTCAGGACCATACTCTTGGTCTCGGTCAGAACCTGTTTGAGGAAATCACGCAAAGCGTTAGCCTCGTCACCAAACATGATCCGGCCCTGGCACAAGACTACGGTGACCCCGTCGACCCGGCGTTTCTCAAGTTTGAGGTTCATATGATTCTACGAAACGTCCTGGTGGCCACGGCGCTGGAGAAGACTAACCCGTGATCGCGGCCCAATGCAAGGCCAGCCGTGGCAGCCCTCCGGAAGCGGCGCGACCAACGTGTCGGCCCGCGTGAGCCTTGACCGGCGCGGCCATGGGCATCGGGAATCCTCGGTGTCCACCCCAAAACAACCGCTCACCAAGCCTTCAATCGATCTCTGGCGCACACACTAAACAATCCCAGCACCATGAGTGGAATGCCCAGACTTGTGTACAGCGGCGAGGCCCAGGCCCTTTGAACGAGGTCCGCGGGCAGGAAGGGCGAGGCCACCATCAATCCACAGGACGCCAGCCAGGGCCAGCAAACCACCAGCAGACCCACTCCGCAGGCGGAGCGGGTAAGCAGGTTCCGGCGCCACAAATCCTTCCAGGAAATTACGATCAGGAAGACTGCCGGCAGCAGCAAGACCTGGTTGTAAGGCGCGAAGGTCGGCGCGATCACCAGGGTGACGGCCAGAATCAACGCCATCATGGCGCTGAAAGCCGCCGAACCATGGGAAGCATGCCGAACCCGCCATCCGATCACGACGACTACGATCACGGTCAGCGCGGCAAGGACCCTACCCACCATCGGCGTAGCCAGGACGTCGAGCAAGGAGCCGGCGCCTCCGGTGTACTGACGATAAGCGGTAACGGCGTCGCGAAACTGGTCTATCCATCCCGGCAGGATGTACTCGGACGCAGCCAGAAAAATGGCAGTGGTGAAGGCGAAACTCCAGATAAACACCTGGCGCTGGCGCCAGTCACTGGCGGCCCATAGCAGCAGCCATCCTGCAAGCGGCAAGGCCAGTTGAGGCTTGATCGTGGCCAGGGCCAGCAGGACGCCTGCGAGCGACAGGTTCCCGGCCACCAGAGCAGCGGCGCATCCCGCCAGCAGTGCGCTGACCAGCAGGGTCAATTGCTGCAGTTTGATTCCCTGCACCACCGCGTAGCTGCCCAAGGTCAGCACGATCACGATCAAGGTGATTGCCATCGGAGGCCGCCAGCGCAACGCCCGCAACCACAGAAACACGCTCGCCACGGTCAGGATTACCAGCAGCCAGCGAAAGCCAGTTTGAACCACGGGAAAGGGCAGGCCGATGGTCGGCGCCAGCAGAAAAACTACGGGGAGAGGATAGGCAAAACCCTGCTGATCTCTGGGTTCGTCGAAGCGGGGGTCGCCAACCCGCTTGGGATCGAGCGGCCGGCCATAATAGCCGATCTGAATCTCCCGCGTGACTTCTGCGCTGTAAGGGTTGCGGTGGTGCAGCAGCAGTTCGCGGGTTCCGAGCCAGCGCGGATAAAGATCGGAGAGGTTCCCGCGCGGCCGTCCGTGAGTCGCAGCATCGGCTTTCTGGTAAGGCACGAGCACTCGCTGCACGTAGAACCACATGCTTCCGGCGAACAGCAGTGCCACCAGCAGTCCGAGTCTGGAATCTCTTAGCAATCGTGTCTGAAAGCCGCTCCATGTTACAACTTATGCGAGCGAACATCCGTTGCGATTGCGAATCTGCATCTCCGCTGCGATCGGAGTGGCGAGCGCGGTATTCTGCTATTTTCTGCTGCAGCATTTCCATCAGGGAGCGGGCGACTTCGGTTGGACCGTCCGCGCCGCGCAGTATCTGCTGGCCGGGCAAAATCCTTACAATACCTCGCTGGAGCAGTATCCGCTGACCGCCGCGTTTTTTGGATTGCCGTTCGTCTGGTTGCGCCCGGAGATGGCGGGCGCCCTGTTCTACGGCATCAGCTCCGGGTTTCTGGCGTTTGGCCTGATCCCTCACGGCTACCATCGCCTGCTGGTATTTCTCGCCTACCCTTACTGGGGAGGACTGCTGGCGGTGCAGTGGTCAACCGTAATTTTTGCCAGCGCGTTCTTCCCTCTTCTGCTGCCGGTCACCATGGCCAAACCTCAACTCGGCTTGCCCGTCGCGCTTACTCATCTGAGCCGGCGCGGGGTGCTGGCCTGCGTAGGGCTCGGAATCCTCACATTGGCCGCCATGCCGCGTTGGCCTCTGCTTTGGCTGGGGCAACTAAAGAACTATGAGCACTTCTTTCCCTTGCTGATTTTGCCGGGACCTTTGCTCGTGCTTGCCCTATGGCGTTATCGCGACAAGGATGCCTGGCTTCTGGTCCTCTCGGCGATTATGCCGCAGCGCTGGTTCTTCGACGCTTTCACCCTGTGGCTCATTCCCCGGTCGCGACGCGAAATTCTTTTCACCGCCGCGCTGAGTTGGGGCGCCGGCATCTGGCGCTGGTATCACATCCCACACAGTTTTGTAGACGTCGGACGCAGTGCCGTAATCTTCATCTATTTGCCGATGCTGACAGTGATCCTGTGGCGTCAGTTTGAGCGTGCAGAGACTTGATCCAGCGCGCCGCAAACCCGGTCAACGGGAACGACCAAGTGCGGGATCAACCAGTTCGTCCTGGAGCGATTAAGCCCGCGGGAAAACAGTCGGGCGCTATACTCCACCTATGTTTTTGGCTCCTCGCGCGTCGGGTAGCTCACGGCTGAGACCGATTCTTGTCACCTTTCTGGCTGCAATGGTTCTGCTGCACGCGTGGATGTTTTTCAACCGTCGCCGGGAAATCGTCACCGGCTACCCGGACTTCACAATTTTCTATACCGCAGGCAAATGCGTCATCGAACGTTGCGGTCCGCAACTTTATGACCTGGAAACGCAATTGAAAATCCAGCGTGAGTTTGCCTCGGAGGTCAAGGACCGCGACAATCCTCTCCCGTTTAATCATCCGCCCTTCGAGGCTTTACTGTTTGCGCCTCTGGCCAGGCTGCCTTATGTCACGGCGTACATTGTTTGGGCGGGAATTAACATCCTCCTGATTCTGGGCTTCTGGAATCTGCTGCGCCCATTCCTGACCAGCTTGCAACATTTCTTGCCTGCCTTTCCGCTGCTGGCAATGTTCGCGTTTTTTCCTGTGAGCATGGCGTTGCTGCAGGGCCAGGACTCAGTCCTGCTGCTCTGTCTTTATGGCTTGGCCTTCTCCGCCTTGGCGAAGGGACGCGCTTTCGTCGCAGGCCTGTGCCTTGGCCTTGCACTTTTCAAGTTTCAGTTGGTTCTGCCCTTTGTGCTCGTGCTGCTGCTCAGGCGTCAATGGAGAGTAGTTGCGGGGTTTATGAGCACTGCTTTTGTTTTGTTCCTGGTCTCAGCGGCGGTGGTGGGGTGGAGCGGATTGATGGCGTATCCGGGATTTGTTCTCAGTTTGAACCGCAGCGCTCCCCAGGCGGGCATTTATCCCCGCGACATGCCGAACTTGCGTGGCCTGGTTGCCGGATCATTGCACCTGACAGGCGTGCCAGCGACTCTGCTGATCACCGCGCTTTCTATTGCACTCCTGGTGCTGGTCGCGCACTGGTGGCGTGAACCACGAGGTCGCCGGTTCGAGCTTGGTTTTTCGCTCTGTGTGACGGTCACGACCATTACCAGCTACCACTTGCTGGTGCATGATCTCAGTCTGCTGATCCTCCCCATCCTCCTGCTCGCGGAGCTTCTCGTCTCTGGTGAAATCGTTGGGCGAGGGCGATACCTCCTGATCGCGTGTCTGGTGGTTCTGTTTTTGACGCCGCTTTACTCGGTCCTTCAATTCTCGTTCCGGGAGATGAATCTGATGGTGATTCCTGTTGCCGTCTTTGCGGCAGGTACGGCAATGGCCCTGATCTCAAAAAAAGAACTGGCTGGAAGCGAGCCGGCTCCCTCGACCATCAGCGGTTAAGAGGCGACGGCCAGAGCCATGGAGTGTCCGCTCGAGTCGGCGCGAGCGTTATAATTCGCCCGTCGCCAGTCGAAGCAGACTTGAATCTCTCAAGGCCGGCCGTCCCGTTGCCACTCATGTCTTCCGTTCTACTTCGCTGCCGGCAAAACCTGAATACCCTGGCACGAAAACGCAAGCTCGCGGTCATCCTGGTCGGCACGCTCACGCTCGCGATTCGAGCTTGCCTCCTGCCTGTTCTGCCCATACCCAAGCCGCATTTTCAGGATGAGTTCAGCTATTTGCTGGCCGGGGATACTTTCGCCTCCGGCCGCCTGACCAATCCTCCCCACCCCATGTGGAAGCACTTCGAAAGCGAGCACATCCTGCAGCAGCCGACCTACATGTCGATGTACCCGCCCGCGCAAGGTCTCGTCCTGGCGGCTGGTCAGGCCATTGGCGGCAACCCCTGGTTCGGAGTCTGGTTGAGCGCAGGTGCAATGTGCGCCGCTGTCACCTGGATGCTGCAGGCATGGTTTCCTCCGGGATGGGCGTTGTTTGGAGGGCTGCTGTGCCTGATGGGACCGGGTATCTCCAGCTACTGGATGAATTCATACTGGGGTGGTGCAGTAGCGGCGGCCGGCGGAGCCCTGGTCCTGGGCGCATTTCCACGCATCTTGCGCTGGCAGAGAACGCGAGACGCGCTGATTTTGGGATTTGGCCTGGCAATCCTGGCCAATAGTCGTCCATTTGAAGGTTTGCTTTTCAGTTTTCCCGTGGGATTTTCGCTGGCATTCTGGTTGTGGCGGGGCCGAACCCTATCCCGTTGGACACGCATTGCACTGCCCCTGGCGCTGGTTATTGCCGTGGCTGCGATGGCGACCGGCTACTATTTCTGGCGCGTAACCGGCAGTCCCTTCGAAATGCCGGAAGCGCTGAATCGCAGGACCTACGCGATTGCGCCGCTCTTTCTCGGCCAGCAACTGCGTCCCGAACCAGAGTACCGGTACCTCGAGATGCGTAGGTTTTATGCCGACTGGGAGGTGTCCAGGTATCTGAAAACTCGTTCATTTCGAGGATTGGCAGAAGAAGAATGGGCCAAGCTGGCCGAGCTGTGGTGGTTTTTTCTTGGTCCTGTGCTGCCGCTTTCGCTGCTGGCTTTGCCTCGTGTGGTCTGCGATCGTCGCATGAAACTCCTCCTGATTACCGCTGCGATTACCCTCGCCGGATTAGCCGTTGAGGCATGGCACCAACCTCATTATTTCGCCCCCTTGACCTGCGTCATTTATGCCATCGTGATTCAAGGTCTGCGCCATCTTCGGCAGTGGCGCCGAGGCGATACCAAGCTGGGACAAGCACTGGTTCCAATCCTTGGCACATTGTGCGTTGTCGTGTTTCTCTTTGGCATCCACAGCGAATATGTCCAGGTTCCGCGGGATCCCTCTACTTATCCCTGGCATTGGCAACGTGCCCAAATTCTGCAACGCCTGCGGAGTGAAGGCGGCCAGCACCTCGTGATTGTTCGATACGGTTCCGGCCACGACCCGATCCACGAATGGGTTTATAACCGGGCTGACATTGATGCCGCTGCCGTCATCTGGGCACAGGACATGGAAGACCAGAATCAGGAGTTGATCGAATATTTCAATCAGCGACGAGTGTGGTTGCTCGAACCTGACGAGCCGGAAAGGGCGAGACTGTCACCTTATCCCTAAAACGACCGGCGGCAAGGCCAGCGCAACCGACAGGCCCGCGCATTTCGTGGAACGATTGCAAGACGGAGATGCGACGGCCGTGACAGCGGAAGGCCGATACCTCTACTCCGATCTGTTCCCGGGACGGTACACTCGACCGGGTCGCAAATAATAATTGCTTTGTAGTCAGGATGAACCGGTTTCTGCAAACTCGCCACGTATTCGTAGCCATTCTGGCGCTCGGCCTGTTCACCATGGCGGCCCGCGCCGTTACCGATCCGGACGTCTGGTGGCACCTTCGCACCGGGCAGCTGATCCTCCAGAACCACGCCTTGTTCCATACCGATCCGTACTCCTTCACGCGCTTCGGCCAGCCCTGGATTAACCACGAGTGGCTCTCGGAAATTCTGTTGTATGGCGTCTACCGCCTCGCCGGATTCGGCGGATTGATCGTGGTCTTTGCGGTTGTCATCGCGGCCGCTTTCTTTCTGGTTTTCATGCGTTCGCCAGGCCGTCCCTACCTCGCCGCGGTAGTGACGATTTGGGGTGCTTTGGCTTCAGCCTCTACCTGGGGCGTCCGTCCGCAGATGTTTTCTCTCCTGCTGGCCAGCGTTTTTCTGACGCTGCTTGAAGCCTCCGAACGGCGCCCTAGCCTTTTGTGGTGGAGCGCTCCCTTGATGCTCCTGTGGGTCAATCTGCACGCTGGATATCCGATCGGGCTGGTTTTTCTGGCGCTCTTTTTTCTAGGGGAAACGATAGAGGCCGGGATTCGTCCGGGAGCATGGCCGAAGTCCGTGCCTCGCCTGAAGCGACTGGCGAGGGCCTTTGCCATTTGCCTGGGATTGGTTGCTGTGAATCCGAATGGCCTCCGCATTTACTGGTACCCGTTCAAGACTCTAAGCTCGGTGGCGATGCACCGCTTCATTCACGAATGGTTTTCTCCGAATTTCCACGATCCCACATACCTGCCCCTCTTGCTCATGCTGTTGGCCCTCCTTGCCGGTCTCGCCTTGTCGCGCCGCTGCCCACGCATTCGCAACACGTTGCTGTTACTGGTCACGATCCCGGCAGCACTGCGCTCGGTGCGGCATATCCCGATCCTGGTGCTGGTCATTATCCCGGTTCTCGCTGAACTGGCACAGACTTGTCTGGAGCAGTGGGAAACTCCGCAACTGCTCAGGAGGTCGTTATCTGGATCGCTCTCTCGAACTCTCGTCATCAATGCTCTGGTGCTTGTGACCTTTGCCGCTTTCACCGTGTACCGGGTTCGAAGCGTGGTTAGTACGCAGGCAGAAGCCGAGGCGAGTCATTTTCCGGCCGCCGCGGCCGCCTTCCTGCAAAAAGAGCATCCCCCGGGCCCAATGATGAACTATTACAACTGGGGTGGATATTTCATCTGGAAGCTGTATCCGGAGTACCGCGTTTTCATAGACGGCCGGGCCGACATCTACGGCGACGCTTTCATAATCGAATTCGCCGCGTGCTATTACCTGACCGACGATTGGGGAAAGTCCCTGGAGAAATGGGGGATTCAGACGTTGGTCCTTCCCCCGGATGCTCCCGTGGTAACGGCGCTTCGATCCAGTGCGAAATGGAAGCAGATCTATGCCGATTCCCAGGCTGCCATTCTGATCCGGCAGTAACCAGGAACCAAGTTAGATAATCCTCGGCTTCAACTTTCGACTGCAAAACGCTGCACACTGGACATTATCATTCACCTGTTAATCGCAGGTTCGCTGGCTCGGCGTCAATCTCCAGTGCAGGACACAGGTGAGGTAAAACCATGATCCGTGTTTGTGGCAGGTTGTGGCAGGAGGATGGTCAGGATGTCGCGGAATACGCGGTTATGCTGGCGGTAATCCTCGCGGTGGTGGTAGGAACGATCCGGTTGATCGGAAGCAACGCCAACAACGTTTTTTCCTCAGTATCCAGCTCGATACAATAGACGGCGGGTTCGGTTCCTGCTGAACAGGCGCGGCGAAACGCATTGAGGACCCGTCTGTAGAGCCCGCAGCCCATTCTTTTCGAGCTATCCTTCGGCTCGTCCCGGCCTTCCACATGGTCAATTGACCCGTCGGTGCCGCCCCGGGTGCCGGCCGGGCCAACTGGGTGCCGGGGATTGCAAGAAGATGCAAGAAATTGTCGCTCACCAGGATGGCAGCAGGGTATTATGAGGGTGGGGATTCGGGCCGCCCACTTCGGCGGAAGTCTAAGCTGTTGACCCAGAAACAACAAAAGCCGGATTCCGGAGTGGGAAGGACCGTCCGAATTGCCTCAGGATGGGAGGTCGCTGCCCGTCCATTGATTCACAGGGAGGACAACATAATGATAGCGAAGATCACTTGTTTATGGCGTGAAGATCAGGGTCAGGACATTGCGGAATATGCCGTGATGTTGGCGGTGATCCTGGTGATCGTGGTTGGGACCATTCGACTTATTGGTTCCAATGCCAATAACGTATTCTCTTCCGTCGCCAGTTCGGTCCAATAACAGAGCTTTGGCGGGATCGCTCGGGACGGCCTTCGGTTGGGGAACGCCGCGGAGCGCCAGCCGCGCAGGCGCCAATGATCAGGTATGGCTCCGGTCAGGATTTGCCCAAGGTTGTGTACCGGAGCAGTGCGCGAAATCAGTTGGCCGATATTAAGACCCATCGGACAGTCGGAGTTTGGCGGTCGCCCAGGCGCTGGTCCACTCGTATAGCGTTGCGTCTCCAGGATTGCCAAATCGACTTTCAGGAGCAGTGATGAATCGCACCCGGCTTTTACTGATTGGCTTTGTGGCCCTCGCCCTGGGCGCCATCGTCAGCTTCAGCGTCTACCGCACCCTGCAGAGCAAGACGGGCGGTGATGCCGCCCCCGGCGTTGAGGTGGTGGTAGCCGCCAACGACATTCCGGTGGGAGCCAAGGTAGGAGAGAGCGATGTGAAAGTGGTGCGCTTTCCGGCCGCTGACCTGCCGCCCAATTGCTTTCATCTGAAGACCTCCGTGGTAGGGCACGGCGCAATCCTTCCCATCGCCAAGGGCGAATTTTTTCTGCCCAACAAACTGGCGGGGGAAAATGCGGGCTCAGGAATGCCGTCTCTGATCCCCCCCGGAATGCGGGCGATCTCGGTGCGAGTGAATGAAGTCATCGGCGTTGCCGGTTTTGTCGTGCCGGGGACCCGCGTCGATGTGTTGCTCACCGGCAATCCGTTGGGCGCCCCCGAGCAGCAGACCACGACAGTGCTGGAGAACGTGGCCGTGATCGCCACCGGCCAGAAGCTCGAGCGCAGCACCGCCGGCGAGCCGCTGGTGACGCCCGTCATCACATTGCTGGTTTCACCGGACGACGCCCAGAAGCTTACCCTGGCGACCACCCAGGGAAAGATTCAACTGGCGCTGCGCAACCCCCTGGACACCAAACAGCAGGAACTGAGTGCGGTAAACACCGCATCATTGTACAAAGGCGTATCCACCCCGGCGCCGGTCACTGCGCCGCGGCCTCGCATGGTTCGACGCGCCACCCCAGCCCCAGTGACCACATTGCCCTCGACTTACTCGGTTGAAGTGATCAAGGGAACGAAGAAAGACATTACCAAGTTCTAGAACAAGCCAGCATTCCGAGGAAGAAGACATGTCGATCTGCTCCCGCAGTTGGGAGAATCACAAATTGAGATCCAGGCCCATAGCGCGCGGCGCGATGTTCGTGCTGTTGCTGCTCACCGCATCCATCGTGCCCGCTCAGGATAAGCCGGCCAGTCCGGCTGCGCCCGAAGCCACTCAGGCTCCCGGTCCCGGGGCCAGCTCACAAGCCCCGCAAGCGGAGTCCCAGAGCTCTGCGCCTCTGCGGGTGATGGTGGGCAAGTCACTGCTGATTAATACCACCGAACGGCTCAAGCGAGTTTCCGTTACCGACGATGCCGTGGCCGACGCCATTGTCGTGACGCCCACCCAGATTCTGGTGCATGGCCGGTCTGCGGGCGAGGTGTCATTGCTGATCTGGGACGAGTTGGAGCGCTCGCGCAGCTTTGACCTGCGCGTCGATGTGGACGTCAGCGCGGCGGCCGAAGAAGAACACCGGGTCTTTCCCGATGAACAGATCAATGTTTCGCCTTCGCGTTCCGCCATCGTCCTTTCCGGCCATGTTTCTACCGAGGACGTTTCCAAACGAGCCGGGATGATCGCCGAAGCCTATTCCAAGAACGTGGTGAACGTGCTCACCTTCGGTCCGGTGGGAGCGCAGGAAGTGCTGCTGGAAGTAAAGTTCGCTGAAGTGGATCGCTCGGTCATCAGCCAGCTGGGGATCAACATTTTTATGCCGGGGCTGGGAAACACCGTCGCACTGAGCCAGACCGGACAATTCGGTTCGCTCACCGTCCACAATACCGCCACTACCACGCAAACCAACGGTTCCACCACCACCACCACCACGACCGCCACTCCCCCCACGGTCAACGTCAGCGATTTTCTGAATCTTTTCATTACCCGCACCGACGTGAATATCGGGGCAGTGATCAAGGCGCTACAGCAGAAAAACCTGCTGCAGATTTTGGCAGAGCCCAACCTGATCGCAGTCAACGGCAAGGAAGCCAGCTTTCTGGCGGGCGGAGAATTTCCCTTTCCCATCGTCCAGCCGGGACAGGGGTTTACCGCAGTCACCATCTCCTTCAAGGAATTCGGGGTGCAGTTGAAATTTACCCCGGTGATTATGCCCAACGGGAATATCCATCTGAAGGTGGCGCCGTCGGTCAGCGCCCTGGACTTCGCCAATGCGCTCACGATTTCTGGATTCACCGTGCCGGCGTTGAGCACGCGGAAGGCGGAAACCGAGTTTGAACTGCAGGACGGGCAAAGCTTTGTGATCGCGGGACTGATCGATAACCGGGTGACCGATCTGTACAACAAAATACCCGGGCTGGGCGACATCCCGATTCTGGGAAATTTCTTTCGCAGCAAGAGTGCCCAAAGAAGCAATTCTGAACTGATGGTGCTGTGCACGGCGCATCGTATTTCTGCCAGTGCCCAGCCACCTCCGCTTCCGGTCGTGCCCAAGCCCTATATGGACAAAGACAAGTTCGATGGGGGAAAGCCGTCCGCTGATAAGAAGTAAACGCTAAGACGTTAAGAGTAAAGACAAGAAGTAAAGAAATGAGATGGATAACCTGCGTAATCTGCAAGCTCAGGTTCCGGCACGTAGAATGGTAAATGGTAAAGAGGAAGAATCAGTAGGGGGCCGGGAATTACGATGCCCGAACTTTCCGTAGTAGTCATTGCCCAGGATAGCGAGCAGCGTGCCTTGCTGCAGGTGCTGGTGGATGGCACCAGCGTGGCCCGCGTGGTGCACAGCTGCGCCAGTTATCCGGTCGTAATCACGGACCCGGTTTTGCGCCGGGTGCAGAGCGCAGGTCCTCAAGTCGTGCTGGTCGATGTGCCCCTGGACAATTACACCCTGGCGCTGCGGGCCATTGAATTGATCCATCAGGAAGTGCGCGACGCGGCCATATTTGCCGTGGGCACGATGAGCCAGCCCCAGGTCATTGTGAGCGCGATGCGTTCGGGAGCGCGCGAGTACATCGAGCGGCCCACCACGACCACCGACCTGCTCGAAGCCTTTATACGGCTGAGCGCGGCGCAACGCAAAATCGATCGTGAAGGGCCTCGGGGAAAAGTCTTTACCGTGGTCAATGCCAAGGGCGGCAGCGGCGCCACCACCACCGCGGTAAATCTGGCCCTGGCGCTGCACTCGGCCCACGGCAATGTCGCGCTGGTGGACATTGCTCCGCTGGGACATGCCGCGCTGCATATGAACCTGAAACCCCAGTTCACTGTGTCGGACGCGATTCGCAATCTGCACCGGCTCGACAGTTCCCTGCTGGAAAGTTTCATGACCCGCCACGGCGGCGGCCTGCAGTTGCTGGCCGGCGCCGGTGCGCCCGTCGCCGTGGAACCCGCCACCGCGGACTTTGCCCGCCTGTTCGACTTGCTGGTCGGCCACTTCCGTTACGTCGTGGTCGACGCTTCATCGCGCGTGGATGCAACCACCCGCCTGGTGTGTAATCTCTCGGAAACCGTGCTGCTGGTCGCCCATGCCGATGTCGCCTCCCTGTGGAGCGCGACCCGGATACAGCAATACCTTGGCGAGACCGGCGGGCGCGAGCGGGTACGCCTGGTGCTGAACCGTTTTCGGAAAATTGCCGGCTTCACCGAAGCCGATGCGGAGGCCGCCGCCGGAGTAAAACTGCTGTGGAAGATTCCCAACCAGTATTTCGCGGTATCGGCAGCGATCGATCGCGGCGTTCCGGTCATGCAGCAGGCCTTCAGCGAAATGGGCCGGTCGTTTGCCGGGCTGGCCGCCGTCCTGACCGAGAACGACATCGATGTGAAACGTAAAGCCTGGTCTTTGTTCAAGACGGTTTAGGCTGAGACCCCGCTGCTGGCTGAGCGAGTCAGGTTAGAAAGCATGGCGAATTTGCAGACTTTCGAAAGAAGCGAGTATCAGCAGGTCAAGGCTGATCTCCATCGCAAGATCCTGGACCGCCTCGATCTGGAAAAACTCGGGCGCACTCCTAGCGACGCCGCCCGGGAAGAAGTCCTGCTGCTGATCCGGAACACGGTGAACAGCGAGGCCGTACCCCTGAGTTTCGCCGAGCGCGAGCGCCTGTCCCGGGAAATTCTGGATGAGATTTTCGGCCTGGGTCCGCTGGAACCTCTGCTCAAGGACCCCACTATTTCCGACATCCTGGTCAACCGCTACAACAAGGTCTATGTCGAGCGGGCGGGCAAGCTAGAGCCCACCGGCCTGAGTTTCAAGGATGACGCCCACCTGATGCAGATTATCGACCGGATCGTTTCCCGCATCGGACGGCGGGTCGATGAATCGTCGCCCATGGTGGACGCGCGTCTGGCTGACGGCTCCCGTGTGAACGCCATCATTCCGCCCCTCGCCATTGATGGTCCGTGCCTTTCGATTCGCCGCTTCGGCCGCGATCCGATCACCGCCCGCAACATGATCGAGAACAAGACCATGACCGAGCCCATGCTGGAACTGCTGTCGGCCATGGTAAAAGGGCGGCTGAATTTCCTGATCTCCGGAGGGACTGGCGCCGGCAAGACTACGCTGCTCAACGTGCTCTCCGGCTATATTCCCAACTCCGACCGCATTGTCACCATCGAGGACGCGGCCGAATTGCAGATGAAACAGGAGCATGTGGTGCGGCTGGAGACTCGTCCGCCCAACATCGAAGGCAAGGGCGCGGTGCGGCAGCGGCAACTGGTCATCAACAGCCTGCGTATGCGCCCTGACCGCATCGTGGTCGGCGAGGTTCGCGGCGAAGAAGCCTTTGACATGTTGCAGGCCATGAACACAGGTCATGAGGGCTCGCTGACTACGGTGCACGCTAACACCCCGCGGGACGCGCTGGCCCGCATTGAAAACATGTGTTCCATGGCCAACCTCAACATTCCGGAGCGGGCCATGCGGCATCAGATCGCGGCCGCCATCCATGCCGTAGTCCAGGTTACGCGCCTCTCCGACGGCACCCGGAAGGTGATCAACGTCTCCGAAGTAACCGGAATGGAAGGCGAAGTCATTTGCATGCAGGAGATTTTTGTCTTCGATCGCCAGGGGATTGATGAGGCCGGAAAGGTGCGCGGCACGTTCCGGGCCAGTGGAATCCGCCCCAAGTTCGCCGATCGCCTGGCCACCGCAGGCTGCCGCCTCCGGCCCACGCTGTTTGAATCGCGCATGGAGGTCTAGCCCGGTTTAGGTCGTAGCGCTTCAGGGATTGCCGGACAGCATGTTCATCATAATTTCCATTGCCGCGTTTGTGGTCGTCGCCCTGGCGGTGTTTGTCGTCGCTTCCCTGCTGGACGAGCGCAGTTCCAAAGCGCGTCTGCTGCGCGAGCGCCTTTCCACCGTGCAGAAGTCCGCGGAACGCGAACCCAGCCAGGAGCTGGCTTTGCTGCGCGACGAGGTCATGAGCAAGATCCCGGCGCTCGATAACCTGCTGCGCCGGTCCACCAGAATCTCGAACCTCCAGACCATGCTGGAGCAGGCCGATGTCAAGAGCCGAGCCGGCAATGTCCTGCTTCTGTGTCTGATCAGCGGAGCCGCTTTGGGCCTGATTGTTCTTTTGTTCAGCGGGTTTCCGCAGTTTGCCTGGCTGGGTTTGATCATCGGAGCCTTTCTGCCGTACTCGTACGCCAATTACAAGAGATCCAAGCGATTTGAGAAATTCGAGGAGCTTTTTCCCGAGGCCATCGACACCCTGGCCCGGGCGGTGCGCGCCGGACATGCCTTCACCACGGCGCTGGAGTTAATCGCCAGCGAGATCGCCGAGCCGGTGGCTTCCGAGTTCCGCAAGCTGTATGAAGAACAGAAATTCGGCTTGCCGGTTCGGGACGCCCTGATCAATCTCACCGAACGCATGCCCCTGGTGGATGTCAAGTTTTTCGTGACCGCGGTCATGCTGCAGCGCGAGACCGGTGGTAACCTTGCGGAGATCCTCGATAACCTGTCTTATGTGATTCGGGAACGCTTCAAGATCATGCGCCAGGTCCGGGTACACACGGCGCAGGGACGGATGACCATGATGCTCCTGATGGGCCTGCCGCCCATCATCGTGGTCACCATGCACACCATGAACCCCACTTTTATTCAGCCTTTGTTTGACGACCCCATTGGCCATCTGCTGATCGTGGTCGGTATCACCCTGCAGACGGTGGGTTATTTCGTGATTCGCAAGATCATTCAGATTCAGGTCTAAAGCATGGCTCTGGCACTGGCAATCCTGTTGTTTCTGACCATCGCCCTGGTGGTGTTTTCGTTCGGGGCCGCCGCCTATGCGCCTTTTTCGGTGCTGGGTTCGCGTTTGCGCGCTTTAGGCTGGCAGAAACCTCAGACCCCGGAAAAACGCGGACTCAAAGAACGCCTGGAACAGGCGCTCGATCCTCTAAGCAAGGCCCTCCCGCTTTCTCCGAGTGAAGTTTCAAGAGCGCGAAAATGGCTCATTCAGGCGGGCTATCGCGAGCCGCGGCACCTGACGATCTATGTGGGGGCGCGGGTCCTGCTGGCATTTGTCGGGATGCTGGCAGTGGTCGCGGTCCAGGGCGGCTTCGATCTGCTGCTCATGATCGGAGTGGGAGGCTTTGGCTTCTTCATTCCGCGCTTCGTGCTCAAGCGCATGATCCGCAACCGGCAACGACGGATCACCCTGGGGTTGCCCGACGCGCTCGACCTTACCGTAATCTGCGTCGAAGTTGGCCTGGCCCTCGATCAGGCCCTGATGCGGGTCGGCGAAGATTTGCGCCATGCCCATCCCGACCTGAGCGATGAGTTCCACCTGGTCAATCTCGAGATGCGGGCGGGCAAGCCCCGCGCCGAGGCGCTGCGAAACCTGGTCGACCGCACCGGGGTTGACGACGTGCGCGCCCTGGTCACGACCCTGGTGCAGACCGACCGCTTCGGAACCAGCGTCAGCCAGGCACTTCGCGTTCATTCCGATACGTTGCGCACCGAGCGCCGGCAGCGCGCCGAGGAACAGGCCGCTAAAACCACCATCAAGATGATTATTCCTCTGGTCTTGTTTGTTCTTCCCTCCATCATCTTTGTTACGCTGGGACCGGCCATCATCCAGCTGTTTCGTATCCTGGCTCCAGGGGCGGGACGTTGAAAATGCCTTTGCTGCAAGGCCCAGCCCAGGAGTTGTGATGCCGGTACCGGGTCCCGCGGGATATGCCATGAATCGAACGCGCCGGGTTTATCTGGCTACCCGCCTGCGCGTCGCCGAGACCCACTGGTCCCGCTTCTGCGGACTGATGTGCACCGAAGCCGGCAATTTTTCCGCGGGCCAGGGCTTGTGGATCGTTCCGTCACACGGGGTGCACACTTTTGCCATGCGCTTCCCCATTGACGTTGTTTACCTGGATGGGGACCGAGTCGTTGTCCACCTGGAAGAAAATCTGAAACCCTGGAGGGTCGCGCCGGTGCGGTTGCAGGCGGCGTCGGTGCTGGAGTTGCCGGGCAGCACTTTGCGTTCTACCCAGACCACAATCGGCGATGAAATTGAGATCGCATTGCAACAGGCAGGCCAGAAGTGAACGACGCCCCCAACTTTCTCGTCGAATGGCCCTCGCGGTGGGACGAGTTCCGCACCGCCATCGGACCAGCATTGGGCAAGTCCCCCAAGCGCCTGGCCGGCGAGGCCCAGACCGGCCTGTTTCCATGGTGGGGGATTCTGGCTTCCTGGGTGATCGAGTTTCTGCTCCTGGTTGCCGCCATCGTGGTGCCGGCCAAGCTGGCCAGCATGCAGCCCTATGAAGCGCCGCCCAAGCCCAAGTACGACGTGATCTACTACTCCGGCAACGAGCTCCCGCGCACGGAAGACGTGGGCGGGGCGGAGGCCGGCCGCTCCGGCCGTTCCGGCGGGCGCGAGGCGCACCATCCCACGCAAACCATTCGGGTCGCGCGCGGAAGCACGCTGCGCGAAACCGTGGCCGACGCGCCCCAGCTCAATCTCCCGAAGTCCGATTCCCCCGTGGCCAACCTGCTGGCCTTGAAAGCGCTTCCGGGCCCGGCTCCGGCGGAAGGAATGCGGTCTTCTCTGCGGGCTCCGGTTTTGCCCCAGATGGCGGTGGCGCCGGCTCCCCAGGTCCCCGACCAGTTGCGGGCCGCGCCTCAACTGAATGTCGGCGTGGTTCCACCCAGCGCCGCTGTGCCCCAGCGCGAAGTCTCCACCCTCCGCTTGCCCGGATCGAATGCGGTTCAGGTGGTGCCGCCGCCGGTCTCGGCGCCGGAGCTGATGGCTCTGAATCCGCGCCTCGCACTGCCCGCACCGAGCGTGGTCGCTCCTCCCCCCACCATGACTCGCGAAGTTGCAACGACGGGACCTGGTTTCGGGCCGGGCGAACTGGAAAAGCAGATCGTTCCACCTCCGGTGCAGCTCGGCAACACCTCAGGCGAACGCCGTAACATCAGCGGCCTGGGCAGCGCTTCGGTTGTGCCCCCCACGGTTCAATTGGGCGCTGGTTCAGCCCAGCGTTCTGTGGCTGGCGGAATGGGCACGGGCGCGTCTGCGGCGATCGTTCCGCCACCTCCCTCATTGTCAGGCGGAGGTTCGATTTCAGGCCACGGAACGGGAAATCGCGGAGGGGGATTCGGCGGGTCCCTCGACGCCGGCATGGCTGCCGCACCGCCCAGCAGCAATGGCGGTGGCAGCGCCTCGGGGGTAGTCGTTTCCAGCCAGCCCGGATCGAAAGTGGGAATGCCGGGGAGCGGAGGAAACGGCGCCCTGGCCATGTCTCCGGCGGGCGGCGACAAGGCCGGACTGGGCGGATCCGGCGGCGGTGGCGGAATCGGCCGCGGCGATGGGCCCGGCAGCGGGTTCGCAGGCCCGGGTTCCGGAGCGGGCAAGGACGGCACGGGCCCGGGGTCGGACCCCATGGCGCGCGGCGGAATTTCACCTTATCCGGGCTCCGGAGGCGCGGGCACGGGGACCAGCGGCACTCCCGCCCTGCCCGGCGTTTCGGTCAAAGGCGGCAGCAGCAACGTCGTGACCCTGCCCAGCTTCGGGCCGGGCGGAAAATCGGCTGGCAGCCCCGGGCGTTCGAACACCAATCCCGAGAATCGCGGGCCTGATATCACGGTAGTAGCCACTTCACGTTCCGGAGGCGCATTCAATTTCTACGGCGCACTCAAGGGCGACAAGGTTTACACCATCTATATCGAGACCGCGCTGGGCACCGCTGTAATGCAGTTTGCCGACCCGACTTCCGCGGTCCACGGTTATGCCGAAGACCTTACCGCTCCCCAGGCCATGCGCTCCGACCTTCCCACCGGACTGCCCAAGTCGCGCCTGGTAATCGCCTGCGTCCTCGATCGTTCCGGTATGCTGCGCCGTCCTAAGGTTCTCGAACCGGCCACGGCGGTCATGACCAGCAAAGTTCTAACCGCACTCAACAGCTGGAAGTTTCGCCCGGTGCTGCGCGGAAACGAACCGATTGAGGTCAACGCAATCCTGGGATTCAACATCGACACCAACGACCAGTTTTAGGCGGATACTTTTTGCCAGCCTCGCAAGGGATTTGTCGCGCCAGCCGCTGGCAGGATGTCAGCCTCTACAATTTTGTTCTGCGTTCCAGCAACACGGCCGTTCTGTCCTGATACCTTACGTCCCACTGCGATGTCAGTTCCATCATGTTAGCCAGCGAAGACCCGTCGGGCAGCAGCGCCCAGTTGACGTGCTTTTCGTTCAAAAACTTCTCCCAGTCGGGCGCAAGGCGAATCGCCTTCAGGTAATCGCGCAGAAATTCTTCCCCGTACAGATCGTGGCGGTCGTCAACGAAAACTTTGTTTTGGGGGTAAAGGCGGTAGATCAGGTATCCGCCCCACGAATCCGGAGCGAAGATGGGCTCATGAATACCGCGCTGGGCGATCACTTCGCTGGCCTGTACCGGGAAGCGCCCGGCATCGAAGCGCGCATTCATCCACTGATAGGATCCCAGCTTTCCCTGCTGAGCACACACCAGTAATCCGACGAGTACAGCGGCGACCGGCCACCCATGGGACCGAAAACCCAGCTCAACCTGGCGCATGCGCGCTGTGAATGACTGCCATCGTAAGAGCAATGCTCGCAAGCGTGAGGAGAGATCTGGATTGTCGGCGGCTTCGCCAAGGGCCTGCGTCCACAGCGGCGCGACAATCAGCGCGAGCAGCAGCGACGAAACCGGCAGACTGCGTGAAGCATATAAACCGCTGTAGGTGGCGAAGACCAGAACGAACCCTCGCGCGAGTGGTGGCTTGTGGCGGGCCGCGGCCAAGGTCACTATGGCGATCAGCAAAATCGCCACAAAGCATTGCTGGGCAATGCCGTGGAAATCGGGCGAGAGAAATTCGTCGATGTGATTCATCAGCCAACGGCTGGAAAGGTATCGGAAGACATGCAGGTGAAGCTCGTAGCCGTTAGGATTGATGAGACTTGCCAGCAGCGAAACCGCGGTGACCCCTCCCAGTTCTCGTAACCGCCTTGCGCTATGCTGGTGGACTTCTATATCCCGGCAACGGAAGAAGCGGATGGCATTGCTGCACAAATAGAGCCCCAGCAGGGCAAAGCCAAGCACGAAGCTCCCATGAACATTGGCCCAGAGCACCATCAAGGCGGGCAAATACCAGATTCGCCGGCTCTCTCTACCGCCCCCGGTCTCTGAACCATCCAGCACCTGAAACCAGATCACGGTGAATAACCAGCTAAGAACATGGGGCCGGGCAAACAGATGGATCATCGAGACTCCGAGTGACAAAGCAAGCAGGAGCGCCGCGACCGGCAGGTCCGCGCCGCGCCGCAAGCACCAACGCAGGGTGAGAGCGAAGGTCAGCGCGATGATCGTTGCGGTGAAGAAGACCACGCCGTTCAGCCCGAAGCAATGATGTATGCCCGCGATGGCCACGTCGTACAGCCACTCCCACGCGTACCAGGTCTTTCCCCCCATGGTGACGGAAAACGGATCGGTGCGAGTGATCGCGTGCTGGCGCAGCATTTGCTCGCCATTCCGGATGTGCCATCCAATGCTGGCATCCCCTAATAGACGCGGCGCCAGCGCCCCGCCGGTCATGGCAGCCAGCAGAATAATGAAGATCAGATCGGTGGCGGAGGGAACGAGAAACCGAAACCACGCAGGCGGAGTGGTTTGCCTCTGCGTTTTGGTTTGATCAGAGCTGGCGTTGACCTGAGCCGTCTTCGAATCCAAAGTGTGTTCGCACCCGAACCGACATGTTACCCGATAGTAGGAAATCGGTGGGTTCGAAGTGGCAGCGTCCAGGTCCGCTACCGGGGTTGGGAGTCATACTGAGCTTGCGAAGTATCTGGTGTGGAGCGGGGATAACGTCGGGCTGGCAGCCGTAATAGTCCACGCCAGGTCCTTCGAGACTGAAGTCTCTCAGGATGACAGCCGAGACTAGGGTCTCTCAGGATGACAGCGGAAAGGGTGAGGGGAATTGGAACTTGCGCTGCTTATTTGCCCGATTTTCCCGCGAGCACCGGTTCCCGTTCGAACTCATCTGCCGGCAGTGCACTGATCTTTTTTCGCGACCGGAACCAGTTCTGGAACGAGTCCATGTAGATGTAGTAAACGGGAGTGATGTACAGAGTCAGCAGTTGGGAAAATACCAGCCCTCCGACCACGGCCAGACCCAGGGGGCGGCGTGCCTCCGCACCCGCGCCAAAGCCCAGCGCAATCGGGAGGGTGCCCATGAGAGCCGCCATGGTCGTCATCATGATGGGACGGAAGCGCAGCAACGCCCCCTGATAAATGGCCTCGGGCGCCAGGGCATTGCTATCGCGCTGTTTCTCCAGGGCCACGTCAATCATCATGATGGCATTCTTCTTCACGATTCCGACCAGCATGATCACGCCCACGAAGCCATAAAGATTGAGTTCGAGGTGGAAGATCATCAAAGTGATAAGAGCGCCAAAGCCGGCAGAGGGCAGCCCGGAGAGAATCGTCAGCGGATGAATAAAGCTCTCATACAGGATTCCGAGGACCAGGTAAATTACCAGGACAGCCATCACCAGCAGCAAGCCCAGCCCGCTGATGGACGATTCAAACGCCTGCGCCGTACCCTGAAAGCTGGTGGTGATGGTTGCCGGCAACATGTCTCGCGCCGCCTTGCCCACGGCACTGACGGCATCGCCGAGTGAAACTCCCGGTCGCAGGTTGAAAGAAATCGTCACTGCGGGCAATTGTCCCAGATGGTTAATGGTAAGCGGGCCAAGCGATCGCGTAAGTTTGGCCACCGTGTTGAGCGGAACCAGCTGTCCACTCGAAGAGCGTACATACAGCATGGATAGCGCCGAAGGATCAAGCTGGTATTGATTTTCCAGCTCGGTGATCACGCGGTACGCGTTGTTGGGAGCATAGATGGTCGAAATCTGCCGCTGGCCATAGGCGGTGTAAAGCGCATCCTCCACCTGGTTGGCGGTAACCCCGAGGGCGGACGCTTTGTCCCGGTCGATGTCGACATTGACCTGCGGATTGGTGATCTGCAAATCGCTGGTTACGTCCTGAAGCAACTTCTGCAGTTGCGGATCGCTGCGCAATTTTGCTTCCAGCTTGGGCGCGTCCTGATAAAGCTCGTTGGTGTCGGGCGATTGCAGGGTGAACTGGTACTGGCTCTTGGTCAGCTGCCCGCCGATGCGGATTGGGGGCAGGAGTTGCGGAAACGCATTGATGCCGGGAACCGCCGCCAGTTTGCGGCGCAGGTCCTGGATGATCGCCTGCGCCGACTTGCGCTGGCTTCGCGGCTTCAGGAGGGCGAACAGACGACCTGCATTGCCGCCTGCAGCCGTCGACATGAAGGAGTCAATGTAAGGCTGCGCCATCACTACCTTGTTCAAGGCCATCTGGTGCTCGACCATGTTGTCGAATGAAATTCCTTGCGGCCCTTCGGTGAAGATAAAAATCTGGCCCTGATCCTCATCCGGCAAAAAGCCTTTGGGAATCGCTACAAACAGGTACGCCGTCCCCACCAGCACCGCTACGGAAACCCCCATGGTGGCAAGCTTGTGCCGCAGCGTAACCTGCAGAGTGCGATCGTAAACTCGCAAGAGCCCGTCGAAGAAGCGCTCGAAAAGCAGCCACAGCCGGCCGTGCCGCATTTCTTTGGACGCGCGCAGGAATCGGCTGCACAGCATGGGCGTAAGGCTGAGCGAGACCACGCCCGAAACCAGAATGGCCACGCTGATGGTGACGGCAAACTCATGCAGCAGGCGGCCCAGAATGCCGCTCATGAAAAGCACGGGGATAAACACCGCGGCCAGAGACAGGGTCATCGAAACAATGGTGAAACCGATCTCGCCCGCGCCCCGGAAGGCCGCTTCCATCGGGCGTTCTCCCATCTCCATGTGACGCACGATGTTTTCCAGCATGACGATGGCATCGTCCACCACGAAGCCGACCGAAAGCGTAAGCGCCATCAACGACAGATTGTCCAGCGAATAGCCCAGCAGATACATCACCGCGAACGTGCCCACGATTGACATGGGCAAGGCCATGCTCGGAATAGCGGTAGCGGAAAGGTTTCGCAGAAACAGGAAGATGACCAGAATCACCAGCACCAGCGCCAGAAACAGCGTGAACTTCACATCGTCCACGGACGACCGGATGGAAACTGAGCGGTCATAAAGCGTGTCGACGTTGACCGAGGGCGGCATGACCGCGCGGAAACTGGGCATCAACTGGTTGATCGAGTCCACGACTTCAACCGTGTTGGTTCCCGGCTGGCGCTGAACCGCCAGAATGATGCCCCGCCTTAGACCCCTGGCGTCGTAGTACCAGCTCGCGGTCTTGTCGTTCTCGACTCCATCCACCACTTGCCCAAGGTCGCGAAGCCGTACCGGCGCGCCGTTGCGGTAAGCCACCACCAGTGGGCCATAGTCCGCCGCTTTGTTGAGTTGACCGTTGACCTGGACGGTGAAAGCCTGGTGGGTGCCGTACAGAATGCCGGTGGGAAGGTTTACGTTGCCGGTCTGAATGGCGTTCGCGACTTCATCAATGCCGATCTGCCGGCTGGCCAGCGCTTTGGGATCGAGCTTGGCGTGCACGGCATACTTCTGCGCTCCGTAGACACTTACCTGGGCCACGCCGCTGACCATCGAGATGCGCTGCGCCATCAGCGTTTCCGCGTATTCATCCACATCGGAAAGCCTCAGGGTAGGCGAGTTCAGCGACAGATAGAGAATCGGCTGGTCAGCCGGGTTCACCTTCTGATACGAGGGCGGGCTGGGCAAATTCTGCGGCAGGTCGTGGGCTGCCTTCGCGATCATGGACTGCACGTCCTGCGCGGCGGCGTCCAGATTGCGGCTCAGATTGAACTGCAACGTGATCTGGGTCGACCCCTGGGTGCTCGAGGAAGTCATCGAGTCCACGCCGGCGATGGTGGAGAACTGCTTTTCCAGCGGCATCGCCACGGCAGAAGCCATGGTATCGGGAGTGGCGCCCGGCAAGCTGGCCGATACCAGGATGGTGGGGAAATCTACGTTGGGTAAATCGCTGACCGGAAGCAGCCGGTAGCCCATGATGCCGAACATGAGTATGCCCAGCATGATCAGGGTGGTCATGACGGGACGGCGAATAAAGATTTCGGCAACGTTCATGGTTGCTATCCCCCGGCCCGGGGAGGGTTGGCGGCCGGTGCCGCAACTTCCTTGAGTTCAACCTTCGTGACTCCCGGCACCAGGCGAAGCTGGCCATCGGTGACCACCTGCTCGCCGGCTGTAAGTCCCTGTGAGATGACCGCCTGACCGTCGGTGCTCCGATCGAGAGTGACCGGACGGGCCTCAACCGACTTGTCCGGCTTGACCACAAAAACAAACGGCCCCTGCTGCCCGTTCTGGATGGCCTGCGACGGCACCACGATGGCCTTAGGCTGATTGCCGAGAGTCAGTGCCACATCCACAAACTGGCCCGGCCAAAGCCGCCGGTCAGCGTTCGGAAACTCGCCCTTCAGCTTGATGGTGCCCGTGGCCTGATCGACCGTGTTATCGATGAAACTCAGCCAGCCCATGGCGGGTCCCCGCGTGTCATTGGGAATGAAAGCTTCCACCCGTAATTTTCCCCGGCTGGAGTAGCGTTTGATGTCAGCCAGATTCTGTTCGGGCACGGTGAAAGTGGTGTAGATGGGTTGCACCTGGTTGATGCTTACCAGAAACGGAGTGTCGTTGGCCTTGATCATGTTGCCCTGGTGAATCAGCAGCGGGCCGGTGCGGCCATTGATGGGCGAATAGATGCTGCAATAAACCAACTGCACCTTCGCGTTCTCGACCGCCGCCTGGTCGGCGACCACGGCAGCTTCGAGGGCGTCCGCCTCCGACTGCATCCGGTCATATTCCTCTTTGGAAACTACCCCCGCCTTGTTCAGCGATCCATAGCGACTGGCCTGGCTCCGCGCATTTGCCGCCTGGGCCTGGTCCCGGGCGAGCATACCTTGAGCCTGCTTCAGCGCGGCTTCGAAAGGGCGCTTGTCGAGAGTGAAGAGCAGCTGCCCCTTGCTGACGTCGTCCCCTTCCTTGAAGTGCACCCCGGTCAGTTCCCCGGTCACCTGGGTCTTCACCGAGACATTCGAATATGCCTCTACGGCCCCGATTGCCTTTACCTGCAAAGGCACCGGCTTCTGCTCCACGGTCGCGACCAGCACCGGAACGGCGACGGCAGCCGCAGGCGCGGCCTTGGTTCCCGCGCAAGAACTCAGCAGCGCCAGGCTGGCAACAGCAAGAAACCCTGTAAGTTTTCGAAACATTGTCCCTTATTTCTATTTGACGAAACGACTCCGATAACGTTTCCTACTGAGAACCGGGAACTGGTTAACTGGAAACTGGGCGACATCAAATCCAGCGACTCAAATCGTTCCACGAAACCCGGGTAACACGTCCCTCTTGTAGGTTTCGAGGGTCTGCTCTTCTTCCCCGCACATCAGGTAGATATTGAACTGCGTGACTCCCGCCTCTGCCAGCGTCTTCAACTTCTGGCGGTGAGCCTCCACCGGGCCCACCAGGCAGAACCGGTCCACGACTTCGTCGGAAACAAAGCGGGCGTTATCGCTGCCCACCTCGGCATGGTGCTGATAGTCGTATCCCGCCCGGTCCTGCACGTAGGAGGTCAACGACGCCGGCAGGTCTTCGGGCTTGTAGCGAGATATCAGATCGACCACATGATTTGAAACCAGCGCAGGAAACCACCGCACCCGTTGCCGGGCCAACGCCAGATCGTCGGAGACCCATACTGGCGCCGCCGCCATGATTTGGACCGCCCTGGGATCGCGCCCCGCTTCCCGGGCGCCTTGGTGCACAAATCCCAGGCACCAGGCAATCAGGTCAGGGTCGGCGAATTGCAGAATCACGCCGTCCGCGATCCGCCCCGCCAGGTTCAACACCTTCGGCCCGTAACCCGCAATCCAGACCGGAGGCGAGCCAGTCGCCCAGCTGAGTCGGGCAGGCTGACCTTCGTACTCGACTTCGTGCCCCGCCGTAAGCTCGCGAAAAGTGAAGACTGCTCGCTCCAGTTCGGCCGGAGAAACAGGCTTCTTGCCCAGCACCCGCCGCGAGCTATCGCCGCGACCGATTCCCAACTCCATGCGACCGCCGGAAATCAGGTTGAGAGTGGCAAACAGACTGGCCGTAACCGTCAGATCGCGCACCGCGGGATTAGTCACGCACGGCCCCAGCCTCATGGCGTGGGTTGCGTTTGCCATCAGCGTGAGCAGGGGGTAGGGTTCTTTCCAGAGCACATGGGAATCAAAAATCCAGCCGTACTCGAATCCTGCCTCTTCTGCCTGTCGAGTAAGCGCAACAATCCGTTCCACTGAGAGATCCGGTTTGAGGGTGATGCCGAACTTCATGGTATTCACTTCCGCGGCCGATGGCGTCAGATAACGCCGCGGTCAAGCCGCAACTTTGTAGAATAGAATACATCACGCTCCTGCCCGGACTGGCGGGACTCTCGCAGTATGGGGGATTAGCCAATGGGGTTCGACACCATCATTACCGGTGGCACCGTGGTCACGGCCGCGGACACGAGTCGGGCGGATGTCGCCATTGAAGGCGGCCGGGTCGTTGCGCTGGGCAGCAGTCTTCCGCGCGACAACGCCCATCGCCTGATTGATGCCGCGGGCAAGTACGTGTTCCCTGGCGGGATCGACGTCCATACCCACCTCGACATGCCGTTCGGAGGCACCACCAGCGCCGACGACTTCGAGACGGGCACGCGCGCCGCCGCCTTCGGCGGCACCACTACCCTCATCGACTTCGCCATCCAGTACAAAGGACAATCCCTGCGCACCGCATTCGACGCCTGGATGCAGAAAGCTTCTTCCAAAGCGGTTGCCGATTACGGATTTCACTGCATCATTACCGACCTCCCCGATGCGCAGCTGGCAGAAATGCCGCAACTGGTGCGCGAGGGCATTACCAGTTTCAAGCTGTTCATGGCCTACCCGGGCGTTTTTATGCTGGACGATGCCAGCATTTTCAAGGCGATGCGCACCTCCGCGAAGGCCGGGGCCATGGTCTGCATGCACGCGGAAAATGGCGGCGCCATCGATGTGATCGTCAAGCAGGCGTTGGCCGAGGGTAAGACCGCCCCCAAGTACCACGCCTTGACGCGTCCCACCACGGCGGAAGCCGAAGCCACCTCCCGAGCCATCGCGCTCGCGGAAATGGCCGGCTCGCCGGTGTACATCGTGCATCTGAGTTGCAACGACGCGCTGGAGAAAGTCCGCGAGGCCCGCGATCGTGGATTGCCCGTCTACGCCGAAACCTGTCCTCAATATCTTTACCTGTCGCTCGAAAATATGGACGCGCCCGGCTTTGAAGGCGCCAAGTACGTCTTTACCCCGCCGTTGCGCGAAAAATGGCACCAGGAAAAACTGTGGAAGGGCCTGACCCACGACCATCTGCAGGTAGTCTCAACCGACCATTGTCCATTCTGCTACAAGGAACAGAAAGAGATGGGAATCGGCGACTTCACCAAGATTCCCAACGGTGGCCCCGGCATCGAGCACCGCATGAGCCTGGTCTACTCCGGCGGCGTCGCCCAGGGACGCTTCAGCGTAAACCGCTTCGTCGAACTGGTCGCGACCACGCCGGCGAAACTCTTCGGGCTCTATCCCCGCAAGGGCACAATCGCGATAGGCAGCGATGCGGACCTGGTCATCTTCGATCCCAAACGCGAGCACACCATCAGCGCCAAAACTCACCACATGCGCGTGGACTACTCCATGTTCGAAGGCATCAAGGTCACAGGCATGCCGGACGTCGTGCTCTCGCGCGGACGCGTCCTGGTGGAAGGTGAAAAATTTTTCGGCCGCCCCGGCCAGGGCGAGTTCATCAAGCGAGGCGCGTGCCCCGCAATCTAACAACCCCTGTCATCCCGACCGCAGCGCAGCGCAGCAAGCGGAGTGGAGGGACCTTGTGTTTGCCGACTTCATCGGTCGCAATTCAGGGCGAAGTCTGCAGCGACCTTCTCACTCACACAGGCCGCGAAAAACCTGATCGCGCCTGGAACAACAAATTAAACGCAAGGTCCCTCCACTCCGCTCGCTGCGCTCACTCCGGTCGGGATGACAGGGTTTCGGTACACTGGATGGAATTCGATGTCGAAGGAAAGGGATTCGCGTATGCCCACGACCCTCACACCCGCGAAAGAAGAAGAAATGCTGTCCGCCGCCCGCGCCGCTTTCAGGAATGCGCACGCGCCCTACTCGAATTTCAGGGTCGGAGCGGCCATCCTTACCGAGCGTGGCAAGCTGTATTCCGGCTGTAACGTGGAGAACGCCTCTTACGGCCTGACCATCTGCGCCGAGCGTAATGCCATCTTTGCCGCGGTAGCCGCCGAAGGCAGTAGCATGAGGATCAAAGCGGTCGCTGTCGCCACCGAGCGCGATGGCCCCTGCGCCCCCTGCGGCGCCTGCCGGCAGGTCATCTTTGAGTTCGGCCCGGAGGCGCTCGTCCTGTTTCGCGGACAGTCCGGCACCGAACAGATGGCGATCACAAAGTTGCTGCCCGAGGGCTTTCGTTTGTGAGGAAACAAATGGCACCCGCAGTCGGGGCTGCATCTGAGTCTCCCGCTTTCTTGGCCGAGGCATTGCGTAGTCTTATAATTCCGGACAGCTATGGCGCTAAATGCAGGAATGAAGCTCGGACCATACGAGGTCTTGGGAGCGTTGGGCGCCGGAGGCATGGGCGAGGTATATCGCGCCCGCGACACGCGCCTGGATCGCACGGTAGCGATCAAGATCCTGCCCGAACATCTGGCCTCTGATCCCGGACGCCTGGCCCGGTTCGAGCGTGAAGCCCGCACGGTTTCCGGCCTTTCACACCCAAACATCTGCGCCCTGTTCGACATTGGCGATCAGGATGGCATCCGTTACCTCGTACTCGAATACCTCGAAGGCCAAACCCTGGCCGACCGACTGGTGAAGGGTCCGCTGCCGGTTTCAGAAGTCCTGAAAATCGGCGCAGACATCGCTTCTGCGCTCGAATCCGCGCACCGCTATGGCATTGTTCATCGCGACCTTAAACCCGCCAATGTGATGCTGACCAAGACCGGCACTAAGCTGCTGGACTTTGGACTGGCGAAACCGAGTCCGGCAATGACCTCGCATCCGGCAGCCGACAAGCAAACGCTATCGAAATCGCTGACGGAAGAAGGAGTCATCGTCGGCACCTTTCAGTACATGGCCCCGGAACAACTGGAAGGCAAGGACGCAGACGCCCGCACCGATATCTTCTCCTTAGGCGTTCTGCTCTACGAAATGAACACCGGGCGCAACGCCTTCAGTGGCTCGTCGCGAGCCAGCATCATCGCTGCCATCATGAGTTCGGACCCGGCGCCGATGAGCGCGCTCCAGCCTCTGTCCCCGCCGGCTCTTGACCGTTTGGTACAAAACTGTCTGGCCAAAGACCCGGATAAGCGCTGGCAGACTGCCCATGATGTTCGCCTGCAACTGGAGTGGATCAGGGATGCAGGTTCGCAGGCAGGAGTTTCCCCGGTCAAAGGCTGGCGCCTGATTACTGGCGAGCGCATCGCATGGGCCAGCGCGCTGTTTTTCCTGGCCGTGGCGACAATATTTCTGATGCGCTACTTTCAACCCGCTTCACAACCTCAGCGGAAGATCATGTTCACCGTGGAGCCTCCGCCGGGATACAAGACGATTCCAGATGGGACAACGGCACTTTCGCCGGATGGAGCCGAGGTCGCCTACGCTGTCACCGACGCCAAGGGAAAAAAGTCATTGTGGGTGCGTGCCCTCGACTCACTTTCGCCGCGGCTGTTGGAGGGGAGCGAGAGCATTGGGGATGACTTCTACTCGTTCACGTGGACGCCGGATAGCAAAGCCGTAGTTGCGCTGGTGAACGGAAAACTGGTGCGGCTTTCGGCCACAGGCGGCGCGAACGAGGTGCTGTGCGACAAGTTCGACGCCTTTCCAAGCACGATCAACCGTGGCGGTACGATCCTCGCATGGACAGCGCCACCAACTAAGATCTTCAGCGTGTCAGCAGACGATTGTACTCCCCGTGACAGGTCGCCCTCGGACGTTCCAGGATCGGTTTTGGGGTACGGGTATCCTCATTTTCTTCCGGACGGTGATCGCTTCCTTTTTGCTGCCATCCGCAAAGACCAGCACCACGAGGTGTTACTGGGTTCATTGGACGGCTCGAAGACGCGAGTCCTGGTCCGAAATGGCAGCGATCCAAAATACATCACCCGGGGTTACATCCTTTTCAGCCGGGACGGGTACCTGATGGCGGAGAGGTTTGATGCAAAATCGACCAGCACCAGTGGGGAACCGTTCTTGGCGTACCCAAATCAGTTGAGCTTTTATGCGGCGTTCGGGGCGGCGGCCTTTGACGCATCCGGGAATGGGTTCATCTCCGGCAAAGAACAAAGCGAGACACCAAGGTTGTTGAAATGGTACGACCGGTCGGGACAGGTGCTGAAGACACTTGGCGAGCCGGAGTATGCAATGAGCCCCCGCCTCGACGCCGGGGAAACCCACGTTCTCGTGTCCTTGTTCGATCCTAGAACACACGCTGGAGACGAATGGTCGCTCGACTTGGAACAGGGCACGAGAAGGCGGGAGAGTTTTCAGGATCGTCCCGGCGGGCTGGCGGCATGGACGCCGAGTGGCGAGCGAATCGTGTACTCGGTGATTCTAGGCACCCACGAGGAAATGTTCATCAAGAATGCAGGAAGCGGCGATAACGGACGGATGCTCCAGACTGGCTTGGACGGGTCGAAATTTATTTGTGATATTTCGGCCGATGGCAATTCGATCTTGTATGAGTATCAGACGGAAGGTGGCATTGAAACGAACATCTACGGGGAATCGCTGATCGACGGGAAACCCTTCTTGATTGGCCCCAGTGTAGGAGACGAACAGCCGAGGTTGTCGCCGGACGGCCGCTGGGTGGCCCTGCAGTCGAATGAGTCCGGCTTCGTCGAAATTATCGTGCGAAGCTTCGCGCCCGGCGCGGCCGACAGTACACAGGTTTCATTCGGCGGCGGACACGATCCCCGATGGAGCCGCGACGGCAAGGAGCTTTTTTACCGAACCAATGACTGGCGCCTGGTTGCGGTTCCAGTGCTCGACCTCAAGGAGCGTCGTTTCGGCAAGCCGGTTAACTTGTTCCGGCTTCCTGAGGGAGCAGAATATGACGTGGTGAATGGCAAACGCTTTCTCGTGAACGAACCTGCTGGCCCGGACGCCACCCCGCTGTTCGTAATCGCAAACTGGAGACCTCAACCGGCGAAACCGGAATAAACCCGGTGACGGCAATCCGATCGGCTCGCCCCTGGCGAACGCTACCGGCCGGAGTAGGCTGCTGACGTTTATTCGAATCCGACTCGTCAGGAAACACTTTCCACCACCCCGCCCCTCAATGTAAGCTTCCCTGTTCGTACGCCCGGAGAAAGATGTCCAAAACCTCGACCGCAGTCCATCCTTCCGCTCCGGCCGTGCGCCCGCTCGACCTTATCCGCAAGAAACGCGATGGCGGTGAACTGTCTTCCGACGAGATAGGATTTCTCGTCCGCGCCTACACCGATGACCAGATCCCCGACTATCAGATGGCCGCCTGGCTGATGGCCGTGGTCATCCGGGGCATGAGCCGTCCCGAGTTAAGCGCCCTTACCACGGTCATGCTGCACTCCGGAGAGGTTCTCGATCTCTCCGACCTGCACGCCGCCAAGGTCGATAAACACTCGACCGGCGGTGTAGGGGACAAGACCTCGCTTATCATCGCGCCCATCGTGGCTGCGGCAGGGATCACCGTTCCGATGATCAGCGGTCGCGGGCTCGGCCACACCGGGGGCACGCTGGACAAACTGCAATCCATCCCGGGCTTCAACATCAATCTGTCGTTGAGCGAGTTTCGCCGCGTGCTCAAGAGTTGCTGCTGCGGCCTGATCGGCCAGACCGCTGAAATTGCCCCTGCCGACAAGAAGCTTTACGCCCTCCGAGACGTGACTGCCACTGTCGAAAGTCCGAACCTGATTTGTGCCTCCATCATGAGCAAGAAGTTGGCCGAGGGAATCGATGGCCTGGTACTGGATGTGAAAACCGGCAGCGGGGCCTTCATGAAGACGGAAAAAGACTCCGTCCATCTGGCCGAACTCATGGTCGAGACCGGCGAGCGCATGGGCAAGAAGATGGTCGCGCTTATCACCGACATGGACCAGCCGCTGGGGCTGAAGGTCGGCAACGCCCTCGAAGTGGAAGAGTGCATCGAGGTCATGAATGGCGGCGGCCCCGCTGATCTGCGAGAAGTCTCGCTGGAACTGGCCGCGTGGATGTTCCACCTGGCCGACCACAAGCGCAGCGTCGATCAGGGTCGCGAGTTGGCGGACAAACTCATCCGCGATAAGTCAGCGCTCAAGAAGTTTCGCCAGATCGTCGTGCAACAGGGCGGCGACCCGGGTGCAATTGACGATCCTCAACGCCTGCCTCGCGCGATGCATCAGGTGCCGGTACCGAGTCCCGCCGCCGGATTCGTCGAATCCATTCAGTGCGAGCAAATGGGAATTGCCAGCCTGGTGCTGGGTGGTGGCCGGGAGAAGAAAGAAGATGTGATTGATCCGGCGGTCGGACTCGTCCTGCACAAGAAAGTCGGCGACCCGGTGCAAAAAGGCGAGGCCCTCTGCGCGATTCACTACAACTCCGATGCCCGGCTGGGCAGCGCGCAGAATCTGGTGCAACAGGCGTATCACATCGCGGAGAATCCGCCGGCCGCCAGGCGACCGTTGATCCATCGCGTCATTTCAGGAAAGGGAGCGCAGGCATGACGATTTTTTTCGCCGAGGGAGACCCTTCATGACAAAGGTTACGGACTTGGTGCGAGCGCAATTCTCAGTCCGCATGAGCGGGAGGCGCGAATGGGCCGTCTGACAGGGCTTTTGGGCCTGGTCACCATGCTTGGCCTGGCCTATCTGTTTTCCAGCAACCGTCGCGCCATCCGGCTCAAGACCGTGGGTCTGGGACTCTTTCTGCAGTTTGTGTTTGCCTTTTTTGTTTTGCGCCTCGACTTTGGCCGCAATCTGCTGGCGTGGGCAGGCTATGGCGTCGACAAATTTCTGCAGTATTCCTTCGCCGGCTCACAAATGGTGTTCGGAGAATTGGGCCGCAAGGGCGGATCGCTGGGACTGATCTTCGCCTTCCAGGTTTTGCCCACAGTCATTTTTATTTCAGCGTTCTTTGCCGTGCTCTATCACTATGGCGTGATGCAGTTCATCATCCGCCAGATGGCAAAAGTCATGATCCGCATGGGCGCCAGCGGAGCGGAATCGCTCGACGTTGCCGCCAGCATCTTCATGGGCCAGACCGAAGCTCCGCTGACCATTCGTCCTTATCTGCCGTCGCTCACTCGCTCCGAGTTGATGACCGTGATGACCGCGGGCATGGCCCATGTTTCCGGCGGCATCATGGGGGCCTACATTCTCTATGGCGTGGAGGCCAAGAACCTGCTCAGCGCGGTGATCATGACCGCGCCCGGCACCATCCTGATGGCGAAAATGTTCGTACCGGAGACGGCAGAGCCGGTCACCAGCCCGCACCGCAAATCCGACGCGAAGGCGGACACTGCCCTGGCGACTGACATCGACCCGGAGGCCATGCCGAAAGATGAAAATGTACTGGGCGCCATCACTCGCGGCACCATCGACGGCCTGCACCTGGCCTTGAATATCGCCGCCATGCTGATTTCTTTCCTCGCCCTGATCGCCCTGGTGAACGGCATTTTCGGCGGCATTCACAATCACATCTTTCACTGGTTTCCATCGAGCCTGGAACAGATCTTCGGGGTGATCTTTGCCCCCATTGCCTTCGTGATCGGGATTCCGTGGCGGGAATGTGGCATGGTGGGCAACCTTCTGGGAACCCGCATGGTGATCAACGAACTGGTGGCCTACAGCATGCTGGGAGCGCAGAAAGCGGTGCTTGATCCTCGCACTTTCGCCATTGCCACCTTCGCCCTGTGCGGCTTCGCCAACTTCAGTTCGATTGGAATTCAGATTGGAGGCATCAGCGCACTGGCGCCTAACAAGCGCGGCGAGCTGGCCAAACTGGGCTTCCGCGCCATGATCGCCGGCACCATGGCCAACCTGATGTCGGCGTCGATTGTGGGCATCCTGCTGCGCTGAAGCGGGCTTTTAGGTCAGCCCGGCCCAGGCCAGGCTGGCGAAGGGATCTACAGACGCCAGTGTCGACACTAGCTCCAGCGATTCGATGGCCTTCTCGGTCATGATCTGGTCCAGAATCAGCGGTGTCTCAAAGATTGCGTAGTTCTTGTACGCGCCGACATTCTGCCGAAACTCGGCAAAGGTAGCTTCAGTAAGCAACTGCTCTACCGCGGAGCCGATTTCGCGGAAGTCCCCCACTTCCATGCCCAACCTGTTTTCTACCAGCCAGGTCCCGTTGTATCTTTCCTGAGGCATGGTGCGTGCGTTGTGCTCGACAATCACCGGCAGGCCGAACTGCAGGGCTTCGCTGATGCTGCCCGGTCCCGGTTTGCCCACGAAGAAATCCGCCAGAGACATGAAATAGTCGACCCTCGTCGTAAAGCCCTCGATCACCGCCGGCTTCGTCAGCGCCAGACTCCGGAGCTTTTCCGCCAGTTCAAGATTGTGGCCGCATAGGAAAATCAACTGAATCTGGTTCGAACTCTCATCCAGTCGTTTTGCAATTTCAAGCATCGAGGCCGAACCGTGGCCGCCAAACATCACAATGCCGGTGGGCAGATCCGGGCGCAATCCCAGCTGCAATCTTTCCCCAATCTTGTCGACTTTCGGCGTTCGGTAAAACGACGGCTTCAGGATCATGCCGGAGGTCTGGTAAACCCGCTCCCTGGCATGGCCCATCGCCAGCGCCTGCTGTTTCGCACGATGGCTTCCGCATATGATGAATTCCGCTTCGGGCACAATCCAGAAATTTGGCGGATAGTCGGCCACATCCGTGAGCAGCGTGACGAAAGCCGTATTCGGCATCTCCTGGCGAATGCTCTGAGCCAGGCAGCGGTTGAAATGCGGAATCACAGAGAGCACCATGTCGGTCGGGTTCTGCGCCCAGTAGTTCCGCAGAATGCGCACGATGCGCGAATGGTGCAGCTGGATGGTGCTTTGAAAAAGCCTCAACAATGGCGGTGTGAGCCGCGTCCAGCCTTTCCGCAACAGCAGGTTGTAGCCATCCTGAATCCGCAGGCCGGTGGCCCGGTGAACAAAGTCAATCGGCTCCAGCAATTCCTGCAGATTCAGCAGCGTGACGTTCCAGGGATGATATTGCTCTTCGAGCACCGTCTTCAGCGCTCCCGCGGCACTACGGTGGCCGCCACCCGCATCGTGAAAAACGATCGTGACGTTATGCATCGTCAACCTCCCTGCCCTACTTGTTAACCATACAAGCATCTCAATCTCCGCTTAAGGGGAGATCAAATCTCTATTAATTTTCCGTGAATTTACCCCAGGGAGAACAAGTAACGTTACTTACCAGGTGACTGATATTTTCGATCGGCAGCAACGTCAAAGCTGGGAAAGACTTGTTCTGAGCGGCGTTTGGAGGAATCCAACGCCACGCGGATATGTGCCATGGGCAGTTCCACCCGGGCTCGCCGAATGACGCCGCGTCCGCCGATTCCGCACTGCTGATTCCGCACTAAGGGAGGGTAGTTGAAAGAGGTGGGCTCGCGTCGGCCGTCGCACTCGCCAGGCCGTTGCCGCGAACGATCTCGCTGAATAGTTTCGCGCTGCTTCGCATGGTGCGGTGTTGGGTCTCCGGGTCGAGTGCCACGAGTCCAAAGCGTAGTTTCCAGCCTTCATTCCATTCGAAGTTGTCGGTGAGGGTCCAGTGCAGGTAGCCGCGAATGTCGTATCCCCTGGCGATCAGGCCGTGCAGTTCGCGCAAGACACTCACGATCAGCCAGGGACGAATCAGGTCGTCCGCGTCCGGCACCCCGTTTTCCATAATGTACAAAGGCTTGCCCAGTCGCGCGGCGCGCTTTACTGCATCGCTGATGGCCTGGGGATAGGCCTCGCCGTAGGGCCGGTCAACCCCGGGGTCTCCCTGAGGGACGTGCGAGGGCACAAATATGTGGGCAAAGAATGTGCGCGCATTGCGCAGGTCGAAACCCACATGAAACCGGCTGTACACGTTGAGGCCCACGAAATCACAGCAGCCCCTGGCCTCGTCGTCGCGGCCGTTGAGCAGGCCGAAAGGAAAGCCCAGCCGGCCGGTTTCAATCAGATCGAAAAAAGTGTGATTGAAAAGCCGGTCCAGCAAACTCGCCACCCACCTGCTTGCCGCTCCCGCGAGCGGCTCAAACACCACGTAATGCTGCGCCCAGCCCACTTTCGCGGCCGGAACCAGTTCGTGGATTGCCCGGTATGCCAGCACGTGGGCGCGCGCCTGAATCCGGTTGACCCGCAGAGCGTTGAACAGTTCGCCTTTGCGGCCCGGTGGGAACTCGCCCAGCACATATCCGCATGCCGCATAAACATTGGGCTCGTTGAAGGTGACCCAGAACCGGCAAAGGTCTCCGACGGCTTTCGCCACTTCCCGGGTAAAGCGTTCGAAAAGTTGGGGCGCGTCTTTCCGGAGAAACGCTCCTCTCCGTTCAAACCAGCGCGGGTGGGTAAAGTGATGCAGACAGACGATCGGCTCAATGCCGCGCTTGTGCAGACCGTCCAGCATTTGCCGGTAACGTTGCAGCGCCGCCGGGTCAAAGCAACCCTCTTCCGGCTCGATGCGGCTCCACTCCAGCGAAAGCCGCAGCGCGTTGATGCCCAGCTCACGGGCGATATCGAAGTCACGCTCCGCGTTCTCCCACCAGTCGCAAGCCTTGCCACAGCGGTCGCCGGACCTGATCCGGCCCGCCAGTTCCCAGTCGGACCATTGATTGCTGTTGTCGCCTTCAACCTGGTGCGCAGCCGTCGACACGCCCCAGAGAAAATCTTCGGGAAAGCGGAGATACGACTCAGGACTTACATTCAGGAACTCCGCCTCGTTCATACTCCCATTCTACGATATCGACGTTTCACGGTACCTCTGGTCCGGGGAATCTATCGGCTGGGACTGAAAATCTGGTGGAGCTATTTATCCGGATTTGCACCCCGACCTCAATATTCCCATGGCGACAGATAGGCCGCGCCAGCCGGTTCGCAGGTGCTGCCTGCGAGCGTGTAGTTTCCGCGAATCAAGCCATCTCCCTTCGCCTTGCCCAGGAGAACAATGACGCCGTTGTCTGTCTCAATTTCGAGGGACACAGAGTTCCCCAGGACGTAGCTGCCGGAGGGAAATTTGCCGGACGTAATCTTCGCCGACTTGAAACAGGTACCGACCTCAAAAACTGCAGTTCCGGTAAGCCCAAAGATGCCCTCAGGAGTGGCGGCGCCTTGAGCCAGCGTAACTACGAGGCGGTTGGTATCTCCGGTCTCGCTGGTTAAGTTGCCGGCCCAGTTGCCTGCCATCGGAGATATCTTCACACCCTTGACGTTGCCTTTGTCGCCACCGGCACACCCCCCGTTGATGGCGTAGGTTCCGATGAATTCTTCCGGCAAATGCGTGGCGGTAGAGGTATTGTCGCTGATACTGCCGGTGAGAGTAGTGATCTGTCCATCTTCAGAAGCAGTCAGGGAGAGGTCGCTTCCCGTCAGGGTTCCAGTCAGATCGGCCGTGCTCAGAGGGTCAAAGCAATTCGAACCGTTGATGTGCACTGCGCCGTTTACCGGACTGCGGGATGAACTGATGCTGCCACCAATCGTCAGGGATGGCGCGCCCGAGATGGTAGAGGTCATACTGAATTGCCAATTGCCTTCAATGTTCGAGCCGGGCGGAGGTGAAGTTACCCCTCCTCCGGGAGCTCCTCCGGCTGTTTTTTGGTATGCTCCTCCCCCGCACCCGCAGAGTAGAACCACTGCCGATAACCAAAAAAGGTTCGCCCGGTGTTTCATGGCGTTTCTCCTAGTGCTGCAATTGTTCAATGCAGGCGGAGGGCCAGAACAAGTATGTCTCCGGAGCGGAGGCGTGCAGCTGGCAACTATTTGATTCGCGGAGTGTTTGGCCTGGGACGAATAAATCTCAGATTCAGGGGAGACAGTTTGCCGCAAACCCAACTGCTAACGACGCTATCTGTTTGGATAGGGTTGCGCCCAAAGCAAGCCTCAGAATTTCCTGCGAAGCCACTCGGCGAAGGAAGAGATTTGGAACGACGCGGATTCACAAACGAGAGTGGGATCCGCATGACCCGCGGTTGTGAGTGGCAATGTCCAAGTACCGCAAGTGAATTTTTTTGATTTGTATCCGCTACCGGTTCGGGCTGGACTTGGAAACCGCTTGATATTGGTTCGTCCTGCGAACTACTTTTCGGCACTGTCTTGGATTGCAGCTTTCCCACTCGCAGGTTTGCCAAAGGGCGGCATGTACGAAAACGCGTCTTCGGCCATCGGGAGTAGTGCCTCCGGAGCAACGCAAATAGTTTCGTTGTCCTGCTTGAGGGAGCTTCAGTACGCGGCGCTTGAGCGAAAACGAAAATCGTGGACGCGAGCATGAACACCGAAACCAAAATGTACCGCATAGCCCCTGGTTACTCGCGCAATTGTAGAGGAGGCGGCCACTGCGCACCCCATCCCAAAAGGTCAGCAGCTTTTTCGGAAGGTAGTGCAGCAGATATTCCGGAAACTTCACTTGATTATCTTTAACCACCAAGCAAACGTAACCAGCTGTATCCGATAGCAACAACCAAGATGGCTGCGATGGGCAGAAACGCGATGAATGTTGCGAGGCGATAAGATTTGCGCGCCAGCACTCTCTCTGCAAACAGTACAATGCCGAAGAAAACTATAGGATAAAACACGAGAAGAGCACAAAGCAGGTAAACCACGACCGGTTCAAACATGGAATGGCTGACATTGACATGACTCATCAGTATGTCTAAGGAGACAAATGCCGCCACCGGCCAGCCCAAACAGGACAGCAATACGGCAATCTTGCAGATCAAAAAGTATCTGTTAAGACTCTTGAATGGGTTCAGGGAAGTTACCGGCATTTTTAACGACCAATCGCCGCCGACAGCCGGAGTTTGCCACGTGCGCCGGTTCGACAGTCGATAAAACATTTTCTATAAATTCCGCCGCCATCTCCGCGGACGCCATTTCGACCATCACATCAATTCTTGATCGTCCAATAGGCCCCGCCTGCGCCGTCCTCTTTGAAATCGATATCGACCGGATATTGTTTGCCGCAACCCTTGACCAGCCACTTCTCCCGCCACTGTCTGGCGCGGGGCGCGCCTGAGAAGGGCGTTACGACGTAACGCGCAACATCCTCAACTTTGTCGCATCCCTGCGCGGCTACCTTGCCGGCGACCCCTTGCATCGTGTCGCGCATGAGCAGCGGACTCGTCAGCGTGCCTTTTTTAATCGTGCCGGCTGGCAGATCTGTGTTCTGAGCAGCAAGGGATGGGCTGGCGGGGGTCTTCACGGATGACACCATGTGTGAGGCATCGAACTGCAGAAGCCGCTGTTCAGCCTCTGCAGCGTTCTTCGTTACCCATTCACTGGTCGTGGCGGCAGCTGACTTGCCGTAGGACCGGTGGGTATAAAACACCCCGACACCTTGTTTGTCGACGAGCACGAAGCGTTCCGCATCGAAATCCACACCATGGGCGGTTGGCCGCACTGCGGCAATGAAATGCTCGCCCGGTTTTTGCCCTGAAGCGGAAACCGAAATCGTTCGCAGGATGGTGGCTTTCGCGCCCTCGGCAATCGCCCGGACCCGACTGGTGATCGTGGCCAGAGCTTCTTGGTCATGGGCCGCGGGATATAGATCGAGTGACAGCATGTCGGTAAAGGTAGAAAGGTCCTCCTGGCCCGGGGGCGTGAAATTGTATTCGTTGCCGTGCGACGAGCGCAGGACGTATTCGGTGCCCCGGAACGTGACCTTGGCCGTCGCCGGTGACTGGCGAGCGGGCGTGGCGGAGGCCGAACCTGTTGGCCCGTGCCGGGTCTCTGCGGCAGCAGGTGCGGCCGCGGTCGCGGCCAAGGCGAATGCAAAGAAGGCGAATGCAAAGAAGCTGGATCGGCGTTTCATGATTTCGTCTCCCTGTTTAGTACAACGAGGCGCAGGTGCCGCGTCATGGGGTGATGCCGCTTCAGGATTCGCGAACGCATCTTCAATCGGCGACAAACCAGAAGCATCAGGCGCTTGTGTTAGTGAGAAGTTCCCCACTACTTGCACAGGATTTTGCCGTGAGTCAAGCCCTCAATGGTCTTCATTGCGATCCCCGGCTGATATCTTTCGTAGGCAACCGAATAGGCGTCGACATCCTGTCCTTGCACGCCGATGTCGCCGGTGATAATGACCAGAATCGTTCGGTCAGAATTGAAGAACGCAGTCTGCGAGCGTTTGGATTCGTAGCCCGGCGCCTTTTGAAAGCCCGACAGGTGCGATTCATACCAAGCGACGGCAGCGCCAGTTTTTACGTTATAGAGTTCGTAGAAATTACCCTGCATCTTGCTACGGCACACTTGGCTGTCTGGCATTCTGACCGGTTCGTTGCCAAAGTGCTTCCCCGAGTCAGTCGCGGGACTGAGGGGGAGAGCGGTGAGTGGATCCTGAGAAAGAGTCTTGCCTTGTCCCAATGCGATCGAAACTCCGCAAAGAAGACTCGCCGCGAACAAAAGTGTGTTCTTCATACGAGATCCCTCCAGTCCTTGTGACGATTTTTGCCATTGCTCCTGCTACTGGCGAGGGAGGTTGCCGCAAGTCGAGAGCGGAGTCAATAAAACAGTTCTTTAAATCTGGATTAACCGCGAAGTGGCTGTCAGGCAAGCTTTTAGCGAGACATCTTAACTGCACTGTCGAATTCTTTTCCTGGGTTCTATGCTCTTGTCACCTGCTTATTTGCGGTGCCTGGCTGGCTATGAGCAAGAAACATGTGCCAACCGTTGATGATAAATTGCCAACACTCATCGGCTCCGCGGTCAGTGCGCCTGCCTCGGATGCCCAGTCAGGATTATCGGTATCCACGGTCGGATGGGATTGATTTTGTGTTTCCCCCCTCCATTGTTCACGCCCACGGCTCGCGGGATGCGGCAGCCAACCAGCCAGCTCTGGATGCTCCTCCGAGCTTCCGCCCTGCAAAGGCAGAAGACAGAGGGAAAACGGGAGGGTTACGACACAAACCACGAAACGAATCAGCAAGCCCCGGAAGGTGTATCTGCGGAAGTGATTGAAAATATGGTGGAGCTAGTCGGGATCGAACCGACGACCTCATCGTTGCGAACGATGCGCTCTCCCAGCTGAGCTATAGCCCCAATTACGATCGGGCGGAAGAATCAGTCCTGCGATTTTAGCAGCGTTTGCTGCCGCAGACCAAACCCGGTGAGCCAACACCAAACGGGCGGGAATCCGGAAAAATATGTTTACCTGGCGCGCGCTTCCACGTCTAATAGACTAAGGATTGCCTTCGAAGCCATGTTTACAACCATTCAGACCGGTGCCGGACAGCCCAGACTTGCGACCTATGGCTCGGTGGCCGCGCATGGCCTGTTGTTGCTGTGGCTTCTGCATGCCCCCAGCCCGAAAGTCATCGCACCATCTTTTGTGGTTCACGGCGATCACGGCGTTCACATTGCGCATCTTTATTGGCCAGACCAGCCAACCCGGATTGCGAAAGATGCTCCGGGAACTTCCGCAGCCGATTCGCGTCAGCAACTGAATTCGCACCTGACATGGAAGCCGCGGCCCAAGGCCAGCAAGGCCGCCGAACCTGAGCCACCGCGTCCCCGGATTGGGCTTGATGACCAGACCAGCGCGCCCGGGCAGGCTGCTCAAGTCCCGGCCGCGGGTTCCCCCCTGGGCACGGTTCTGGAAGGCCCGTTAAGCGGAGAAGAAGTCCGGCCCGCTCTGCCGGTTGTTTCTCCCGATCCCCGCGTTGCCGCCGACGAACTGGGCGGTCTGCAAGGGGATGTAGTGGTCGAAGTCACGATCGACGAAAAAGGCAATATCGTCCAGAAAGTTGTCATTCAGAGCCTGGCTCCGGCGATCGACGGCAAGGTGCTCGAGGCCCTGGAGAATTGGCGCTTTCGCCCCGCGACTCGCAACGGTGTGGCCATCGCCTCCAAGCAGGACGTCTATTACCACTTCCCCCGCCTAAGCAAAGGTTAGGTTCATGTAGGCGCGAGCGCCCCGCTCGTGCGGGTAGGGGATCAGTTTGAAAAATTCCGTCCCCTGCGTCATCCTTAAGGACTTCTGTCCCGAACAGCCTGCCATGAGTTAAGTCGAAGGGATCTGTCGCGCACCCCGCCAATTGCCGACGCGGCTGCATATCCGCTTCACGCCAGATGCTTCGCAAGCTCAGCATGACGCCAGATAGAACAGGGATTTCGAATTGAGCCACTGCCCTCGTGCGGCAGCGCCGATGACCAGCAGTGCATCCCGTTATAATGCTGATGTGTCTTCCGACCAGTTTCAACAGGTAGCCTCCGCCGACTTCCCCACTCGCTGGGGCAAATTTCGCATCTACGGTTTTCGCGGAGCATTCGGCACGCCCGGCTCGCCGCGCGATGAGGACGCAGTTGCGCTGGTCATGGGCGACGTCCATTCGACGCCACCGCTGGTCCGCATCCACTCGCAATGTCTTACGGGAGACGTTTTCGGCTCTCTGCGCTGTGACTGCCGCGAACAGCTGGAGATGGCATTGTCGATGATTGCCGAACAGGGCGCGGGTATCTTGATCTATGAGCAACAGGAAGGACGCGGCATCGGCCTGATGGCAAAACTGCAGGCTTACGAACTACAGGACCAGGGACTGGATACGGTGGAGGCCAACGAGCGCCTGGGTTTCAAAGCCGACCAGCGCGAGTTCGCGCTCCCGGCTGAGATTCTGAAAGCGCTGGGAGTTTCAAGCGTGCGCCTGCTTTCGAATAATCCCGACAAAGTGGCTGCGCTCGAAAAAGGCGGGATTGTAGTGGCCGAGCGCGTGCCCTGCGAAATCGCTCCCTCAGCTCATACCGAAGAATATCTCAAGACCAAGAAGGAAAAATTGGGCCATCTGTTCACGTCACGCTGATCCGGAGCAGCGATTTGCCGGCGCTACCCTGCCGCGGCCGCCAGCACCGCTCGCTTGGTAAATACGCGAATCATCTCTCGCCGATATTCCGGAGTAAGCGCCGACGTAGTAAGCGGACGGGCAATCTTTGCCGCCAGATCGCCGACAGCGGCCGCCAGCGATTCATCCATTATTTTCCCTGCCAGCAACTCGCCGGCGTCCTTTACCAGCAGAGGCGCAGGATTCACCGCCGTGATAGCCAAGCGCGCATCCGCGATGTGACCGTTCGAGCGTTTCACGACGACTGCCACGCCGGCCAGGGGATAGTCAATCGATCCCCGCACCCGCAACTTCCGGTATACGCCACGGTAGCCGGCTGACGATTGCGGCAGGAACACCCGGGTCAGGAGTTCATCGGGCCGCAGCTGACGATATGCGTCGCCTTCGCCGGTATAGAACTCGGACAGCGGCATCCGCCGGGTTCCCGATGCGCTGGCGATCTCGATTTCTGCCTGGAGGCATAGCAGCGCGGGCGGAGTATCTCCGGAGAACGCTGCCCAGCACTTGGTCCCACCGGGAGCGACGTGGCAAAGGTCGCCGTCTTTCTTGATGCAAAAGCCGCAGCCCTTGCGCCAGGTAAGCGACTGGTTGTACCAGAGGCAGCGGGTATCGAGACAGATGTTGCCCCCGATGGTGCCCATGTTGCGCAGCAGAGGCGAGGCGACGGTCGCCGCCGCTTCGGTGAGCACCGGATAGCAGCGACGAAGAAGTGCGGATTGCTCGATCGCGGTGAGCGAAACCAAAGCGCCGATCTCGACCCCCTGGTCAGTCTGGCGAATGTCTTTAAGCCCGGCCACATGCCTGATATCGAGCACATACTCCGGCTCGAACAGCTTCTGCCGCATGGAGGGGATCAGGTCGGTGCCGCCCGCCACCACTCGCGTAGACGGCGGTTGTGTGGAGCGGGCACCCTCGCCCGCGTGCTTCGCCAGCAGCGCCAGCGCATCTTCCAGCCGGCGCGGCCGCAGTAATTTGAATTGCGGCAGACTCAATCGTCGCCTCCCGCTTCGAGAGGCGCAGTTCGACGCGCCGGATCGAGCGCATGCCGTTCCGGGCCTTTGCCTTTAAACCATAGCGCCCCGCCATGCTCCCGAAATCCTGGCGGATTCGTGGGATCAATGCCTTCGGTCAGATTCATCGGTTTGGCATTCTTCTTCGAGCGCAACGCCGCCAGCACTCGCTCCGGCGTGAAAGGTGACTCGTGCAAGCGAACGCCCACAGCGTCATAGATCGCATTTGCGATGGCGGGGATTGTGGCCGCCAGCGATCCCTCGCTGCACTCCTTTGCCCCAAATGGTCCCTCGGGATCAATGCTCTCGACAATGATGGGCTCGACCTCCGGCGACTCTACCGATGACGGGCTGCGATATTCCAGCAGCCCGGGATTCATCAGCATGCCGTCTTTCCAGACCATCTCTTCCGTCAGCGCCTGGCCCATGCCCATCCACACCGACCCGATGATCTGACCCTCGACAGAAACCGGGTTCAGCGCCCGCCCGCAATCATGGGCTGCCCAGACTTTGTGGACGGTGACTTCGCCGGTCTCTTCGTCCACACTGACTTCAGCCACTTGCGCCGAATAGGAATATGCCGGAGAAGGTCCCACTCCGCCGCCTTTATGCTTGCCGCCACGGGCCTCGGCAGGCGGCGCGTAAGAACCAGTCCCGGTCAGCGTGCCATGAAAATCGATGGCAGCGACCACGGCTTCCTCAAAGCTCATTGAATTTTTCGGGCCCTCGTCCTTGCGCTTCTGCTGCAACGACCCGCGCAGAATCTGCCCCTCGACCCGGCCGCTGACCGAAGCCTCTGCTGTAGGATCTGGGGAATGTGTGGCCGCGGGCGACTCGCCCGCGAGGCTTTTGCGGGATACCAAATCCTCTCTGAAGATCAGTTCCTCGGCGCTGCACCCCATCTTGCGCGCCGCCGCCGAGGCAATCTGCTTCTTCACCTCCGCCGCGGCCCGCAAAGTGGCATTCCCAGCCATAAACGTCACCCTGCTGGAATAAGATCCGATATCAATGGGAGTAAGGTCGGTATCCGCGGCAACGATCCGAATTCTTCCCAGTGAGCAGCCCAGAGTTTCGGCCGCGACCTGCGCCGTCATGGTATCGGAACCCTGCCCGATTTCGGACGCGCCGGTGTACACCACAACTCCGCCATCGCGATCGATCTTGATGTTGACGGTGGAGTGCGGCATGTCGGAACGAATGATGGAGTTGGCCGCCCCGCTCACATAGTGGCTGCACGCGATGCCCAGTCCGCGCCCGTTCCCCAGTTTGCCTTTACGCTGTCTCCATCTCGAGCGCTCCACGGTTTTCTCAATACACTCGGGCAGGCCGTAACTCTGCACCCGCAGCCCGTTCACCGTGACACAAGGCGGTTTCAGCAGATTGCGCCACCGAATCTCGGCCGGATCGAGGTTGATCTGGACCGCCAGTTCATCCAGTTGCGATTCGAAAGCAAAGCGTACATTGACCGTGCCATGGCCGCGCATGGCGCCACAGGCCGGTTTATTGGTCAGAACCCGGTAGCCGTCATATTGAATGTTCGGGATATCGTAGAGCGCGCCCAGCAGCGCGCCGGAATAGAGAATCGTGACTACGCCATATGAGCAATAAGCACCGCCATCCTGCACCACGCGCGCTTTCACGGCAGTAATGCTGCCGTCTTTCTTTACGCCTGTCTTGAGATCGATGAGAGTACGAGGGCGTCCCCGATGGGCCCAGAAGACTTCCTCGCGGGTGTAGGTAATTTTCACCGGAGCACGGGCCTTGCGGGCCGCAATCGCCGCAATGATTTCGAGCGGAATCACTTCGCTCTTGCCGCCAAAACCTCCACCGACCAGGGGCTTGATCACGCGAATCTGCGCCATCGGGATTTCGAGGACCAGCGAAAGTTTGTGCTGCAAGTAGTACGGGACCTGGGTGGATGACCAGACGATCAGCCGCCCGGGCTTTCCGGTCTGCGAATCGATTTCAAAGCTGGCCAGCGTGGAATGCGGCTCCATGGCGGCGTGAGTCACTTCGCCGGCGATGAAGCGGGCTTCGGCGACACAATCCGCTTCCGCAAAACCTTTGTCAGGATCGCCGAAGACGTGGTGATAGTCTTTCTCCAGGTTGTGCGGCTTGTTGTCGTGGATCAGATCGGTTTCTGCTTTCATCGATTCTTCCGGATCGAAATACGCGGGCAGAACTTCGTACTCGACATCTATGAGTTCCAACGCCTTGTCGGCAGTCGATTCGTCGACCGCAGCGACGCAGGCCACGTTGTCACCCACGTAGCGAACCTTGTCCACCGCCAGCGCATATTCATCGTGGCCCACGGGAAGAATCCCGTAGGTGTTGGGCGCGTCCTGACCAGTCGCGACGGCAACCACGCCTTCCAGCTTCTCGGCGCGGCTGCTGTCAATACGCTTGATCCGCGCATGGGGGTAGGGCGAGTGCAGAATCTTCCCCACCAGCATTCCCGGGAAGCATAGGTCGTCGGTATATTTGCCGGCGCCCGTGGTCTTGCCCGCCGCATCGACCATCGCGATGGGCTTGCCGATAATGGAGAAGTCAGTCATTTAGTTTGTAGCGCCGCTGCGCCCTTCTGTTCGGCGACGATCGCTGCCTTGATGGCCTGATACATCTGGTTGTAGCCGGTGCAGCGGCACAGATTCCCACTCAGCGCGCTGCGAATTTCTTCATCCTTCGGCTCCGGATTCACAGCCAGCAAATGCTTGACTGTCATGATGAAACCCGGCGTGCAGAATCCGCACTGCGCTCCGCCCCACTCGCCATACGCTTTTTGAATGGCCGCCAGGCTGCCGTGTTCGCTTACGCCTTCGATGGTCGTGATCTCCTGCCCTTCGCAACTGGCCGCGAGCATGGTGCAGGAGAGCATTGGAATGCCGTCCACCTGCACGGTGCAGGATCCGCAGGAGGAGTCATCGCAGCCGCGCTTCGAGCCCGTCAGCTGTAAATCCAGGCGCAGAGCGTCCAGCAGGAGCGTGCTGGGTTCGAGCGCCAGTTCATGGGCGCGGCCGTTGACGCGGAGTTCGATGAGTTCTTTTTTCATTTGTAACCCAGCTTCTCGCTGCTGGCTTCTCGCTTCTGGCACGGAAACCAGAACCGTTTGTTTAGCTAGGGGCCAGAAGCCAGAAGCAGCTTCAATACAGCGGCACTTTCGGGTCCACGGTCCGGGCCCAGCCGTCGATGCCCCCGCGCATGGACTGCGACTTCTCGAATCCCTGCTGGCGCAGCCAGTTGGTGACACTCAACGAACGGACTCCGTGATGGCACATCACGACAATGTGCTCATCGGGATCGAGTTCCTGGTTGGCGCGTGCCGGCACATCGCCCATCGGGATGTTCTTGCTGTTTTCGAGGTTCGCCTTTTCCAGTTCCCAGGGCTCGCGAACATCGAGCAAAGTAAATTTCTCGCCCTGCTTGAGCAGGGCTTTCACTTGTGCAGCACCGATTTCGAAGTCCATGAAGGAGCTCCTAAGCTTCTAGCTTCTAGCTTCTAGCTTCTGGATATCATCTTTCAGGCGCTAGCCTAGCCAGAAGCTAGCAGCTAGAAGCTCTCAATACCCAAAATCCGTTTGTACCGCATACGCGTGCTGCTTGACGCCCAAATCTTCTACGCGGCATCCGCCAAGCTGATTCGCGTATGCCCTGCGATCGGCGACCTTTTGTACCCAGCGTTGCAGCCAGGCTTCGCTGTCGGCCTTTGTTTTTGTCTGCTCGTGATATTGGCGGAAGAAAGCGTTATCGCGGCTGTAGTATCCCTGCACCGGCGAGGGGTGCGCTCCATAGCGGCACTCGACGAGCGCCGTGACCAGAAATCCGGGAATGACAGTGCGATTGGGATCGCTGGCAATTACTTCAGGTTCGACAATCTCTTCCGCTACGACAATTACCTGCTTCGCCGCCCGCACCGCTTCGATCATCACTCCGAAATTACCCCAGCAGTGGGCATTGCCGTCGCGATCGGCGCGCTGCAAGTGGACAATAGCGACATCGGGAGTCAGGGCGCTCACGGCGTGCAGCTTCCCTTGCTGCTCTCCAAAGGGAGAGTCGATTTCACAGAAAAAGTCGTTGTCCCGCGCGAGGTCGCTACCCTGCGCAGTTCGCGTAGGCAGAAATGGCACGCCCATCGCTGCCGCCTGCAGGGCCAGCGCCACTGTGAAGTTGCTCAGGTTGACCACTTTCAATCCGCCTTGCTCCACGGCCCGGCGGAAGTTGTAGGCTGAACCCATCATCACATTGCCCACCCAGGCAGCGATGACCCGCTCCACGCAGCCTCCGGCGATCAATTGATCGAAAAGAATGTCAGAAATTGGACCGATGAGAGTAAGCCCGCGCTTCCCTTGCCGGATGATCTCGTGGCCCGCGGCAAAGGGAATCATTTGCTCCATCTGCAGACCGAGCGCGACCGAGGCGCCGTCCGGCACCAGCTCAGCAACGGCTTCGCGCATGGTGAGGAGCTTGGACATGATGGGCTCTACTTCCCTTTCCACGCTGGCGGGCGTTTCTCGAGGAAAGCGTTAATCCCCTCCTGAACGTCTTCGGTCTTCATCAGCTCATCGAGATAGATCTTTTCCGCCCGCGCCAGCCCTTTGTCGAAATGCATCGAGTCCCAGGCATAATTGGCCTTCCTGGTGATTGCCAGGGCAGCCGGACTCAGCTTCGCAAGCCGCAGCACCGCTTCCTGCACCGCGGCTTCAACTTCATCCTCGCCCACTGCCCGGTTCGCCAGTCCGATGCGGACTGCTTCCGTGCCCGAAATGCTGCGTCCGGTCAGAATCAGGTCAGCCGCGTGCTTTTGACCGACCACAGCCGCCAAAGCCGTAGCCGCCACCGGCGGGTAGCATCCCAGCTTGATCTCCGGGAATCCCCACGATGCGGTATCGGCCGTGTACACGAGGTCGCAAACCAGGGCCAGTTCCGCGCCGCCGCCCAGGCAATGACCATGTACGGCGGCAATCGTCACTTTTTTGCCGCCCACCAGGGCGCGAATTACAGTATGGAATTTCACCAGCATGGCCGCCACTTTGTCGGGCGTGTGCGCGGCCACGTCCACGCCAACCGAAAACGCCTTTCCCATGCCACTCAAAACCAACACGGATATGTCATGGTTGTTCTCCACCTCGGCCAGCGCCTGCGCCAGTTCATCCATCATCGCGATATCGATCACGTTGAGCGGTGGGTGGTGCAGCCTGATGCTCGCCACCGGCGGCTGCAGGTCCAGCGTGATTCGCGATGGCGTGAGTGTTCCGGTTGCCATGATGGGTCTTACCTTGTCCAGAATCCGTCTTTGTCGTACTCGCGGATCGCGCTGAGTTCTTCCGCACTCGGCTCCGGTGTGGACGTTACTTCATCGGAGATTCGCAGCGGCCATCCCGTATTCCGCAACACCTCTTCAACCTCTACGCCCGGATGCGTGGACGCCAGATAAGCTTCGCCGTCGTCGCCGAAGCGTAATATCGCTTTGCTGGTAATCGCCGCCGACGGACCACCGCGCGGCAGGCCCATACGCTGCCGCCAGCCGCGACCGTCGCCATTGCCCGGACTGGTGACGTAGGAAACGCGCTCGGGCAGGCGCTCCTTGCAATGCTCCAGCAGCACCACGAAACGCTGGGCCAGCGAAGCAATATCGCAAGCGCCTCCCGACCCCGGTAATCGCGTCAAGCCCTTGGGCCCACGCACCTGAGTCGAGTTCAGGTTGCCGAAGCGGTCCACTTCCGCCGCCCCCAGGTAACCCAGGTGCACACGTCCGGATTGCAGCAGACTCATGACGCCGAGCATGTCCAGACACTGGGTCGCGTTCTTGATGTTGGCAGGATCGGCCATGGTGTAGATCAATTCCGGCGAGGGCGTGCTGCGGATCACGCCGTTTTCAAACAGCCCCACCGCGTTCGGAGCATGGGTCTTCTTGGCCACTACAAACGCAATCAAGGGCAGTCGCATGCCGACGAATACGACTTCACGGTCGCGAATTTCGCGGGCCGCGCTAACCACCATCAGTTCGCCCGGGCTGTAACCCAACCGAGGCTTCTCGGAAATAATGGTCGTCATCGCCATAAAACTGCGAACCGAGAACCGATCACTGAAAACAGGGTTCCCAAACCCGGGCCCATCCTGCAAAACTCTACAGATTAATCGCGGACTTCCGAACTTCACCAATCGAGGCCAGAGGATCGCGAGCACCTTCTTTAGGTGCGATCCATTTCTTTTCGCTACTGATGATGTCCAACAACAATTTCTTGTCTTCTGCCGAGGGAAGATATTCTTTCAGGTGCTGGTCGTAAGAGTTGTCGCCGATCTCTTCGCCGGTTTCCGCATGAAATCTCTGCCCCGCCCAGCGGCCGATGTTACGGTTAAACTTGATGTGTGGCGCGTAAAGCTTTGGCTGGCCGCCTTTTAGATAGTTATTGAAGCGGGCGATTAGGCCTGCCACCTCATCGCGATAGAGGCTTCGATTGTAGTCATTCAGGTCATCCAGATCGGCTGCCTGCTTATTTTTGGGCTCATCGTATCGTCCCTTGATGCCCCATACGTAGGCCCAGTGCGCCGAGGAAGAATGATCAGTTCCGAACAAGTCGTAGGAACTCGAAATCCATTTATTGAGATATTTCTGAATGAGCCAGCCTGGAATTACACCAGCCTCCACAATGCGTCGCAGGCCGTCATTGCCGGTGCCCATGTGGAAGGCTTCCTCGCGCAGCATGTATGACATCGACCTCCCCAGGGGAGCGAAGGCGGAATATTTGAACATCTGCAGCTGGAATTTTCCGTCACGGTCCACGAAATCGGTGTAGGTAAAAAAATCCATCCAGTTGTCCACTTCCACGTTGAAGGCGCCCAGCAGACGCTTGTTTTCAAAGGCCCGGCGCTCCAGCATCTTTTGCGCTTCCACTTTGCCGGAATAACCGAAGTGGTCGACCAGCAGGGCACACATCTGCCAGCCGTGTCTCATTTCTTCGATCATGACCCGGGTGATGGCGCGCCGGTCCCAGTCGGTAGGAGCGCTTTCGAACAAATAGCGCTGCTGCTCCACGCTGGCGAATTCGGTGTCCCCCTGGTAGACGATCATGTTGATAAGCGCGTCGCGCATCTGCTGGGTGGGCACCTGGCGCAGATTTTCCCACTTGCGGCGGCCCTTGTAGGAGCCAAACTGGATCTCTTCGGTCTCGATTGCGCCGAATAGCGTGTCGAACTTGAAGCTGGCAATCTCGTCGTGGTTCACGCCAATCTCTTTGCGCCAATCGTCAAAGAGTCCGACCCAATCGCTGAATGTACCGATTTTTGCTACTTTGCCTGGCATAAGACCTCAGATCGAATATGGCTTCACCGGCAATGCCGGGTGTTCTGCGGGCATTCCCCGAAGCCCTCGGGAGTACCTTACTTCGCTTTGAATATTGCCGGCCGCTTCTCTACGTAAGCCGCCAGCCCTTCCTTCGCGTCCTCACTCTGGAAAAGCAGTTGCTGATTTTCCCGCTCCACCGCCAGCGCCGATTCCATGGGAATTTCCCAGCCGGTCTGCACCGCGCGCTTGATGCGTCCCACGGCCTTCGCAGCCTTGTTGGGCGGGCAGAACTGGCGGGCGTATTCCATGATGTTCTCCATGAAATTCTCGCGCTCGTAAATATCGTTGACGATCCCCAGCTCTTTCGCTTCTTCAAAGGAAAACGTGTTGCCGGTTACCATCAATTCGATGGCCTTGCTCTTGCCCACAATCCGCGACAGCCGCTGGGTGCCGCCGGTGCCGGGCAGTACGCCCAGATTCACCTCCGGCAGGCCGATCTTGCCCGCATCCTGGCGCGCAATGCGGATGTCGGCGGCCATCGCGATTTCCAGTCCACCTCCGACGCAGTGGCCGTTCAACGCCGCGATCACCAGCTTGGGCGTATGCTCCAGGCGCAGCAAGGTCTCATTGGCGTGCAGGCAGAAGTAGTACTTGAACGTAGGATCGACGCTGACCAGCATCTTGATGTTGGCGCCGGCGGAAAAGAACTTGTCGCCCGCGCCGGTAAGCACGATCACGTACACATCGTTGTCCATGCGTGCCTTGAGAATCGCCTCATCGAGCTGCCGGTTCATCTCGTAGGTATAGGTATTGGCCGGTGGATCGCTCAATTCAACGACTGCGACTCCAGCATCGACGCGATAATTGATCAATTGTCTGGTGGCTTCGCCGCTTGCGGGCTGCGCTGTTGTTGCCATGGTCGTACTCCTTTTCGCGATGATTAAAATATTTATTTTCGGCCCGGTACTGCGGATTTCTTCTTCCCCGTTCCCCGGGGGGACGCTGCCCCCATGCCCTGAAGAAAAATGTCGCCCATCTCACCCGCCAATTCTGCAGCATCGCCATCCACCCGGGCGTTGTACCAGGTGTAGATCCAGTTCATCATGCCAAACAGGCTGAGCACGGCGGTTCGGCTGGAAAACTCCAATCCGCGGGCCGCTTTGTAGTCCTCCAGCAGCGCAATGCAGATGCGGTAGTACTCACGCTTGATCGCGGCCACCTCCGCCCCAAAACCGTTCTTCAGCACGTCATCCTCGTGGGAAAGAACTTTCATGGCTTTCTGATTGGCCAGAAAATACTCGAGGTGATTGAGAATGAAGGTTCGAATCCGTTCCCCCGGATCGCCCACATTCTCCAGGCGCCGCCGCAGGCAGTCCACGATGGTGCTGAACGTATGCTTCTGGATCAGATAAAGCAGTTCTTCCTTGGACTCGAAGTAGTAGTACAGGCCGGAAAGCGAAACGCCGCTGGCCCGCGAAAGATCGCGCATTGAAGCCGCGGCATAGCCCTGATCGCAAAAGACGTTGGTAGCGTGGACCAGAATCCGGGCCAGGCGGCGGTCAAAACGACTCTCCAGGCGGGGACCGGAAGCAGCATCGCGCCGCCGTGGCGCAAGCTGCGATTGAATGGAAGTAGCGGTGGCCATAGTTCGAACGTTCGTTCAAATAATAACAGTGTCCGGCGGAGACTACAAGCAAAATTGACCCAGCTCCTGCCTCAAATTTGAAATCCATGTTTCCATCTCTGGCGTCATCCTGAGCGCAGCGAAGGATCTGGCGGAACGCTCTCGCAGCTTGGGTTCACAATTGAGCGGAGAGAGGCTCTGCAACTCGGAGGTCCCTCAGGAATTTAAAGCTGAGCTACCTGGCATGTGAGCGAGGAAAGGGGGCGCAATCGCCGGTTCAGTTTCGAATATCGGCCAGCAACCGCTCCACTTCGGCTTTCAACTCAGCGGTGAGCGGCAGCAAGGGCAAACGCGCCGGGCCGCCGTAGTATCCGTTCAAGTCCATTCCGTACTTCATGCCGGGGATGCCCAACTCGCCTCCCACCCGTTGGGCTGGGCCTGCGATTCGCTCCTGCTTCAGGCGAGCCAGCCCGGAATCGCCTTCCTTCCAGGCGGCATAGATTTCGTAACAGGCGGTAGGAGCCACATCGGCAAACGCCAATACCCCGCCCACGGCCCCCGCTTGCAGCGACGGTTCCAGTTTCTGCGCCAGGCCCGCCAGCACCTGGAATCCGACTTCTCTCTTCCGGGTCTTGATCCCGCTTACTACATTTACGGCAGACGATGAGGGCTTGGCGCCGCCCAACCCTCCCACCTGCACCAGTTCCCCGCCCTGCCCGTTGCCCGAAGGCACTTTCAACATGCGCGGCGTGACCGCATCAAATGTCTCGGTTACCGTGGCGGAGCGTTTCACATGGCGTGTGGCGTCCACCATGCGGCGGATTTTTTCCACATCGCCGCCCGACTCCTTCATTCCCACGATATTGGGATGATCCGCCAGTTCCACGACGACCTCGGCAGGAATGTCGTATCCCGTAAACCCCGGAACGTTGTAGATCATCACGGGCAGCGGCGAGCGGTCCGCCACCATGCGATAAAACGCCAGCATGCTCGGGGGCTGCATCAGCTTCTTGTAAAAATGTGGCGTGCGCACCAGGGCGACATCGTAGCCGAGTGTTGCGGCATATTCGGTCAACTTCAAAGTCTCAATTGCCGATTCAACGCCTGTACCCGCCACCAGCACTTTGCTTGGCGCCGTGGCTTCCCGCGCTACCTTCAGCACTTCGCGTCGCTCCTCGTCGGAGAGCATGACGGCCTCGCCGGTCGAGCCCAGGACCACCACGCCGGCCACCGGGGTCTTCGAGTACCGCTCCACGTTGTGCTCGAGCTTTTTGAAGTAGACGTTGCCGTCAGGATAGAAAGGCGTCGTGAGGGGAGGAAAAATACCGTGAAGCAGCATAAATAAACAATGCACCAACAGGCGTTGAAATGACCTTGGAGAAAATGGTCGATGGCCAGCGTGTATTTAAGAGATCAGGCCGAACGCCGTTCCGCCGCCGGAGCGACAAAATGCGCGGGATTGACCGCGCCAATCTGGACCAGCAGCCCCAGTTGGTCCCAGTTGTCCCAGCCTTCGACAATCTTTCCGTTGACGATTCGTTGCATGGTCGTGCCGGTGATCGTGACTTTCTTCCCCGTCGGAGGGAAGCCGAGGAACTCACCCCGGTGCGTCATGGTCGCCGTCCAGCGGGCCACGACTTTGTCGCCTTGTTCGACGGTGTGGTCGATCACAATTTTCATATCGGGGAATGCGCTGCGCAGATTCACTACGAAAGGCTTGAACTCTTTCATGCCGATATCGGTGTCATGCTGCGCCTGGCCATGACCAACAACCTCCGGGGACGCCATCTCATCAATCGCTTCCATGCGTCCGCGGTTCCACACTTCCTCAAACCAGCGGCGAATCAGAGCGCTGTTTTCCTGTGCCATGCCACATCTCCGAGGGCGAAACTATCCTCTTTGGCCTTTTACTGTACGCCCGGCGTGCAGGTGCTGCAATGCCTGCACCCGCAGCTCTCCGCGTTGCAAGGCGGCAATGCCTTCAGCCGCAGCGCGAGCGGCGGACAGGGTGGTGATGGTAGGGATCCGCGCCTGCACCGCGGCTCGCCGGATGGCCTGCTCATCGAACCAGGGATCGAGGCCGTGCGGCGTATTCACGATCAGGTGAATGCGCTCGCCCTTGATCAGGTCAACCACGTTGGGGCGTCCTTCCTTCACTTTGTAGACGCGCTCGACCGACATCCCGGCCGCTTCCAGCACGTCGGCGGTGCCGGCTGTAGCAACCAGTTTGAAGCCCATATCCACGAACTTGCGCGCCACCTCAGCCACGCCCGGCTTGTCATGATCGGTTACGCTGATGAACACCATGCCCTGCGTGGGCAGCTTCTGGCCGGCGGCGGTCTGAGCTTTGGCAAAAGCCTCGCCAAAGTTGTCGGCCACGCCCATCACTTCACCGGTAGACTTCATCTCCGGACCCAGCACGGTATCCACGCCGGGAAATTTGTTCCAGGGGAAGACCGGAGACTTCACGTAATAGCAGTGGCCAGTATCGAGATCGGCGCGGCGCTCGATAAACTCCGGAAGAAATTCCCGCAGCTTGCGTCCGGTCATCAAGCGGGCCGCGATTTTCGCCATGGGCACGCCGGTCGCCTTGGAGACGTAAGGCACCGTACGGGAAGCTCGCGGATTCACTTCGAGGACGTAAACTTTGGCTCCATTACCGCTGCTCGCGCCAGCGTGGGTCGAAGACCCGTCTGAAACACTGGCCCGCGGAATGGCAAACTGAATATTCATCAGCCCTATTACCTTCAACGCCCGGGCCAGCTTGAAGGTGTACTCGCGCATTCGCTCCAAAAGCGGCCCGGGAATGTCCACTGCCGGCAGCACGCAGGAAGAATCGCCGGAGTGGATGCCGGCTTCTTCGATGTGTTGCATGATGCCGCCGATCACCACATCTTCGCCGTCCGAGAGCGCATCCACGTCCACTTCGATGGCATCTTCGAGGAAGTGATCGATCAGCACCGGCCGGTCCTGCGAATATTCGACCGCTTCCTTCATGTAACGCACGACCATCTCTTCGTCGTAGGCGATCACCATGGCCCGTCCGCCGAGCACATACGACGGGCGCACCAACACTGGATATCCAACCCGATTTGCGCCTGCAATGGCCTCCTCCACCGAAGCCGCCATCGCGCCCGGGGCCTGCGGGATTTCGAGTTCGTCGAGCAGTTTGCCGAAACGCTTACGATCTTCGGCCAAATCAATCGACTCGGGAGACGTGCCGATGATATTCACGCCAGCCGCCTTTAGAGGCAGAGCCAGGTTCAACGGAGTCTGACCGCCAAACTGCACGATCACGCCTACGGGCGCCCCGCCCGAAGCCTCGTGTTCGCAAATGGCAAACACATCTTCGAGGGTCAGCGGCTCGAAGTACAAACGATCGCTGGTGTCGTAGTCGGTCGAGACGGTTTCCGGATTGCAATTGATCATGATGGTCTCGTAACCATCGTCGCGCAGCGCAAACGCCGCGTGACAGCAGCAGTAATCGAACTCGATTCCCTGCCCGATGCGATTGGGCCCGCTACCCAGGATGATCACTTTCTTTTTCCCGGTGGGCGTGGCCTCGTCTTCTTGTTCGTAGGTCGAATAGAGGTAGGGGGTATAGCTTTCAAATTCCGCAGCGCAAGTGTCCACGCGCTTGTAGACGGGGGCGATCCCGTGCTTCTTGCGCAAATGACGAACTTTTTCCTGTGCGCCTTTGCCGTCAAGCCGCCACACTCCTGCCAATCGTCCGTCCGAGAAGCCCATCCGTTTGGCCTGATGCAAGACCTCGGTCGGAATCGATTCCATGGGATGCTTTTCCAGCTCCAGTTGCATGTCGTTAATCTCTTTGAGCTGGTAGAGAAACCAGGGATCGATGGACGTCATCTTGGCCAGTTGCTTTACAGTGTGACCCTGGCGCAGGGCATAACGCACGTAGGAAAGCCGCTCAGGGTGCGGCGTCACCAGGCGCTGGGTAAGGATCTTGGGCTCGATCTTTTCGGCCCCAATTTTTTTGCCGGTGTCGAGCGCCCGCACTCCCTTGAGCAACGCTTCCTTGAAAGTTCGGCCGATAGCCATCACTTCGCCCACCGATTTCATCTGCGGACCCAGGTTCTCATCGGCTCCATGAAACTTCTCGAACTGCCATTTCGGAATTTTCACCACCACATAGTCAAGCGTCGGCTCAAAGCAGGCCGGCGTCTTGCGTGTGATGTCGTTGGGAATTTCATCCAGTGTGTAGCCCACAGCCAGTTTGGCGGCGATCTTGGCGATGGGAAATCCGGTCGCCTTCGAGGCCAGTGCTGAAGACCGCGAAACCCGCGGGTTCATCTCGATGACGACCATGCGGCCGGTCGTAGGGTGCACCCCGAACTGAATATTCGATCCCCCGGTTTCCACGCCAATCTCGCGGATCACCGCGATGGCAGAATCGCGCATGGCCTGATACTCACGGTCGGTAAGGGTCTGCGCCGGGGCGACGGTGATCGAATCGCCGGTGTGCACGCCCATGGGATCGAAATTTTCAATCGAACAGATGATGATGACGTTGTCTTTCAGGTCCCGCATCACCTCCAGTTCATATTCCTTCCAGCCCAACACCGACTCTTCAATCAGCGCTTCATGTACGGGAGAGAAGTCGAGCCCGCGGGCCAGCACTTCCAGCATCTCCTCGCGGTTATAAGCGATGCCCCCGCCGCTGCCGCCCAGGGTGAACGACGGCCGCACGATGACCGGAAACCCGATCTTGCCGGCGAATTCCAGCCCGTCTTTGAGATTGTTCACCAGCGCCGACTTGGGAACATCTAGGCCGATCTTCTGCATCGCGTCTTTAAAGTAAAGACGGTCTTCGGCTTTCTTGATCGCGGCGACGTTGGCCCCGATAAGTTGAACGTTGTACTTTTCAAGCACGCCGCCGTCGGAAAGTTCAATCGCCAGATTGAGAGCCGTCTGCCCGCCCACGGTAGGCAGGATGGCGAATCCCTGGCCCGGCGAGAGCTCGCGCTCGATGCGAATGATTTCTTCCAGATACTCGCGGGTGAGCGGCTCGATATAAGTGCGGTCGGCGATCTCCGGATCGGTCATGATGGTGGCCGGATTGGAGTTGGCCAGCACCACCTCAAATCCCTCAGACTTGAGCGCCTTGCAAGCCTGCGTCCCGGAGTAATCAAACTCCGCCGACTGGCCAATGATGATGGGGCCGGAGCCAATGATCAGGATTTTCGAGATGTCAGTGCGTCTGGGCATTTGAACCAGTTGTCGGTGATCAGTTGCTAGTGGCCACTGCTTTTCCACTCCTCCATCATCTTCACAAAATCCTTGAACAGATAATGCGA
>JBOGLC010000078.1:0-27231 GCA_050746005.1 Terriglobales bacterium
GTGGACGTCCGCTTCCATAAGTGGGATGAAATTCTGAAGATGCCAAAGCCAAGTCCGGAACTGCAGGTTGAAAGCATGTTCTGGCACTTCGCCCACGGCATGGCACTGGCCGGAAAAGGCAAGCCGGATGAAGCTGAGGCCGACTATCAGGTCGTAGCCGGCGCGGAGAAGAACACACCGGAAGATGCTATTTTTGCGATGCCCGTAAATAACAAGACCAAAGACATCCTGAAGATTGCCCGAGACGTGTTGGGCGCGAAAATTGCCCTTGCCAGGAAAGACAATGCTGCCGCCATGGCGCAGTTGCAGCAGGCGGTCGCGGTGCAGGATACCCTTAAATACGATGAACCAGAAGACTGGTTCTTCCCGGTACGCGAGTCGCTGGGTGCGGTCATGTTAATGAATGGCGATGCCGCGGGCGCGGAGAAAATCTTCCGTGAAGACCTGGATCGACACCCGCGCAACCCGCGTTCGCTCTTCGGCCTGGATCAGTCCCTGAAAGCACAAAAGCGGGACTACGACGCCGCCTTTGTCGAAAAGAGATTTCAGGCGGCATGGAAGGGCAGCATGCCATTGAAGCTGGAAGACCTGGTGTAGCAAAGTTTGGATGGATCGGGCACTCCCTTCGACTTCGCTCAGGGGCAAGCTTTGTCCGACGCCTTTGACTCGGACTTTCGTCGTCGGATAACAACAGAGCAAACCAAAGTCAAAAGCGTCGGACAGGAGTGTCCGACCCACACCGCTCAGCGCTTTCGCGTCCCGAAACTTAGTCTCTCAATTAGTTCATTCACTTCGTCTTCGCTCCCACCGATGAACGTAAAGGAAATTGCGTTGCTCCTCTGCACCAGGACCAGCGATGTCTGTCGCATGGTGAGCGTGCCCCGCGGCTTGGTAAAGTCTCCTCGCACCAACTTGATGGCGCCGACTGACAGCTCATGGGCTTCGTTTGCTGCCTGAAAGCCCTTGGCCGTGGTCAGCTCGGCCAGCGATTCGAAATAGTCGGCCTCGGTCTTCATGCCCGCGGGAAGCGGTTCCATTGCGATCACGACCGCGGAATTAATCGTGTCGCCGGTCGCTTCCGGAGGCCGTTCAAAGATGGCCAGCAGCAGCCGGGACTCAAAAACCTCAGCGGAGTCGTCCTGCATGTCGCCAGTGCGATCGACCCAGCCGAACGGAAGCTTGTAGGTGAAATCGAAAGCTGAGTTGCGGTACACACCCTGGCTGATGGCCCCGGAATCGGGAAGGGAGGGTTTCGAGCGGCTCGGGGGTGTGGAGGAAGAATGAGCCGGCTTATCCTGCGCCCACACGACGGCCGCGAGCGCGACCAGAAGAACGCCAGGCAGGAATCGAGCCATGATTACTGATGTTACGCCATGCGGCCACCGGCCTGTGTGGGTCGGACACTCTTGTCCGACGCCTTCGGATTTGGCGGTTGAGATAGGGAAAAAAATCAAAAGCATCGGACAGAGCCTGCCCTGAGCGAAGTCGAAAGGAGCGTCCGACCCACACAGGATTGGGTCTGGTCAATCGCTCCATCGCTTTATACCCAGCAGCTTTTCGCCCAGCGCAGTCAGGCGGGCGGGCGAACAGTTTTTCTTCTCCCACTCCCGTGGGTCACCCGGGAAGGCAAAGCCTTGGGGCGGCTCCATCTCGCGCCAGGAGCGGACACGTATCTCGCGCAAATCATCGCGGGATTCGTCCGCCGGCGTCATCGAAATGTATTGCGCGATGCGGACCTGGTCTTTCGAAACATTCGGCCGGATGCCGTGCGCCAGCAGGCTGTTGAAGATCAGCAGATCGCCTGCCCTGGGCATGACCGGAACGATTTCGAAGCCGGTGGTGTCGGGTTTCCAGGGATCGCGATCGGCGGGCTGGATCTTTCTCCACTCCTCGAGCGTGCGAAAGAGTTCCGGCACGCCCTGGAATCCACCCATCTCCGGCTCGTGATCGACCAGTGAGAGCACGCCCTGAACGTTCACCGGCAGAGGATCAAGCGTGGTGTCCGCGTCCCAGTGAATGAAGCCTGCGAAGGGGCGCTGGCTGCGATTGGGCGGATTCAGATTGGCGCGGTCAATGGTGACCCAGAGCTTTTCGTTGTCCCATATATCGACAAACGCGTCATAGATTCGCGGATACTGCCGGTTGTCCCACAAATACTGGTGGTTGTAGATCTCGACCATGCCGCTGTTATTCAGCTCCTTCATGGCATGATCGCGGAGCTGGTCCTTGTGCCAGGTGGAGGGATCGGACGGATTCATCTCCTGAAATTCCCACAGGAGATTCACCAGCCGCTTCACATTTTCCGCCGGGACGGCCTGCCTGACCACGACATAGCCGCGCGTGATCCAGTGTCTCCAGTCGTCGTTGGAGAGCACGCGCAGCGGCAGAGTTTTCTGGATGTCGCGCAGCTGGGTTTCGGCGACGTAGGCTACGCTGGCATTTCCCGGGCGGTTCTTGCCGTAAGCGTAACGGTCGGCTTTCACTTCGCTTCGATCCGACATGGCGAGTACCTCCCGTCAGGGCGCTCATCCTCCAGGGCGTTGGCACCCCAGCACGAGCGAGGACGCTCGCGCCCACACCAGCGCGGCCACACCAGCGCCCTAGATCAGGCGGCGCGGGCCGTCAGGGGCTGGGTGCAGAAGCCACAGCGCCGGGCGTCGAGGGGAATCTCGCTCAAGCATTCGGGACACTTCTTGGTGGTGGGATCGGCCGGCACCGGAGCTTTGCGCATGCGCGCGATGAGCGCGTTGATCGGAGTCACCACGAAGAAATACACTGCCGAGGCGACCAGCAAAAACGATACCAGCGCGTTGATGAAATCGCCCACCGGAAAGGGCGTGCCGTTGATGGTGAAGCTGATGGACGAGAAGTCGGGCTTGCCAACGATCGCCGCGATCAGGGGGGTAAGCAGGTCCTTGGTAAACGCCGTCACCACGGAACCGAAAGCCGCGCCGATGACCACGCCGACTGCCAGGTCAACCACATTGCCACGAAGAATGAACTGCTTGAAGCCGCTAAGCATGGGATGGAACCTCCAAAACGAGAGGCGGCCAATTTACGGTGTCGATGCAGGGTCGGTCAAGTGTGGTCGGACACTACCCCTCAGATCCGCATGGGCATGACGATGTAGCGGTACTTGTAGTCTTCGCTGTCGGCGGGGCGGAGTTGGCCGGCGGACTGGGGGTCTTTGAACTCGAGCTTGACGTCGCCGGCGCCGACTGCCTTGAGGAAATCCAGAATGTATTGGGCATTGAAGCCGACCGTGAGGGAGTCGCCCTGGTAGCTGGTTTCAAGCGAGTCTTCGGATTCGCCGGTTTCGGTCGAAGAAGCGGACAGCTTGACCTCGCCTTTTTCCAGGCGCAGGCGGACGGCGCGGGAACGCTCGTCGGCGAACTGGGCCACGCGGGAAATGGCCGCGCTCAGATCGTTGCCCGGCAGAGTGACGCTCTTGGTGTTGTCCTTGGGCAGAACCGCTTCGTAGTTGGGGAATTGACCCGTCAACTGGCGTGAGGTCAGCAGCCGCTGGCCGATGCGGAAGTACAAAGTGGATTCGTCCTTGGCGAAGTCGATGGTCTCCGCGTCGGTGGAATCGAGCAAGGACTTGAGTTCGTCCATGGCTTTCTTGGGGATGAGGGTCTTCAGCTCTCCTGAAACCCCTTCGAACTTTTCTCCGCTGCGTTCAATGTGGGCCAACCGGTGGCCGTCGGTGGCTACCATGGTGATGGATTCAGGCTTCAGCACCATCAGGGCGCCGTTCAGGGTGTAGCGCGATTCCTCGCTGGCGATGGCAAAGCCGGTCTTGGCGATCATCGAGCGCAGCACCTGGGCCGGAATCTTGACCACGCCGGCAGTAGGAAACACCGGCAGAGTGGGGAAATTCGAGCGCGCCATTCCCACCATCTTTGTGTTGGACCGTCCGCAGCGGATGCTGATCCAGTGATTCTCCAGCAACTTGATGGTGATATCGGCGTCCGGCAGCAGCTTTACGTAGTCGTGCAGTTTGCGCGCGGGAATGGTACAGGAGCCTTCTTTTTTCACCTTGGCGTTGCACACGGTACGCAGGCTCAGGTCGAGGTCAGTGGCGGTCAGCGACAGCTTGTCGCTCGAGGCTTCGAATAAATAGTTGGAGAGGATGGGAATTGTGGTCTTGCGCTCCACCACGCCTTGGGTCGCAGTCAGTTCTCTCAAGAGCTCAAATTTGCTGACCGTGATCTCCATGGTGGCGGTCCCCGTGGCTGAGGCCAAAGCTTCTACCGGCATAACCCAAATCTCCCGTCGGGCGGCGCTACTTTGAGTACTTCACTTATATCAAAATAAAAAGCTATAAAACCAGTAGTAACAGTAGAGGGCCCGGAAAAGTGGAAATCGCGGCACAACACGCTGCCCACCGGCTTCTTGGCTCCATCCTGCATGTCCAAAACTAGACCGCCAGGCGGCGGAGATGAAGGTATCGTTTGGTCGTGCCTTACGATTCCCACCGGCTCTTGCACACCTTCCACACCCGATTCACAATGCCGCTCAAGGAAGACTCTGCTGCTGAGTGGAAATGCGATCGCAAGCCGCGATTCATCCGCCCAACTGCTCGGTCATTTTATTGATCAGCCTGTTCAAATCCTTGTCCGTCTTCCGGGTGACATCGATCTTGTCGACCGAGTGCAGCACGGTGGTGTGATGCTTGCCGCCGAACTGGCGTCCGATCTCGGGCAGCGAGGCCTCGGTGAGATGCTTGGCCAGATACATGGCGATCTGCCGGGGATAGACAATGGCGCGTGAGTTGTTCTTGGCCTTGATCTCAACGAGCCGCAACCCAAACTGCTCCGCCACGGCTTTCTGGATGGACTCGATCGTGACCTTGCGGGCCTGGGAGTCGATGAAATTCTTGAGCACCTGCTGGGTGTAGGGCAGAGTGATCTCGGCGCCAATCAGCGACGAGTGCGCCACCAGCCGGATGAGCGCGCCTTCCAGTTCGCGCACGTTGGAGCGGATGTTGGAAGCGATGTAGAGCGCCACGTCGGTGGGCAGAATGACTTTTTCCTGCTCCGCCTTCTTTTGCAGAATCGCAACCTTGGTTTCGAGGTCGGGAGGCTGGATGTCGGCGATCAGTCCCCATTCGAAGCGGCTGCGCAGCCGGTCTTCGAATTCCGCCAGCTCTTTGGGTGGCCGGTCGCTGGCGATCACGATCTGCTTCATGGACTCATGCAGGGCGTTGAAGGTGTGGAAGAACTCTTCCTGAGTGCGCTCTTTCTGGGCCAGGAACTGGATATCGTCCACCAGCAGCACGTCGACTCCCCGGAACTTGTCGCGGAAGCTGATCATCTTGTCGTAGCGCAGCGAGTTGATCATCTCGTTGGTGAACTTCTCGCTGGAGACGTAGCAGATGGCAGCCTGAGGCTGGCGGCGCTTGATCTCATGGCCGATGGCCTGCATCAGGTGGGTCTTACCCATGCCGACGCCACCGTAGAGGAAGAGCGGGTTATAAGCTTTTGAAGGACGCTCCGATACCGCCTGGCAGGCAGCGTGCGCGAACTGATTGCCGCTGCCGATCACGAAGGCGTCAAACGTGTAGCGCGGATTCAGTTGGGCCGCGCCGTCCCAATCGAAGCGCGACTGGGCGGCGTGCGGAGTGGGGGCCAGGTGGGCGGAGAGTCCGCCATCGTGGCGCACGGGCGTGGACGCGGGATCATCCTCCGGCGTGACGAACTTCACTTCCTGAAATTCGAGGCCCAGATTGTCCAGCGCTTCCTGGATCAGGTCCGCGTACTTGTCGCCCACGTGGCGGAACTCCGCCGTGGGCACGCGCACGAAAAGGACGGGACCGCTGGAATGGCTGTACTTAGTGGGCTTCAGCCAGGTGTCATAGGAATGCCGGTTGATCTTTTTTTCCAGCGCATCCAGAACGCGCAGCCACGGATTGGGCGAGAGGCTTGGGCTTGGAACAGACATAAATAAATTTTCGTGGGGCCGTGGCCAGAGCGGCACCCGTATCAGAATCCCTGTAAAATGCTTTCATTTTCCAGCTGGCGAACAGCCCTGCTTTAGAGGCCGTTTGCACTGGGTCAAGAAAATTTCTGTAAGCTTGATCAGTGCGGCATACTAGCACAAAATTTTTCCGTCTGCGGGAATCTTGTGCGCTGACTTTTTTCGTTGCCACGATTCAGAACCCTAACCAAACCTCCTGTCAAGTGTTCAGGTTATAACTGCCGCGCGAGTGGTGCAGAAATGTGCTTGTCATCCAGCGCGCAGCAGCGGCGCGGTCGAAGGATTCCTGTGGTTGAGAACGGCGCCGGCATTTCGTCAGGACCTTTGCATCGCGGAACAGCAAGAGCCAGCGATGGTGCTGGTGCCAGGGGTCCTTCGACCCCGCGTCTCCGCTCGCGGGCGAGCGGAGACGCTGCGCTCAGGATGACAGCCTACAGTTTTAATTGCAGCCCCTCTTAATTATTAGAGGCGTCATGCTGAGCTTGCGAAGCATCAGGCGTTTAGCAGAGCCGCAGTTGCTTCCGGCAATGGTGACGGCACGCGCCAAGTCCCGGTCAGACGGTTTGCCCGCCTGCGCGCACTCATTTATACTTCTCATTCGCTTTCAAAGAGACCCAGTCGATCAGGAGCAGCGATTTTTCATGCCCAAGCGCACATTCCAGCCCAACCGTCGTCACCGTTCGAAGACGCACGGATTTCTTACCCGGATGAAAACCAAGGCCGGCCGCGCGGTAATTTCGCGGCGGCGCGCCAAGGGCCGCAAGCGGGTGTCGGTGAAGCCCGGCTTCCGTGAGTAGTGTTTCCTCCTTGCCGGAATTTGCGGAAGATTCGCAGTCTGGGATTCGAAGATCCGGGTTGAGGCGTGTTGTGAACTCACTCGCAGCCGATGGCAGCGGCGATCTTTCCGGACCCGGCCGGCGCAACAGCTTTCCCCGCGGCGTGCGTTTGCTCCGGCACGCGGATTTCGAGCGGGTTTACAAGCAGGGGCGCCGGCACTTTGCCGCCCATATGACTGTGTTTTACCTGCCACGCGGGAAGAATGCGCGCGGGAAGAATAATGAAGATGCAGTTGAAGGCGGACGCGTAGGATTCACCGTGGGCAAGGCCCTGGGCGGCGCAGTGGTGCGCAATCGCATGAAGCGGCGTCTGCGGGAAGCAGTTCGACTGCACGGCATGATTCCAGCCGCCATGGATGTGGTGATCAATCCCAAAAAGTCGCTGCTGACGACGGCGTTTGTCGATGTGCAGAGCGAGATTCGCCGGGCGTTCGCAGTAATCGAGAAGTCAGCGGGAAAGCCATGAATCAGAAAGCCAGAAACTTCATGATCGACCTGCTGCGTGGCTACAAGTGGGCGCTCTCGCCACTGCTGCCGCCAGCTTGCCGCTATGTGCCCACCTGCTCGGACTATGCCATGGAAGCACTGGACCGCTATGGCGTGTTGCGCGGCGGACTGATGGCGATGTGGCGCGTGCTCCGCTGCCATCCGTTTGTCCGGGGCGGTTACGATCCGGTGGTGAAAATTGAAGACTGCGGCGTAACGCCGAGCGCAACGCCGTCCGCCAGTTGCGCGGTTACCGAGTAGCGAATTTGCCTGACTTTAACAATCCTCAACAAGATCCCGGCATGGAGCGCCGGCTGCTGCTGGTGTTCGCGCTCACCTTTCTGGTCATCATTCTGTTTCAACCTTTATTGAAGAAATATTTGCCGCAGACGGCGGCTCCGGCGCCCGAAAAACCGACGGCTGTGCAACCGGCAACGCCGGCGGTCGTAGCTTCGCCCCCAGCGCCCCAGGAGGCGATTCCAGCCACGGGTGCCACCCGGCAGGCGTCGGCAGAGGCTGAAACTGTCATCGAAAACAATCTGTATCGGGTCACCCTCGACAATCGCGGCGGCCTGGTGAAATCCTGGATCCTCAAGACGTACTATGACGAACAGGGCAAGCCGCTCGAACTGGTCAGTAAAGCAGCGGCGCAGTTCGGATACCCGCTGTCGCTCTGGACGTACGACGAAGCGCAGCGCAACAAGATCAACTCAGCGCTTTATGTTCTATCGACGGATCACCCTGCCCCAGGGGGAAAAGCAGGAGACACGCTCGCTGCTCCCGCCAAGATCACATTCGAATACGCCGATCAGGACGTTGCAGTCCGCAAGACGTTCAGCTTCGATCACACCTATATAGTTCACCTGGAGATATCAGTCGTCTCCAAAGGCAGCCAGGTCACTGCCTTCCCTATGTGGCCGGCTGGCTTCGGCGACCAGTCGAGTCCGTCGTCCTATGCCGGCAGCCGCATCGAGCACCAGCTCAACGACAAGACCGAGCGTCTGGACATCAAGAAAGTCAGTGGCGGAGCCACTTTGCAGGGTCCGTTCAACTGGGCGGGTGTGGTTGACCAATATTTCGCAGCGGTCTTCTTGCCGGACAATATTCAGAACGCGGCCATGGTCACGTTGCGGCATCAGATCGAGGTGCCCAAGGATGCGAAGAATCCCAAGCCGCAGGAGACGATCAAGGAAGATGTTCTGGGGGTTGGAGTCGGCGATCTGCAGGGGCCCAGTGTCGAACGCCTGTACGTAGGGCCCAAGTCGCTGGGCGTTCTGGAATCTGTGGCGGTGCCGACCTTGACGGGCGCGCCGCCGGATTTGCGCGCCCTGATTAATTTTGGTTTCTTCGGCATCATCGCCCGCCCGCTGTTCCTCTGGCTCAAATGGACTTACGGCTGGGTGCATAACTGGGGCTGGGCGATTGTTCTGCAGACCCTGATCATCAACGTGGCCCTGCTGCCGTTGCGTGTTTCCAGCATGAAGTCGGCGCTCAAGATGCAGAAAGTGGCGCCGCAGATCAAGGCCATTCAGGAAAAGTATAAGAAGTACAGCATGCGCGATCCGCGCAAGCAGGAGATGAATCAGGAAGTCTCGGCGCTATACAAGGCGGAGGGCGTGAATCCGGTGGGCGGTTGCCTGCCCATGGTGATCCAGATGCCGTTCCTGTTCGCGTATTACAGCATGCTGGGCGCGGCCCTGGACTTGCGACAGGCACACTGGCTGTGGATCCACGATCTATCGTCGCCGGACCCGTGGCATCTGTTGCCGATCGGCATTATTATCACCATGCTGCTCACCCAGCGCATGACGCCACAGCCGGGCATGGATGCGTCCCAGCAGAAGATGATGACCTTCATGATGCCATTGATGCTGGGCGTCATCAGCTGGAACCTGGCCGCGGGATTGTGTCTGTATTGGTCGGAAGGCAACCTGATCGCCATTGCACAACAGGCGGTAATGAATCGCACCAGCCTGGGCCGCGAGATGCGTGAGATTGCGCTGAAGCGGGCGAGGAAGAAAGAGAAATAAGCTTCAAGCCGTCAGCTATCAGCTGTCAGCTGTCAGCTTAAAATCCTCGACCTCGTTTCCGGGGCAAGAGTTGTGAATATTTTGAGATTTCGCGAAAAGCGGAAGTCTGCACGAACAAGCTGAGAGCTGATGGCTGAAAGCTGAGAGCTTCTTTATGTCCATTCCCGATAAAATCGCCGCCGCCAACAAGATCAACGATCTGCTGAAGGGGATCGTTGCCAATGGCGGCTTGCGCCTTAAATACCGTATCACCGTCGATCCGCCGCTGGCTGAGCAGCGCGACTGGGAGCGCCCGGAAATTCTGGTGGAATTTGTCGGCCCGGATTCGCCACTGCTGCTCGAACGCGGCGGCGAGCTGTTGCGTTCGATTGAATTCCTGGCGCTGGAGATGCTCCGCCTGCCCGGCAACGAACACGAGAAAATCTGCTTCGACTGCATGAACCATCGCGGCATGCGCCTGGAAGAGTTGCGCCTGGCCGCGGGCGTGGCGGCGGACAGGGTACGCAAGACGAAAATGCCCTACGAGTTTGCGCCCATGTCATCACGCGAACGCCGCATCGTCCACCTGGCGTTGCGCGACCAGACTGATCTGAAAACCCAGAGCGAAGGCGAAGGCATGCGAAGATATGTGGTGGTGTATCCGGAGGATTACAAGTCTGCGGCGAGCAAGCCCCCGCGCCGAACCCTTCCCTGATCGCCTGATTCTCAGAAAAGCATCGGCATAAGTGCCGCGGGCGCCCACGCCCGCGGCGGACGGATTCCGGCAGGCTGATGGCACGGGCAACCCACCGCCCGGCATGTCTTCCACGAAAAGGCTGCCGCACCTACAATCGCCCTGTGAATCTTGACGACACCATCGTCGCCATCGCCACTCCCCCCGGTCGCGGCGGCATTGGTGTCGTGCGTATCGCCGGCCCTGGGGCCCGGGCGATCGCGTTGCCGATGCTTCGACTCAAGCATGATCTGGTGCACGGGCAAGCCGCATTCGGTGAGCTGATCGATCCGGGGCCCGGTGGAGCGGTCCTCCCTGCCCGCCCGAGTTTATCCGTAAATGAACCTTCAAAGTCCGAGCCGTTTTCGGCCGTCGAGCGGGCGAAGACCCCCGCTTCCCACACCCACATTCAGAGTGAACGCATCGACGAAGTCGTCGTCACTTACTTTGCCGCGCCCCGCTCCTACACCACTGACGATGTGATCGAAATCTCCGCCCACGGCTCGCCCGTGGTCCTGCGTCACATGGTCGAGATGGCGCTGGCCGCCGGCGCCCGCCTGGCCGAGCCCGGCGAGTTCACCATGCGCGCTTTTCTCAACGGGCGAATCGATCTTACCCAGGCCGAAGCGGTGCGCGATCTGATCGAGTCGCAGACTCTTTATCAGGCCAAGGTCGCAGCCCAGCAGCTTGAAGGAGCTCTCTCCCGCCGGCTTCAACCCATCAAACAGAAGCTGGTGGAGCTGATCGCGTTGCTCGAAGCCGGAATCGACTTCGCCGAGGACGACATTTCGGTTCTGCCGGCTGAAAAGATTCTGGAGCAGGTCTCGGAGATTCGAGCGCCTCTGGAAGAGTTGATGGCATCATTCGCCTACGGCAAGCTGGTGCATGAGGGATTGACGCTCGCTATCGTGGGCCGGCCCAACGTGGGCAAATCGAGCCTCTTTAATCGCCTGGTGGAAAGTGATCGCGCCATCGTCACAGCCACGCCTGGAACCACTCGCGACTTGGTCACGGAGACGGTTGCGCTGGGCGGTATTCCGGTGAAGCTGGTGGATACCGCCGGCATTCGACGCGCGCTGGATGAGGCTGAAGGCATTGGAATTCGCAAGTCCATGGAAGCCCTTGCCGACGCCGATCTGGTGCTGGTGGTGCTGGATTCCTCCGAACCTGCCGGGCCGGAAGATATCCAGTTGCTTGAACTTGTGGCTCAACGGGCGGCAGTGCTCGTGGAAAACAAATCGGACAGAAGCAGTTCGAAGTTCCTGGTTCCCCGTTCCCGGTTGCACCGGGTTCGCGTGTCCGCGCTCACCGCAGAAGGCATTCCTGAGCTGAGGACCGAGATTCTGCGCCGGGTAGAAGGAGAGGGCAAGGCTGAAACCGGCTTTCTCACCAGCACGCGTCATCAGGGCCTGGCCCGCGACTCCCTGGCCGGGCTTGATGCTGCGGTAGCCGCGGTCCGGGGCAAGGTCCCGCACGAGATGGTGCTGCTCGATCTGTATAGCGCCCTGCGTCCGCTGGATGAGATTACCGGCGCCACCACCAATGACGACATCCTCAACCTGATTTTCAGCAAATTCTGCATCGGGAAGTAGCAAGCACGCGGGAAAACCCGTTGCCTCTACAGTAAACACTGTATATACGGCGATTGACCCCTAACTTAGACTCTCAGCCTGGATCGAGTACTCGGCCACCGTCTCCCGCCACCCTGATTTTTCTCTGTCTTCGTGTGAATAGTGTGCAGGTTAGCGAGAGGCATTGGACTGTTATGCGACGGGCGGGACAGATTGAACCGAGTGCCCACCGCGGTCCTCATCAAAGCACACAGGAGCCCTTGAATGGCGACAACGCTTAACCAAAAGACGGGTGGTCTGGCTTCGATTATCGTTCAACACAGAGATGAGATTCTCAGCGAGTGGATGCGGGAGATGAGCGGAGCAACCCGCCGTTCCGACCTCATAAAGGAGTCGGAACTCAAGTTGCAGTGCAGCCGATTCGTTGACCTGCTCGTCGAAGCGACCGCCTCAGGCGACAACAATGTACAGTCGGGAGCCTTCGAACCGCTGCGGCAAATGCTGGAGCAGATTTCGAGCAGCCGCGCGATCCAGGGCTTCTCTGCCCGGGACACAGCTACCTTCGTCTTTTCGGTCAAGCGTCCCTTGTTCACCGCGATCCGCGAGGAACGGACCAAAGATCCCGGCGCGATGGCAGAGGAAATGTGGAATGCCACGGAATTGCTGGATGGCCTTGGTCTTTACACGACGGACGCATATCTCAAGGCCCGGGAAGAGACCATCCGCCGGCAACAGGAAGAGATGATGGAGCTTTCCACTCCGGTGGTGAAGCTGTGGGACGGGATTCTCGCCCTGCCCCTCATCGGCACCCTCGACAGCGCCCGCACCCAGGTGGTCATGGAGTCGCTTCTGGAGGCCATCGTTCGGACAAATTCCCAGGTGGCGATCATCGACATCACCGGGGTTCCCACCGTGGACACCGTAGTGGCGCAACACCTTCTGAAGACGGTGACTGCGGCCCGCCTAATGGGAGCCGATTGCATCATCAGCGGAGTCCGTCCGCAGATCGCGCAAACTATCGTTCATCTGGGTATCAATCTTCTCGATGTCACAACCAAGGCGACGCTCTCGGATGCTTTCGCCGTAGCCATGAAGAAGGCCGGTTTGACCTTGATTCGGATTGAAAAGAAACAAGCCAAAGAAGAAAACTAGGGGGCGTGGATGGAAAAGATTCCGATTCTGCGCATGGGCGAATTCCTCCTGGTCACCATCCAGGTTGACATGCACGACCGGCTGGCAATGACTCTTCAGGATGATCTGACCAAACGCATCAGTGAGACCAATGCGCACGGAGTGCTCATCGACATTTCCACTCTGGAGATTGTGGATTCCTTTATCGGTCGAATGTTGGGCAATATAGCGGCTATGTCGCGCGTGCTCGATGCCCGCACGGTGGTGGTGGGAATGCAGCCCGCAGTCGCGATCACACTCGTCGAGCTCGGTATGTCCTTGCCGGGCGTCCGTACCGCTCTCAACGTAGACGCCGGCATGGCACTCCTGCGGGGATCGTTAAACGGCCATAAGGAAATCAACCATGGCAGTGGTTTCTAGCGAGACGGTACCTGTCATCTCAGAGCCAGACATCGTGATCGCGAGACAACGGGTACGCGAGGTTACATCTCAGATCGGTTTTTCCCTGGTGGACCAGACCAAGCTGGTTACGGCCGCAAGTGAACTGGCTCGGAACACCCTCATCTATGGTGGGGGTGGTTCCATGCAGGTCGAAAGGCTCAACGGACCCCGCCTCGGGGTTCGCCTAGTATTCCATGACGACGGTCCCGGCATTCCCGACATCGAACTGGCCCTGCGCGACGGTTTTACGACTGGATCCGGACTAGGGCTTGGCTTGAGTGGCACCAAGCGCTTAGTGAACGAATTCGAAATTGAATCGCAGGTCGGCCGGGGCACGACGGTAACCGTAACGCGTTGGAAATAGCCCAGAGGATATGATGATTATCCGGGTGACCGAGATAAGCCACGTGGGGGAGAGTCGTCGTCACGCCGCGCTTTGCGCGGAGCAACTGAATCTGGGTGAGCGTGAACGCGGCGCGCTCGCAATCGTGGCCACCGAAATCGCGACGAATCTGGTGAAACATGCCGGCAGCGGAATGCTGCTGGTCGAAGCCATCGGGGGCAATGGCACCTGCGGCGTGCGTGTTCTGGGGCTCGACAAAGGCCCGGGTATCAATGATATCAGCAGAGCACTGGCCGACGGCCACTCTACCGCAGGAACCGCAGGCAACGGTCTGGGAGCGATCAAGCGCCTCTCCGATACTTTTGATATTTATTCCCTGCCGGGAAAAGGAACGGCTGTGCTTGCGGAAATCTGGGTCGCCAGGAAGGTGCCAGTCAATCATCAGCCTGTCGAAGTCGGTGTCATATCCATGCCTGTGAAGGGCGAAGAAAGTTGCGGCGACGGCTGGGGTAAGAGAGAAACGGCCGAGTCCATCGTACTTATGGTGGTGGATGGTCTGGGCCACGGCATTTTGGCGGCGGAAGCGGCACGAGAGGCCGAACGTGTTTTTGGCGAATCGCGCAGCGACTCGCCAACTCCCATCCTGCAAGATTCTCATGATGCGCTGAAAAAAACTCGCGGCGCCGCCATGGCGGTGGCTGCGTTACACCTGGAACGGGGACTTATCTCATTTGCCGGAGTTGGAAACATAGGGGCGTCGACCCTCAGCCCCGATGGAAGCCGTGGAATGGCATCGCACAATGGCACCGTCGGGCACCAACTGCACAAGATACAGGAGTTCACTTATCCCTGGAACGTCGACAGTTTTTTGATCATGCACTCCGACGGACTGAACACGCGTTGGGACCTTAAGGCCTACCCGGGGATATGGAACAAGCATCCCGCGCTGATCGCGGGTCTCTTGTGTCGTGATTTTTCGCGGGAACGGGATGATGTCACGGTACTCGTTGCCAGGAATCGGCGGGGGGCGAACGCTTCATGAAATTGAAACTCCTGACCATGGAGATCCGCTACGAGCACGATGTAGTGCTCGCGCGGCAGCGCGCCCGTTACATCTCTGCGGCTCTCAAGTTCGACGTCCAGGAACAGACCCGTATCGCGACCGCAGTGTCGGAGATCGCGCGAAATGCTTATGAATATGGAGGAGGCGGGTCAGTCGAGTTTCAGCTGGACAACGACGCCCGCAGGATGTTTCTGATCGCGATTCGTGACAAAGGGCACGGCATTTCCAATGTCGGTGAAATACTCGACGGCAAATATGTGTCCAAGACCGGCATGGGTCTCGGGATGATCGGCGCCAAACGATTGATGGACTATTTCCAGGTCCAGACCGATGCCGGTAAAGGCACGGTGATAACGCTGGGCAAGACCGTCCCCATCAAGTTTACCCGTTTGACGGATGCGGAACTGAACGCTCTGCTGACCACGATTGAACGCAAGCCTTCGGAGAATCCCTACGAAGAGCTGGAACAGCAGAATAAAGAATTAATGCGCACCCTGGAGGAACTGCGATCGCGGCAGGTCGAATTGGCACAGCTCAACAAGGAACTCGACGAGACCAATCGGGGAGTGGTGGCGCTGTACGCGGAATTGAACGACAAGGCCGATTTCCTGCAGCGGGCTTCCGAGTTGAAAAGCCATTTTCTTTCCAACATGAGTCACGAATTTCGGACCCCGCTGAATTCCGTCCTGGCGCTCAGCCAAATTCTCCTGGACCGGATGGACGGCGATCTCAGCGCGGAACAGGAAAAGCAGGTTAACTTCATTCGGCGGTCCGCCCAGGACCTTACGGATTTGGTGAACGACCTTCTTGACCTGGCCAAGGTCGAGGCCGGCAAAGTCACGATCCGACCGACCACATTCACGATAGAAACGTTATTTGCGGCTTTACGGGGCATGCTTCGTCCATTATTGTCCCAGAACTCTTCCGTGTCCCTGGTGTTCGATGAGCCGTCCGATATTCCGGAGTTGTTTACGGACGAAGCCAAAGTATCGCAGATCCTGAGAAATTTCATTTCCAACGCATTGAAGTTCACCGAGCGTGGGGAAGTGAGGGTGTCGGTGCGCCTGGGACACGACGACACCATCGTGTTCTCGGTGGCCGATAGCGGCATTGGCATCGAGCCGGAAAATCAGGAGCGCATTTTTGAAGAATGGACTCAGGTTGAAGGCAAGCTGCAAAAGGTCGCCAAAGGAACCGGCTTGGGGCTTCCCCTCTCCCGCAAACTGGCGCAGCTTTTGGGGGGCAATGTCTACCTGAAGAGCCAGTTGGGGATTGGCTCCACATTTTTTGCCGTGGTTCCTCTACGTTTCGCTGGTGCGACGGAAGCCGTGTATGTTCCAGATGTAAAACGGGAATTGGATGGTTCGAAACTGCCGGTGCTGATTGTTGAAGATAATCGCGAGGCCCTCTTCATCTATGAAAAATACCTGAAGGCCTCCGAGTTCCAGGTTGTCCCCGCCCCGGACCTGAAAGAGGCGCGTCGTGCATTGCAGGAATTCAGGCCGGTGGCGATCGTGCTGGATGTGCTGTTGCAGGGAGAACATTCCTGGAACCTGTTGCAGGAGCTAAAGCAGCAAGCGTCTACGAAGGACATACCGGTATTCGTGGTCACGGTCGTGGAAAACCAGCAAAAGGCGCTTGCCCTTGGAGCGACCGCTTTCCACTCCAAGCCCATCGACCGTACGTGGCTCCTGGATCAACTGCAGGAGACTCAGAAGCACCGCGGTGAACCGATACTGATAGTCGACGATGACGAAGTGTCACGCTATTTGCTGAAGGGCGTGCTGTCCCACAGTGGGTATCGGCTGCTCGAGGCCGAGTGCGGAAAAGAGGGACTGCGTTTGGCGCGCGAGGCCAAACCCAAGCTCATTATTTTAGATCTGGCGATGCCGGATTTAAGCGGCTTTGAGGTTCTTGATGTGCTGAAGTCCGATCCGGAAACCCGGGAAATTCCAGTCGTAGTGCATACCTCCCAGCTCCTGGACAGCCGGGAAAGAGAACTACTTCACGCCGCGGCCGATATTGTCCCGAAGGAGTCCGGGTCGCGAGAGTTGACCGCTATGCGAATCGGCGAAGCCTTGACCAGGGCTGGTTTGCCTTTTACTCAGAGGACTTCGAGCGAGCTTGCGGTCTAGCCTTCCGAAGATGAATGTAGGGTGAGGGTAAGCGGCGGGAGAAGATTCAAGAGAGGTACGTATGCCCCAAATGCCGACAATTCTAACGGTTGATGACAACGATGCTCTGCGCTATTCGCTGACCCGAACCCTGCGGGGTGAGGGCTACACAGTAATCGAAGCGCGTAGTGGCGCTGAAGCCCTGCGTCTGGCCACTCAGTCTCCCGATCTTATAACTCTCGACTTGAACCTGCCCGATGTCGATGGCTTTGAAGTCTGCCGCCTCCTCCGGGCCAATCCCCAGACGGCGCACATCCCCATACTGCATATCTCCGCCACGTTCATCGAGCCCAAGCACAGAGTACGCGGACTGGAAGGCGGCGCAGATGCATTTCTAGCGGAACCGATCACGGGAGCCGAATTGCTGGCAACCGTTAACGCCTTACTTCGAATGAAGCAGGCGGAGCGGGAAGCTCGCTTGCATGCATCGGAGGCGGAAAAAGCCAGGCAGGAGTTAAGGGATGCCCACAACGAACTGGAAAAGAGAGTGCGAGAACGCACCGCGGAATTGGCTCACAAGAATGAAGAGGTCCGCGAACTGACCGGTCGATTGCTGAGGTCGCAGGATGATGAACGAAGACGGCTGGCCCGGGAGTTACATGACAGTACCGGTCAGATACTGGCGGCGATGAAAATTAACCTGGGCTTTATAAGCGCAGAATCGAACGGACGAAATCAAAAGATCGAAACACTCGTGGCCGAGAACGCGGGCATGACCGACGAAATCACTCGCCAGCTTCGGACCATGTCATACCTGCTGCACCCGCCGCTTCTGGACGAAAATGGCATCCAGTCTGCACTGCGATGGTATGCGGAAGGCTTTGCACAGCGCAGCGGCATCCAGGTGGAACTGGAAATCGGTCCTGAGTTTCCTCGATTGCCCAGCGATCTGGAGATCGCCATTTTCCGGGTGGTGCAGGAATCTCTCACCAACATTCACCGCCATTCGGGCAGCACCACAGCCACGATTCGATTAACCACGGATGAGGAGAAGATACGGCTGGAGATCGTCGATGCCGGCAAGGGAAGGCCCGATACAGGCGCGCCGGACAGCCAGTTCATGCCCGGCGTGGGGATCATGGGGATGCAGGAACGGATACGGCAGTTTGGCGGCACCTTCGATATTACCCCGGAGGGTGAAGGGACGACTGTAGTGGCCACGGTCCCCGTAAGACGATCTTTTCGCGAGGCCGGGTGAATCCCTCAGGCTGACCTCTCGAGTTGGGGCGAAGAGTTGGCGAGGAATCCTCCGAAGATGTCATTTCGAGAGCACAGCCAGAACTTCTCTAAACAAGGCATCGAACGGCCCGGTTCGGCCATTCCTGGCGACGGCGGCCAGGGCCTTCTCCGCCGCCGGGCGCTGGTAACCGAGATTCATCAGGGCGGAAAGCACGTCTTCCTCGGCCGCATTCAGGGCGGGCGCCGCCGCCATTTCTCCGTGCTTTTCGACCGGCAGTTTGTCGCGTAACTCGAGCACCATGCGCTCTGCGGTTTTTTTCCCGATGCCTGGGATTCGGGTGAGCCGCGCGATGTCGTTGCCCCGGATCGCATTGACCATCTCGTCAGCCGCCATGCCGCTCAGGATGGTGATCGCGAGCTTGGGCCCAATGCCGCTCACGGTAATCAGCTTTTCGAACAGAGCCTTCTCGGCGGAACGCAGAAATCCGTAGAGCGCAATGACGTCTTCCCGCACGTGAGTGTGGATGTGCAGCGCCACCTCGCCGCCCATTCCGGGCAGATCGGAAAACGTCGGAACGCTGATGGTGACGTCATATCCGACGCCGCCAGCCTCAACAATCGCCTGGTTGGGATGCTTGGCCAGCAGCGTTCCGCGCAGATGAGCGATCATAGGAAATCAGTCGTCAATCGGTCGGCCGTCAGCACAAGATCTTCATCACGACCGAAGGCCGATGAGCGGCCACTAGAATAGCGAACTCTGTTTGCGACTGGGTGTGATGCCGAAATGCTCGTATGCCAGTTGCGTCGCCACCCGGCCGCGGGGCGTGCGATTCAGGAAACCGATCTGGATCAGGAACGGTTCGTAGATTTCTTCAATCGCGTCCTGCTCCTCGGCCAGGGCCGCGGCCAGCGTGTTCACGCCCACCGGGCCTCCCTGATATTTCTAGATGATGGTCAGCAGCAGCTTGCGATCTACTTCATCGAAACCGTGGCGATCGACTTCGAGCATCTGCAGCGCGGCCTGTGCGGTGGGCAGATCTATCTTTCCCGCCCCCCGCACCTGGGCGTAGTCGCGCACCCGGCGCAACAGGCGATTGGCAATGCGCGGGGTCCCGCGGGAGCGGCTGGCAATTTCGAGCGCCCCGGCATGGTCGACCTCGACCCCCAGAATCTCCGCCGAGCGTTCGACGATGATGCGCAAGTCTTCGTGGGTATAAAATTCCAGCCGCAGCACGATGCCGAAGCGCGACCGCAATGGCGATGAAAGCAATCCCGCGCGTGTGGTGGCGCCAATAAAGGTGAACGGCTTCACGTCCATAGTATGGGTGCGCGCCGACGGCCCCTGCCCGATCATGATGTCCAGTTTGTAGTCTTCGAGCGCCGAGTACAGGAGCTCCTCCAGCGCCGGCTGCAGGCGGTGAACTTCGTCGATGAACAAGACTTGTTTATCGCGGAGGTTGGTCAAAATCGCGGTGAGGTCGCCCTTGATTTGCAGGGTCGGACCGGAAGTCTGCTGAAAGGGGACAGCCAGTTCGTGGGCGATGATGGTCGCCAGAGTAGTTTTACCGAGTCCGGGCGGACCGTAGAGCAGAACGTGATCCAGCGCCTCACCGCGTGAGCGCGCCGCCTCGATGGCGACGGCCAGGTTCTCTTTGACCTTGGGCTGGCCGATGAATTCTGCCAGGCGCTGCGGACGCAGTTTCAACTCAAACGAAGAATCGTCTTCAACCGGCGCCGCCGACACGATTCGTTGCTTGAGATCGGGAATGTTTTTGGCGGTAGCCACTGACTGGATGGTAAGGCGAAAAGGGAAATTGAGCAATTGGCAAGAATGACGGATGTAGGCGCGAGCGCCTCGCTCGTGCGGCAGCGCCACGAGCCCAGCACGAAAGGGGCGCTCGCGCCTACATTGGCTTACCGCCGCGCTTTCGCCGGTTCTTTCTCGCCCACGCGCTTGCTGACTTCGAATATCATCTTGCCGGCTTTCTTGTCGGCGTCTACCACCACGTGGTCGCCGTGCAGGACTTCGCCGTCCAGAATGTTAAGCGCCAGGGGGTCCTGCACCAGCTTCTGAATGGCGCGTTTCAGAGGACGCGCTCCGAAGTTCGGGTCGAAGCCTTCCGTAAACAACAGGTCCTTGGCTGCGTCGGTCAGTTCGAGCGAGATCTTGCGATCGGCCAGCAGGCGGCGAACGTCTTCGAGGCGCAGCTCAATGATCTTCACCAGCTGTTCTTTGCCCAGTTGGCGGAAGACGATGATGTCGTCCACGCGGTTCAGGAACTCAGGCTTGAAGTGCCCGTGCAGCGCGTTCATGACCTGCTTCGTGGCCTCTTCGACTTCTTTCTCTGAGCGCGAGCCTTCCGACTGCAGGAAGGCAGATCCGATGTTCGAAGTCATGATGATGACCGTATTGCGGAAATCTACGGTGCGGCCCCGGCCATCGGTCAGGCGGCCGTCGTCCATCATCTGCAGCAGCACGTTGAACACGTCGGGATGCGCCTTCTCGATTTCGTCGAACAGCACCACCGCGTAAGGGCGTCGCCGCACCTGCTCAGTGAGTTGCCCGCCTTCTTCGTAGCCCACGTAGCCGGGAGGCGCTCCAATCAGCCGGGAGACAGCATGCTTCTCCATGTACTCGGACATGTCGATGCGCACCATGGAGTGCTGGTCGTCGAAAAGGAATTCGGCCAGGGCGCGGGCCAGTTCGGTCTTGCCGACTCCGGTTGGCCCCAGAAAAATAAACGATCCGATGGGCCGCTTGGGATCGCTCAGTCCCGCGCGCGACCGGCGGATAGCGTTGGCCACGCGTTCCAGCGCGGCGTCCTGGCCCACCACGCGCTGCCGCAGGCGCTCTTCCATGGTGACCAGCTTCTTGACCTCGCCTTCGAGCATCTTCGAGACCGGAATGCCGGTCCACTTGGAGACGATGCGGGCCACGTCTTCTTCGTCCACTTCCTCTTTCAGCATGCGCTTGGTGGCGGAGCCTTCCAGGTCTGCGGTCAACGCTTTCAGCTCTTCTTCCGCCTGCACCAGCAGGCCATAGCGGATTTCCGCCACGCGTTGCAGATTGCCCTTGCGCTCCTCGCCTTGCTCTTCAATCTTCAGTTGCTCGATTTTCTCTTTGAGGGTCCGCGCCTTGGCGATCAGGTCCTTCTCGCGCTTCCAGTTGGCTTTGAGCGCGTCAGACTTTTCCCGTAGTTCAGCCAATTCCTTCTCGATGACTCCCAAGCGCTCTTTGGAGTTGGAATCGCTTTCCTTCTTCAGCGCCTGCTTTTCAATTTCGAGCTGGGTCGCCCGGCGCTCCAACTGGTCGATTTCGGTAGGCATGGAATCGATCTGGATGCGCAATGAGGCCGCAGCCTCGTCAATCAGGTCGATGGCTTTGTCGGGCAGGAAGCGATCGGAGATATAGCGATGAGACAAAGTCGCCGCGGCCACGATGGCCGAGTCCTTGATACGCACGCCGTGATGCACTTCATAGCGTTCTTTCAGCCCGCGAAGGATGGCAATCGTATCTTCGACATTGGGCTCACCCACGAACACAATCTGGAAACGGCGTTCGAGCGCCGCGTCTTTTTCGATGTATTTGCGATACTCATTGAGCGTGGTGGCTCCGATGGCGCGCAATTCGCCGCGGGCCAGCGCCGGCTTCAGCATGTTGGAGGCATCAATGGCGCCTTCGGCCGCGCCCGCGCCTACCAGAGTATGCAGTTCGTCGATGAACAGGATGATCTTGCCTTGTGAATCTTCGATCTCTTTCAGAACTGCCTTGAGGCGATCTTCAAACTCTCCGCGAAACTTTGCCCCGGCAAGCATCGCCCCCAGATCGAGGGCCACCACACGCTTGTTCTTCAAACCCTCAGGCACGTCGCCGGAAATGATGCGCTGGGCCAAACCCTCGACGATCGCGGTCTTGCCCACGCCGGGCTCGCCGATGAGCACCGGATTGTTCTTGGTGCGGCGGGAAAGCACCTGCACCACGCGGCGAATTTCCTCGTCGCGGCCAATGACCGGATCCAGCTTTCCGCGTCGGGCTTGCTCGGTCAAGTCGCGGGCATAGCGCTCGAGCGCCTGGTACTTGGCTTCTGGATTCTGGTCGGTGACTTTCTGCGAGCCGCGCACCGAAGTCAGCGCCTTCAGAATGGCGTCGTAAGTGGCGCCCTGCCGGGCCAGAATTTCCTGGGCCGGATCGCGTTTCAGATGGGTGATGGCCAGCAGCAGGTGCTCGGTCGAAACATATTCGTCCTTGAAGTTGGCCGCTTCCTTAAAAGCGCGTTCCAGAAGCTCATTCGCTGCCTTCGAGAGCGTGGCCTGGGCGGCCCCTCCACCGGACACTTTCGGCAGCTTCTCGATCTCGCGATAAGTCTCGCTCAGCACGGCCTGCGGACCAATGCCGATTTTCTCCAGCACTGGCAGAATTATGCCTTCTTTGTCTTCGAGCAGCGCCGCCAGCAGGTGCAGGGGCAGCAGCTCGGGGTTGCCGTGCTCGGCGGCAAGATCATTGCCCCGCTGCACGGCCTCCTGCGCCTTCACGGTTAGTTTTTCCCAACGGATTGCCATGGTGATTCCTTTTTAACCCGCAATTGTCCTTTTTAACCTGCAATTGTCATTCTGAGCGAAGCGAAGAACCTGTGCAATGCCGGCGGCAAAATACAAGGGTCCTTCGCTTCGCTCAGGATGACAAACGTTTTTTAGTTGCAAACAAAACGGGAGGTGGTCAGTTTCTGGCCGCCTCCCGTTCCAGGCTGTCGAGCTGGGCTCGACCGGACAGCCGAGGGCGGCTGTCCCCACGCGTGTTTGCCGATTTATGCGGCCTGGGTGGTGCTTCTGGGCTGCTGCTTTCCTTCCAGGGTCTTTTCGCCGCCCACGTTGACTTTGATCTGCTTGGGCTTGGCTTCGGCCTTCTTGCTCAGCTTGACCTTCAGCACACCTTTCTCGTAGTTGGCGGAGACGCTGTCGGTGTCCACCGTATTGGGCAGGGTGAAGGTGCGAGTGAAGCTGCCATACTGCCGCTCTACGCGACGGTAGTTCTCTTCTTTCTCGTCCTTCTCGAACTTGCGCTCGCCGTGCACGGTGAGGATGTTGTTCTCGATGCGGACATCGATGTCCTTCTCGTCAATCCCCGGAACTTCGATCTTCAGCGTAATGTTGTGCTCATCTTCGTAAACATCCACGGCCGGAGCAAAATTCGAGGTGGAAAGGGACTCATCCCGGCCCTCGTTGAACGAGGAATTGAACAAGCGGTTCAGGCGATCCTGCACGCTGCTGAACTCGCGGTAGGGATCCCAGCGGGTTAATACGGTCATAAAAATCCTCCTTTTAGAAACTCTTGAAATGGGTTTCAGGCCTTCCTGGTGACTGCTGTTGGAGGCCTATTTAGTATGGGTTAATAATAAAATGTGAGTGAGATATTGTCAACTATTGCTTTGACAATAGTTTCAATTACTTACGTAGGCGATGACGCACTTCAAGTATCCAGTTTCGGGTACGCCTAATAGAATCGGATGGTCTTTTGCCTGTCCGCGGTTTTCTACGATGCGCAGATTTCTGTGGACATCCAGGGCCGAATCTCGCACCACATCCAGGTACTGCGCCGGGCTGACATGATAAGAGCAGCAGCAGCTGACCAGGATTCCTCCGGGCCGCAGCATTTTGAGGGCGCGCAGGTTGAGCTCCTTGTAGCCGCGGAGAGCAGTTTCCAGATTGCTCTTGCTCTTGGCGAAGGCGGGTGGGTCGAGAACGATGGTGTCATAACGCCGCCCGGCATCGGCGTAATCCCGTAGCAGGTCGAAGGCGTTGGCCTCAACCCATTCGATGTCGCGACCGTTCAGTTCAGCATTGCGGTCAGCCACTTCGAGAGCGGGGCGGGAGCTGTCCACCCCGGAGACTTTGGGACAGGACGAAGCCAGGTGCAGGGCGAATCCGCCCTGGTAGCAGAAGACGTCTAAGGCCTCCCCGTGTCCGTAGCGGGCGGCAGCGGCATAATTCTCGCGCTGGTCGAGGAAGGCCCCGGTCTTCTGGCCTTCGCGCGCGTCATAGTGAAAGCGCACGCCGTTCATGGTGAAAGTTGTGCTGTTCTTTTCTCCTTGAATCAGGCCTGAGGGACGAGCCGGCAGCTGCTCCAGTTCGCGGATTCGGGGATCGACGCGTTCGGCAATGGCCGCCGGTTTCAAACCCTCGTTGAGCTCGGCCAGAACGATCGCGCGAACGGGCCCTGCGTCCATGGCCTGGGTAAGCGCCTGCATGGAGAGCAGGTCGTTGTAGCGGTCCACGATCAGCCCGGGAAGGAAATCGGCTTCGCTGAAGATCACGCGATAGGCGTCGGTATCGCGGACTACTCGTTCCCGGTAGGCGAGGGCTCCGTGAATACGCTCCCGGAGCAAGCGCGGCAGGTCGTCCACGGCGTGCGGCGAAATCATCCGGATCGCGATCTGGGAAGCGCTGCTGTAAAGGGCCGTGCCCAGGAATTTTCCGCGCTCGTCCGTGACGCCTACAGCCCCGCCGGAAGCAATTCCATCGGCTGAGACGAGGTCGGAACGATAGACCCAGACATGTCCCTCCTGCAGGCGCTTTGCGCCACGGCGGGAAAGTTTTACGACGGGAAACGATGAAGGCGCTGACCTTGCAGGCATGACATTGATCTTACCCCGCCCCGAACCTGGCGGAAATTGTTGGAACCTAGCTGGCGGCGGGGTGCTCTGAGGGGTGGGCGGCTTCGGCTGGAATTTCGCGAAGGGCTTTCTTCAAGTCGGCGTGCAACTCATCCAACTCGGTCATGGGCAATTCGGAGGCCCACTCTTCGAGTTGCTGAAGGTCGAGCGTGGTATGGAGCCGCACACCCGATTTGATATCGTCGGCAAACACCGCGCTGAAATCGCCGGGTTGATTCTCGGTATCGCCGATTTTCCTGCCGGTATGAGCGTCGTAGATCCTGCGGCTGGCGCTCCCGTCGGCGTTCATAAAGGCGAAAAAGACTTCGCCGAGGTCGCCGTATTCAGCCCGATAAAACCAAGCCTTGTCGATATGGGTCTTCGGCCGGGCCCGGCGCTTGGCAGTCAGGCTGGGCTTTTCGACCGCCACTCCGGTGGCAGGATCGAAATACAGCACGCGCTGGCAGGATTCACAGATTACGATCTGGCCGCTGCGCACGTCGTTATAAGTCTGCGGGCGCAGCATGACCTGGCATCCCATGCATTTCTGGTCGCGGACTTCAGCCAGCCCCGATCCGCGAAATTTGGCTACGCGCTCGTACTGGCGCAACAGGTCTTCGCCGACGCCGGCGCGGGCTTTATCCCGCTTCGCATTCCATTCCACCAGCAGCTTTTCGTCTTCGGCGGTGCGCTCGCGGGCGGCGGTTTTTTCTTTCTCGATCTCCGCCATTTCGGCTTTCAGTTCGAGCTCGGCAGCCTTTACGTCTTTGTCGCGGGCGTCGGCATTGAGCATCAATTCCAGAATCTTGTCTTCGTTGGCCTTGATGTCCTGCTCGGCAAACTGGATTTCGTGCAGCAGCGCCTTGTACTGTTCGTTGGTCTTTACCGCCAGAGACTGGTCGCGATACTTGGAGATTTTGCCCTGCTGGTCCTGGATGGCGCTTTCGTACTTTCGCCGGGTGGCCTCGTCGGCCTTGACCGCGGCCTTGGCCTGTTCCAGCCCGGCCTTGGTCCCGGCCAGTTTGGCTTCGATGGCAGCTACGCGTTTGGGCAGCGCAGCGACTTCCTGATTCAGACGGAGGATTTCGCGGTCCGCCTGTTGTAGCTCCATGAGGTGCTGCACGTCTGGAAGCATTGGGCTGAGGTAATTTTAGCATGGGGCGCCGGCAGAACCGGGGGACCCTTGTCATCCTGAGCGTAGTCTCTCCGTTCGCTCGCGAACGGAGATGCGGAGTCGAAGGACCCCTGTAAATGCAATCGCAGTGCGCCGTTCATACCGAACGACTGAAACAAAATCCCTTGAACGCCGGGTTATTTTCGACCTTAGGGGTCCTTCGACTGTGAAGCTGCTTCGCAAGCGAAGCAGCTTCTTCGCTCAGGATGACACCTGATGAACAATGGCTGGGTAAGAAGTTCGAGGGATAGCCCGCCCTGTTCTCCCCCATACCTGTGTCATCCCGACCGGAGCGCAGCGCAGCAAGCGCAGCGGAGGGACCTTGTGTTTGGGTGTTGCACGCCGAGCCCTGCTCGGCTGGGCGGAGGGAGGCTGCTCCACGCCAGCAGTGATAGGCTTTTCCATGAGGAAAATATCCATGCTACCTATCATCCTGGGCGACTTTGAACTCACCGCCATCTCCGACGGAATCTACCACCTCGATGGCGGAGGCATGTTCGGTGTCGTCCCCAAGACGTTGTGGGAGCGCAAGGTCAAAGCGGATGCTAATAATCTGGTTGCCGCGGGATTGAACTCCGTCGTGATCCGCACCGGATCGAAAACTGTGCTGATCGAAACCGGCGCGGGCAACAAGCTCCCGGAAAAGATGGTCAAGATCTATGGTCAGCCCGCCCAGTTACTGGAGAAGCTCAGCGCGGCGGGAGTTGCGCCGGAAGACGTCGACATCGTCATCAACAGCCACTTGCACTTCGATCATTGCGGCTGGAACACGATCCGCAAAGGCGATCAGATTGCCGCCACCTTCCCCAAAGCGAAATATTACGTGCAGGAAGGCGAGTGGAAACACGCCCACGAACACCAGCGCGATGGGGTCAGCTACCTCACGGAAAATTACGATCCCCTGGTCGAAAGCGGCCAGATGACGCTGCTGAGGGGTGACGCGGAAATCGTTCCCGGCGTATCGGTCCGGGTCTATCCCGGGCACACCCGTGACATGCAGGCCATTCTTGTCCAAAGCGGTGGGCAGACGGCGTGTTACATCTCCGACCTGATTCCAACCAGCGCGCACCTTGACTTGAACTGGGTCATGTCCTACGACCTGTATCCGGTCGAGACGGTGGAAAGCCGAAAGCGTTACTACGCGCAGGCGGTGCCGGAGAAGTGGCTGACCATGTTTACCCATGATGCGAGCGTGCCCTGGGCTTATGTGGTTAAGGATGAGAAAGGGAAGATGGTGGTGGGAGAGGCAAAGACTGGTGCGCCCACCGCGAAGTAGGGCTCAATTTCGGGAGATTTCCCTGGTCATCCTGAGAGACTATAATCCTGACTATGACCCAAGAGGCCCATGAATTGTTGCAAAAGGCCCTCGCCCTGCCTGACAGTGAACGGGCCGAACTAGCTGGAAATTTGATCTCCAGTCTGGACACAACGGTTGATCAGGACGCCGACGCCGCTTGGCAGC
>JBOGLC010000079.1:0-43600 GCA_050746005.1 Terriglobales bacterium
GCGAAGGACATTGCAACGCTGGAAAAGAAACTGGCTGCGGGATTGCGGCCTGCGCACTGGAACAAAAGCCCGCGGCCGGCAAAGGGCAAATTAAAGGTTCACGCCGGAACCAGCCGGCAGCGCTTCATCGATTCAGTCGAGCGTGCCAAGGAATATATCGCCGCCGGGGACATCTTTCAGGTCGTGCTTTCGCAGCGGCTGGACTTTACCCCGTCAGTCGAGCCCTTTGACGTGTACCGCGCCTTGCGGCGGGTGAATCCTTCTCCTTATCTGTATTTTCTACGCATGGGTGACACGCATGTGCTGGGCTCTTCGCCCGAGATGCTGGTGCGGGTCACCGGGCGCAAGCTGGAATATCGCCCCATTGCAGGCACGCATCCGCGGGGACATGACGATGCTGAAGACCAGCGCCTGGCGGAGCAGATGCTGCAGGACGAGAAAGAACGCGCCGAGCACGTGATGCTGGTCGATCTCGGACGCAACGACCTGGGGCGGGTGAGCGAATACGGCTCAGTGAGAGTCAAGGACCTGATGTACGTGGAGCGCTACTCCCACGTGATGCACATCGTTTCGGCGCTCGAAGGCAAGCTGCGCCGCGACCTGGATGCGCTCGATGCCTTCGCGGCGTGCTTCCCCGCGGGCACGCTCAGCGGCGCGCCCAAAGTTCGCGCCATGCAGATTATCGAGGAACTCGAACCGACGCGGCGCGGAGTGTATGGCGGCGCCGTGCTGTACGCCGATTTCGATGGCAACCTGGATTCCTGCATTGCTATCCGCACCATGCTGATGCAGGGGAAAAAGGCCTTCCTGCAGGCGGGAGCGGGAATCGTCGCCGATTCTGATCCGGTGCGCGAGTTTGAGGAGTGCATGAACAAGGCGCAGGCAGTGCTGCGGGCGGTAGAGGCGGCGCGCGGCGCAGGCTAGCGCGGCCCACGAACCACATTATCGCCGCGGCCCGCGTAGGCCCGGACGCCCTCGTCCGGGCGGGCGAGCGAAGCTCGCCGGGATTTGGCGGTTCGCTGGCAAAAGACCTTGCCGGGCTTCGCCCGGCCGGGCGGGCGAGGGCGCCCGCCCCTACGTGGGTCGTGGAGGATTAAACTAGAAGTCAGGAAGGCAATCATCTTATGAACAGTTTTGGCAGCCGGTCGGTCCTGCGTGTGGGAGGCAAGGAATACGAGATTTACCGTCTCAAGGCACTGGACGAAAAAGGCATCTCTACCAAACATCTTCCGTACTCACTCCGCATCCTGCTGGAGAATCTGCTGCGCACCGAAGACGGGCGCAATGTGACCGCGGATGACATCAAGGCGCTCGCCGCCTGGAACAGCCGATCCAAGCCGGACAAGGAAATTGCATTCACTCCCAGCCGGGTCCTGCTGCAGGACTTTACCGGAGTGCCGGCCGTGGTTGATCTGGCCGCCATGCGCGATGCCATGAAGCGGCTCTCGGGCGACCCGACTTTGATAAATCCGCTGCAGCCTGCCGAACTAGTGATCGATCACTCCGTGCAGGTGGACGAATTTGGCACACCGCAGTCGTTTCAGCTCAATGCGGAACTCGAATTCATCCGCAACAAGGAGCGCTACGCCTTCCTGCGTTGGGGACAGACGGCGTTTCGCAATCTGGCGATCGTGCCGCCCGATACCGGCATTGTGCACCAGGTGAATCTGGAGTATCTGGCGCGGGTTGTCTTCGTGCAGGAGTCGAACGGCCGGCGTTCGGCCTACCCCGACACTCTGGTGGGGACCGATTCGCATACCACCATGATTAACGGCCTGGGCGTGCTGGGCTGGGGCGTGGGCGGAATCGAAGCCGAGGCCGCAATGCTGGGACAGCCTGTTTCCATGCTGATCCCGCAAGTCGTAGGGGTGAAGCTCACCGGCAAACTTCACCAGGGCGCAACCGCCACCGACCTCGTACTGGTCATCACGGAAATGCTGCGCAAACACGGCGTGGTCGGAAAGTTCGTCGAGTATTTTGGGCCCGGGCTGCAGCAACTGCCGCTGGCAGACCGCGCCACCATCGGTAACATGTCACCCGAGTACGGCGCCACCTGCGGCATTTTTCCCGTAGATAAGGAAAGCCTCAACTACCTGCGGCTCACCGGACGCTCCGCCGAGCAAATTGCGCTGGTCGAGGCTTACTGCCGCGAGCAGGGCATGTTCCATGACGAAAACACCCCCCAGGCGGAATATTCCGAACTCCTGACGCTCGACCTGAACACCGTGGAATCGAGCCTGGCCGGGCCCAGGCGTCCCCAGGACCGCGTGACGCTTTCGCAAGCTGGTGAGTCCTTCCGGATCGCACTGCCCTCCTTGATCAAGCCGAGGTCTTCCGCTCAGGTTGCCGCTCAGGTTGCCGCGCCGGCTTCAGTTGCTGCGGGCAACGCGCCTTCGGGGAGCGTTCCCAAGCAGGTAGACCGCTGGGAGCAGGAAGGCGGCAGTCCCAGCGCAATCGGCATCGACAATCACAAGTACGAAGAGCACGTTCCACCGGATGTGAAGAAGTCGCTTCGACACGGCAGCGTGGTGATCGCCGCGATTACTTCCTGCACCAACACTTCGAATCCATCCGTGATGGTGGCGGCGGGCCTGGTGGCAAAGAAGGCGGTCGAGAAGGGGTTGACCGTTCCATCCTGGGTGAAGACTTCGCTGGCTCCCGGCTCGAAAGTGGTCCGCGACTATTTGGAGAAAGCCGGACTGCTACCTTATCTCGAGAAGATCAAATTCCACATCGTCGGTTATGGATGCACGACCTGCATCGGGAACTCGGGGCCGTTGCCCAAAGAAGTTTCGGAAGCGATCGAGGAGAGAGACCTGGTCGTGGCTTCGGTGCTTTCGGGCAATCGCAATTTTGAAGGCCGCATCAACTCTGAGGTCCGCGCCAACTATCTGATGTCACCGCCGCTGGTGGTCGCTTTCGCCCTGGCCGGACGCATCGATCTCGATTTGCGCAAGGATCCCATCGGTAAGGGGGCTGACGGCAAGGAAGTGTACCTCGCGGACCTGTGGCCGGCGCAGAGCGAAGTGGAAGAGACGATTCGGAAATCTATTTCTTCCGACATGTTCAGCCGCAGCTATGGCGAGGTGTACCACGGCGACGATCGCTGGCGCGGATTGCCCGTGCCCAAGGGCGAAACCTACGCCTGGGAGAGAGATTCCACCTACATTCGCCGCGCGCCTTACTTCGACGATATGACGATGGACCCGGCGCCGGTCGAGGACATCAGAAGCGCGCGGGTTTTGGCTGTCCTCGGCGACAGCGTGACCACCGATCATATTTCTCCCGCGGGCTCAATCAAGCGAGATAGCCCAGCCGGGAAGTATCTGATCGAGCATAACGTGAAGCCTGCCGACTTCAACTCTTACGGATCCCGCCGCGGCAATCACGAAGTCATGGTGCGCGGCACCTTCGCCAATGTGCGCTTGCGCAACCGGATGGTGCCTAATCTCGAAGGCGGGTTTACGCGTCATCTGCCCGACGGGGCGGAGATGTCGATCTTCGAGGCCTCCGAGAAATACATCGCGGAAGGAGTTCCGCTCGTGATCCTGGCCGGTAAGGAATACGGTTCCGGATCATCGCGGGACTGGGCAGCCAAGGGTCCGCGGCTGCTGGGAGTGCGCGCTGTGATTGCGGAAAGCTACGAGCGCATCCATCGTTCGAACCTGGTGGGCATGGGGATTCTGCCGCTGCAGTTCATGGCGGAAGAAAGCGCACAGTCCCTGAACCTGACCGGTGAAGAGATCTTTGAGATTTCCGCGGTCGATGATCTGGTCCGGAAATTTGCCTCCGGCCAGCAGGTGAAGGTCCGCGCCGCCGCCGGCGGCAAGACCAAAGAGTTCAACGCGCTGGTGCGCATCGATACGCCACAGGAGGCGCAGTATTACGCCAACGGCGGGATTCTGCAGTTCGTGCTGCGCCAGTTGATCGCCAGCAAGCCAGCGCCGGTTCACGCCTGATTCTATGGATTGCGTCGGGGTATTGCGGCACGACTGAAGTCGTGCCCTTCCCCTCTTATCCAAACTTTGGGTTCCTTGGCGTACTTCGTGAACCGGGAAGGGCACGAGTTTCACTCGTGCCGCTAACGTATGCTCAGCATAGGGGCTTTAGCCTCTGAGGCTGGCTCTTGCGGCCTGCGCATTCCGGGAAGCCATCTATGCCTCTCGTCGAAATCCGCAATCTGACTAAAATCTTTCCTCTGGGCGAGTCGATATTCGGCGCTCGCGCCACCGGCGAAGTGCGCGCCGTGGACGATGTGTCGCTCGACGTCCAGGCGGGAGAGACTCTGGGCCTGGTGGGCGAATCGGGATCGGGAAAGAGTACGCTGGGACGGCTGGTGCTGCGGCTGATAGAGCCGACTTCCGGCAGCGTGCATTTTGAAGGACGCGACCTGCTCACCGCCAGCCACGGCGAGATGCGGCGCCTGCGGCGCGGTATGCAGATCATTTTTCAGGACCCGTTCGGGTCGCTCGATCCCAGAATGAATGTCGAAGACATTATCAGCGAGCCCCTGGCGATCCATGAAGCGACCAGCCGGACGGCGCGACGAGCCCGGGTTTCCGATCTGCTCGCCGCGGTCGGCCTGGACCAATCGGTCCTGCCCCGGTTTCCTCATGAATTCAGCGGAGGCCAGCGCCAGCGTATCGGAATCGCGCGCGCGCTGGCGTTGCGGCCAAAATTCATCGTCGCGGATGAACCAGTTTCGGCGCTCGATGTCAGCGTGGGGGCGCAGATCGTCAATTTGCTGGCCCAGTTGCAGCGCGAGTTCGGCCTGACCTATCTCTTTATCTCGCATTCCATGCCCGTGGTGCGCTATTTAGCCAATCGCATTGCGGTGATGTATCGGGGAAAGATCGTCGAGATGGGAGACACGCGGCAAATTACGGAGCAGCCGCAACATCCGTACACCCGCAGCCTGCTGGAAGCCACGCCGGAAATCGCGGTATAGCGCGGGTTTTGCCTGATTTGGGTTATCCTTGATCCGTTTTGAGGAGGCAATATGAAATTGTGGCTTGCCATGCTCACGTTATCCGCTGCCGCTTTCGCTCAACAAGCAAAGAATCCCGTCACCGACGTTTTGCGCGACTCGCTGGCGGGCCGTCAAAAGAACACGGTCGCCGCCATCGAGGAAATGCCGGCTGACAAATTTGGATTCAAGCCCACACCCGAGCAGATGTCGTTCGGCCATCTCGCCGCGCACATCGCGGAGTCCAACTATTTCTTTTGCGCCAAGACTGGCGACGTTGCTGCGCCCAAGGTTGAGGAAGCCAAGGAAACCGACGGCAAGGACAAACTTGTCGCCGCCGTGAAAGCTTCGTTCGATTTTTGCGGCACCGCCCTGGCCAAGGCGGAGGATTCGAAGCTCGGCGATCCCATCCAGGATTTTATGGGCAAGACGCGGACCCGTGCCTGGGCGGCGCTGGCCCTCGCCGGCAGCTGGTCTGATCACTACGGAGCCGCCGCCATGTATCTCCGGCTGAGCGGGTTGCTGCCGCCAACAGCGCAAAAGAAGCCGCCAGAAAAGAAGTAATGCCGGTTGCGCGTCCCGCCGGAGTGACTGCGGTGGCGGCTGCATTTCTTCTGGCCGCAGTCTACCTGCTGGCGGTGGGACTCACCATGCTGGCTCGTCCCGGCCTGGTTTCGCTGGCCGCAGGCGCAGAGTTGCTGGGCGGCCTCGAACTCGCCGGCCCCTACATGTTCCTGCTGGTGGGAGCTCTCGGCGCCATCATCGCGCTCGGGCTTTGGCGGCTGCATCGCTGGGCGCGCTGGCTGGCGATTCTGGTCGCAATAGTCGGCGTGATCCTCCTGCTCCCAACCGTCTCCAGCGCGATGCTGGATTTTAGAATCGCCAAACTCGCCTGGAGCGGTTTGGGGACGATCGTGCGGACGATGATCGTCTGGTATTTATTTCAGGAACCGGTAGGAGCGGCGTTCGGGACGAAGTAGCCGCCGGTTTCCAACAAACCCTCACCCGGAGTGGAATACAATTTTTTATCAGCATGCCGGAATTACCGGATATCGCCGCTTACCTGACGGCGCTTGAAAGACGCATCGTCGGGCAGCGGATCGAACATGTGCGGCTGGCGAGCCCGTTCCTGCTTCGCACTGTGCAGCCTTCCATCGCGGGTGTGGAGGGGAAGCTGGTGCGGGAGGTGCGGCACATCGGCAAACGAATCGCGGTCGGGGTCGAGGGCGATCTCTGGCTGGTGCTGCACCTGATGATTGCCGGACGGTTGCACTGGAAGTCTCCGAACGCAAAGCTGGCGGGACGCAAAAGCCTGGCGGCCTTCGATTTTCCCACGGGCACGCTCGTGCTTACTGAAGCGGGCACAAAACACCGCGCATCGTTATCGGTTTTCGCCGGCGAGGAAGCCTTGCGTGCCGTGGACCCCGGAGGAATCGATGTCTTCCGCAGCGATCTGAAATCATTTCGCGAGGCTCTGACGGTCGAAAATCGCACGCTCAAGCGGGCGCTGACCGATCCGCGCATCGTCAGCGGCATCGGCAATGCGTATTCGGATGAGATCCTGCACGCAGCTCAACTTTCGCCCGTCACGCTGACGCACACGTTAAAACCACAGGAGTGGGAACGGCTATTCGCTGCCACCCGCGACACGCTCACTCTCTGGATCGAGCGGTTGCGCGCAGAGGCGGAGGCCGGCTTTCCAGAAAAAGTGACCGCGTTTCGCAAGGACATGGCGGTTCATGGACGCTATGGAGAGCCTTGCCCCAGGTGCGGCGAAGAGATTCAGCGAATTCGCTACGCGGATAACGAGACCAATTATTGTCCCCAATGCCAGACGCAGGGAAAGCTCCTTGCGGATCGCAGCCTGTCCCGGCTATTGCGATCGGACTGGCCGCGTACGCTCGAAGCGCTTGAGTCTCTCAAGCGGCGATAAAAAGTGAAACACTTGTAAAATGGGTATGTCCCTGGGTTTTGATTTCTATCGTTACTTTTGCGGGATGACTCGCGGCTCTGGCGCAAACCACGGGCCTAGAATCAAAAGCAAAGTCAAAAGCGGCGGGCGACGGCGCCCGACCCCACATACCGCTACTCTTCTTCTTCCTTCACATCCCCGCGCGCGGCCTTGGCCTTCTCTACGATTTTTTCCTGCAGCATGGCTGGGACCGCGTCGTAATGATGCATTTCCATGTTGAAGCTGCCGCGGCCCTGGGTCATGGAGGTCAGATCGACGCCGTACGTCAGCATCTCGGCCATAGGCACTTCGGCCTTCACCACGGTGTTGCCGCCTTTGTTGTCCATGCCCTGGATGCGTCCGCGGCGGCTGTTCAGGTCGCCCATGATGCTGCCGGCGAAATCGTCGGGCACGGTGATTTCGACCGCCATCACGGGTTCGAGCAGAGTCGGCTTGGCCTGTTCCATCGCCTTTTTGAAGGCGATGCGGCCCGCCATCTGGAATGACATGTCGTTCGAATCCACATCGTGATAGGAGCCGTCGTAGAGGATCACCCGGAAATCGACCATGGGGAAGCCGGCCAGATACCCGCGAGCGGCGGCGTCCTTGATTCCCTTTTCGATGGCTGGAATATAGTTTCTGGGAATGGAGCCGCCGAAGATGTCGTTGACAAATTCGAACTCGGCGCCTCGGGGCAGGGGTTCCATCTTGATCTTGCAATCGCCGTACTGGCCATGTCCGCCGGTCTGTTTCTTGTGTTTGCCCTGGACGTCGGCCTTGCCGCGGATAGTCTCGCGGTACGGCACCTTCGGAGCTTTCAGCACCACCTCGGTGTGGTAGCGCTTCTTCATCTTGGAAACCACAACCTCGATGTGCTGCTGGCCCGTGCCCGCGATCAGGAACTCTTTGGTCTGGGCATCGCGGAAAAAGCGCAGCATGGCGTCTTCTTCCATGAGCTTGTGGATGCCGGGTCCCAGTTTGTCCTCGTCGGCGCGGCTCTTGGGCTCGATCGCGAAAGTGATAGCGGGCTCGGGCAGCTTCACCCGCGGATACTGGATCGGCGCGGACTTGTCGCCCAGGGTATCGCCGGTGAGCGTATCTTTCAGCTTGGCTACCGCTCCAATATCACCGGCATGCAACTCGTTGACCGGCACGGAGCTTTTCCCCTGCATGATGGAGATGTGCGCCAGCTTTTCCTGCGACCCGCGGCTGAAATTCAGCAGGGTGGCATCGTTTTTCAGAACGCCGGAAAACACTTTGAAGTAGGAAATCCTCCCCGCGAAGGGATCGGAAACCGTCTTGAACACATAGACGGACACCGGCTCGGCATCTGTCTCGTGCCGCCGCGGGGCCTCGCCCTGATTTCCATTCGAAGCTCCGGCAGCAGCCGGGTCGCCCTGCACCCACTCATGCTCCGAGGGCGCGGGCGTGTAGTCGACGATGAAATCCATGACCCGGTCGGCGCCGATGTTGCCCAGGCCGGAGCCGAATATCACGGGAAAGATTTTGTCCTCGCGAATGGCGTTGTGCAGCGCCGGAATCAGGTCTTCTTCCGGGATGGTTCCCTTCTCGAAAAATTCTTCCAGCAAGGCGTCATTGCCTTCGGCCACCAGTTCCACCAGTTTTTCGTGCTGCGCCTGCACTTCGTCTTTCATGTCGGCGGGAATTTCGGTCTCCTTGCCCTTGCCGTTGCCGCCCAGTTCGTAGGTGTAGGCCTTCATGGTGACCAGATCGACCACGCCGCGGAAGTTTTTCTCCTTCCCGATGGGCAGCTCAAGGGGAATGACGGATCGTCCGAAGGCATGGGTCAGCGATTCGAGGACGCGCTCGGCGTCGGCGCGATCGCGATCCATGCGGCTGGCCACGATCAGGCGCGGCGTCTGATATTCCTCGCAGTAGTTCCACACCCGCTGGGTCACGACTTCGACTCCGGCCACGCCGTCCACCACTACGATGGCCGCATCCACCACCGGCAGCACCAGTTTGGCTTCGTGAACGAACATGTTGAAGCCGGGCGTGTCTACGATATTGACCTTGGTTTTGCCCCATTCCACGTGGGCCAGTCCGGCGGAAATAGACATCTTGCGTGCGATTTCTTCCTCGTCGTAATCGGTGGTCGCGCTACCGTCGTCCACCCGGCCCAGGCGCTGGTTCGCGCCCGCGGCGTACAGCATGGCGGAGACCAGCGAGGTCTTGCCTGCGTGTCCGTGCCCAATCACCGCAACGTTGCGGATGTTCGCGCCTTCATAAACCTTCACGGGTTCGCTCCTTGAGAAAGAGGGGGCTCATATCAGATTCGAAGAAGAGGCCAACTTATAGACCGAAGCCCAGCAGCCTGTCAAAACCTAGGATGCTACCACAGCGGAATTTGGCCGCTCAACGGAGGCAGGAAACGGTGTCATACCTGACCCCTTTTCCTTGCGTCATCCTGAGGGACTTCAGTCCCGATGGATCTGGCGAGTGGCCTCACAATTGCCGGCGGGCGCATATCCGCCACACGCCAGATGCTTCGCAAGCTCAGCATGACGCCTCGTCGCACAAGCAGGTTTGGCCGCTCAACGGAGGCAGGAAACAGTGTCATACCACAATAGAAATGTCCCCGTCCTGACCACCATCCTCTTGCGTCATCCAGAGGGACTTCAGTCCCGATGGATCTGGCGAGTACCCTCACAATTGCCGGCGGGCGCGTATCCGCCGCACGCCAGATGCTTCGCAAGCTCAGCATGACGCCTCGTCGCACAGAAAGCCACAGGTAAAACGCAAAGACTGTTCGACGGCGTACGCTTGTGATTTTGATGATCCGCCCGAATGCCAGTTATCATGGAGCGCCGAGTTCCTTAATCGCCTTTTACCAAGGACCCCAACCGATGCGACGTATTCCTGCGATCCTTCCCTGCCTGAGCCTGTTCGCTGTGATTCTGCTTTCCTTTTCATTTCCGGCGCGCGCCGCCGCTTCCGATAGCGCCATCGCCTCGCGCAATGCCACGGTCGAAGGCGTCGCTCTGCACTACCTGACCGCCGGGCACGGTCCCATGGTGGTGCTGATCCATGGCTACGCCGAGACCTCCCGGATGTGGAGACCGCTTATTCCAAAGCTGGCAGACCGATTTACTGTCATCGCGCCAGACCTGCCGGGCATTGGCGACTCGGCCATTCCGGCCGATGGGCTGGACATGAAGACTGCGGCCATCCGCATTCATGCCCTGGCCCGGTCGCTCGGGGCCGAGAAAGCGGATGTGGTTGGTCATGATATCGGCCTCATGGTTGCTTATGCCTACGCGGCGCAGTTTCCCGCGGAGGTAACCAAGCTGGTGGTGATGGACGCATTCCTTCCCGGCGTAGACGGGTGGGAAGCGGTCTACAACAATCCCGCCATCTGGCATTTCCGCTTTAACGGGCCAACTCCCGAAGCCCTGGTGAAGGGAAGAGAGCGGACTTACTTCGAACACTTCTGGAATGAGTTCGCAGCCGACAGGACGCATTCGATTCCCGAAGCCGACCGCCAGGCCTACACCGCGGCCTACTCTGGACCAGGGCGGATGCGCGCCGGCTGGGCCTACTTCGTTTCATTTCAACAGGCGGCCCGGGATTTCGCCGAGCTCTCCCAAACCAAGCTCACCATGCCGGTCCTGTCGATTGGAGGCGAGAAGGCAAACGGAGACGTCCTGGCCCATCAAATGAAACTGGTCGCCTCCGACGTAACTTTCGTCGTCCTGAAGGACACGGGGCACTGGGTGATGGAGGAACGACCACAGGAGACGATGGACGCGCTGGTGAAGTTTCTGTGAAAGCGTCGATCTGCTGACACTGGGCGGCTGGCCACAGCGTTGACGGCAACCTGCGCGGGCTCCTTCGCGGTCTTTGCGGAGTCCTTTGCGAACTTTGCGGTAAAGGATATTTGATCTCCCCCAGAAAAGTCTCCGGCGGCGATCTGTGAGCGTCGGCTTCTACTAAACTGACGGTCATGTCATCCTCCGACCCTGCTGCTCGTCCGGTAAAAACGATTTCGTTGCTGGGAATTCCGTTTGACGCGAATTCCTCGTATCTGCGCGGTCCGGCGCAGGCGCCGAAACTCATTCGCGAGGAGCTTTACTCGGGCTCCGCCAATCTGTGGACCGAGGATGGCATCGATTTGGGTCGCCCTGGCACTTTCCACGACGCCGGGGACGTGGTCCTGCCGGATGATGAGAGCATGGCCTTCGCTGCCATCGAAGCCGCCGTTAAAAAAACGCTCGAAGTGGGCCATCCCCTGATTTGCCTGAGCGGCGATCATTCGGTGACCTATCCCACCATCAAAGCGTTCCATTCCCGGTATCCTGATCTTACGATTTTGCACTTCGACGCTCATCCCGACCTCTATCACGAGCTCGATGGCAACCGCCTTTCTCACGCCTGCCCCTTCGCGCGCATCATGGAGGAACATCTTGCCCGCCGGCTGGTTCAGGTCGGTATTCGCACCATCAATAGCCACCAGCTTTCGCAGGTGGCCAGGTTTGGCGTCGAAGTTATCACCATGCGGAACCTCGATCGCTTTTCCGGGACGTCCTTCGAGGGGCCGGTTTTCATTTCACTGGACCTGGACGTGCTCGATCCAGCCTTCGCGCCGGGCGTCTCGCACTATGAGCCAGGGGGGATGTCGGTGCGTGAAGTATTGCGCTGCATCCAGGGACTGAAGGTCCCAGTGCTTGGCGCAGACATTGTTGAGTACAACCCAACCCGGGACCTGCACGGCCAGACCGCCATGGTTTGCGCCAAGTTCCTGAAGGAAATTGCCGCAGCCATTCTTCGCAGTGACCAGGTGGCTCCCGGTGTCTGGCCTTAGGAGGATTGTTTTGCGTTTCCACTGGGGAACCCTGCCAGAAACGGCTCGGCCCCGGCATACTCGCAATAATTTGGCGGGCTGAGACGGCACATTGCCTGGAGTCGACATCCTAATGTTTGAAAACGATGAACAGGAGCATTCGATTCCCTGGGTTTTTGATCGTTCTGGCAACCGCAGTTGCGCTCGGGCAGCCTGCGCCACGGCAAGCCGGAAACCGCCGCCGATCCGACGACTGCACTCCCGCGGTCGCAGCCGTACCCAATCTCGACGACCTGCCGGACCTCGGCGGCAGCTCCGGATGCTCGACCCAGGCGGTATGGTGCTGGACCCATGACAAGGGCACACCGGGCAGTGCATCTGCGACATCGACCCTGGTTCGTTCTCCATCCCTTGACGGCCAGTCGCGTCAATTCGTCATCTCAACTAACCGCGAAGGCGGGTTACGCACCCACATCTACGACGGGCGGACGCATCTGGATCCCGGCTCGACTGCCTTCGCCTACCATATCCATTTCCAGATCAACTCCATGGACCATGTCACCCATCTGGAATTCGACCACAATCAGGTGTTGCCGAACCGGGATACCATCATCTATGGCACGCAGATGAATTTCAGGGTGAATAAGTGGGACTACACCACGAATGTGGGCGGCGCCTCCCGGTGGAACCACTCCAACATAGCTGCTTCCAAAGCAAATATAGTTGTCGCGCCCGCCTGGAACGACCTGACCATCACCTACCATCGCGACGACACCGGCCTGGTCACCTATGATTCCGTCGATCTGAATGGCACCGAGACCGAGTTTTCCGGCGCGTCGGGCCCGTCGAACTTCGCGCTACATGACAGTCCCGTGGGCGCCATCTTCTCCAACTTCCAGGTGGACGGAGATTCGACCGCAGCAACCACGACCGTCTACCTTGATGAGTTTTCTGTCGCCGGCAACGGCACCTCATGCGGGTCGGCTCTGGCGCCGGAAACGCATCCATCGCCGTCGGTGGGTCTTGCCCGCGCATCGTGGCGCTGAGGGGAATTTCTGGAGCGAGGAGTTCCCACGGAACAATTCCGCCTCACCACTTCTTGAAGATTACGAACACCGCAGCCACGATCAGGGCAAATCCTACGATGTAATTCCACTTGATCTGGGCATCGAGGTACAGCACCGAGAAAACCGAAAATACGGTCAGGGTGATGACTTCCTGAATGGTCTTGAGCTGGACCACGCTGAACTCGTAAGACCCGATGCGATTTGCCGGAACCTGAAAACAGTACTCGAAAAACGCTATGCCCCAGCTGATGACGATGACTCTGAACAAGGGCGCCTGGCGGTATTTCAGGTGTCCATACCAGGCGAAAGTCATAAAAATGTTTGAGAAAGTGAGCAGGACGATCGTGGTCATGGGTGCTATCTTGCCTCAAGGGACGGATTCTTTTCCAGGCGTGCTGCGAACTGAGCCACGACCCGGGGTTCCGCTGCGTAGCGTCGGCCAGCTTTGAGGCGTAGCATGAACGATGCGTTGTCCTGACGCATGTTTCCGCAACTTGCCCAATTCGCGGACCTCGGATTTCTGCTGCTCCGCCTGATGGTGGGAGTTGTGTTTATCAGCAGCGGCTGGGGTCATCTGCGGGAACCAGAAAAGCGGGGCAAGAGCATCGGGATGAGCAAAGGTTTTACGATTTTGCTGGGCGCGGCTGAAGTCGCGGGAAGCCTTGGCATCATGTTCGGGGTTTTGACCCAAGTGGCCGCGGCCGGGCTGATTTTGATCATGCTGGGAGCGATTCAGAAGAAGCTATTCGTGTGGCATACCGGGTTCTGGGGCGAGAAAAGCTCCGGCTGGCACTACGATCTTATGCTGGTCGTAATGAACCTGGTGATCATGTTTACCGACGGCGGACGATGGGTGCTGACGCGCTAGCCGTGGGGATCCGTACCGGCTGCAGTCGAAATTATCACGGCGTCACTGTTCTCGTTCAGAATGATTGGTGACACTCGAATAGAGTGTCAGGATGCAAGCCAAGAGGGGAAAGCCGTCCGGGTCGGGGCGATTAGCGAGGGTGGGGGTGGAGTTGAGCCGGGAGGCACAAGTCCGCCTGGCATGGATGGATTTCTATCGCCGCACCCAGAACGTGGCCCGCACCTGCCGCCATTTCGGAATCTCGCGCCAGACCTTCTACCGTTGGCGCAAGCGCTATGAGCCTATGGATTTGACCAGCCTGGAAGAGCGCAGCCATTGTCCTCGGCGACGCCGCCAGCCCACTTGGTCTTTTTCTTTAGCGGAAAGGGTTTTGACTTGGCGGTTGCAGTTTCCCCGCTGGGGCAAGGACAAGTGGGCGGTGCTGCTGCGCCGCCAGCAGATACGGGTTTCGACTTCCATGGGGGGACGCATTCTCACCGCTTTGAAGCGGCAGGGCCGGCTGGTGGAACCACCGCGCACCGGAGTGCTGGGATCACGCCGTGCTCTCCGACCGCGTCCCTATGCCGTGCGCAAACCCAAGCAATATGCGGTCTTGAAGCCCGGCGACCTGGTCGAGGTCGACACCGTGGACGTGCGTCCGGTACCGGGCGTGATCTTCAAACAGTTCACCGCCCGCGATGTCATCTCGCGCTGGGATGTTTTGCAAGCGCACCCCCGCGCCACCGCACAAACCGCGACGCAGTTTCTCGACACCTTGCAACACCGCATGCCCTTCCCCATTCGCGCCGTCCAGGTCGATGGCGGCTCGGAGTTCGCCGCCGAGTTCGAACAGGCTTGCCAGCAACGCGGGTTGCACCTGTTCGTGTTGCCGCCGCGCTCGCCCAAACTCAACGGCGCCGTCGAACGCGCCCACCGTACCCACACCGAAGAGTTCTACCAGGTCACCAGCTACTCCCTGGAGATGAAAAAACTCAATCGCGAACTCCGCTCGTGGGAGCGTATCTACAACACCGTTCGTCCGCACCAGGCCCTCGGCTACCTCACCCCACTCCAGTTCCTCCACCAGATCCCATCTCAACGAAAGGAATGAAAAGTGTCACTCATCCACTGGACGAGTACAGTCACTTGCACCGGGGCTTGCCATATCCTATGCTTGCAGTGACGAAGCTATTCAGACCGAGAACTACCGGGCTTAGGCCAACTGCCATGCATCGCCTGACCGCCAGATTGCTGCTTGTGTTCCTGCTTGCCGGCACTTTTGTGCCGGTGGCAATGGCGAGCTTTGCCCCGATGCCGCACGCCTGCTGTATGCGGAAGCCGATGCACGAGCACGGCTCCCGCAATTCGGAAATCCAGTCCGTGGGCGGCCAAAATCACAATTGCTGCCCCCCGGTGACGACTGCTCATTGGGCCGAGTTTAGGTCGGGAACCGACTTGATCGCCTGTCCCCTCGTAGCCCATCTGCCGCCGGACTGGCATTCGGTTCTGCGCAGCGATCACGCTAATCTTCTCCGGCCCGTTCGTGGCCCCCCGCTCAGCTGACCAATCCGCCCTGATTTTTTACGCCTGTTGTTTGCCACTGGTCCTTTCGGGCTGCTCCGCTTTCTTTTTGGCGAAGCCCCGCTGCGCGTCTCGAGAAATTCTCGTCTGGACGCAACTTCCAGTGTGTGAGCAGGTGTACCTTCCCGGTTTTGCTGCATGAGAACCATGCGGCGCCTTATCTCTCGGTGAATGCAGATGTTTCGTGCGCTGTGGGTTGTATTGATCGTGGTTCTGCTGCTGGTGGCCGGCCTTTGGCTTTCCGGCATGGTGTCGCATTGCTGTGGCGCGCGCCAGGCGCCAGGCAGGGCGGAAACCGCGCTGGCGCAGCATTTGCGCTCATGGTCATTGCCGTCGGACGCGAAGCAGCGCCGGAATCCCCTCACCAGTTCGCCCGCGTTGCTGCAGGAATCGGCTCGGCACTTTGCCGATCACTGCGCTTTCTGTCACGCCAATGACGGCGGCGGCAATACCGAGGTGGGACAGAATCTATATCCCCCTGCGCCCGACATGCGGCTGGCACCCACGCAGCAGCTCAGTGATGGGGAGCTCTACTACATCATTCACAACGGTGTTCGCTGGACAGGAATGCCGGCGTGGGGTGAGCCCGGCAATGATAACGATCAGGACAGCTGGAAGCTGGTGCTGTTCATCCGCCATCTGCCCAATCTGACCGCCGGCGAAATTCGCGACATGAAGCGATTCAACCCCAAGAGCGATGCCGATCGTGAAGAGGAAAAAGAAGAACAGGATTTCCTGAAGGGCGGGCAGGTTCAAGATGCGGCTCCTGCGACCCGATGAATCATTGTAAGAGAGAGAGACTTCAAGGAGAAAGAAATGAAGAGGTTCCCGTTGATTGCGATGTCCGTTTTGATCTGCGCGCTGCTGCTGGCCACGATGGCCTTGGCTCACGGCGGCATGGAACACGTTCTGGGGACGGTCACGGCGGTCACAAACCATTCCCTGTCGGTCAAGACCCGCGACGGGGCGCTCCAGACGGTGGAGTTCGATGGCGAAACCAAGTTCGTCAAGGGCGAGGCCGCAGCCACGGTCAAGGACGTTCGGGTCGGAAGCCGGGTCGTGATTCACGCCCACAAAAATGCCAACTCGTTGCACGCAGCCGAAGTCAACATCGGCGCGGACGCAGCTCCCAGCCAACATTAGTCGACAGAGGTGAGGAGAAATCATGATTAACCAGAAATCGATCGCGCTGCTTGGGCTCGGACTGCTGTTGAGTTGCCTGCCTGCCTTCGCCACCATCTTTGGTACGGTGAGTGGTCTGATCCACGACCCGCAGCATCGCCCGGTGCAGGGGGCGCAGGTCACACTGCATGCGGCCGACTCTGCCTGGACGAAGTCGGTCAGCAGCGACAGCGCCGGCGAATTTCGTTTCGAAGCCGTGCCCCTGGGGATATACCAAATAACGGTTGAATTGTCCGGCTTCGCTCAGGAAGAGCAGAAGCTCGTGCTCACCTCGGAACGCGACGTCCGCACTCACTTTTCGCTGACCGTTGCCCAGACCAAAGAAACGGTTGAAGTCAAGGACGAAGCCGTAATGGTCAACCCCGAGTCCTCCGCCACCGCGACCCTGGTCAGCCGCCGGCAGATTGCGGAAACTCCGGGCGCCGACCAGACCAACAGCCTGAGCATGATCACGAACTATGTCCCTGGCGCTTACATGGTTCACGACCAGCTCCACATTCGTGGCGGACACCAGGTCTCCTGGCTGATCGACGGAGTTCCTGTGCCCAACACAAACATAGCTTCGAATGTCGGGCCGCAGTTCGATCCCAAGGACATCGACTATCTCGAAGTGCAGCGCGGCGGCTACTCCGCGGAATACGGCGACCGCACGTACGGCGTCTTCAATGTGGTCACCCGCTCCGGCTTCGAGCGCGATCATCAGGCCGAACTGGTCACCAGCTATGGCAGCTTCAATCGCACGGAAGACCAGTTCAGCATCGGCTACCACACCGAACGCTTTGCTTATTACGGTAGTATTTCCGGCAATCGCACCGATCTCGGACTGGAAACGGGAAGTCCCGAAGTGCTGCACGATCTGGGCGCGGGACTCAGCGGCTTCACCTCCCTGATTTTCAACAAGACCCCAAGTGACCAGCTTCGCCTGGTGGCTTCTGCGCGTGGCGACCACTATCAGGTTCCCAACGATCCCGACCAGCAGGCCGCCGGCATTCAAGACGTGGAAGATGAACGCGACGATCTGGTTAACTTTTCCTGGCTGCATACTGTCAATACGGGAACGCTGGTGACGGTTTCGCCTTTCTATCACTTTAACCGGGCCCATTACGTTGGCGGGTATGTCGGCGAGCCCGATCCCGACGTGGTGATTCCCAATGATGACCGGGGCTCAAACTACTTTGGCGGCGTGGCTTCTGTGGCGGTCACTCGCGGGAAACACAATGCCCGCGCCGGCTTCCAGGTATTCGGGGCGCGCGACAACCAGCTCTTTGGCCTTGTCACCAGCGACGGCAGCAATCCACCGCTGAATCAGCGCGAGCGGGTGTGGGGGAATGTGGAAGCGTTGTTTCTGGAAGACCAGTACAAGCTCACCAGCTGGCTGACTATCAACGGCGGGGTGCGGCTTACGCATTTCGGCTCGACTATCAGCGAAAATGCGGCCGACCCCCGCATCGGCGCTGCCCTTCGCATCCCGCGCCTCAACTGGGTCCTGCGCGGATTCTATGGACGCTACTATCAGGCTCCTCCGCTGCTCACGGTGAATGGTCCCCTGCTCGAGCAGGCCGTGCAGCAGGGATTTGGTTTTCTGCCCTTGCGGGGCGAACGCGACGAGCAGCACGAATTTGGACTCTCGATCCCGCTGGCGGGCTGGGTCTTCGACATCTCGAATTTCCGCACCGGCGCGAAGAACTTTTTCGATCACGACATCCTCGGCAATTCCAACATTTTCTTCCCCCTTACCATCGATCGCGCCCGCATCCGGGGATGGGAAGCTACCGCGAACTCGCCCCGCATCGCGGGGCGCGCCCAGTTCCATGCCGCCTATTCTCATCAGTATGCGGAAGGCGCGGGCGCGGTTACGGGCGGCCTCACCGATTTCGAGCCCCCGGACGAGGGCTATTTCTTCCTCGATCACGACCAGCGCAACACTCTCTCCACCGGCGTAAATCTCGCGCTCCCCTGGCACGCGTGGGCCGACTTTAACGCCAACTATGGTTCTGGCTTCGTCGACGGCGAAGGGCCCGCACACCTGCCCTCGCATGAAACCTTTGACCTGTCACTGGGGAAATCGGTTGGGGAAAACTGGGACGTGCGCCTGACCGGGCTCAATTTATCCAATCACCGCTACTTGCTGGACAATAGCAACACTTTCGGAGGGACGCACTACGTGAATCCCCGGGAGATCTCGGTTCAGGTAAAGTACAGGTTCCACTTTTAGGAGCCGGACAGCCTGGGGACCGAGGTCTGGGGTCAGGTAAACAACTGATGAGAGTCATTCTGGCGTTGCTGGCTGTGATCGGTATTGCAGTATCCGGATTGGCGTTGCGCGAGCACTACCGTACCGACACGTCGCCCTGCAGTATCAACGAAAAGTGGGATTGCGGAATTGTCAACCACAGTCCCTACGCGGTGCTGTGGGGCGTGCCGGTAGCGGACATCGGGATCGCAGGATACTTGCTGCTGGGGATACTGGCGCTCAAACGCCGGTATGGGACCTTACTTCCTTTGACCTTGGCCGCACTCGTATTCTCGCTCTATCTGGCTCATGTGGAAGCGCACATCCTGGGAGTCTGGTGCATTTACTGCGTGGCCTCGCTCGCCGTGATTTCTGTGTTCAGTCTGCTGGCGCTCGGCACGTTCCTGGCGCGTCTTCGTCGATAGCCTAAGCTTCGATCTTTTTGAGCGCGGTCAGCAGTTCTTCATTGTTCGGCGCCAGGTCGAGCGGATATATTTTGGCGAACGCAATCTTTCCCTGCTTGTCCACGATGAATACCGCACGCTCAGAAATACCCGGGAACGGCGCTTCCTTGCGCAGGACACCGAATTGATCGGAAACCTTGCCGTGGGGATAGAAATCCGCGGCCATGGGCGTGTGCATGATTCCGATTTCTTTTTTCTGCCAGGCCAGCTTGCAGGGAATTGAGTCCACGCTGATGTCCACCACCTGGGCATCAAGGGCGGCGAATTTGTCCCGGTCAGCGTCGAATGCCGGAACCTGGGCAGCACAGGTCGGGGTCCAGTCCAGGGGATGAAAACTCACGACCACGTTCTTCTTGCCGTAGAAATCGCTGAGTTTGATGTTCAGATGGCGTTCGCCTTCGACCGCGGGCAGTTCGAAATCCGGAGCTGTGTCTCCGACCTTCAGGGGCATGGTTTCTCCTAATCACCTATGGTAGTCGACCGGAACCAGTACTTGGACCTGGCCATCCCTACCGTGGCGCCGGCGAATCCCGGCGGCCGCACGCATCTTGCCTCAAAATTAACATCTCTTTAACAATTTCCAAACCGGCGCAGATTAATATCCCACGATGCCTCAGGACCCTCTCGTCATAGAAGATATCGCCGGCCCGAAAGAAGGACAACGCACTCTCCGCCTGACCGGGCCTCTCACCATGAGCACTCTGTTCGACTTTCAGTCACGGGTTCGCACCGATACCTCCCGCGTGCTGTTGCTGGACTTCAGCAATGTCCCCTACGTGGATTCGGCGGGGATTGGCGCGCTCGTCGGAGCTTACGTCACCCACCAGAAGGACGGTGTCCGCCTTTTCCTGATCGGAGTCAATGAGCGGGTCCTCAACGCGCTCAAGGTAACCCGGGTGGAGCAGTTCTTCAAGTTTGTTGACTCCATGGCGGCGGCGGAGCAGGCGATCAGCGCGTAGAAGATCACGACGGCGCGTCCCGTCGTTTTTTCGCCGCTCGCTTTTGATTTATCATTACGCATGCTTCCCCGCCTGCTCGCCATTCTTTTGGCGCTCTCGACCGTTTCGTTCGCTGGCATCAGCGACGACGTCCGCGGGACGCTGGCGCGAAGTGACCCGGCCGCGGCCGAAAGCGAGTTGCAGAACTATCGCGCACACCAGGGCGTAACCCCGGACTACGTGGAAGCGCTGTCCTGGATGGCCAGGGCCAGTCTGCAATCGAACCAACTGGATCGCGCCGAGACCTTCGCCGGGCAGACGGAGGCCCTGTCCCACCAGCTCCTGGCCAAACGGCCGCTGGATACCGATCCCCACTTGGCGACCGCTCTGGGCGCCGCTCTTGAAGTCCGTGCCCAGGTGCTGGCCGCACGCGGAGAGCGCGCCCAGGCAGTGGCCCTGCTCCGCCGCAGCCTGATAACCTACCGCAACACTCCCATACAGTCCCGGCTGCAGAAAAATCTTAATGTGCTGGCGCTGGCGGGACAGCCTGCGCCTCCGTTAACTACCGCGCCCTTCCTGGGCTCCAAACCGGCGCCCCTGGCCCAGTTCAAGGGTTCGCCCGTGCTGCTTTTCTTTTGGGCGCACTGGTGTCCGGACTGCAAAGCCGAGGGCCCACTGATCGCTCGCCTACGATCAGAGTTTGCCAGCCGCGGCCTTATTTTCGTGGCGCCCACTCAGCTCTACGGCTACACGGCTGGGGGAGAAGACGCGCAACCCAAAGAAGAGCTGCCCTATATTGAGCAGGTGTGGCAGCATTTTTATCCCGGTCTGCAAGGCGTTCCCGTCCCGGTCAGCAAAGAAAATTTCAAGACCTACGGCGCCAGTACGGTGCCCACGATAGCAGTGGTTGATCGCGCAGGCCGCGTGAGTCTCTACCATCCAGGCGCGATGCCGTACGAAGAACTTAGATCCGCCATCGAAAAAGCGATTCGCTGAGAACCGGGAACTGCTAACTGACAACTGACGTGTTGCAATGGCGCTGGTTGGCTCCGGTATCGCCGCTCGAAGGTGATTTAGTAGGTCCGCCCACAGGTTGCGCCTGCTGCGGCCCATTCCCCCGTTTTAAGATTTCCCTTCCAGCAACTAGAATCGGCAATCGCATGGATGAGCGCCGCATCGCCGAGTTGCTCGCGCCTTTTCTCACCGATCGCGTCGGCGGTGGCGGCGAAAGGCCCCCGCAGGACAGGGACGCTGCTGTACTGTCTTCGCACCAACTGCGATCTATATTGATGTATATCGATATACTGCTGCGCTGGAACAACCGAATCAGTCTGACTGCAGTGCGCGAGCCCGACGAGATTGTTACCCGCCACTTTGGCGAATCCCTGTTCACCGCGCTCCGGCTCTTTCCCGAGCCGGTTCGCGCTTCAAAACAAATGCCACATCTCATCGACGTCGGCTCCGGTGCCGGGTTCCCCGGCCTGCCTATCAAGATATGGTCTCCGCACACTCGCGTTACTCTGATCGAATCGAATCAGAAGAAGGCGATTTTTCTGCGGGAGGTGGTGCGCAGTCTGAAATTGGGTGGCGTCGATATATTTGCGAACCGCGCAGAGACGTTTCCTAAATCAACCGGCGATGCAGTAACGCTTAGAGCCGTCGAGCGGTTCGAATCCGTTCTGCCTGTCGCCGCAGGGCTGGTCGGATCCTCCGGCTGCCTGGCGATCCTGGCTGGTGGCTCTCAAAAGTACCGGATTCGTGAGCTTTTGCCAGCCATGAAGTGGGATGAGCCGGCAAGGCTTCCCCTCTCCTCCAACCGAGTCCTGATCATGGGAAGGAAAGAATCGGAAATGTAAACGCGATGATGATTGTGGAACAAAGCTGCGTTAAATATAGCTGAATTGCATATTCTGCGGTCCTATTAAAAACCGTAATCGTACCAAAGTGAAATAGTTAACGATTTTTTATCTTATACCGGTACTTTAGCGCCCCACTAACCGCGATGGTAAATAACATGGGTACATTTATGGTAATAGTGGGAGGAATATGGATATTAGGCTATTTAATTGGTAGATGCTTCGGATCAGAGATGCCAAAGTGGGAATCTGGCCACCAAAAATGGCCTACATGGGGGCCACCACGTCAACAGTGATCAGGCCCTCTTAGATATCACGCCTCTTAACGGAAGGCGTCATCCTGAACGGCCTTCAGGCCGTGAAGGATCCGGCGTGCAGCGGATACGCTCATCGCCTGGGCAATCATCACGGCGCACCAGATCGCTTCGACTTCGGCTCGGGGCAGGCTCTTCGGGACTAAAGGCGCTCGGGGGTTACGCCCTTTCAAGGTTGCATTTCATTGTCAGACATTAGCTCTTTATCGAATTAGACTGCTGGAAAGCGAACCTTGCATGTTCCACGTGGAACATTGGCCCAGCAAGATTCACGAGAGATCGTCCACGTGTTCCACGCGGAACACTTCTTGTGGAAAGACCAGCCGCAGCCATCCGCAACTCTCGCCTTTGCAATGAAATCAATCCGTCAGCGAGTTGCACCAAAATACGTCATTGCATCGCGTATTGCTTTGAGCCTATTCTGCGAACATCTCTGGGTTCTCCACAATCTAAATGGGACGCATCATTGCGGTAGCCAACCAGAAGGGCGGCGTGGGCAAGACTACGACCGCCATCAATCTGGCCGCATCCTTCGCGGCCGCCGAAGTTAACACACTGCTCGTGGACTGCGATCCGCAGTCGAACGCAACCAGCGGACTTGGTCTGGTCAGGGACCCGGAGAGGATCTCTACTTACCATCTGCTCATGGGAGCAGACAATCCAGAGCAAGCGGTACAGCCGACCGAGCTTGAACAATTGTGGCTGGTTCCGGCGCACAAGAATATGATCGGCGCCAATATCGAACTGGTGGATGTCGAGCGCCGGGAGTTTCGGCTGCGCGACGCCATCTCCGTGCTGCGCGACCGTTATCAATTCATTGTTCTCGATTGCCCGCCGGCTCTCGACCTGCTCACGCTCAACGCCCTGGTGGCCGCTGATGCCGTCCTGATCCCCATGCAGGCGGAGTACTTCGCGCTGGAGGGCATCAGCGAGCTGATGGATACAGTTGAGCGAATCCGCTCCAGTTTCAATCCGGAGCTGACCATCGAAGGCGTAGTCCTCACCATGCTGGACGAGCGTACGAACCTGGCCCAGCAGGTGATGGCCGAGCTGAAGAGATTCTTCGGCGAAAAGCTCTGCACCACCACGATTCCGCGGAACATCCGCCTGGCGGAGGCTCCCAGCCACGGACGCCCTGCGCTGCTGTACGATCCGCGATCGAAGGGAGCCGAGAGCTACATCCGCCTGGCCAAGGAGATCATCGCGCATCATTTGCCGGCGGAGGTGGCGGCGCCCGCGCCGGAGATGGACAAGACCGCCTAATACATCGACACTTGTCTATGTATTACATTGATGGTCGTCGATGTAATATCGAAAGCTGTCGCGATCAGAAGCTGCCGCGACCCTGGCTGACCGTCGGATAGGGCACCGTGCAGCCGCGCAACGGCGTAAGAATGCAGCCCGGGTCGCAAGCCCGGGATGAAACGCGGAGACGATATAGCCCTGAAAGGGCGACAGAGTAGTTGCGAGACCGATTCGAGGAACGAGGGGACATGACGATAGCGGAGAAAATTGGAAGCGAGGCGGAGAAGGCTTCTCCGGAGAGAAGGAAGGCCCTGGGCAGGGGGCTCGAGTCGCTACTCCCGGGCGGGCCGCGGGCGCTTGTGCCTGCGATGAATTCCCCCAGTGCTGCCGGGACGGCTGCGGCGGTCGCGGGCGGAGCGCCCGCGCCGCACATGGCCGAGAGCCGGGATGCGGTAGTGCAGATGGCGCTGGAACAGATCGAAGAAAATCCTTATCAGACACGCGCTCACTTCAGCAATGAAGCCCTGGAGGAGCTGTCGAATTCGATCCGGGCCAACGGAGTGGTGCAGCCGGTGGTGGTGCGTCCGGGCGCGGACGGGCGTTACCTGCTGATTCTGGGCGAACGGCGTTGCCGCGCCTCGAAGCTGGCGGGGAAGACGACGATACCGGCGATTGTGCGGCGGGTTTCCGACCAGCAGGCGGCGGAAATGACCGTGGTCGAAAATCTGCAGCGCCAGGACCTGAACTGCATCGAGCAGGCGGCGGCATTTTCCAAGCTGAGCCGCGATTTCGGGCTCACCCAGGAGCAGATCGGACAGCGGGTTGGAGTCTCGCGCGAATCCGTGTCGAACTACATGCGGCTGCTCAAGCTGCCCGCCCTGGTGCTGCAGCACCTGCAGGAAGGAAGGCTGGGGTTCAGCGAGGCCCGGGTTTTATTGCAGGTGCTCGATCCCAACCTGATCGGAAAAATCGCCGATGAAGCGGTTCGTAAGCACATGTCGGTAACCCAACTTGAAGAAATGGTCGATCAGATCAATGTGCCCATGGTGAAGGAAGAGACTCCACACCGGGCGCGCTGGGTCGACCCCAACGTGCGCGCGGCGCAGACCGAGATGGAGCGTGCGCTGGGGATGCGGGTGCGCATCCGCGACCGGAAGGGAAAAGGGAAGATTGTGATCGAGTACGCCACGCTCGAGGACTTTGATCGGGTGGTAGAGATGCTGAAGGCACGATAGGCGCGACTTTCAGTTTCTCTTTTCTGGTTTCCCAATCTGTTTTTCGGGGTCAACCGAGGGAAATAACAATCCGTGTCCAAACTGGCCAGCTACCGTGTGATCGTCTCCGGCATCCTTTCGCCCGTGGCAGCGGTTTTCCTCTACGGCCTGGTCTATATAACCCTCACCCGGTTCAGTAGCGATCGCGAAAAAGATTGGCTCTTTCGTCTCTCCTTGTCCACACTCGCGATGACCGTGCCCTTTCTGGTCACTCTTGCTCTCGCCATGAAGGACCGACGCCGGAACGCGCTTTCTTTGTCCGGGAAAATAGGTCTCGCCATTGCAGTGCTCTCGCTGGGTCTGGCCTGGAAGCCGGTAAGCGACGGGATCACCCGCTCCCGGCAGTCCCGAAACATGGCAATGCGAGATGTGGGGGCGCCACTCTTCAATACCACCGATCTCCTGGGCCAGACTGAGCGCCTGGCAGATCAGAAGGGCAAGGTCGTGCTCGTCAATATTTGGGCGACCTGGTGCGGGCCCTGTCGGAAGGAGATGCCGAAACTCGACCAGTTATACCGGGAACGGAAGGATCAGGGGTTCATTGTGTTTGGGCTCTCGGACGAGGACACCGGAGTGCAACGCAAATTTGTGGAACAAGTTCCGGTGAGTTACCCGCTGCTCACCCTGAGTGGGCAAGTCCCCGACCTCTATCGCGACATCGCGCGTTACCCGGCTATTTTTCTGATCGATCGCCAGGGACGACTGCAGCCCGCGCCGGGCCCCGACCAACCTTTCGAAAAGGTAGAGGCCGCCGTCGATGCGCTCCTTGCCAACGGCTCCTGATTTGTTCGTCCGCCCTGGTCCTTCTCGCACTCTCGGGGCTGGACTTGGCCAGCCGGCGCCGGAAGGTGGCAAGTCAATCCTTGGCGGAGAAATCCTGAATTTCCTCTAACACCGTGGTGAATCCCATATTGCCAAGCCGTACCTGCACGTGCAGCGCGGCACTATGCGGGAAGCGATAGGCGGCGCCGGCATCGATGGTAAGCCAATACTGGGTTGATGGGATGCAGCGTTTGCCCGCCGTACTTACCAACAAGCCAACGGCGTTGTGGCCGTCTTTGACTCGGACCCGATAGAATGTGGAATTTCGCGACCCGTTTGAATCTGACATGATTCCTCTACCCTGGGCTTCACTTCCCTCTGGCGCCGCCTCGAACGCGGCAATTCGTTGCAATTCCCGACGTTACCAGTGATGGGGCGCCTGTAAAAAGAGTACGACCGTAACCCGCTCTCTTTCTCGGCAATCAGAGATAAGCCAACCACCAATTGTGACGACGCTGCTTGAGCCGTGCAAACCACAGACATGCCGGATACAGCAGCAGCAACACGCCAACCCAGACGGCGTACACGGTCCAAAGCGGGAACCCATAGTTGGGCGGGAAGAGTTCGCTCCGGCTTCCCATCGAGGGCGGCGCGATAAGCAGAAACGAGGTTCGGCCATAGCGTGCGAAGTTCATGGCGATGGCAATGAGATGAGCGGCGAGCAGGTGCGTGGCGTAATAGAAGAACGGCACGCGGCCGAAGACGATCAGGGGGTTGGTGGAAGAGAAGCGAAAACGTTCGAGCCCGGCCAGAGCGGCAATCCCCGGACCCAGCGTCATCAGGAGATAGTCGAGTGAAGGCGGGTATTTGGTCGTGTTCAGGAAAGAGAGCACGGTGAATAATGTCGAGGATTGGTGACTCCAACGCGCGGAATCGCCATAGATGTTGATCGCACGCAGCACGACGAAAGCCACGGTGAGTGCAATCCCCAGACGCATCAGGAAACGTTCGCGGCGGTTGGCATCCCATAAAAAGAGTGTGCCGAGGCAATAGCCGGCGGCCATGACGCCGATCCAGGGCAGCACGGGGTACGCGGTCACAAAGTTTATTCCCAGGAAGGTGAAGACATTCTGCTGATGCAGGATGTCCCAGAGCCAGGCGGCGCGGCCGAAGCGCGCGGCCGAAACCCCGTCGAGCAGATTGTGCAAGGCGATGATGGCGATGCTAAAGCTCGCGAGAATGGGCATCGGAAGATAGATCAGCCCGGCAAGGGCGATCATGGAAAGACCAATAGCCCACAGAATCAGAAGGATTACAGGAGCCGCGCGGAAGCTGATCTGAGAAAACATGATCAGCCGCAGCACGGTAAGCTCGAGGAATATGAGCCAAATACCGCGAGTAATCAGGAAGCGCGTGAGCTCACCTTTGGAATGATGCCCCCGGCTCATCCAGAAAAATGCGCCGAGGCCGGCGGTGAGCATGAAAACGGGCGCGCAGAAATGCGTGATCCAGCGAGTAAAAAAAATGGCCGCGGTAGTACGCGTAAGGTCGGTGGGTGAGAACTGCATGGCACTGCGGGCGATGTAGTCCCGAAGGTGATCGATTGCCATCAATATCATGATGGCGCCGCGCAGAGCGTCCACGGATTGGATGCGAGCGGGCGACCGAGCGGGAATGGCTGAAGCGGCCATCGTTGTGCGGGCTGTCTTCGTGCGGGCTATCTTCGCACAGATTCCACATAACTCTAGTCCCGAAACTAGTCTGGGCATTATTCTGGACGACCAAAAGGCAAAGGTCTAGACTCGCAGTCGATGGAATCTCTCATGAAACGCGCTGCGCTGGTGTGCGCCTTGATGTCGCTGTTCGGAGTTCTTGGGTTGGCCGATGAAGGCCATCACCACGAAGATCTGACCACGGAACAACTGGGGACTGTACATTTTCCGGTTTCGTGCGCCGCATCCTCGCAGACGCCGTTTGGACGCGGGGTCGCTCTGCTGCACTCGTTCTGGTACGAGGAAGCGGAAAAGGAATTCGTCGCGATCGCGAAAGACGATCCCACCTGCGCCATGGCGCATTGGGGCGTGGCCATGAGTTTGTGGCACCAGCTTTGGGACCATCCCAATGCCGCCACCATCAAGCGCGGAATGTTGGAGTTGAAGAAAGCGCAGAGTCTGCATCCCGCCACCGATCGCGAGCGCGAATACGTCTCAGCCTTGGGCGCGTTCTACCGCAAGAAAGGCGATTACGACGAACGTGCCAAGGCCTACTCGCAGGCCATGGCGGGCGTGCATCGGCGCTATCCTGACGATCGCGAAGCGGCGGTATTCTATGCGCTCTCGCTGCTGGCATCGGAACCGGACGGCGATACCACTTTCGTCAATCGCAAGAAAGCGGCGGCGGTGCTGGAACCGCTGTTCAAGGAAGAGCCCGATCATCCGGGCGTGGCCCATTACCTGATTCACAGCTATGACAAGCCGCAACTGGCCGAACTAGGGCTGCCTGCGGCGCGCCGGTATGCCAAAATCGCTCCCGCCGCTCCGCATGCGCTGCATATGCCGTCCCACATCTTTGCCCGGCTCGGACTATGGCAGGACGATATCGATTCCAACCTGGCTTCCATTGCGGCCACCCGCAAGACTGCGGCCATGCATATGGGCGGCGAAGGCCACCAGTTTCACGCCATGGATTTCCTGGTGTATGCCTACATGCAGAGCGGCCGCGAAGCCGATGCCCAGGGCGTCATCGCAGAAGTCAGGGCCTTGCCGCCGATGAAGGACATGTACGGCGAGGGCTATGATCCGCACGCCTACGCGCTCTCGAAATTTCCCGCGCTCTATGCTCTCGAGCTTCACCACTGGACGGAAGCTGCTGCCCTGACTCCCGCTCCAGGCGCGGATTCCGGCGATAAGGCCATCACCTATTGGGCCCGCGCCATCGGTTCGGCCCGGTCCGGAAATGTGGCGGAAGCGCGTAAGGACATCGCCGAGCTTGAATCCCTTCGCCAGGAAATGTTGAAGAACAAAAAGAAATCCTCGGCTCAGGTGGTGGAAGACGCAGAAAAGGAAGCCGGAGCCTGGGTGGCGCATGCCGAAGGCAAAGACGAAGAAGCAGTCAAGAGTCTGCGCGCCCTCGCCGAGGACGAAGAATCCACTGGAGACGAACCCGAGGACATTCCGGCGCGCGAGATGCTCGCGGACCTCCTGCTTGAAACCAGGCATCCCGACCAGGCGCTGGCGGAGTATGAAACCGATCTGAAGTTCAATCCGAATCGCTTCAATGGTCTTTACGGCGCGGCCAGGGCGGCGGAAGCGGCAGGGAAGAATGAAAAGGCCGCGACTTACTATGCGCGGCTGGTGAAATCCTGCGACGGGTCGAACTCTGATCGGCCCGAGCTTGGGCGGGCCAAGGCGCTGCTGGCCAAGAACTAGCTGCCTGTATGGGCAGGCTCTCCCACCGTTGTGATGATTTCAGGCGAAGACGGTTCATGGCCACATCAGCATCTTAGCGACCAGGGCCGTCAGCATCGCCGCTGCGCCTATAGCTGCGTTGTATTCGCGATGCTTGCGATATAAATCCCACGAGAATGCTGCGCTGGTCCCGGGGGAACGCAAGCGCGGAAACAGGCGGGGCACCTCGCGAGCGTATTCTTCAAACTCGGGGAAGCGCTCGCGCAGGAATACCTCCTCGGCACGAATCACCGGCAGATAGATGGCAAAGAAGAGAAGGACGATTCCGGCAACAATCCACCAGTTTCGCGCCGCCAGCGCGAATCCAATCGACAGAATCAGCGAACCGAGATAGAGCGGATTGCGGGTGTGGGCGTACAGTCCTCCGGTGGCGAGCCGTTCATTTTTCTGCAACTGCCCGGAAGCCAGCGCCCGAATCATGAGCCCCGGAATGACCAGCGCAGCGCCCATCAGGATTGACTTCACGGTGGGCGTGGCCAGCCAAAAATAGAATATGGCGAAGGCAAAGCCGAGCGGGACGCGAACCCGCCGCGCGACCGCGGACCAGCTAGCCATGCTGGTCTCCCAGCAGTTGCCTGGCCGCGGCAACCACTTGTCCGGAGGTGATTTCGAGCAAGCCGTCATCCAGCCGGGAAACGTGCCGGTAGCTGGTGCTGCTGGAAGAACTGCGCAAAACGATGCTCCGCGTCCCAAAAGGACCGTTACGCGCGGGATCGGTCGGCCCAAAGATTCCGATCACGGGAACGCGCAGGGCCGCCGCAAGATGTATGGGGCCGGTGTCGCCGCCGATAAACAACCGGGCACGCCGCGTCAGGGCAATCAGTTGGGTGATCGTACCGGTAAATGTTTCCGCTGCGCCGGCGCTGGCGGCCGCGGCGGCGTGCGCGAGCCCTTCTTCCCCGGGCCCGTAATTAATCAGAGCTTTTAGGCCGGTTTCCGACAATTGCCTGGCCACTTGGCCGTAGCGTTCGGCTGGCCATTGTTTCGCTCCCCAGCCGGCGCCCGGGTTGAGCAGTGCAAACTCCTGTGCATTTTGCGCCTTTATCCGGCGGTCACACTCCTGCTCGGCGGCATCGTCGCGGGGAAGCTCGACCGGCGGGACGTTCAAGAGCCTGTGGGCCACGGCTGCAACCAGCGACAGGTTCTGTTCGACGATGTGTCCGCCCCCGGCGATTACCTGGCGGGTATAGAACATGCTGGCAAGATTTTCCCGCGGCTGGGCCGCTCCGTAGATGACGGGCGCTCCCGACCAGCGCGCCAGCAAAGACGACCGCGCCGCGCCCTGAAGGTCGATGGCGATTTCGTACCGCGCGGCACGCAAATCGCTGAGGCTGGCAGCGACCCGTTCCCAGGTGGCGGCGGAAAGCGGCGAAGAGCGCCACTGGCGAGTGTTTACGGTGTGGATCCGGTCGACCAGCGGACGCTGCGCCGAACGCGGCCCCGAGCGCAGAGTGGGCAGCGTACACAGCAATTCCGCCCAGCGTTCCTCGATCAGCCAGCCCAGAGTCGCAGCAGGAAATGCGACGCGCAACGCAGCCGCAGAGTAAAGGCCGTGAATGACGTCGCCCATGGCGCCGAGACGCACAATGAGTAACCGCTCCATCCCGGTCTTTGCCATTACCCGCCCCACCGCATTTTCGGGAGATGTCTGGACTGGCGACAGCGCGCTCACGAACGCGTCCGCCCCGGGCGGGAGCGAATCATCCCGGTGGTGGAATGATCTTTGGCATCGCCCACAATTTCCACTCGTCCGCCATGGGCCAGCACTTCGTCGCGCTCGGGAACGGTCTCGGCGGTGTAATCCGTGCCTTTGGCGTGCACGTCAGGACGAATTTCGCGGATGATCGCACGCACATCGGGTTCGGGGAAAACTACCACGGCGTCAACGTCGGCCAACGCGGCAAGAATTTCGGCGCGTTCCGCCTCTGGAATCAGGGGACGGCCTTCCCCTTTCAGGGCGCGCACGGAATCGTCCGAGTTGACGGCCACGATGAGTCGCCCGCCCAGATGCTTGGCTGCGCGCAGATAACGGACGTGCCCAACGTGGAGCAGATCGAAAGCGCCATTGGCCAGAGTGATGGAATCACCGGCGCGGCGCCATTTCGCCGCCTGCTGCCGCAATTCGTCGCGTGTGAGAATCTTGTTTGCGATCGCTTTATCCCCAAGAGCTTTTCCGCCGGCGATTCGGCAGGGCCGCGCAGGGACAGGTGTCCCACCTGTCCGGCTGAATCAGTGCGACCGTATCGCCGGCGGCGCCTGGTCCAGCGCCTGCAACAGCTCCTGCCGCGATACTGTCGCCGTCCCCCGCTTCATGACCACGATGCCGCCGGCATAATTCGCCAGGTGAGCAGCGTCTTCGGCGCTGGCTCCAGCGGCCAGGGCAGCGGTGTACGTCGCAATCACCGTATCGCCCGCGCCGGTGACGTCGGCTACCTGGTCCGACCCGAAAATCGGGATGTCGGCCGGCTTCTGCCGGCGGGTGAAGGCGACCATACCATCACGCCCGCGCGTGATCAGCAGCGACTGCAGCTTCATCTGCGACATGACCTGTTCGGCGGCGGCGCATAATGTCCGCCAATCGTGGCCGATCCGGACTCCCAGCGCGGCTTCGACTTCGGGCTCATTGGGGGTGGCGGCGGTCACCCCGGAATATTGCAGCATGCGGTAGCGCGAATCGAGTACCACGGGCACTCCCCGCAGCCCGCCCTTGTAGCGCACCGCATTCAGGATCGCAGGCGTGGCGGCGCCATAACCGTAATCTGAAATCAGCAGGACGTCCGAGGCCCGAACGTATTCCCGCGCGGCCAGCACCAGTTCGCGTTTCAAATGACGGTTGGGCTCGCGTTCAGGCTCGCGGTCGAGGCGAACAATCTGTTGTCGCGCGGTGTGCGTCATGCCGGCGAGGATGCGCGTCTTGGTCACCGTCGTATAACTCTTGTCCTTCAACACCCCGCTCACGGGAACATGTTTGTGGCGGAAAGCCTTGAGCAGCAGCCGCCCGGGTTCGTCGTCGCCGACCACGCCCACCGGCAGCACATTGACTCCGAGTTCCGCGAGATTACTGACGGCGTTCGCCCCACCTCCGGGCATAACCGAGCGTTCGCGATGTTTAAGGATCAAGACTGGAGCTTCGCGTGAAACCCGCGAGATCTCCCCGAAAATAAACTCGTCGGCCACCAGGTCGCCGAGAAGCGTGACTGTGACGTTGGGAAAGCCCTCGACGATCTTCCTGAGCCGTTCGGTTTCCTTGAGGTGCTTGCTCATGATGTGGCCCGGTCTTGCACTCCCACTGTAGCCAGCGCGCGAATAGGCAATTGCGATTTTCTCACGCCGGACCTCTTCGCTCCGCAATCATGGCCAGCATGGTATCCACTGCGTTAGCCGCGTTGCTCAATTCCATCTTGACCGGGACCACAGCCAGAGGCGCAAGAGCGGCCAGATATCCGCCCAGGTTGATTGCGTCTTTTTCGGTGGTGACAAAGCCGTCGGCCTCACTGCGCTGCCGCAGGTCCAGCAAATCGCGGAGGTCGCGTTCCGTGTAAGTGTGGTGATCGCGATAGAAGGCCTCGGCCACCGGTTCGATGCCGGCAGTGCGCAGTTGCGCGGCGAAGTTCTGCGGCCGGGCAATGCCGCAAAAGACTACCGGCCGCTCCGGAACGTTGCCCGGGATGATCCCGCGCCGCGCCTTCCATACCAGCTTCGGAGCCATGGGAAATGCAGCCTGGGAGGCGCCACTGGTGAGCACGATGGCATCGGCACGACCGAGCGCGCTCAGCGGCTCGCGCAGCCGGCCGGCGGGAATCAAACGATCGCGGGCGTCCTCCGGAGTAACCAAGACGATATCGAAATCGCGGGCGAGCGCGCGATGCTGAAAGCCATCGTCGAGCAGGTGAAGCTGAGGTCCGAACCTTTGTTCGGAAAAGACGCCGGCGACGTGGCGTTCTTCTCCGACAATGACCGAGACGCCAAGCCGCCGCGCCATCAGAAGAGGTTCATCACCGAACTCTTGCGGCGATCCGGCGGGATCGACCAGGGCGACTCCCCGGGTTTTTCGGCCGTAACCGCGCGAGAGAATATCGAATTTCATGCCGCGGGTTTTCAGCAGCTCTCCCAGCAACAGCACAAAGGGAGTTTTACCCGATCCGCCGACGGAAAGATTTCCCACGCTCACGACCGGACCGCTGAGCCTGCGGGCAGGAGCGAGGCCGCGGTCATAGAGCGCGTTGCGCGCTTTGACCCCGAGCCCGAATATGGAGGACAACGGATTCATTGGTAAGGATCAGGAGCCGCCCCTACGTGCGCCGATGAAGCTTCCAGCAGTTGTTTTAACGCCCGCAGGGTTTTTTCCGTCGCGCCCATTTGTGAGCGCAGAGTTTCTGCGCCCCGGCGGCCCAGCGCCATGCGCTCCGCTTCGTTCGACAAAAGATCCATCAGAACGAGAGGAAATTCAGCCGCGCCCACCACGCGCACAGCATCCTGCCCCTGAAACAGGCTGACGATGTCGCGGAAATTTTCGGTGTGGTTGCCGACAATGATGGGCACCCCGAACTGCGCGGGCTCGATGATATTGTGCCCGCCACGGGGAACCAGGCTTCCGCCCACAAAGGCCACGTCGGCCAGCGCGTAAAGCGAGGCGAGCTCGCCGATGGTATCGACCAGAAAGACGCCGCCAGCGATGGCATCTCCGCTCCACAGCGAGCGCCGCCAGAAACGGACGCCCATCTGTTCCAGCAGCTGCGCGACCTCACTGAATCGTTCAGGACGGCGCGGCGCCAGAATCATTACCGCCCGGGGGTGGCTGGCCAACACGTTCTCAAAAGCGCGCAAGAGCAGGCCTTCCTCACCTTCGACCGTGCTGCCGCAAACCACGACCGGACCGCCGCCGTTTTGATGAAAGTTCGCTCGCAGACTGGCCACAATCGCCGGAGGAACGGGCGCGGCCACATCAAATTTCAGATTGCCACTTACCTGCACGCGCTCCGGGAGGGCGCCAATGTCGCGCAAACGGGAGGCATCCTCCGGCGTCTGCGCCAGAAACAGGTCTACGTTCTGCAGAACCCTCTTCCAGATTCCCCGGAAGCGACGGTAGCCCGGCCATGAGCGATCGGAAATACGCGCGTTCACTACGGCGACGAGAGCGCCATTCGCCCTTGCCAGTCGAAGAAAATTCGGCCAGAATTCTGTCTCCGCGAGGACAATCAGGCTGGGCCGCAGGGTCGAGAAATAAGGTTGAACGGCAAATTTGAAATCCATCGGATAGTAGAAGACGCTGTCTTCTCCGAAATGTTTCTGGGCCAGCTTCTGGCCCGTGGCCGTGGTGGTTGAAACCACAATCCGATAGCTGGGAAAGCGCCGACGCAACTCCTGCACCAGTTCGCTGACCGCCAACACCTCGCCGACCGAAACCGCGTGCACCCAGATTGCCGGTCCCGACTGCGATTTCAGGGCCCGCGGCACTCTGCCCAGACGCTCGAGCAGTCCATCGCGGTACTTGCCTTGGCGCCACCTGGAAAACATCCAGTAGGGCAGGCTGACCAACAGCCCTGCTGCCATCAGCGCGCTGTAGAGCAAGTACATGAAGGAAGTGACATTCTAACCGCAAGGCACCAATCTGCCGGCGGGACGCATCCTATAATCAACTATCATGTCGCGAGTGGCGTTGAGGACTTTTGGGTTTCGGGCGGGGGCGCTTGCCACCGTCGTTGTGCTTCCTCTGTTGTGCCTGGCGGCGAAGGATTTCGTCATGCCGCACGCAGAGCCCGCGAAGACCTATCCGGCACGTGACGAGCATCCCATGGAAGCCGTTGCCGTCGCCGTTGATCCCTACGATCTTGCAGAAAAGACAAATATCTTTTCGGTTCATTACAGCGAGATCGGTTTCCTTCCCATTTTTGTGGTGGTCACCAATGATGGCAACCAGCCGGTTGAGTTGTCCGGCATGAAGGCCCAACTGGTCACCGCGAACCGCGCCAAGCTTTCTCCCGCGGGCCAGGAGGACATCGCGCGGCGGCTCACGCGTCCTGCGGCCAACACCAACCGTTATCCGATTCCGTTCCCCACCAAGAAAGTGAAGGGTGGACTGAACAAGCAGGCCATCGAAGAGATCCAGAACTCCCAGTTTGATGCCAAGGCCGTGGAACCGCACAGTTCACAGTCTGGATTCCTCTTCTTCGATGTTTCTGACATATCGGTGCCTCTGGCGGGCGCACACTTCTACCTCACCGGAGTGCGCGATGCCAAAGGGAACGAGCTGATGTATTTCGAAATCGCGCTGGAGAAATACCTAAGCGCCCCCGCAAAATCAAAGTGAACGTGAGTGTCGCGTCATCCTGAAGGGAACATCCGCGTTCGCCTGCGAACGCAGATGCGGATCGAAGGACCCCTAGAGCGGAGAACGCGGTCGCAGAGTTTGGAGTCTCCCAGACGTCGCCGATTAAGACTCCAGCGCCAGCGAAGCTCATAGGGGTCCTTCGACTGCGAGGAAAGTTCGCAAAGCGAACTTTCCTCTCCGCTCAGGATGACTCCGCGCGAATGACACGGAGCGAATCATGACAGAAGGGCATGCTTTCCGGTTAGGAGAACAGGCATCCTCATCGCACAATCCTGAACCCGCCTTATAATGATTGGATTATGGCTACCACGCCGGCGACTTCCATCTCGGCCCGCACCAAGTACGCACCGGTCATCGGCCTGGAGGTGCACGTTCAGCTCCTGACCGTGACCAAGATTTTCTGCTCCTGCTCGACTCGTTTCGGCAATCCGCCAAATACCAATGTTTGCCCGGTGTGCCTGGGTCTGCCGGGCGCCTTGCCTGTCCTGAACCGCAAAGCGGTGGAGTTCGCCACGCTTGCGGCGATGGCGCTGAATTGCCGCATCAATGAGACTTCGATCTTTGCCCGCAAGAATTATTTCTATCCCGACCTGCCCAAGGGCTACCAGATTTCGCAGTACGACAAGCCGCTGGCCGAACACGGCGTGATCGAAATCAAGACCGCCGTCGGCGCCAAGAAAATTGGAATCACCCGCGTGCACCTGGAAGAGGATGCCGGCAAGAGCCTGCACGAAGGCTTCGCCAACTCTGCGGAGACAACGGCCATCGATCTCAACCGCAGTGGCGTGCCCCTGATAGAAATCGTCAGTGAACCCGACATTGCGTCACCCGACGAAGCCTATGAATATCTCACGCGCCTGAAGGAGATCGTCCTCTACACCGGGGTCAGCGACTGCAACATGGAAGAAGGGTCGCTGCGCTGCGATGCCAACATCAGCGTGCGTCCGCGGGGACAAAAAGAGTTTGGCACCAAGACCGAAGTCAAAAACGTGAATTCGTTCCGCTTTATCCGCGAGGCCCTGGAGTACGAGATTGAGCGCCACATCGGAGTGGTTGATTCCGGCGGCAAGATCACGCAGGAAACACGTCTCTATAATTCCATCGAAGGCAAAACTTACGGCATGCGCTCCAAGGAGCAGGCCCACGACTACCGCTATTTCCCGGAACCGGATCTGCTCCCCCTCGTGGTGGACGCCGAGTGGCAAAAGGAAATCCGCGACACATTGCCGGAACTTCCCGAGGCCCGGCGGAAGCGCATGATCGCGGACTATGGCATCACCGAGCAGGATGCCCATGTGCTCACGCTCACCAAGGCCCTGGCCGACCAGTTCGAGGCTGCGGCCAAAGCCGCCAAAAGTCCGAAGCGGGTTGCGAATCTTGTACAGAGCGAGCTGATGGGACGCCTCAAGGCCAAGGGCCTGGAAATCGAGCAGTCGCCCATCTCGATGAAAGGGGTGGCGGCATCGGCTGACCTGGTGGAGAACGGCGCCATCTCGGGCAAGATGCTCAAGGATCTCTACGATCTGGCCTTCGAGCGTGGGAAGGATTTTTCCGCTATCTACGAAGAAGAGGGCCGTCCGGAGCAGTCGCGCGACACCTCGGCGCTGGAAAAGATCATCGACGAGATCATCGCCGCCAACCCCAAACAGGTAGAACAGTACCGCGCAGGGAAAAAGACGGTCGTGGGATTCTTCGTGGGCCAGGTCATGAAGGCTTCGAAGGGCCAGGCCAATCCCCAGATGGTGAATGAGCTCTTGGGCAAGAAGCTGGAGGGATAGCCCCCCGTTGTCATCCTGAGCGTAGTATCTCCGTTCGCTCGCGAACAGGACCCCTATAAGTGCAATCGCAGCGTGACGTTCATACCGAACGACTGAAGCAAGATCCCCTGAACGCCAGGTCATTTTCGACAATAGGGATCCTTCGGCTGCGAAGCTGCTTCGCACGCGAAGCAGCTTCTTCGCTCAGGATGACACTTGATGAACAACGGCTGGGTAATAAGCTCGACGAATAGCCCCCCTGGTCATCCTGAGCGCAGTATCTCCGTTCGCTCGCGAACGGAGATGCGGAGTCGAAGGACCCCTATAAGTGCAATCGGAGCAGGCGGTCACGGCGAACGCCTGAAGCAAAATCCACTCGACGCCAGGTCATTTGTGATTCTAGGGGTCCTTCGACTGCGCGGCTGCTTCGCGAAGCGAAGCAGCCACTCCGCTCAGGATGACAATCCCAAAAATCAGGGCAGTGACCACGCGGTCAGTACCTTCCGTTACCTGAATCTTCCGCCGGCGCCTCGGTAACATAATGGAAAGCCCGAGGTGTGCGATGAAGAAGTGGAAACTCGACCGCATTATCAGCGTGGCCACTTTGGTCACCTCGCTCATGGCGCTCTTCCTGGTGTTGAAGAAGCCGGAGCCAGTCGCGCAGCCGCAGCCGGCGGCAGTCGCCGCCATCAATGCGCAGTCTTTTCAGCAGAAGGTGCAACTGCTGGACCAGCCCAAGGCGGCGGACCAGCCTCCGGCTGAAGTCCGCCTCAACTCTGCGGAGGTAAGCGCAGCCCTGGCACAGGCGGCGGGACAGATTCCGATGGCGGCGGCCGCGCAATCGATTCCGGGACTCTCGTCCCCCGATGCAGCCGTCGCGCCCGGCACCCCGGAAGTCAAAGACTATCAGGTGAGCTTCGACGGCGATGTTGCCCATGGCCAGTTTCTTACCCAGATTGCCGGCAAGGATGTATGGGTCACCCTGGCCGGACATCTCGGTTCGAAGGACGGCTACGCGACCTTTGATCCCACGGAATTCAAAGTTGGCGATCTCAATGTTCCGGTGTCACTGGTGAACGATGCCTTGCAGAAGAAACTGAGTGAACAGAGAGACCGCCTCAAGCTTCCCGACAACGTGGGGGGAATGAAAATTGAGAACGGCGAACTGGTGATGACCCAGAAATAGGACTTTCCATCACAGCCAAATGGCAGGATACGTATAAAGCCCGGGCTCTGCCGATACGCGCCAGATCCTTCACGGCCTGAAGGCCGTTCAGGATGACGCCATCAAGGAATAGGAATTACAACCAGATGCCGGCCGCCATCAAACCGGCGTCATCCTGAACCCGGTTTCAGCCGGATGAAGGATCTGGCGCGCATCGTTACGGGTTCGGGGGCGAAGCTGAGACGGGCGGGGACGCCCGTCCTCCATCCTCAAGGGCCTTTACTCTGGTGTGCCCTGAAACAGCGGCCATAGCCGGTCGCCGATCACGCGATACAGGACAAATGCGCTGCCCGCGTCAGAAACCTGGCGGAAGAGCAGTTCCCCCCGCCCGTCGCCATCGGCATCCACCGCATCGATCAGCTCCAGGCGAGATAAAACGTCGAAATGCTTTGTGTCGGTGACGCTGGCGAAGGCTTTGTGGAGGTCGCCGTACATGTCGTCGCGAGCCACCAGCGTGATGATGTATTGCACGTCGGAAGGAGTATTCGGCCGCGCCGGCATTCTCGCTTTCGCCGTCAGCACCACCACCGGCTCGTTGCTGTTAGAGAGATCGAAGGCGTGCAGCTGCACATCTTCGAAGCTGGGCTGAAGCGGCTTGGCCTGGACGGTGCGCCGGGAAGAATGGGCCGCGGGTTGCGATGCCGCCGACTCCGGCTGCGCGGCCCATGCCCGCACTTCGTCCGCAGCCAGAAGCAGAATTTTCTTGCGCAGCTTCTGTTCTTCCTCAGGCTTCAGACTATAGGTGTAAGGACGCGGGTCAGGACCAGCAGCATCTGAAATCGCAGGGATGAGTTGGACCGGGCCCGACTTCGATGCCGACGGCGCAGGAGACGCAGGCTTGCGCACGTCCTTCGCGGCTGGCGCTGCGGCCGCAGCGCTTCGCTTTTTCAATTCTTCCGCGCTCGGCGCGCCCCGCTTCAATATCGGACGGTCCGGATCTGCCTCCGCTTCCGCAGCTGCGGGCGCAGGCGTGGCAGCAGCATCCACCGCGGCCGGCGCGGGTCGCTTGAGCACTGGACGATCCGAATCTTCCCCCGGGGCTGGAGGCGCCGCGGAAGCAGGGGAAGAAGGCGGGGATGAAGGGGATGAAGCGGGCGTCGAAGAAGCCGGTGCGCCTGAGCCCGGTGACGCAGGCGCGCCGGAGGACGCATCCCCCGCATCCTTGGGCTTCGCGCTGGTGCGCCTTAACACCGGTGGACCTTCCGCAGGTTCGGGCGCAGGCTTTGACATAACCTCCCTCTTCTTCGCCGCCGCTTCTTTTGCGGCCGCAATCGCGGCAGCAGTCTGCCAGGTTCCGTCCCCGAGCCAGGTGTTATTGCCTTGCAGGGCGCTGGTAACCGTGAACAGGCCCAGGGAGACGCCACTATGCAGGCCTTCGTACACGGTTCCGCTCTCGAGCGCCATGGGCACAGGCGATGCCTTGTAGGCGCTGGCATCGTAGAATTCGCCGTTGTACAGGATGGTGACGGGAATCAGCCGAGCTTTTCCGTTGGGCAGCAATTCGACGAGTCCCAACGCGCGTGGCCCTTTGATCGCCTTTTTTCCGGCGGCCGACTGGGCCAGCAGCGGTTGAACCAGGACTGTCGCCAATCCCGCCAGGATGACGGCCCGCCGTGCAGTGCGATATAACTTGGTGGAACCAAGCTTTGCCGCCCGAAGTTTTGGAATACCAGGAGAGACTGCCATGGCTATCGATATCAATGATAAGGCCCCTGACTTTACTTTGCCCGACCAGAATGAAGAAGAAGTTTCACTCAAGGCCTTTCGCGGAAAGTATGTAGTTCTGTTCTTTTATCCCCGAGCCGACACCCCGGGCTGCACCATCGAAGCCTGCGAGTTTCGCGACTCCTATAGAAAGATGCAGAATACCGGCGCCGTGCTGCTGGGCATCTCGCCCGATACCCCGAAAGCGCAAAAGAAATTCGAGGAAAAGTTCAGCCTGCCTTTCACCCTGTTGGGCGATGCCGAGAAGAAAGTGTGCAACGCCTACGACGTGATTAAGGAGAAAAACATGTACGGAAAGAAAGTAATGGGAGTGGCGCGCACGACTTTTATCATTGGCCCGGACGGCAAGATCAAACACATCTTCCACAAAGTAAAGCCGGAAGGCCACGCGGCAGAGGTGCTCGACCACCTGAAGAGCGCCATCAAGGGCGCAGCCTAGGCAGGCACAGATGGGGGCAGCCGCCCCCGGCTGTCCTGCGGAGTGAAGCTCCGCAGGAGTAAGGCCGGGCAAAAATGCCGGTGGGACAGGTCGCGCTGCTCGACCGGACAGCCCAGAGCGGCTGTCCCCCCGTGGCCTCCCTCTCGTCGCCTGCAATCCGGATGATCCGCCAGCGTTATCGCAAGCCGTCCCCTGGATTTAGCGGAAATCACTTTTACCCCTTACCGGCGCGCCGGTCCCGGGCCAGGGTCTTGTCGTGGACTACCAGAGGGCGCGCCAGGGTGGCATCAAATGAATCTTGAATGATTTCGCCAGCAAGAAATCCTACAGCAGGATTGTGACCCGTGGCGATATTATGCGGGAGGCCATGAGGATAGCCACGAACAGAAATTCGTCGGCACTGGTGCCGCTGCCTTGCGATTTCTACGCGCGCGATCCTCGAGCCGTCGGCCGCGGCCTGCTGGGCAAAGTCCTGGTGCGGCGCCAGCAAAGGAGCCTGCTGACGGCGCGGATCGTGGAAGTGGAAGCCTACCTGGGAGAAGACGACCCCGCCGCTCATTCCCACAGCGGCCGCACTGCCCGCAACTTCGTGCTCTTCGGACCGCCCGGCCTTACCTATGTTTACTTCATCTACGGCAATCACTTTCTCTTCAATGTCTCCTGCCTCCCCGATGGACAGGCCGGGGGTGTGCTGTTCCGCGCGCTCGAGCCAATGTCGGGAATCGCGCAGATGGCGAAAGCGCGAGGTATCTCTCTCGCGGAAAGCAACGATCTGCGAGCGCTGACCCGCGGCCCGGGACGCCTCGCCGAAGCCTTCGGCATCACCCGCGAGCGCGACAACGAAAAAAATCTGACCAGCCCGAAGTCCGATCTCTTCATCGTCGACGATGGCTTCCGCCCGCACCGCATCGAAGTGACGCCGCGTATCGGCATCACCAAGGCAGCCGATCACCCGCTGCGCTACATCATTGCCGAGAACAAGTTCGTTTCCTGAGCCAGTGTGGGGCGGGCGCCCCGCCCGCCGCCTTTGATGTCGATTTTGACTTAACAGATTTGCCGGCCTGAGCTAAAGTCGGCGGCCAGGGCGCCTGCCCACACGGACCGGCTCAGGAGGGATTCAGCACGATGTTATCGATAAGCCGGGCATTCCCGGCAAACGCCGCGACCGCCACCAGCCTAGCCTGGGAAAGATCATCAACCGGAGCGAGCGTTTCCGGACCCACAATCTCAAAGTAGTCAAGGCGCAGCGAAGGCTCCTCCGCAATCGCCCGCTTTCCGGCCTCGATCAGCTTGGCTGGAATGCGCTCCCCTTGGTCGAAACGCCGCTGCACCTCCATCAATGAGCGGAACAACACCGGCGCCGATTTTCTCTGCTGCGAATCGAGATAGGCGTTGCGCGAGCTCATCGCCAGGCCGTCAGCTTCCCGCACGATGGGACAGGTCACAATCTGCACCGGGAAATCCAGATCCCTCACCATGCGCCGGATGATTGCGATTTGCGCCGCATCCTTTTGTCCAAAAAAAGCCAGATCGGGTTCCACGATATGGAAAAGCTTCGAAACCACCGTGGTCACGCCGCGAAAGTGTCCGGGACGGGAACGGCCGCAAAGCCTGTCGCTGAGACCCTCCACCGTCACATAAGTGACGGCGCCGGCGGGATACATTTCCTTCACACTGGGGGCAAAGAGAAAATCGACGCCTTCTTTTTCAAACAAAGCACGATCGCCGTCAAAGTCGCGCGGATATTTTGCCAGGTCTTCCCCGGGGCCGAATTGCAGCGGATTCACAAACAGCGAGGCTGCGACCAATTCGCATTGCGCGCGGGCGGCGCGCACCAGCGAAAGGTGGCCTTCGTGCAGGGCGCCCATGGTGGGTACCAGGCCGAGACGCCTGCCGGGGTTACTCTGGCTCCGGCTGGCGGCGCGCATTACATCGATCGTGGCGCAGATTTTCATGGTGGTGGCGGGTTCGTCTCAGGCTGCTGGGATCCAATGGATGAGCACGTGCAGGCTTTCCAGAGTGCCGGCCACGATTGCCCGGTTTTTGCGAATCGGCACGTCGTCTCCCTGCACTCTCACGGCGCTTTCCGTGACTGCGACCACGCGTCCGTAAGGCCACGCCGAGGCAGGCAGCCTGCCCAGCGCCTGGGTCAGTTCTTCGGGTTTGAACAGCACTTCTTCGTGGTTATCCGGATCGAGCAGAGCGACCCCGCCGGTCTTCACAATCAGATAGGGATTTTGCCAACCCTTGGAGCCGATTTGGCCGCGATATTTCTCCGGGCTGGCCGGAGGAATCGCCTGGATGCGCGCGGCGGCGCTGGCCTCAAGCGATGCCGGATCAGCTCCGTTCGGAGACGAAGAACAGGAAATTAGCAGGACGACCATTGTCGCCAGGACACCAAGCCGCCACTGGATCATTCGATTACTTTATCGCCTCATCGCCCGCTTGCGCTCCAAAACCGTTTCCAGCGCTGCTCTGGTTTCCTTGGGCAGATGATAGGACTCCGCGTCCGAAGGATATCGCCGCCCCTCCACATCGGCGCGGAATGCCAGCGCCGCATCCGTAATCAGCGCCGCCGCGTCCCCGTAGCGATGGACGAACTTTGCCGGAGGTCCGAAGGTCAGATTCATCACATCGTGGAAGACCAGCACCTGCCCGTCGCAATCCGGTCCGGCGCCGATTCCGATGGTGGGAGTTTTGACTTCGGCAGTGATCATCGCCGCAACTTCACGCGGGATGCCCTCCAGATAGATGCAGGCCACTCCGGCGCGGTCCAGCGCGACGGCATCGCGCATCAACTGCTCGATGCTGCTCAGGTCCTTGCCCTGCACCTTGTAGCCGCCCATCACATTCACCGACTGCGGGGTCAGCCCGATATGTCCGGCCACCGGGATCTCGGCATCGATGATGCGGCGAATCAGCTCGGCGCGTTTTTCGCCGCCTTCGACCTTCACCACTTCCGCCCCGGCCTCTTTCACAAATCGCGCGGCGTTAGCGATCGCCTGGTTGACGTCGGCCTGGTAGGAGCCGAAGGGCATGTCTCCCACCAGCAACGCGTGCTTCACTCCGCGATGCGCAGCCCGCGTGTGATGCAGCATCTCTTCCAGCGTGACCGAAAGGGTGTTCTCGTAGCCCAACATGGTTTGCGCCAGCGAGTCGCCGACCAGGACAATGT
>JBOGLC010000080.1:0-18313 GCA_050746005.1 Terriglobales bacterium
GATGACAGAGTTGGGGGTGCTCTTTCGAACTCCGCCCTCCGCTCAAGATGACAGAGTTGGGGGGTGCTCTTCCGAACTCCGCCCTCCGCTCAAGATGACAGAGTTGGGGGGTGCTCTTTCGAACTCCGCGCTCCGCTCAAGATGACAAAGTTGGGGTGAGTGCGATCCCATGGCTCGCGCTCGTTATACTTGCCACCTACTCCAGATCCCGCCAGTTCTGACCCACACCAACCTCGACCAGCAACGGCACTGTCAGGGGATGCACATTTTCCATCTGATCGCGCACCAGGGTACGCATAGTCTCGACTTCTGACTCGGGAACTTCGAACATCAGTTCATCATGCACCTGCAACGTCATGCGGGACTTCAGTTCGCGCTCGCGCAGAGCGGCATCGATGCGGATCATCGCAATCTTGATCAGGTCCGCAGCCGTGCCCTGCAGCGGCGTGTTGACCGCGGTGCGTTCGGCGAATCCGCGCTGGTTGATGTTCTTGCTGTTGATGTCCGGGATCGGTCGCACCCTCCCGAAGAGAGTCTTGACTCTCTGTTCGCGGCGGGCTTCTTCCAGGGTCCGGTCGATGAAAGTGCGGACACCTTTGTATTTCTCAAAATAGGCATCGATGAACTGTTTCGCCTCCCTGGGTTCGATGCCCAGAGTTTGCGACAACCCGAACGGCGAGAGCCCGTACACAATGCCGAAGTTCACCACCTTGGCCTGCCGGCGATGGTCGGGAGTGACCATCAACGGCGGCACGCCGAAAACCTGCGATGCGGTAAGCGTGTGAATGTCATCGCCGCGGCGGTAGGCTTCAACCAGCAGCGGGTCTTTCGAGAAGTGGGCCAGCAGGCGAAGTTCGATCTGTGAATAGTCCGCTGCCAGAAGGACGTGGCCCGGTTCCACCGTGAATGCGGCGCGAATCTCGCGGCCCAGTTCGGTGCGGATGGGAATATTTTGCAGATTGGGATTGGCCGACGACAGCCTTCCCGTCGCCGTTCCGGTCTGGCCGAAGGTGGTGTGCAGGCGGCCCGTGGCGGGATTCAGCAGTGCGGGCAAGGCGTCGACGTAGGTGGATTTCAGTTTCGAGAGCTGGCGGTATTCCAGCACCAGGCGTGCAATGTCGTGGGTCAGAGCCAGTTGTTCGAGAACATCCACCGCGGTGGAAATGGTTTTGCCTTTGCCGTACTTCACCGGCTTGGGCAAATTCATCTTGTTGAAGAGGGTGTCGCCCAACTGCTTCGGAGAATTGATATTGAATTCTGATCCGGCATGCTGATAAATCTCTCCGGCCTTGGCTTCGACTTCGCGCTCCAGCCGCGACGACATTTCCTTCAGAACTTCACGATCGATCTTGACTCCCGCGTGCTCCATATCCGCCAGCACCTGTACCAGCGGCAGGTCAATTTCTTCATACAGCTTCAAGAGGCCCGCGTTCTCGACGTCACGGCGCAGAGCCGTGGCAAACCGTCCGGAGACATCGGCCGATTCCGCCAGGGTGCCGCCCAGCTTCAGATTGAACCGGCGCAGCGCGATCTCGGGCAGACGGTGCGAGGAATATGTGGGATCGAGCAGGTAGGAGTAAAGCAAGGGATCATGCCGCACTCCGCGCAGGGTGATGCCTTGCGGCTCCAGGGCGTGAATCGCGCCCTTGTAGTCATGCACCGTTTTGGGGAGGCTTTGGTCCTCCAGCGCAGAGCGCAACCGCGAACCTGCACCCTCCTGCATCGAGACCGCTAGCGCTGTGCCGGCTGCCACAGAAATGGCGATATTTCTCGCGGGCGCAGCTTCCGCTGGCGCGGCCGTCAGCGGCAGCATGCTCCCCTGGGGTTCGTCCGCTTCCTCTTCATCCTCATCGGCGACGGCGGCCGACTCGGCGTCGATCGCCACAGCTAGGGGGGTGGCGTCGGAAACTTGTTTCAGCACCGCCTCGACATCATCCTCAGTCCTGGCTTCCGTGTAATGCGCCTCAGTCACCTCCACCACCGGCAGCAATTCCTTCAGCAGTGAGGTGAATTCGAGTTCGGTGAACAGCTCGCGTAGAGCTTCGACGTCGGGCGCGCCGGCGCGCATCGCGTTCAGTTCCAGATCGACCGGGACATCGCAGTCGATGGTCGCCATGCGTTTGCTGAAGAGCACAATGTCGCGGTTGTTTTCGAGCGACTCGCGATAGGATTTCTTCTCCACCTCGGCAGCGCGATCGAGGGTCTGCTCGACCGTGCCAAAACGCTTGATGAGTTCGACCGAACCCTTGTCGCCGATGCCCGGCGCGCCCGGAATATTGTCGACAGAGTCCCCGCGCAACGCCATCACATCCACGACCCGCTCGGGCGGCACGCCCAGGATCTCTTCAACTTTCCTGGCGTCACAAATCAGGTTGTCTTTCGGAGGATTCAGCACCAGCACGCGGTCGTTGACCAACTGCAGCATGTCCTTGTCGCTTGAAACCACATACACGAGGTACGACTGCGCCGCCGCTTTACGGGCCAGCGTGCCGATGACGTCGTCGGCTTCGAAGCCGGCGAGTTCGAGGATGGGAATGCGGTAGGCCTCGAGTGCGCGCCGGATGTAGGGCACCTGCTGCACCAGTTCCGCCGGCATCTCGCTGCGATTGGCCTTGTAGCCGTGATATTCGATTTCCTGAAAGGTCTGGGTTTTCAGGTCGAATTTGCGCACCTTGGTGACCGCTTCCGCCGCCTGATCGCGAAAGGTGGGTCCGGCTACATCAAATACCGCAGCCAGATATTCAGGCGAGAAGTCTTCGCGCAATTTGCGCAGCATGTTGACGAAGACATAGGTGGCGGCGGTGGGCAATCCGGTCTTGGTGGTCATGCCGCGCTGCCGCGCCATGGCGTGGTAGGCGCGAAAGATGAAAGACATCGCATCCATGAGGAAGATGCGGCGGCCATCGGTGGCGGTCAGCTTCGGCGCAGAAGGCGCCGGGGTCGCGGCCGGAGCGCTTTCAACTTGCGCAGTCGAGGATTTTCTTCGGGGAGGCAACAAACAAGTTTAGCAGGACAACAGTTGCCAGATCGCAGTTCCCGGTTGTCAGTTCACCGGCTTGCCGTATGCGGTTTGGTACTGCAGTTTGATCACGCCGCAAGTGCCTTGGTCTTTGGAATAGACCACGCAGGTATCGAAGGGCCGGGAATACACATGCAGGCTGACCGCGCGCTGGTTGAATTCACGGGGATTGTAGACGCGGTGAACCGGCTCCAGCGGATCCACGGCGCAGGGCTGGCGCGGATTCATCTCAACCGTGTCCGTAGTCTCAAGCTCGCAGGTGCCTGCCTCGAGATCCTGCGCGATGGTGCGGTAGTTCTCCACCCGCAGCCGTCCGATGGGGACTGCCATCCAGCAATTCTGCTCGCGGTGGTTGTGGACTGAACTTGCCTGGCCGACTTCCCAGCAGATGGCCACCAGTTCATAGAGCGGTGTCTTATCGATAAGATTGCGGGTGTAGTGCTGGCGGTCCCAGGTCAGGTAGGTCATCAGAGTATCGGGTGCAACCGGGGTGCTCTCGAGAAACCGGATGATCTGGTCGATCGGGGTGAAGGCTGGTTCGGGAAATTTCCGCAGCTCCGCCACAAAATCCTGGATTGGAATTGGTTTCGATATCGCTTGTGTTCCCATGATTCACTCCCTGCAAGCCCAGTATATTCCTGACCGCGGTCCGGCGGCGTCACTCCACAAACATGCAATCGCCATACGAATAGAACCTGTAGCGCTCGGCTACGGCATGGGCATAAGCGTCAAGCACCCGCTGTCGCCCTCCGAAAGCGCCCAGCAGCATAAGCAGGGTGGACTGCGGCAGGTGAAAGTTGGTCAGCAGGGCGCCCACCACCCGGAATTCATATCCGGGATAAATGAAAATGTCGGCTTCGCCGCTCCCCGCCTGAATCCGGCCGGATTTTGCGGCAGCATATTCGAGTGTCCTGACCGTGGTGGTTCCCACGGCTACGACCCGGCGGCCGGAATCAAGCGCGCGATTGATCGCCGATGCAGCTTCCGCGGAAATTGAGTAGGGCTCGCGGTGCAGTCTGTGATCTTCCACCCGCTCCTCGCGCACCGGTTGAAATGTCCCCAGTCCCACATGCAGGGTGACGCTCGCAGTCTCAATGCCTCGTTCGCCGATCTGGGCCAGAACTTCCGGGGTAAAGTGGAGACCCGCGGTGGGTGCGGCCACCGAACCTTTCTCCCGGGCATAGACGGTCTGATAGCGTTCCCGGTCAACGGCGCTGTCGGGCCGATCGATATAAGGTGGCAAGGGAATGTGGCCGATGCGCTCGACCAGGCCGAAGAAATCCGGCGCGGCAGCGAACCTGATGCGGCGCTCCCCGAAGCTGCCTCGGGCCACGACTTCCGCCTGCAGTTCATCCTGCTCTCCGAAGAACAGGCGCTCGCCCGCGCCGATCTTTCGCCCAGGCCGTACCAGGCACTCCCATTCGTTGGGTTCGCGCGAGACCTGATGGGTCAGGAGAACTTCGATTCTGCCGCGCAGGAAATCACGGGCCGCTGGATTCGCCGGACTGAGGGACTGCGCCCGGGCGCCGCTTCTCCTGCCGTAGAGCCGCGCCGGAAAGACGCGCGTGTCGTTGAACACCAGCAGATCGTCGGCTCTCAGCAGGCCGGGGAAGTCTCGGAAGTGCGAGTCGCATAACTTCTCCGAGCCGCGATCCAGATGCAGCAGTCGGGAAGCAGCCCGGTCCGGCAGCGGCTCCTGAGCAATCAGTTCCTCAGGGAGCGAATAGTTGAATTCAGAAACCAGCACGCTGGTCGATTATAGGATTTGTTCCTGTTTTTTAGCGGAAAGCGGCGCCGGGCGGCTGATTCAAAAAGTGTAATAGTGTGTAAACGGCGTTGTAACCGCTATCCGCATGGTTTACCATACGCGGAAACAGCCGGGGCTTGCGGTTCTACCCTTCCGAAACGATGCCTAGCGAACGTCAATATCGGCGCGAAATTGTCCTCTTTGGACGGGCACTGCACGAACGCGGCTATGTGGCTGCCATGGACGGAAATCTTTCGGTGCGCCTCGACGAGCGCCGCATCCTGGCGACCCCGACCTCCATGTGCAAGAGCATGATGAAGCCTTCCGACCTGGTCATCGTGGACCTGGAGGGCCGGCGCCTGGAAGGACGCCGCAATGTCTCGAGCGAAATCGCCATGCACCTGCTGATTTACCGCTTACGGCCGGACGTGCAGGGCGTCGTGCACGCGCATCCGCCCACCGCTACCGGCTTTGCTGCTGCCGGCATGCCGCTCAACCAGCCCCTGGTGTGCGAGGTGGTGATTGGACTGGGCTCCATCCCGCTGGCAAAATATGGCACCCCAGGAACTCCCGAACTCACCGACGCGCTCGAACCCCTGGTTCCCCAGTACGACGCCATTCTCATGTCGAACCACGGCGTGGTTGCGTATGGCGCCGACCTGCATCAGGCGTACATGAAGATGGAAACAGTCGAACACTTTGCCCAGATTGCGCTGGTCACGCATCTGCTCGGACGGCAACAACCTCTCGGCAGCGAAGAGCTGGGAAAATTGGTGGCGGCGCGCAGTAAATATCAGGGCTCGAGATCCGCCGCTCCCCTGCCCCTGGCAGTTCCCTGCGACGGCGTAACCGACGATCGCCCGCAGCCGGTGGCCAGGTCCCCCCGCCGTGTGCGCCATCGCTGAGGCGGTGATGAGCTCCTCCGGGGGTTTCGGCAATTTTAAAGGCGGGGGCGAGGTCGTCCGCGCTGCACGGCCAGCCGCTACTCTCCGCCGATCCTGAATCGCATTCCTGCCCGGACATTGGCTCCCAGCGCGGGATAGCCCACCACTTCCTGATATGCCTTGTCGAGGGCGTTCTCGAGATTGACGTAGGCCGTGATTCTGGCCGTTAACGCGTACCATCCCCCCAGATCCACGCGAGCGTACCCGGCCGCGTGATCGATGCCGTACCCCAGAAAGTCCGAATCGGTTCGCCTGCCGACGAAACTCCCGCCGAGATTGGCTCCCCAGCGGCTGCCCAGGTACGTCAGCAACAGACTTCCCGAGTGCTTGGGGCGGCGGATCAGGGGCTGCCCGGGCTCGAGCAGGGGATCGAAGGCAAACGGCTGCTTCAGGATCTGGGTCGAAGTGTAGGTGTAGGAGCCGTCGAGCGACAGATTCATCAGCGGCCGCCCGTGAAACTCCACTTCCGCCCCGTGCGCCAGGGCCTGATTGACATTTATATTCTGTCCGCAGAAAGCGGCGGGCGGTGGGCAGGCCGGTCCGGTAAGGAAATTGAAATCGATCTTGTCCAGAAACAGCCCGTTGAAGTAGGTAGCGGTCAGCGCATAATTCCGGGAAAACTTCTGCTCTACGCCGGCCTCGAATGCGCGGACCCGCTCCGGTTTGAGCGCGGGGTTAGGAAGCACCGGGAAGCCACCGCCGTTTCCGAAGGACTGGGCAAAGCTGGGCTCCTTGATGCCGGTGGCATAACTGAAGCGGAAGCTGGTGCCGGAAAAGAACTGCCCTCCGCGCAGGGCAGTGAAGCCCAACGCAACCCGCGGCACGCCTCGATTGCCGAAACTCTGGTTGTGGACAAAACGCGCCCCGGCCACGATGGAAAGACGCCCCAGAATCAGGACCTGTTGCGCGTAAGCGGCCTGGTTCAGGCGCAGGCCGCTGCCCAGCGAGTCGGGAAGAGAGCCCACGGTTGCGTGTTCATCTTCAAACTCATATCCCACCGTCGTGTGCGCCCAGCTCCGTTCCGTGTAGTCACCCTGATAGTCGAATCCGGCACGATTGAGCTTGGTGATGGCGTGAAACGGAGTATCGATCTCGTCGCCAAAAGGGTCCACCCGGCCAGGCTGATTGACGGGCTGAATATTGGTGCGATCCAGCGTGTACTCGAAGCCGGTGAAGCGATGCTGCCAGCGCGAAGGACCGGCGATGGTCAGTTCCGCGCTCGCCAGCAGGCTGTTCTGCCGCGCCCGCTGGTCGAAGTCCGGAGGCAGGATCGGGTCCCCATTGAAGTTCCAGTAGCTTTGCACGCCGGTCACGCTGTTGGAGTGGCGGGCGCGCAGGCGCAGCGCCGCCCGGTCGGATAACTTCGCGCCGACATTTGCACCCTCAAGAGAATTCGAGTAGTCGTCGTTCGGGCCTTGTCCCATGGTGTTGAACTGGTCGCCGAACAAGTCGTAGTCGAAGCGGCCAGTCGCGCCGGCCAGGGATGCATATCCGTTGGCGGTACCGAAATTTCCGCCGTCCGCGCCGAAACGCAGTTCAGGAACCGGAGTGCTTCCGCTGCGGGTCCAAAGCTGCACCACGCTGGTCATGGCATCGGATCCGTAAAGTGTGCTCTGCGCCCCCCGAACAAATTCCAGACGGTCCACATTGGCCAGCGACAGCACCCCAAAGTCGAAAGTTTCTCCGGGGTTGTTGATGGGGACGCCGTCCACGATGACTTTGTTGTAAGTGGACTCCCCGCCGCGAACAAACAAGGCAGAGAGTCCGCCCCGTTGCCCGGCCGTACTCACCACTGCGCCCGGGAGAAAATGGAGAGCGCCATCGGCCGCGACCGGCCGCATCACTTCCAGTTGTCCCGCGGTGAGGACTTCGACGTTCGCCCCGCTCGCGCTGCTCGAGACCGGAGTGCGAGTGGCGCTTACCGTCACGGTTTCAGTGGCCGGGGCCAGACGAAGGCTCACCGTAATGGCTTCCGTTGCCGGCGAGGCAATATCCGCGGTCTGTTCGGCGAAGCCCGCTGCCAGAATGCGGGCGCGGTACGATGCAGCATCCATCTCCCGAAACACCGCCACTCCGTCAGCCGAAGTGGTCTGGATGGCGGCCGGAGTCGAAGAACCTGCGCGAAACAGTTCCACCTGCGCACCCGCAACCGGGGCCGATCGGGGATCGACAACCTTGATCCTGAAATCGGTAGCAGACGCCGCTGCCAGCAGAAATAAAACAGAAGCGAAAATTCCAGAGAACCGCATGCACTCCTCCTTTATCACGCGAAAGGGGTTGGTGGTGACGGTTCACGCCGGTCTCCTGGCTCGCGAGTAAGGACGGATGTGAACTGTTCCCAGTTCACGCAGGGACAGGTGTCTCACCTGTCCGGCCGAGCAGGCTCGGCCTTTTCCAGCGTCCGACGAATGCAGCCGGCCTTCCCGGGTCTCCCCAGTGAACGGCTGCGATTTCCTCGCTTACAGTTGCGCGGCAGCGCGGGATTCTCACCCGCTTCCCTCCCCGTCAGGATGACGAGGATGCGCGAACCAAAGTAGTTGTGAAAGAGCAAAACAAACTAAATGGTTGGAAAAATCTACGCGCTCGCCGGAATGAAGTCAAACGATTGCCGGAGGGGTAGGAGATCAATTTGAATTGTCCCCCGCTCCTACAGGCGCATGCTGAGCTTGCAAAGCATCCGGCGTGAAACTGATACCTCCCCCTGTCATCCCGAGCGCAGTCGAGGGACCTTGCGTTTTTCTGGCAGTAATGGCGCTGCAGGCAAACAGCGGGTCTTTCGACTCCGTGAACGAACTCGCAAGCGAGTTCGTTCTCTCCGCTCAAGATGACAGCGCATAAGAAGGCGCCAAGGCGCGAGTACGGTTTCCTTCCCAGACCACCCCGGGCGGACACTTGCAATCTAAGCGCCGATGCCCAGACCCGCTCCCAAACGCGACGAAGAACTCGGCGACGAGACTCGCCGGCTCACTGCCCCGGAAATCTTCCACCAGGTGGCGGAAGACGCCCGTGCCGAACTGAAGCGTTCCAGTTCGACTCTGGCATTTTCCGGGCTGGCAGGCGGTTTGACGCTCGGACTCACCGGGTTATCGGTGGCCGCAATCCGTGATCTGCTGGGCCGGGGCGGCTGGCAGGACCTGGTGTCGTACCTCGCCTATCCCATCGGATTTGTTGCCGTCATCATCGGGCGCGCCCAGCTCTTCACCGAAAACACCCTTTATCCCGTGATTCTGGTGCTGGACGAACGCCGTCACTTATGGCACACGCTTCGGCTCTGGGGAGTGGTCTTCGCTTCAAACCTGGTGGGCGCGACCCTGTTCGCCTTGCTTGCGGTGAAGTCGGGAGCCCTTCTTTCTGGAATGAGCGGCCAGCTTGTAGAGATGGGCACGGAAGCGGTGAAAGGTTCGGCCGCGCATATCTTCTGGAGTGGAGTGATTGGCGGGTGGCTGATCGCCCTGGTCGCGTGGGTGGTCACCGCCAGTCAATGGACCATTGGGCAACTGGCCATGGTGTGGGTCCTCACCTTTGTAGTAGGTGTGGGCAGATTCGCGCACTGCATCGTCACCAGCGGCGAAATCATTTCCGCCATTCTGGCGGGTCCGGTACTGCTGAGCACATACGTGACCTGGCTGCTGATTGCGACTTCGGGAAACATTGTCGGCGGCGTAGTCATCGTCAGCGTGTTGAACTATGGCCAGGTTCGCGAGCTTTGAGTCCGCCTCGCCAGCCCGGGGAAAGATCTGTGGTGCACGTCACAGGGTGTGCAGGTATGCCAGCAAATCCTGCACTTGCTGGCGGGACATTACCTGGCCAAATGCCGGCATCATGTTGCGGCCGGTGACGATCATCTCGCCGACGCGCTCGTCATTCGCCGGCATTCCGCTTTCCGAGAGAAACGGCTTTTTGAAGACTCCCCTCAGACTGCGCGCTTTCTTGTCGCGGGAAGAGTAAGGCTCGTGGCAACGATCGCAGTATTGGTCATAGAGTCGCCGTCCGGCAGCTTGTTGCGGGTTCAGTCCCAGTTCCGCATCGCTCTTGCGCCGCTGCACATCGCAGCCGCTGCAAGCGAACAGGAGCAATGAACCGGCCGCCAGGGCACACCAGAGACGACGTCCGACGGTTAAGCGACGGCGCATACGCGATGATTCCATTCGTGCCTCGTAACGAAATCCCCACCTCTTCCCCGGCAGGTGTGAGGCGGAAGTACAATCATAGTAGAGCACTGCCCATGCCCGCCGCCGTGAAACGTGTCAGCGTGAAACGAGTCTACGAGAAGCCCGCGCGCAGCGATGGCTACCGCGTTCTGGTGGACCGGTTGTGGCCGCGCGGGCTCAGCAAGAGCCGGGCCGCGCTGGACGCCTGGTTGCGCGACCTTTCCCCATCCGACCTCCTGCGCCGGTGGTTTCACGGCCATCCCGAAAGTTGGATGACCTTCCGCAAACGCTATCTCAAGGAACTCGCATTGCCTGAGGCTGCCGAGGGTCTTGATGCGCTCTACGCGCTGGCTCACGCGAAAAAGAATCTAACCCTCCTGTATGCCTCCAAAAATGAGCGGCACAATAATGCTGTGGTCCTGAAAGAGCTGCTGGAAGGATTGCGCAAGCCCCCGACCGGCACCGGGCCGGGCGCAGTGCGCGCACAGCGCAGCCGGCAGTCCATGCGCATGCCCCGGTAGCGGGGTTGTGTTCGCGTGGCCGCGGGCGACCCGCCCGCGACTTCCGGAGATCAGATCGAAACTTCATCTTCCCAAAGGAAGGTCGAATGACGGACGAGTCTCGCGGGCGAGGGCGCCCGCGCCACACTGCTCGAGCCTACTTTTTGGGTTTGCCGTCGTTGAGGATTTCTCCCACGATGCTATCGATGGTGTCGTTGATGCGCTTATCCGGCAGATTGAAATTGTTCGACAGGATGGAAAATGCCACTCGTTCGCCGTGGTCGGTGGTGGCATAGCCGGAAAGCGTCTTGACCCCGCCGAGTGAACCGGTCTTGGCCTGCACCCGTCCTTGCGCATCCACATTCTTGAAACGATTGGAGAGGGACCCGTCGGTGCCGGCCAGGGGCAAGGTATCGCGGAAGCTGGCGGCCCAGGGCTGCGAGTCGGCGTAGCGCAACAGCTGGACCACAGCGTGCGGCGTCACCAGGTTTTGCCGCGAAAGACCGGAGCCATCGTAAAACGCATACTGGTCGGGGGGGATCCCGGCCTGGTTCAGGAAGCCGCGCAGAACTTCGAGTCCGCCTTCGACAGTGCCCGCGGTCCCTTTTTCGCGGCCCAGCAGGCGCAGCAGAATTTCCGCGTGCAGATTCTGGCTGACTTTGTTGATGACTCGCACATCCTCAATCAACGGTCCGGACTGATAACTGGCCAGCACCAGCGGTTGATTTTGCATCTGGCGTGAAGGTTCGTCGCCACCTCGCGCCGCCGCGGACGCGGTGACCGTGAAAGTAGAAAGGCTGGATAGCTCCGTGTGCCGCGTCTTCTGCTTGCCATAGATGGCGATGCCGCGATTTTCCAACAGCTGGCGAAACAGTTGCGCCGCAAACTGCGCGGGATCTTCGATGGCCAGAGCTTCATTGGCCCCGGCGTCGCCCAGGGGCATGTTGCCCCAGAGGGTCAGGGTCGTCGCGCCGGGCTCGCGATTGATGAAGATTTTGCGGCCCGTGCCCGCCGGCGTGGTCATGATGCGATTGTCGATTCGATAGTAGTCCGCAAAAGGAGTAATACTGACGAAGGCGCGGTCGCCGGCGCGGTCGGCGGGCAGGATGCTCACGAAAATTACGTTGTCGTTGATGGTGAGCGCGGAAACCGGGGCGCCATCCGCCCAGACCAGATCATCCTGGCTCCAGCCTTCCCCGTAGCGCTCGAAGGCGAAATAGGAGTCGTCGGCAACAATGTCGCCGTCCACGAATCTCACGCCCTTTTGGGCCAGGGTATCGGCCAGTTGTTCCAGCACCCGAATGGGATGGCCGTTGCGCTCGGTACGCAGAGCATAGGGCAACTCGCGGCCGGAAAGATTGGGGTCGCCGCGGCCTACCAGCACCAGGTCTCCAGTGAGACGGCCGTGGGTATCGAGCGTGCCGTTGGTTTCGACCGTGGTGTGGAAGGTGTAGTCCGGTCCAATCAGCGCCACGGCCGCAGCGGTGGTGAACAGTTTGGTGTTGGAAGCGGGCGTGAACAGCTTGTCCGCATCGCGGGCGTAAAGGACCTTGCCGCTGGTGAGCGAAACGACTTCGATGCCCCAGAACCCGCGCGCCAGATCGGCAGGCTGGAGAATTGCAGCTATGCGTTTTTCCAGCGCCTTGTGGGAGGCGGCATGAAGTTGCGCCAACAGCAACAGGCACACGGCGAGCTGCGGAAAAAGGCGCATCCGGCGCATTGCAAGCTGATTGTAGCACCGGCCATTGGGCACCTTTGCCCGTGTGGGGTTTAAAATCGCTGCCATGCGTCCAGTGTTCGAGTGGCAGATTGGTTCCCGCGCCCTGCAGTTGGGAAAACGAACGCTGATCATGGGCATAGTCAATGTCACCCCCGACTCATTTTCCGACGGCGGCGTTAATCTCGATCACGACCGCGCCGTGGTATATGCGCTGCAACTGCTACAGGACGGCGCCGACATCATCGATGTGGGCGGAGAGTCCACGCGCCCGGGCGCCCAGGTGATATCTCCGAATGAACCCGCTCCCGCCGTAACCGAGAAGGAAGAACTGGCGCGCGTCATACCGGTTATTTCAGCGTTGAAGGAAAAGAATCCTCAGGCAGTGGTTTCCGTGGATACCTACAAGGCAGGCGTGGCGCGCGCCGCGGTGAAAGCGGGAGCGGAGATCGTGAACGATGTCAGCGGATTTCTCTGGGACCCGCAAATGCGGAAGACGCTGGCCGATCTGAGATGCGGGGCCGTGCTCATGCACATGCGCGGACGCCCCCAGGAATGGAAAACATTGCCGCCTCTGTCGGACGTGGTGACCGTGGTCAAGCGCGAACTAAGAGAACGCTCCGACGCTGCAGCGATTGCCGGAATGAAACGGGAACGGATGGTGATCGATCCCGGTTTCGGTTTCGGCAAGAACCGGGAAGAGAACTATCCGTTATTACGGCGCTTCGAGGAATTTCATCAGCTTCGATTTCCCCTGCTGGTAGGAGTGTCGCGCAAGTCCTTCATCGGGCGCGCCCTGGCCCGCAATGGAACCGACGTGGCGGTGCCTGACCGGCTTTTCGGGACTCTGGCGGCGGAGACCGTGGCCATCATGAAGGGGGCGCACATCATTCGTACTCATGATGTACGGGCCTGCGCGGACGCGGTGCGCATCGCGGACCTGGCGGCCAGCTAGAATGTCTGCTGCGGCTGTTTCGATTTCAACTGGGGAGCGCGCCATAAACTGAAGTTATCGCCCGCTTCCAAACATTTCATTGGACGAACTGATGGGCGCGGCCATCTACTATAGGGGAGAGGTATGAGCATGTCGGTAACGGCCTTGATCGGAATTGCGGCTGCATTTTGCACCACCGTGGCGTTTGTGCCGCAGATCGTAAAGCTGCGAAAGCAGGGTGGCGATGATTTGTCCTGGTCCATGTTGTTCCTTTATCTGACCGGCGTGCTGCTCTGGCTGGCGTACGGCATTCGCGTCCACGCGGCTGCGGTGGTGTGGGCGAACCTGCTGGCCTCGGCTCTGGTGTTTGTATCGATTGTGCTGAAGGCCAATCCGCCGGCGTCCAAATTGAATGCGGCATCGCGCCGGTTGCGGATCGCGGTCGATATGGATGAAGTCATCGCCGACGCATTCGGCAAACATTTGAGCCAGTACAACCAGCAGGCAGGCACAAGCCTGACCCGGGAGATGGTCGCAATGCAGGGGTTGGGTGCGCTCATTCCCGACGAACGGCGGCAGGAATTCAACGCTATTCCTCACGCCGACGGATTTTTCGCCGATCTCCAGGTCATTGCCGGCAGCCAGGAAGCGCTGCTCGAACTGTCCCGCGACCATGACATCTACATCACCAGCGCCGCCATGGAAATACCGGGCTCGTTCGCCGATAAGTTTCAGTGGATCGAGAAAAATTTTGCTTTCATCCCGCCCAGCCGGGTGGTGTTTTGCGGAGACAAGAGCATCGTCAACGCCGATGTCGTGATCGACGATCGGTCTCGGCACTTCACAGGATTCCGCGGCACGCGAATTCTGTTTACTGCCCCGCACAACGCCGGCGAGGCTGCCGACCTGCGCGCCCACAACTGGAATGAAGTGCTGCAGATTCTGTCGGACGGGCGGCCCGCGGCCGGCGGCGCAGAACAATCTTCTAGAACGCTTTCGATGAATCCAGCAGGATAGTTACAGGTCCGTCGTTGACCAATTCCACCTGCATCATTTCCTGAAAATGCCCGGTTTCGCAGCGCAGCCCGGCAGCGCGGATGCGCTCCACAAAGTATTCGTAGAGTGTGCGCGCTCTTTCCGGCGGAGCGGCGGCATCGAACGACGGCCGCTTCCCGTGCCGCACGTCTCCGTACAGCGTGAACTGGGAGACGACCAGCACACTGCCTCCAGCTTCACCCACCGCGGTATTCATTTTTCTATGGGCATCTTCAAAGACTCGTAAGCCCACAATTTTGTCCGCCAGATAATCGGCGTCGGATTCGCCGTCTTCTTTCGCCACGCCGAGCAGGACCAGCAGCCCGCCGGCAATCTCGCCGGCAACCTCAGGGCCAACCCTTACCCGGGCCCGGCTCACTCGCTGCACCACCGCGCGCATAGTCTATTTCGCCGCTTCCGGCAGCAGGGTTTCCTGGGCGGCAACCGCCAGCCAGCGCTGCTTGCGATAGACGTAGATGTCGGTAAAGCGAACCCGGGCCACGGTCTTGCCCTGAGCGTCCACCAGGGTCGCCAGCCCGCGGATGTAGCCAAAATCGCCAAACACATGCGGCGTCAGCTCGCTCAGGATATTCTTGCCGGGATGGCGGTGGGGAACTTGCGCCAGGGTTTCCGCGCGATCGTGAATCTGGCCGCTGGGGTCGGCATCCTGAAACTCGTCGGCAAGGATGCAGCCAACGGCTTCGGCGTCGTGTACTTCGAGCGCTTTGGCCCACGCTTGTTCAATCTGGATGAGAGCATCGCCGTCTTTGGCCTGATGGGTCGGGCAGGCCGCCGTGGCGATCAGATTGAAAAGCGGTGCACGAGCTTGCCCTGAGTGAAGTCGAAGGGAGTATCCGCCCCACATGGGCAGCGCGGACACCGCAAACGAGATGAGGCACACCCAAATCTTCACGTTCATTTCCTCGGATGCATCGGCAGTGCTGCTCATGATACCGCGCCGCGGGAGTCCCCGCCCGTGCCGGGCCGGCTGGGTTTAAGACCCGCGCCGGATCCTTCACTCGGCTGAAGCCGGGTTCAGGATGACGCCTGGTCCGGGGACGGTTTCAAACCGGGGCTCGACTTGAACCGTACGCCCTGATTGACGACTGCTCCACCCGGCTCTTAGAATCCCCGGTTCCGCGTTTCCAGAAATTCAGCCGTGGGGAGCGGTCACGATGAACAGGGTTATGGCGTGGTTTGCCGTGGTGGTCGGGTTTCTATCTATCCAAGTTTCGGCTCAACAAGTTTCGGCTCAGCAAGTTTCGACTCAGCAATCGGCGGCGGCGCCGGCGCACAATGAAGTTCTGATCCGAAATGCCGTGGTGATGACCGTGACCCACGGCAATATTCAGAGCGGCAGCGTCTACATCAAGGACGGCAGGATCGTCGCGGTCGGCAAGGATGTCAGCGCTCCCTCCTCCGCCACCGTGATTGATGCCGGGGGCAAATATCTTACGCCGGGAATCATCGACTGCCACTCCCACATTGCGCTGGACGATGATGTGAATGAGGCGACCAGCCCGGTCACGCCGCAGATGATGATGATTGATGCGTTCGACTACCAGGACAAGGCGATCTATCGCGGCCTGGCCGGAGGCGTTACTACTTCACTGCTGTTGCACGGCTCGGCCAACATGATTGGCGGTCAGGCGGTTGTGATCAAACATAAGTACGGAGCCAGCCGGGATGCCATGTTGTTTCCCGGCGCCCCGCGTTCCATCAAGTTCGCCAGCGGAGAAAACCCCAAGCGGGTGTACGGAAGCAGGGACCAGCTGCCTTCCACGCGCATGGGGAATTTTGCGGTGCAGCGGGCGGCGCTGGTTGAAGCTCAGGACTACATGCGCGAATGGGACGACTACAACGCCAAAGTCAAACGCGGCGACAAAGATGCCAAGTCTCCCAAGCATGATCTGAAACTGGAAGCCCTGGCCGACGTCTTGCGCGGCAAGCTGCTGGTGCAGATCCATTGCTATCGCGCCGACGAGCTTCTGACCGAAATGGCCATCGCCAAGGAGTTCGGCTACAAGGTGCGGGCCTTCCACCATGCCCTTGAGGCTTACAAGGTCGCGGACGAACTTGCCGCCCAGGGCGTGGCCATCGCCACCTTTTCCGACTGGTGGGGCTTTAAGCAGGAAGCCTGGGACGCGATTCCCTGGAATGCGGTGATCTCGATGCGCAAAGGGGTGCGGGTGGCGATCAAGAGTGATTCGGAAGATTTTGCCCGCCGCCTGAACCAGGAAGCGGCCAAGACCATGCGCTACGGCGGCGCCACCGAGGAAGAAGCGCTCAAAATGATAACGCTTAATCCGGCATGGATCATTGGCGTCGAGGATCGCGTGGGATCGATTGATGTGGGAAAAGACGCTGACCTGGTGCTCTGGAATGGATATCCGCTCTCCAGCTTCGGAGTGCCGGACAAAGTGCTGATTGATGGCGATGTCTATTTCGACCGCTCGCTGCCGGGCTTCGGCATGCCGCACTACCGGGAGGCAGAATGACGCGTACTCAGTCGTCCGGCTACGAGTGCCGTCGTTGGTCGTTGGTGGTTGGCCGAATCGTCCTCGTTTTGGGCGTTTGCTTCCTGCCGGCTGCGGCGCCGGCGCAACCGAAGTCGTTAGTCCTGAAAGGCGGCAAGCTGCTCACCGTTTCGCACGGCACGATTGAAAACGGCGTGCTCGTGATGTCGGAGGGCAAAATCGCGGCCGTCGGCGACGCTGGTTCAGTCCACATTCCGGCAGACGCCGAAGTTATCGACGTGACCGGGATGACGGTGTATCCCGGACTGATCGATTCTGAGAGCTACCTGGGCCTGACCGAGATTTCCGCCGAGAGCAGCACCAACGATCTGATCGAAACCAGCGACGAGATCATGCCCCACATGCATGTCTACGACGCCTTTCACGCCGAATCGGAGCTGATTCCAGTAGCACGTCTCAATGGGATTACCAATGCCATTGTGGCGCCGCAAAGCCAGGACACTCTGCCCGGCCAGGATGCATTCATTCAACTGGACGGCAAGTCGGCCAACGAAATGCTGCAGGTGCGGGACATCGCCCTGCCCCTGAATTTTACCGGCGAACAAAGACGGAACGAATCCTGGGAGAAAAGGAAGTTCCCGCAGACTCGCATGGGCCTGGCAGCGCAACTGCGGCAGGCCTTCATCGATGCACAGGACTATTCCGCGCGCTGGGCCGACTACGAGAAGAGGAAGAACCAGGCAGGCGCGAAGTCCGACGACAGGAAAGGCCCACCCTCACCGCCGAAGCGCGACCTTAAGTTGGAAGCGTTGCTGCCTTATCTGCAGGGCAAGAAGCCGATCGTGCTGGCGGCCCAGGGACCGAGCGATCTGGAAACTGCCGTGGGACTTGCCCGGCAATTCAATCTGAAATTCGTGCTCAACCACATCAGCCACTCGCAGCCTGTGCTGGACTATGTAGCCAGTCTGAAGGTTCCGGTTATTGTGGGGCCGATCTATGAGGATCCCAAGGATTGGGAGCGCTACGACGCGGTCTACAGCTTGCCGGCCCAGTTGTACAAGCGCGGAGTAAAAATCGCCTTCGCTTCCTACGATGCGCACGCCGTGCGCAACCTGCCTTACGCTGCCGGCTACGCGACCGCCTTCGGCCTGCCTCATGACGAGGCGCTGAAGGCAATTACCCTGAATCCGGCCGAGATCTGGGGCGTGGCGGCCCAACTGGGATCGCTCGACGTGGGCAAGACGGCCAATGTGGTGGTCGCGGATGGCGACCCGCTCGACGTCAAGACTGACGTAAAACGAGTCTTCATTGCCGGCAGACCGGTTCCCATGACCAGTCGTCAAACCGAGTTGCGAGACAGATATTCTGTGAAGTAGCCGGGAGATCCCGCCGCTGATGTGCAGGAAAACCTCCGCCAAGAAGGCCCGTTGTACTGGCTCAGTGTACCAAGCCTCGTCCCGGCGTCATCCTGAGGGACTTTAGTCCCGAAGGATCTGGCGTGGAGCTCCACCAGCCAGGCGGAGTCCGCTCCACGCCAGATGCTTCGCAGAGCTCAGCATGACGCCTTCGGGTGCGACGGCGGAGTGGAACTCGTCCGCGCGATCTCAAGGGGCAGATGGCAGCTCACGAGCTCGGACTCTCGCTCCCCATCTCCGGCGTCATCCTGAGGGACTTCAGTCCCGAAGGATCTGGTGCGGAGCTCCACCAGCCAGGCGGAGTCCGCTCCACGCCAGATGCTTCGCAAGCTCAGCATGACGCCTTCGGTTGCGACGGCGGAGTGGAACTCGCC
>JBOGLC010000081.1:0-7806 GCA_050746005.1 Terriglobales bacterium
TGGTCGGGACGGGCAGATTTGAACTGCCGACCCCTCGCACCCCAAGCGAGTGCTCTACCAGGCTGAGCCACGTCCCGACTGGAAGGAACCGGCCGCTATCTCAAACGCGGCGGTGGGGTTGACTTAAGGATTTTACACCAGCCTCAGTGCTTCTTGCGCTTCGGAGCCGGCTTTTCCTCCAGCACCGCAAACTGGATCTTTTTTTCTACCGGATCGATGCGGTCGACCAGCACTCGCACTCTCTGTCCCATGCTGTAGATCTTGCGGCTGCGCAGGCCAATGATTTCGCGGGTGTTTTCATGATAGGTGTAGCGGTCGTCGGAGAGGGAATCGAGCGGCACCAGGCCCTCGACGAAAAGGTCAGTCAGTTCCACAAAAAAACCGTACTTGGTCACGCTGATAATCAGGCCGTCGAAGTCTTCTCCGACCCGGTCCTGCATGAACTTGACCTTTTTCCATTCCATCAACTCGCGCTCGGCTTCGTCGGCCCGGCGTTCCGACTGGCTGGATTCTTCTGCGATTGCATGCAACTCCTCGATGGGTATAGGGCCGCCCTCGGGTTGAACCGCCTCGCGCTGACCGGCATGATCGCGCCGCTTCGACCATGGCGAAGGTCCGGCATCCCGCCGCCCCGGCGCGATGTCGCCGCTACTCTCGGAGGCCGAGTCGCGCAACACTTCCTTCAGAATGCGGTGAACGATCAGGTCGGGGTAGCGGCGAATCGGCGAAGTGAAATGGGTATAGGCGGTCGCGGCCAGCGCGAAGTGTCCCAGGTTCTCTTCGGAATAGCGCGCCTGTTTCAGCGAACGCAGCATGAGGAAGGAGAGAATGCGCTCTTCCGGCTTGCCGGCAATTTTCTCGGTGAGCTTCTGATACATGCGCGGCGTGATGTGCACTTCTTTCGGGATCTCGATTTCCCGCGCCTGCCTGCCCTTGCCATGGCCGGCGCGCCGGTCGGTTTTCAGTTGCACGCGTTGAATGGGCAGCGGCCCCACGCCCAGGGAATAGCCGAAAGTCGCCGCGATCACTTCAAAGTCGTAAACCCGCTTGGCGTCGGGCTTTTCATGAATGCGGTAAAGCGAGGCGATGCGCTTGTTCTCGAGATATGACGCGACGCACTCGTTGGCGGAAAGCATGAATTCCTCAATCAGGCGATGGGCGATGTTGCGCTCCGAGCGGGTGATGCTTTTCATCAATCCAAATTCGTCGAACTCAATTACCGGCTCGGGCAGGTCGAAATCGATGGAGCCTCGCCGCTCGCGTTTGCGGTTCAGGATCAAAGCCAGTTCGCGCATCAGCTCGAACCCCGCTACCAGCGCGCTGTAGCGTTCGCGCGCAGCGGGGTCGCCTTCGAGCACCAGATTCACGTCGGTGTAGGTCATGCGCTCGGCGGATCGAATCACGCCTTCGCTCAACTCATAACCGAGAATTTCTCCATGATGGTCGATCTCCATGACGCATGACATCACCAGTCGGTCGACCTGCGGGCGCAAGCTGCAAATATCGGTCGACAGTTCGAGCGGAAGCATGGGCACGGCGCGATCGGGAAAATAAACGCTGGTGCCGCGCAGGCGGGCCTCCTGATCGAGCGCCGACTCCGGCGTAACGTAGTGGGCCACGTCGGCGATGTGCACCTGGAGCTCAAAATTTCCGTTCCCCAGATGGCGAACCAGCACAGCGTCGTCAAAATCGCGCGCGGTTTCTCCGTCGATGGTCACAATTGGCAAGGCGCGAAAGTCGCGGCGCTGGTTTATCTCGCTGGCTGGAATGATGGGCTCAGTCGCCTGGGCTTCCGCCAGCACGGCCGGCGGGAAGCGATGAGGCAAGTGATGCTTGCGAATGATGATTTCGACGTCCGCTCCAAAATCGTCTTCGTAGCCCAGAATCTCCACCACCCGTCCCCGAGGGTTCTGCGTTGCTGTGGGCCAGTCGGTGATCTCGACATCGACGACGACATTTTCCAGATCGTCCCATTTGGCGCGCCGCGCCGCTTCCTGTCCCAGCACGCGATGGGGACTGCGGCCGTGCGGGCGGGGTGCCTCGGCGACTGCCGCTGAAGACCGCGCCGCTGCGGCTTCCTCCGGATACTCCTTCCCCTCCGGGATCACAATTTCCTGGGTGATTTTCTGGTCGATCGGCGTGACGTAGTTCCGCCGGCTGCCGTGGTGAAATTTCCCTACCACGGTGGAGTGCGCTCGCCCCACCAACCGCAGGATGCGCCCCTCGGCGCGGCCGTCGGGCCGAATATTTCCGATTTCCACCAGCACGAGATCGCCGTGCATGGCCGACCCTACGGCTGGAGGCGGAATGAAAATGTCTCCCACCAGCCGCGCTTTCAGGCGCTCATCGAGGGAATTCGCTTCCGGAATCACAAACCCGAAGCCATCCCGGTGCATGCTCAACCGCCCCACTGCCATATTCTTGCCGGCGGCCGCCTGGGGAATCGCATAGCGGTCAGGCCCAACCTGCAGCAGCTGTCCACCGGCAACCAGATGTTTCAGGCGCTCGAACAGCTCGCGCCGGGCGTCCCCGTGGACCCCAAGTTCGCGCGCCATCTGCTTGAAGCCGGCGGTGCGTTTAGGCTGGTGCTCGATTTTCTTCAGGATGGCGGAATCGGAAAGCATGGAATGGGCTTCACTCTCGGGGATCACTCCAAGAATACCTGAGCCAGCCCCGGCAAGCTGTAGCTTCAGGAAACGGGAGTGGGAAAGTATTTCTGCTGAAAGAGACGGCGATGATGCAGTTCGTGTCCGGCAATGATGTAGGCGAGAGCGCGCACCGTTACTTCGTTATCGCTGGCAACACCGCGGCGAGCCCAGGCGGCTTCATCCAACCCGCGAAACAGCAGCAGCGTCGCTTTGCGCACGGCGGCAAACTCCTCCACCAGTCCGGCCAGGCTGCGCTGATCGAATGCTCCATACTTCACATAATCATCCTGCTCGAAGCCGGCTAGCGGAGTTTTATCGTTGCGGGCGATGCGCAGCGCCCGGTAGCTGAAAACGCGCTCGGAGTCGACCATGTGTCCAAGCGATTCGTTCACACTCCATTTGCCGGGAGCGTAGCGGAGGTCTCCGTCGGCCTCCGGCCGCGACAGCAGGGCCACCGTCTCTGGCGCCTGCCTTTCCAAAGTGACAAGAATGTCGCCCTCGGGGACCAGCGAAACATACTTGCCATAGTAAGGAGCATGTTCGTTCGTTTCCGGCCTTGCAACCGCCGATAATGTCGCTCTCATATTCTGGCTCTCAGGGTTGATTCGCGCCTTTTAAGAATACCTGAAGCGGAATCAGCAGGCGATCTGGAACACCGGAGACCTCCTGTCGCCGCAGGGCATTACATTAGTAACCTCGGACTGTAGCCATCCATTGTCGCCATTTCTTAGCAAGTGTCATCATGGTGATGAAGAAAGAGACCGCCGGGGAAAAAATGCCGAGCCGGGAGCAATTTGCATAGTTGGCGGCAAACCGGAGCGCGAACGCACCAACGGCCGCCCACTTGGCTCAGTCATCGCATGTCCCTCGGTTTCAACAAATAGGCGTTTTTCACAGCTACGATTTGCAGCTTGCTGGAGTAAAATGCGAATTGGTCACCGAAGTGCGGCCTTTACCGTGAATCCCTACGAGGAAAGGATTTTTGCCACATGTGGAAACCCACGAATCAGCCTATGACTCCAGGCCGGCCAGGTGAGCCGGAGCGTCCGGCAACGCCGGCTCCCGCCACAACTTCTGCCGCGAGCGAGCCCGCTCCGGCTCCGCGTCCGGTTACGACCACCACCGCGGACCAGGCCACGATCGGAAAGTCTCTGGTGATCAAGGGCGAGGTAACGGGTTCTGAATCGCTTTACATCGACGGACGGGTGGAAGGTTCCATCAACCTGTCGGGCAACCGGGTGACGGTGGGTCGCAACGGAGTGGTTTCGGCCAACATCAACGCCCGCGAAATCGTGGTGTTGGGCAAGGTGCGCGGAAACCTGACGGCCAGCGATCGGGTTGATATCCGCAGTGATGGCTCTCTCACCGGTGACGTAGTGGCCGCCCGCATCTCCATCGAAGACGGGGCCTTCTTCAAGGGCGGCATCGATATCCGCAAAGCCGGCCAGAAACCGAATGGCGAAGAAGTCAAAGCCCACGCGGAAACTGCCAGCGCAGCGCGAGTCTAGAATTTTTCAGGAAGATCACGGCGGAGACTCCTGGCGATTCAGGAGCCTCCGCCTTTTTGTCTGAGAACAAAGAACTACGAACTGATCATCTGAAAAACCACCTAAGGCTCTATGCCTCTGCTCAAGTCTTCCGCCTGCCTCTCCGCCACCCGGGGATATGCCGTCCGCCGGCGGCGGCGAAGGTCTCCAGGCAGCGAAGACCGCGTAAGCCACAGGCCCGCTGCCACCGCTCCAGCCCAGGTGACGGTAATCAGTCCAAGCGCTTTCAGGTCCGCGATCCGGCTGTCATTGACCAGCAGGACGCGAGCGACCTGATAACTTAGCAGACCCGCCGCTAGGGAAGTGATTCCCGCTTTCCCGATCTCCCCCCAGTGCAATTCATTGATCCGGACCAACTGACGGCGGTGAAGCAACAAAGCCAGCGCCAGAGTGTTGGCGACGATCCCCAGGTCCGATGCAATGGCCAGCCCTACCGTTGAAAGCTTGTGGAACAGGGCCGAGTACACGGGAATGGACATGAGCGTAATCAGGCTGCTCGCCAGCATGGGAACGAGCGTATTGCCGGCGGCATAAAAGGCACGCGAATAGAGGCCCTGGGCCGACCAGAAACAAAGCGAGAGCGTAAACCAGAAGAAATACAGGGCCGTTTCCCGGGAATCGGAAAAGTGGAAGTGTCCCCGACGGTAGACCAGATCGATGAGCGGCAATGCTGCCGCCATCATGAAACTGGTGGCCAGCAGGGCGGTCGCCACGATGCGATAGATGGATCCATTGACCGTGTCAGCGAACTCGCGCAACCGCTTTTCACCAAAAAGTTTGGCGAAGAACGGCAGGGAGGCCTGGCTGGTGGCCTGTCCCAGCACCGCGATGGGCACGGCGAACAGCCGCTTGGCATAGTTGAGCCGCGTGATGTCACCCACCGCCCCGGACGCGAAATAGCGCAAAATCCAGTCGTCTGCCGTAACCAGTGAGACCCCCAGCATCAGCGGAATCGAAAGCCGCACCCATTCGCGAAATGCCGGGTTTCGGACATCGAATGAAATGCTGTAGCCAGTGCCGATGCGAGCGGCACCGATGGCGTTGATCAGAAACGGTCCCAGGAAACTCCCCGCCAGCGCGCCGTAAGCGAGCGACGCGATCCCGAAGCGATGGGAGAGCAGCACGCCACCCAGGATGATGGCGGCGTTATAAAGCAGCGGCGAAAAGGCAGGGAACAGGAACAGCCGCCTCGAAAGCAGTACCGCCGAGACTACGCCGCCGACATAGAAGAAAATCTGGGCAGGCAACAGGATGCGGGTCAGGTGAACGCAAAGCTCAAGCTGCTCGGCGCTGAACTTGGGAAACAAGTGGCGCGAGATTTCCGGGGTGAAGAATTCAGTGAGCAGAACTCCCACGCCCAGCACCGCGGTCATCACTGTGATGATGACCGAAAACGTCTTCTGCGCCTCTTCTTCCTCGTTAGCTGCGAGAAATCGGGTGTAGATCGAAACAAAGGTGATGGAAGCGGTCCCGCCCGCCACCAGGTAATTGAGCCAGTCGGGAATGGTGAAGCCGGCGACGTAGGCATCGGTCGCGGGCCCTGCGCCGAAGGCGTACGCTATATATGCTTCGCGGACGTAACCGATTACCCGCGACAGCATGACCGCGGTCATAAGCAGCAGCGTGGCCGAAAACGCGGTGTGCTGATGGGAAGGGCGGAATAGTCGAAGCAGGCGGGCGAAGCCGCGAACCGGGCGTGCGTCCGGAGAGTCTGCAGAATTCGCCATCAGAGGGCGATTCTACACGCAAACATTCCGATCGCCTGATACGCCAAATGGTTCCCGGGTGAGGTGATTTGCGTGGAGCGGTTGCCCACGCCACACCAGGCAGTCAGTGAGTCACTCGCGTGTCTTTGTAGATCACGCCACCCTTCATTACGAAATCAACGTGTTCGAGCGCTCGCACGTCGGCCAGGGGATCGGCATTCACCGCAATAATGTCCGCATACTTGCCGGCCTCAATCGTGCCTACATCTTTGGCCCGGCCGATCAGATCCGCAGCACTTGAGGTGGCGGCGCGGATTGCCTGCGCCGGCGTCATCCCGTACTTCACCATGTAGAAGAACTGCCTGGCATTGTCGCCGTGAGGGTACACCCCTGCGTCCGTGCCGAACGCCATCTTCACGCCGGCCTGAAACGCTTTCCGGAAATTTTCCCGCTGCAGTCGCCCGACCATCCGCTCTTTGTCCAGATTTTCAGTCGGCAGTCCGTACTTGGGAGCTTCGTTCAGGATGTAATCGTCGTTGTAAATATCCATCACCAGATACGTTCCATGCTCTTTCGCCAGGCGAATGCCTTCGTCATCAATCAGGCTGGCGTGTTCAATGGAGTCGATGCCGGCCCGAATCGCGTTCTTGATGCCTTCGGTCCCATGCGCATGGGCGGCTATTTTCCGTCCGCCCATGTGCGCCGTTTCGGCGGCCGCTTTAAGCTCTTCGAAAGTAAATTGCTGCGCCCCCGGACTGTCGCCGCGCGAGAGCACTCCGCCGGTGGCCAATATCTTGATCACATCCACGCCGTATTTCTCCTGGGCGCGTATCACGTGGCGAACCTGGTCCACGCTGTCGGCGATTTGGAAATCACGCTCTTCCGGAAACATCATGACCCGAGTCTGCGGCGAAAAATTATTCAAATCGCCGTGGCCCCCCGTGATGGAAATTGCGGGGCCGCTCGCCACCACCCGCGGCCCTACCAGAAGGCCTTCATTGATTGAGTTGCGGAGGTCCACCGCCAGAAAGGGCTCTGAGCCCACGTCGCGCACCGAGGTAAACCCAGCCTCCAAGGTTTTGCGGGCATTCAGAACGGCGGCGAAGGCGTGGCTGAAAGGCGTGTCCTTGAAGTTGTAGATTTCGTTGTACCGGTCCGCACGAGAACCAAGGTGAGTGTGGCAATCGATCAGGCCCGGAAGCACCGTGGCCTGCGAAAGGTCAATCACTTTGGCGCCCGGTGGGATCTTGAAATCGGCGGCGGAGGCCACAGTTGTGATGCGCTCATCCTCAACCGCGATGATCACGTTCTCACGAACGTTGTCGCCGGTGGCATCGAACAGGCGGCCCGCGAGAATGTAGCTGGTCTTTGGAGCGGACTTGTCAGCCGCTGCCGGACTGGCAGGAGCCTGTCCAAAAGCGGTAGAGGCGAGGATCGTCAAGGCAAGTAAGGGGAGGAGTTTTTTTCTCAAGATGGCAAGGTTCAAGAGCCGCTCCGGATTCGGAATTGGACAGAGCAGTCTCAAGGTTCGAGCAACGCGCTGTCAAGTGTCCGCACCGGGTGTGTCCACCGGGGGGACAGTTTGAAATCCGGTTTCTATATCTGGCGTCATGCTGAGGTTGCGAAGCATCTGGCGTGCAGCGGATCCGCTCTCGCTCCTGGTACGTGGCAGTACGCGCAAGATCCTTCGGGACTGAAGTCCCTCAGGATGACGCCGGTATTGGGAGGAGTCCGAGGTCTGCGATCTGCGGGCCCTCTGCCGGCCGAACTCTGGGGCGAGTTGCGCCACCGATCCCCCAAAGGCGTCATGCTGAGCTTGCGAAGCATCTGGCGTGCAGCGGATCCGCTCTCGCTCCTGGTACGTGGCAGTACACGCAAGATCCTTCGGGACTGAAGTCCCTCAGG
>JBOGLC010000082.1:0-27190 GCA_050746005.1 Terriglobales bacterium
CTACAACACCGTTCGTCCGCACCAGGCCCTCGGCTACCTCACCCCACTCCAGTTCCTCCACCAGATCCCATCTCAACGAAAGGAATGAAAAGTGTCACTCATCCACTGGACGAGTACCCCAGGTTGACCGCCACCGGTCGAAGTGTCATGATGGTCGCCCTTCGACAGGCTGGGAAGCACCTTAGCGCCCCCTGAGGTTAGCCTCCGTAGGGATTTCGGCCGGTCCGGAAACGAGAGAGGAAATCATGAACAGACGGCACACCAGGTTCGGTATGTGGACAATCGTGCTCTGCATGTTTTTCGTGCTGACCGGGATTTCCGCTATGGCCAGCCCCCAGACGGCTTCCACCGACGACCAGGCCACCACCACAACCACCAAGAAGAAGAAAAAGACGAAGGCGAAGACGAACGCGAGCACGTCCACCGATCAGTCGACTGCCGCGGATACCACATCCCCGGCCAAGAAAAAATCGAAGAAGAGCAAAACCGCCGATTCCGGCGCTGCCGCGGCCAGTTCCGACACTGCGGCCGGTAGCGAGACAGCGTCGAAAAAAACCAGCAAGAAGAAAAAGAAAGCCGATGCCGCAGCCACGGAATCTGCAGGCGGCGCGACCGGCGAGCCTGCCCCTGCCAAGAAGACTCGCAAGAGTAAAAAGGCATCCGCAGACAGCACAGCTGCCGCGGCTCCAGCCACCGAGTCTGCCGGCACGGCGGCAAGCGACACCAGCGCGGCCAAGCCCAAGCGTACGCGCAAGAGCAAGACATCGGAGATGGATTCCGGGACCTCAGCCGGCGCCACGGCAGCGGCTCCTGCGGCCAGCCCGGCTCCGGCTGCGGCCCCCGCCAGTTCCAAGGCTGCACCCTCGAACTCCATGGCTCCATCCGCGACCAAGCCGAGTCATAAGACGACCACTGCCAGCAATGCTTCCGATTCGCAGATCTCGGCAGCCAAAGCGGGCGGCATGGTCTGGGTCAACACCGACAGCGGCGTCTACCATAAAAGCGGTCGCTGGTACGGCAAAACCAAGACGGGAAAATTTATGAGCGAAGCGGATGCTAAAGCCGCCGGCTACAAAGCATCGGAAAAGGACTAAGGAGAGACTATGAAGAGCAAGAGTCTGATGGTACGAATTCTGTTTTCACTTTTCGCCGTAGCACTTCTGACCACCGTGGCTGCGGCGCAGACCAAGACGGCAAAGACTTCCAAGCCGGCCAAAACCGATTCCGCCATGGCGGCGCCGGCTGCCGATCTGCTGGACATCAACTCGGCCACCAAGGATCAATTGGACGCGCTGCCCGGCATCGGCGAAAAGTATTCGCAAAAGATCATTGACGGCCGCCCCTATGCCAAGAAGACGGACTTGACCCGCAAGAAGGTCATTCCCGCAGCCACCTACGCCAAGATCAAAGACAAGATCATCGCCAAGCAGAAGTAGTTTTCGAAGGCCAGAACGCCGGGAGGCGCGACTTCAGGTGCCCTCCCGGCTTGACAATGTTTCAAATTCCAATGCAGCGCGTTTCCCCGTGCGATCCGCTGCTGGAGGCATTATGAGTTTTCTGGAAGATATGGCAGCCAAAGAGGTCAGCGGCATGCTGGCCAACAGCTCGAATCCGCTCGCGTCCTCCGTCATGCAGATGATCACCAGCCAGCCCGGCGGCCTGTCCGGACTGCTGCAGCAATTTCACGATAAAGGCCTGGGCAGCGTGGTGAGTTCCTGGGTCAGCACCGGCCAGAATCTCCCTATTTCCGCCGATCAGATTCAGCATGTCCTGGGCAGCGAGCAGGTGAAGGAACTGGCCGCCAAAGCTGGAATTTCGCCCGATGCTGCCGGTTCCCATCTGGCGCAGTTGTTACCCATGCTGATTGACAAACTTACGCCCAACGGACAGGTGCCGCAGAACTCATCGCTGGTGGAAGAAGGCATGGGCATGCTCAAGAACCTGGGACTGGGAAAAACCGGCACCGACTCGTAACGCTGCCAGATGACCTCAGCATTGTGTGGGGCGGATAGGTTTGAATTACATTCCACATATTACTTGAGGCGTCATGCTGAGCTTGCGAAGCATCTGGCGTGGAGCGGATATATAGTTTCCAGGCGATTGTGACACTACGCTCCAGAGCCCTTCGATTTCGGTCAGGGCAGCCCTTCGAGACCAAAGTCTCTCAGGATGATGCCAGGGAAAGATCTGTTCGACCCGAGGCACTACCGCACATTTTGCTTCATTGATTCCGCCCTCCCGGTGGAGGATAATGCAACTACCGCCAGCCTCTTCGCTGTTCCTGGCGGCCCGTGCCCGCGGTGAACATGCCCAACTCCATTACGCTGACCCGCATCTTCAGCATTCCGCTGCTGATCTGGCTGCTTTCAACCAATCATTTTCATGCCTTTAGCGGCGAGCAGGAATTGCTGGCTTCGGCTTTGTTCATCGCCGCTTCCATCACCGATGGCATCGACGGATATCTGGCCCGCCGCCGCGGCCAGATTACGACCATGGGCATGCTGCTCGATCCTTTGGCCGACAAGCTTCTCATCGCGGCCGCCTTTATCACCCTGGTGCAATACAATCCCGGCCTGGTCCCGGCCTGGATCGCGGTAGTCATTATTGCGCGCGAATTTCTGGTGAGCGGCTTGCGCTCGATCGCTGCCTCGGAAGGTTTCACCATCGAGGCCAGCGAGTTGGGCAAATTCAAGATGCTGGTCCAGATCGTTTCTGTGGTCGCCGTCATCCTCGACCATCGCTGGAAGGAATGGCCGGTGGGGCCGTATATCTTTCCGGTGCACTGGATTGCTTTGGCAGCCATCGGGTTCATGGTCTTTCTTTCAATGGCATCGGCCCTCGATTACTTTGTCGCATTCTGGTCAAAGATCGACCGCCATGTGGTCAAGCGCCGACGCCGCGCCTTCGTCCTCAGCCGGCGGAGGAAACGCGATGTGCCCGTCACCTGATGATCGGTCTTCTCGCCTGACCTGCCTGCCCGGCAGCCCGCAGCCGGATGAGTTTTCTTCCGAAGAACGCGCGCTCCTGCTGCGGCTGGCGCATGAGGCCATTGCAGCAACCTTCGATCGACGTGACATATCATTACTGCCGCCCTCGGCGCACCTGGCCGAACTGCGCGGCGTCTTCGCTACTCTTTATTATCAGGGGAGCCTGCGGGGTTGCGTCGGCTACATCCTTCCCGTCAATCCTCTTTACCGCACCGTAGCGGAAAGCGCGCGCGGCGCGGCCTTCGACGACTCGCGCTTTTCGCCGGTAACTCCGGAGGAGGCGCCGGAGCTGCAAGTCTCCCTCAGCGTCCTCACGCCGCCCCGGCCCATTCAACCAGAACAGGTCGAGATTGGACGTCATGGCCTGCTGATCACCCTCGGCCCTTATCGCGGCCTGTTGTTGCCGCAAGTGCCGGCGGAGCACGGATGGGACCGCGTTGCCTTCCTGGAACAGACCTGCCGGAAAGCCGGCCTGCCGCGGAACGCCTGGCAAACCGGCGCGAAGCTGGAAGCCTTCACCGCCGAAATTTTCGCCGACCCCGGCTAACCTGTCATCCTGAGCGAGAAGGGTCGTCCGCTCGCGGACGATCCGACGAGTCGAAGGACCCCTATGAGCTAATGCGCGATTGCGGTCATGGGATTTCTTTGCATAGAGTTTCACGTTCATGCCTTGGGCGGGAAATCCAGAACGATATTCGGTTCTGCTTATAGGGGTCCTTCGACTACGCGGCTGCTTCGCGAAGCGAAGCAGCCACTCCGCTCAGGATGACAGGGCAAAAAAATCGGGGAGGCCAGGGCCTCCCCGAATCGAGTTTCTTGCTGATGAAGAACTACTGCTGATCGAGTTCCACGCCGTCGCCGACGTGCACATCTTCGAGCGCAAACACAATCATGCCGGTTGCGGTCGTCGGAGTGGTATTGATGACCACAATCTCTCCTATTGCGCGCCGGGGCATGTCCGCCACGTGGATTGAAGGTCCCTTGGTCTTGCTGAACATGTGGTCTTCGATCGATGGCGGGTACTTCTGTGTGTCGTCGGTCGTGGATGCCTTGAACGAGAGCGAATCAACCGGGTCTCGCAGGTCGGCTTCATACGTGCGTACGGCGCGGAAGTAGTCGCCGGTCTTGACGCCCTGGTTGGCGCCCACGTTCATGAAAACTTTCGAGCCGGTTCCCAGCAGCAGGTCGAAATCCTTCGCCAGCACGATTCGCCCGGCGGATTTGCCGTTGCTGGGCTGGAAACGGTCAAACCGCTCCGGCAGGTGGAATGCAATCGCGGGCTTTTCCGCAAATGGCATCGCGATGTCGCCGGGGACGATGGCTTCGCAGCTGAATTCAACATGAGCCACCGCCATTTTGCCGCGGGTGTCGACAATGCGCACCCGGCCCAGTTCGGAATAGGGCTGCCCCATGGCCTTCAGCATGGAATGTTGACCGGCAAACAATTCGTACTTGTTGGGATCCACTAACTCACGCACGATCTCGTACTGCTGGCCCGTCTGATAGCCCTGGCCCGCCAGGAAAATGGTGTCATTGGTGGCAAACTTGGTGGTGTTGGGACTCTCTAGGCCGCCCGCAACAAACTTCGCGTTCGGCACCAGTTCCTTGTTGACGAAACCGGCGCAATTGATGTCCGCATTGGTCGGTGTCTGCACCCGCTCAATAGGAAATGTGCCCGTCGTAATCTCGGTGTTGGGCGGAGCAGTCTGGTCCGCCGGAGTGGGGTCGCTTTGCTGGGCAGCTGCCGCCACGGTCAGGCACAGCAACAGCAACAGTCCTGTTTTCTTCATGTTACCTCCAAATCGAGGCCGGCGCCCCACCGGCTTATCCTGCTAACTGCTGTAAATAAAAGGGCTTTCAAGTCGCACAGTAACAAGGAGATGGGGGGTGGTCAAGGTTACGCTGGTGTTATCGTGGGTACGTTAAAAAGTTTGCTGGCGGCAAATTGCGATAATCCGTTGTTGCATCTGCAATTACGCGCCTGTAATATCCCGAGTCGTTCTCCGATCATGACCGCTGCCCCCAACAACTACTTCGCCAGATTCCTGCCTCTGCGGCTGCCCCGGGTCTGCGTGGCGGTGACGGACTCCGATCCCGCCGCCCTGGTTGACAAGGCAGAAGCGCTGATTCGGGATAACACCTTTCTGGAGTTCAGGTTAGACTATTTGCCCCGTCCGTTGCTGGCTCTGCCCCGGATCAAGCGCTTTATGGAATACCACCCCCACGTCACCGCCATTGCTACCTGCCGGCGCACGGCCAGTGGGGGGAAGTTCAAGGGCTCCCTGGCCGCCCAGCTGGACATTTTGGGGAAGGCCGGCGGGTCCGGCTGCCAGCTGCTCGATATCGAGCTGCAGAGCGCGGCCAAGTGCAAGCCGGACCAGGTGAAGCGTCTGCGGGCCAAGTCTGCCTTGATCCTTTCCTTCCACGACTTCCGGGCCACCAAGAACCTGGAACAGACGCTGGAAAAAATGGTGAAGATTCCCGCCGACTTCTACAAGATTGTGGGCACGGCCACCACCCTCTACGACAACGTGACCATGATGAAATTTCTGGAGAAATTTGGCGATCGCCATTCTCTGGTCGGTCTGTGCATGGGCGAGCAGGGCCTGATCAGCCGCTTGCTGGGTGTGCGCGCCGGCAGCGTTTTTACCTTTGCTGCCGTCAGTCCGGATGAGAAGACTGCGCCCGGTCAGACCACCGCGCAGGAATTGCGCAATACCTATCGCATCGAGCAGATGGATGCCGCCACGAGGATCTACGGGGTTGCCGGCGACCCGGTCGAGCATTCGCTCTCGCCGGTCATCATGAATGCGGCGCTGCGGCGCGAGAACGTCAACGGCGTGTATCTCGCGCTGCACGCCAAGGCGCTGAAAGATCTGTTGAACTGCGTGCGTGATATTCCGATTCACGGCCTCTCCATCACCATGCCGTACAAGGAGGCCATTCTCAAACACCTCGACAACACCGACTCGCACACCACCAAAATCGGCGCCTGCAACACCGTGGTGCGGGCGCAGGACGGCAAACTTTACGGATTCAACACCGATGCCGCCGGCGTAGTGCGGCCGCTGGAGCAGAGAATCACGCTGGAGAAAGCCAGGGTCCTGGTGCTGGGCGCGGGTGGCGCGGCGCGGGCTGCGGTCTTTGGACTGAAGGAACGCGGCGCCGAGGTTTACATCCTGAATCGCACCGCCGGCCCCGCGCAGAAACTGGCGCGCCAGGCCCGGGCGAGGACTGCCAAACGCGTCGACCTGAAAAAGCTGACCTTCGATGTCATCATCAACGCCACCCCGGTCGGCATGGGCAACACGCGGGAATCGCCGTTGAACGAGAACGAGATCAATGCCCGTTACGTCTTTGACATGGTTTACGACCCGGAGGAGACGCGCCTCATGAAGCTGGCCAAAGCGCGCGGCGCTGAAGTGATTCCGGGGATCGAGATGTTCGTCCACCAGGCGGCCCGCCAATTCGAGATCTGGACCGGCAAGCCCGCGCCCTGGGACGACATGCTGCGCATAGTCACGCTCGCGCTCAACGAGCGCACCGCCGCCCGCCAAGCCGCTAATAAGTAATGTAGGCGCGAGCGCCCGCGCTCATGCGGTCGAGCATCGCTCGGCAAACAAGCGATGGATAGCTCACAATCGAGCGGCGCCCGCCCCAGACGAGGACTGGTCTACGTTGCTAACGGCGATATGCCATGCGCGGCAGGCAAAAAAAAACCGCCGGCCCTTGTAACCAGGGCCGGCGCATTTCATTTCTGCTTAGTACGGTTTGAAATCCTGCCAGTAGGTCAGGTTCACCACGTCCTGCAACATTGGAGTACCTGGTGGCAGCTTCGTCGGATCCAGAAACGCGGAGTCAAAGTAGTAGTTTCGCGGAGGCGGACCGTAGACCAGAGTGCAGCACTTGAAAGTGCCGGTCGCATACTGCGAGTAATACAGGCTGACCAGCGAACCGCGGTAGAACAAGCCCCCGGAACCACCCCAGCCCTCGAGGTAGCGCAGGAAGTTATGCACCCCGCCGTCGGTGCCGAAGTCCTGCCCCGTACCCGCGGGCTGGGGGAAGTTGATGTTCTTTCCGCCCGCGATGGCCAGCCGGTAATAGGTAGGTGTTGTTGCATTGCGCCCTCCCAGGTTCAGAGGGTTCAGCATGCTGTTGGTATCGGACCAGCTGTTTGAAAGCAAGGTTACGGCGTCCGCGATCACCGCCGCCGCTGAGTGATGAATGTCCGCCACTACGGCGGGCGGCGGATTGCCCCAGAAGGGGTCGGTATTGTCGGAATTATAGTTCCCCTGAATGTAGACCGGGTTCTCCGATGCAACCGTAAAGCCTCCCTGTCCATTATCCGCGCGCACCGGCAGGTTCCCCAGGCCGCCGTCCACCAGCTTCAACACGTGGCGGGCGCCGGTCACGATGTTCTGCCGGCCGCGAGTCGAGCAATTCACGGAGGCATAGGGATTGTTGTTCGTCCCCACGTGCAGACCGTATCCGACGCTGATCGCACCCCATGTATCGAGCACGCCGTTCTGATCCACGTCCTCGGATGCCTCCCGCACTCCATCTGGCGCGCCAGTGGCGGAGGGGGTGTTGATGACATCTTCGAAGCCGTACTCGCCATTTGTGGTAACTGGAGCGATATTCAAGTCCGCCTGCATGCCCCGGCGGTCGGAGAAGTACACCAGGTAACCGTTCTGGCCGGTGTAATCGACCAGCGGTCCGCTTCCTCCCGGAATGGTGCCCAGCACCCAGCTGCGAAGGTTACCTACGTCAAGCTCAACTGCGTTCATGATTCCGTTTACGTTGCAAAGGGGATTGGCCATGCCCGGCGGGGCTGCATCACGAGGAAAACCCTCGCGCGGATCGAAGAAATTAATCGGATACCAGCTGTACTGAGAGAGCGAGCCGCCATCGACAATGTTGTTGGGAGCGTCCGCTGCGCCGTTTGCGTTGCCATTCGCATCACGATCGGCCCGTTCCTGCAGTATCAGGATGGCATTAGGATGAACCGGATTCGACCCCACCCCGCCTCCAACCGGCTTCGTCGGAGGATTAACGTCGCGAGCAAAACCTAACTGCAACCATTCATCTGTTATGCCGACCCAGGTACCCGCTGCGTTCTTGTATTCCACTCGTAGCCAACCGTCGATCAGGTTCCAGGGCGCAGCGCCACAGGGAGATAGTGTCGGCGATCCCACTGCCATCCAAGCTGCATCACCGGTTGCCGGTGCTGTCGTTGCCATCGCGAGCCGGGTGGTTCCGCCGGTTCCGGTTACGGGTACTGCCTTGCCTTGGGGAGAGGCCAGACAGCCTCCTGCCGTCAAATCCACATCCCCAGGCAAGACCCCGCCCCGCTCGGGATGCAAATCAGGCTGGTTGCTGGCCAGCAGAATGCGGATATTCGCCTTGTTGTATTCACGTGACGATCCCGTTGACGAACTCGGAAGCTCCCCGAGAGGAGCTTTACGAATGATTGCAATCTGCTGGGCCGCGCCATTCGCGCCCTGCACGAAGGGAAGGTTGAGCGGCTGCACTGCCATGGACGTGTTGTTGCCGATCCACCCGCCGAAGGTGGTCGCCGAAACCTTGGTCGAGGTATTCGTCCAGGTAGGGACGTTGGTCCGGGTTCCGGCGGCCGGAATCCCACCGCTCCAGCTGGCTAGAGGAACGGTAAATTTGAGGCAGTTGGGACTCAACACCGGGTTGGTCGCGGTTACGACGGTCCCGTCACAGCCGCCTTTCTGGTTCAGCACCCACACATCTCCGGTGTAGTTGGCATTGGTAAGGTAGTTGTTGGCCAGGCGGTCGCGAATTACCTCGCTCACGGCCGTCACCTTGTCATCCAGAACCAGACTGCTGCCGTTGCCTTCTGCCAGGAACAGGTTCCCATTGGTGTGCACCCGGCCTGCAAAGTCGAAGTTGGGGCCGGCGAAATAGCTCAGGTCGCTATCGGAGAAGACCCCGAATTGGAATACGGGAATGAGAGCCACTTCCACGCCGCGCGTCATGTTCACCGAGGCTCCGCCGGGGCGGGTCGCGGTCACCTTCAGCGTGAGCGGAATGATTTCCGCGGTGAGACCGGCGTTGGATGAGGGAGGACTGATGACGCTGGTGCGGGACTGTGGATTGCCGGCGGCGTCGGGCGTCCAGGTGATGCTCTGCACATAATTCATGCCATTGATCATGGCGCTGGTCGGCGTGACATTGGAAAGCGCAGTCAGTTGAGCCGGGGTAGGAGACTGCGATTGCTGGTAGAGCGCGGCCAGGTTCGCCGTGAGCAGCTCCATTCCTGATTCCGCGCCATAGTACGCCTGGTTGGTCTCCAGATCACTGTTCCCAACCTGGCCCGCGCCCTGCACCATAAACAAAAGGCTTATTGCGATGCCGGACAACAGCACCAGCACCAGCAAACTGGCAATTAGGGTGAATCCTCGCGATCGGCCCTTGACTCCACGCATGATACTGGCCTCCTGAAACTGAGTCCTTCTCCTCGACAAAGTTTTCTAGTTGTACCGGTCCTTGAAGGACAGGCTGCGCGTGCTTACGGAAGTGCTCAAAATCGTGCTGCGCGACTGCTTGCCGTAGGAGCCAAGCGTCTGTCCCATCACCTGAATGTTCACTTTATTGATCTGGCTGGGAGAGAAAGGCGCCAAGAGCGGGTTGGCGATGCCTGAACAGACCGGACCATTGCTGCCGTTACACAGGTCGTATGTGACTTTCAGGTTGATAATGTTGTCGGCCACAGGCGCCGGCTTCTGCCCGTTAACCTGGCGCATCAACCGGGGCGACTGGCTGCTGGCCGCGGCCGGCACTTCGATGAAATAACTGACCGCCCATATTCGGTTGCCGGCGGTGGCGCCGCCCCCAAGGATGGACTTGATGTTCCCGCTGGCGGCTCCCGTCTGGTTTATCTTCAGCGGGTCCCCGTTGGCAAAACTGATATTGGTGCTGCCACCGCCTCCGGGCGCGATACCTGTAACTTCGCCCACCGCGCTGCCCAGATTGTTAGTGAACAGGATCAAATCGCCCACCTGGATTCCGCCGGGAGATTGGATCGCTGGAAAACCTGCCGGTGGCGCCGCGGGCGGCGTAAATGTGACTTTGTCCCCCAGCGGATTGGCGGCCGGAATTGAAGTCGTGTACTGGTTCAGAGGGAAGGCATAGTCGGCATAGATGACGGTTATTGCATCCGACGCCGTTCCGGTGGCGGTAATGGTCGCCGGCCCGCCGAGCTCGATGCCATTGCCCGCGCCCGGGATAATGCCGTACATAAACTTATTCGGATAGGTGTTGTTGGCCAGCCATGCCTGGTTGGAATCCACGGCGAAGAACGAAGCCGTCGATCCCGCGCCCGCGGGCAATGACAGACCGCCCGACGGCAGGCCGGAACCCGCCATGCTCACGTCCTTGGCGATAAGGTTCAGCGTGGCGCGTGCGCTTTGCTGCATTTCCGAGGACTGGTTCACCAGGCGCGTGGCGTCCATCCCATTCCTGAATAACTGCGCGGTGGCGGCCAGAACGATCAAACCGACAGCCATAGCGATCAGCAGTTCGACCAGGCTGAAGCCGCGATTTCTTGGTTCTCCGGATCTCATGCGCCTCCTCATCGAAACGAAGCAATCAGGGCCTGCACCTGATAAGTCCTGTACCAGCCCTGGGGCACGGGATAACGCACGCTCACTGTAATCTGCCGCACATTGGGGTTCCCGGGGACGTTGGCAATCTGAACCCGCCGGGTGAAATTGCCCAGGTCAACCAATACGTCGGCCGAGGTGTTGGTGATCACTCCGCTCGCCCCTGGTAATCGCACCGGGACGGCGGCAACGTCATCGGGTGTGTTGTCCAGACCATCCGGTCCAGGATCCATCATCGGCGTAAATCCCACCTTGAATACTCCGGGGCCCGCGCCTTGATTCTGAATCTGGGCAAAAGTGATCTGGCCGGTCTGGCGCGCGGTGTAAATACTTTCAATCGCCTCCGCCGCTTTCTGGCGAGCGATGCTGTCGTTCTGAACCGATGTGGTGTTGCTGATGGCCATGGTGAAGGTCACCAATACCGCCAGCAGCCCCAGCATCAGCACCACGATGGCAATGAGAGTTTCGAGCAGGGCAAATCCCTGTTGCCGGGTTCTATTTCCTGCCAGGCCGCGATTAGGTGTCGTCATTGTTGGAACCATTTGGGGCCTCCCGCACTGCTGAGAAGGCGCCATCCTCGGATTCTTCCGGTCGTCCCGTAGAGCGTGACCGCGCGCGCGCTATACAGATCTCCGGTCCGCGCGACGTACACAATTCCGCTGTTCCAGTTTCCATTCACGTCATGCGCCGAACCGTCGGGCATAAACAGGACTTGATTCGTGATTGCGCCGGCCACGCCTTGGTCGAAGTCGATGGCTGCGGTCGCGTTCCCGAAACCGTCGGGCACGGTAGCCGCGCCGTTCGGAAGACCGGCCAGTACCTGCATTCGCATGTCAGTGGGCAGCTGGTTTGACGAGATCTGCGCCGCTGCGGAGAGGGCGGTTCCGGCATCCCAGCGGAATATCTGCACACTTTGTGCCGTCGGAGCGCCCAGCGGTGTGAGGGCCCCGGCAGGCGTGGCCACTCCGAAGCAGACAATATATTGCTTGCGTTCCGCGATCGCACGCTGGCGAGCCACCCGCAGCGGCATCAGCACATCCTCGAAAGCCTGGTTCGCTCGCGCGTCCCGCAGCGCCGGCTGCACCGCCATAAAAGTGATTCCCGCCACGATCAGCATCACGCAGCATACGATCATCATTTCAAGCAGGCTGAAGCCGTGGTCGCCGCATTCATGGTTTGAGCAGCGGTGGGAAACTTTCATTGTGTGACGCCTCTCCATTTGCGCCCAGCCTCCAATTGCCGCCGGATTCCGGCGGATACCTGGACCGCTAACCTGGGGAGGTGGTCGGAAGCGGGACTCCCGTACAATCGATATCGTAGGGTTAGTTTGCAACAGCGTCAAAGTACGAGAGTCATACAAACGAGGGGCCTTAATCGCACTTTAGTAAGTAACCTGCGCGAGGTTACCGGCAGTGGCATGCCGGCTGGCAGCCGACCTTCAAACTTGGAAATATCTTCTGCGACTGGCCGGCAGACTGGTAGTAACCGGTCACAATATCTGAGGTATCAGGGGTGCGGAATGACGCGGCAAATTGGAGTGAAGATGAAAGCGATCGGGGGTCGGAAGCGGCAATTTCGCAGAATCGTCCAGCTGCAATCCTGCGACCTGCAGCAACTCTCGAAAATCCATGCAATAGATCATGCAGAGGCTCAATATCTTGGCGATATGTCTGGGCAGTTTGCCCATGGCCTCGTAATCGGAAAGCAAACCTAAAGCGATCGTGTATTCCGGGTCGTCGAGGATGTGAGCGATGGTGCGAGTGAGTCGATGGGCCGCCCGGAAAGTCAAACCGGTGCGCGCGCGAGAGATTCGGAGCAGGTCGGAGAATCTCATTCCCGCTTCCCGGTGCGGCAGCGCTGGTTGTGCGGGCTCGATCGGCGGGATCATGCGCGGCAGCATCAGGGGACGAGAGCCCATATCCACCAAACCTAAGATGCGGGCTTCTGTCGGCAAATGCAACGGCCAGCTTCCCCAGGGCGGGCGGTTGGGCAGCAACACAATTTGCCGTTGATCAATCCACTGCACCCGGGAGCAGATCAGTCCGCTGGGTTGCTCCACCAGCCACATCTGATCGCGCTTGCAAGCGCTATCGCATCCCTCGACCGGGTGGGCGTAACGCGGATCGACACGAACCATCCCTCCCGGCAGCAGCGCAGGATAAACCATGGCGTCACGAGCGCCGATCTTGGCGAACAGATATCGACTCTTGCCGCTCCAGCGTTCCGGAGCGCGCGGACGTAAGTTCGGGTTTCCGGCCGGGACTGGGGAAGGCCGGGAGAAAGACGGCTCACTCCAGCCTTCCGTCGGAGTGATCAGAACCGTGCGCTCCGTGTGCAAGCGCATTTGCAGCCGGGGAATCTCCCGAAGGTCAAAGCCGCACAGCCGCAACCAGTCGACAAAACGGTATCCGGTAATCTCGCTCAAGGCGGCGATCTGACAAACATGCGGCGTGACGCCGCCTCTCAGCTTGTAAAGAAAAGTCGCCGGAATGAAATATGGCGACTGACTTCCGTAGTACCGCCGAGTCGAAGCGGAGAGCTGGGCCATAGTGTATCCGTCCCGGCCCAGAATATTCCGAATGCTCTCGACCTGGCTGTCCCGGTCGCACCGCGGCCCTGCGTCTTCGCCGGATTCGATCCAGCGAAGCGAAGGTCCTGCGCGAGCTATCCGGAGTAGGCCACGAACCGCTGCGGAGGCGTTCATCCATCGATACTAGCTTGACTCCTTTGCGATGGACGTCGAGAGATAGCTGGCTCTCTTGGTGCATCGTTATCGCCAGGAAGTGATTTTCTGTGCGGGAAATGGGTCGCTACCGTCATCCAGCAGAGCGAGTCCAGCCCAGGTGACCCGGCTGCTCGCGAGCCACCGCAGCCGCGAGTGTCGAGAAGCACGCTCAGCATTCACTGCCAGGGCGGGATGTCCTTGGGGAAAGGGCATGCCTCTTCTGAGCATACTTTTGCCGACCTTGCAGATTGGGGAACAGGGGCCCATTCGTCGGTTAACCGACGAAGAGCAGGACCGGCGCCTCTTGTTTACTGTTATCCCGACTGGTGCGCCACGCCGCGGCTGGACGAGCGGAAAGTCGTAAAAATTGTCAGCCTGAGTCAATTCCACGTCATGCAGGCGGGATTGGGGTTGTCGGTAGACCGACGAGGATCCCGGTCGACCGCGCGTTTTTCGAACAGTTTGGATTTCCTCTCGCACAAAAAATATGGTCTTCCTGAGTGGGGTCATCCTCACATAAGGGGGCTTTGTGAAAAATATCGTTCGCTTGATGCTAGTGACATTGGTGCTGCTCGGTGCCATGTCAACCACGACTTTTGCTGACGGGGGAGCTCCGCCACCCATGTGCTCACCGTCGAAATGTCCGAAATAGGATGCAGGCAGGTTTTGCGCTGAAAGCCTGAAATTTCTTGTGGGTCGTCTGGTTTGCGAGTAGCCTGCCAGTGCGGCCCATGAGACTCCCCCACTTGGTGACCTCGTTCCTGTGGTTCCTTCCCATTGCCCTGCAATTTGCCATCGCGCTGGTGATGGTTCGTCGCAGGCTGATCAGAGAATTCCCGGTATTTTTCAGCTACACCGTTTTGGTGCCCACCCGTGATTTTGTGCTTGCGAGGCTTCCTTACGGAAGATCGCTTTATTCCACCGTCTACTGGTGGGGAGATGGCTTGGCGGTGCTCTTGTCCTTGGGCGTCATCTTCGAAACCGCTTGGCATTTCGTGCGTCCATATCCATTCCTGAGAGTGATCCTGAAAGTCCTGTGGGTGACGAGCGTCCCCGCGGGGGCAGCGGCTTTTGCGCTGCTGATCTGGGCTGGAGGTCCCAGAGGCGCGGATCTGGCTCTCGAATGGATCATCCTGGGGGAGCGTTCAGCCAGGTTCCTGCAGGTGTGCTTACTGATTGTGGCCATCGCACTCATGTCCCGCCTGGGACTGACCTGGCGTCAATACTCTGTCGGAATCGCTGCCGGTTTCGGGGTGTATTCCGCCTTGGATCTGGTGTTGCTGGAGCTTCGCGCCCCTCTGCACGTTATATCCAACGCAGCCTTTGTGTTCGTACGGCCCGCAGCATATAATCTCGGCGTTGCAATATGGGCCTTTTATTTCCTCTGGCCCCAGGGTGGAAAGCCGGTTGACCGTTTACCGGTAAACGACCTGGCGAATTGGAACGAGACGCTGACTCAGCAGGTTGACAAATGGTATCGACGCTAACAATTCTGTTGGCCAGCGCGCTGTCTCTGTTTCTGGTTTGGGCGATGCTTCATCCGGGCCTGCCCCGGATCAAAAGCCTGGAGGACTGGGAAGCGAGAAAGCACCAAGTCGATCCCGAAGTTTTTCGGGTCCTGCTCGACCCCTCCGAAGAAAAATATATTCAGAGGTCGCTGGCTCCGAATGAATTCCGCCTTTTTCAAAGAAAGCGCCTCGCCTTGGCTCTGCGCGCTTTGGATTTGGTGGGAGAGAATACCGCGATGTTGATGCGGTTGGGGCAACTGGCGAAGTTGGAAGCAAACCCCAAACTGGCGCATGAAGCCGAGGACCTGATCTCTGGCGCGCTTCGGCTTCGGGTGAACTTGCTGCTGGCTCAACCCTGCCTATGGGTAAAGTGGCTTTTTCCGGGCTGGGCATTGTCACTTCCAGCGGTCGAAATTCCGTATGAGGAATTACTCAGGTACCTCAATCGGATTCGTCAACAACGGCAGTGGGACCTTCAACAGACGGTGATGGCGGGTTGAGGTTCATCGAGGCCGCGATACAGCGCCCCGAACTACCGGTCGTGGAATTTCCTTTGTTTCCTTTGAAGCATGTTGAATCTGTAAAAGCGGGAGGATCCGTTCCTTAGAATGGCGTCACCTAGCTGATTTCGCGGCCCCTGGGGACCCCCTTCACGACCCGCGAGCCACCGGTTGAAACGGGGAAACGACTACGAACATGGACTCGGGCAAATGGATTCGGGAGTTACGGGACGAGCGCTTTGTTAAATCCAGCGACATCGAGCGCATCAGCCGCTCCATTGCCGACCTCAAGGGCAACGCCGACTTTTATGTTTCACACTCTACCCTGGCCGACATCGAAACCGGGTCGGTGCCCAGCATTCACAAACTCTTTAGCCTGGCAGCTTGTCTTAAGGTCTCCCTGGAGGAACTGCTCCTGGTTTTCGGAATCGATTCGAGCGAAATACAGCAATACGCCAGCCAGCAGGACCCGGAATTACCCCGCCTGGAGACCGCGCAAGTACGGGACGCCGCCTTCCGTTTTCAACTCAACTTCGACGCCGGCTTTCACAGCCACGAAACCGGCCTGCTGCGATTAAACCCGCAGGAGTTGGCAACCCTTCCACCCGCTCTGCGCAAGCGCCTTGATCCCAGACGATACCGCTATGCTGTGGTCGGCTTGAAAGACGACATCATGGGCGAGTTGATTCCGCCCGGTTCTTTGGTGGAAGTCGATGTAATGCAGAATTCGATTCAGGTGTTTGAATGGAAAACCATTCGCGAGCGTCCGATCTACCTGGTGTGGCACACCGACGGCCACAGTTGTTGCTGGTGCCAGATGGAAGGAAAAGAATTGACCCTGCTGCCTTATCCGCTCTCCCGCCAGCCGGTAAGGCGGTTCAGAGTGCCGCGAGAGGCCTCGATTATCGGCCGGGTGGTCAATGCCTGGCTTCCCTTTGAGCAATTACCGAATGGTGGAACCGCGACCCACTAGGACCCGAAGTCCGAGCACTCCTTAGCCACAACTTCCAGCGCGATGGCGACATTCAGGAAGTACAATTCCGCCGAGGTTGCGGGGGCGTCGACCGGAACCGTTGCCCGGTACGCCTGCAATGACTTCCAGTTTTTAAGCGTGGTGGTAATCGCGCCCCGGGTGTAGCGGATATATTCCTGAAACTGGAGGACATATTCCGGCAAACGCGTAGTCAGCATGCGGCGAAACACCTGTTCATGACACGTCCGCAACGCGGTGTCCACGGCGTGCGTTCCCCTCTGATGCGTCAGCTCCGGGTGCAGATACATTCCGCTGTTGCAATCCCGCAGCGAGGACAGGTAAACCATCCGGGTCAGATCGTTGGGCAAGGGCTCCAGCACAATTTGGCTGACATAATCAGGCAGGCTGTCAGGGCAATAGCCGGTCCTGGGGTCGGGCGAGGGCACACCCGCAGCAGGCAAGAATTCCGGAGGCAGGAACTCAGTGGAGGGCTTCGAATCCAGCCGTTTCCGCTCAAATTTATCCGGCATACAGTGGCGCGGAGCTTCTCTAAAACCTGACCAGTCCTGTCAGATGGTTGAATGCGGGTCTGACCGGCTGGCGCAAGGGCACAGCATGGTGTCCGCAATTGTACTCTGGTGGCTCCAGGTTTCAAGCCTGGATTGAGCGCTTCCGGCCAGCCTCTACAAGTGCACGTGCGGGCTCTGCCCCGGATTCCTGCGGTGCGGCGGAGGGCCCTTGATGATTTTCACTTCAAACTGTACGGGAAGTTTTTTGGGAGGATAACAGGCCGCCTTGTCGCAAGCCTGATACTTCAGCTCTCCTCGAATCATGTATTTGGTGGGGATCACGCTGGCCAGCGGACGAACGTCTACCGTTACCGGGAACTCCCCGGTGTAGACGCTCAGTTTATCCTCCGGGGCAAAGGCAAAGCTCATGTCGCTGCCGGCGGGATAGCTGACCCTTCCAATCACAATATCGGTTGGAGCGTTCAACTTGAGCACCGTCGGGATGAGGAATTCTGACTTGGGCTGGTTGGAATTCACATGAAAACCCGCGCTCACGCGAAAGCGCAGGTTCACTGTATTCGGCCGTCCTCGGGTCACGGTGATAACAGCGGACGGCGCCATGGAGACGGAGGGAGCCCTTCTTCCCGGAACATCCGGGCTGGTCGAAAGACCGGCGGGGCCCTCCTGAGCGGCCGCCAGGGCGGCCAGCAAGGCCAATCCAGGACCGAGTTTTCGTAGTACAGACATCAGGGAAATGCTAGACCGGCGGAGCGAAAGCGGCTACGTTACTTTTGCGCCTGTACCGGCTGGCCTTCAGCCAGTGCTTTCTTGATACTTTCCTCGATTTCGCCCCGGCCCTTCAGCCCAAAGACTTTGTCGATGATCTTGCCGTCGCGGCCAATATAGAAAGTGGCGGGCAGAAACTGCACCCCGCCATAGGCGTTTCCAACTTCTTCCTTACCCACCAGGATGGGGTAGTTCACGCCCAGGTCGTGGGCAAACTCGCCGATCTCCTTGGGGCTGGCGTCATCCATGGCAATGCCGACAATCTGCAAGCCCTGGGGTCCGTACTGTTTCTGCATTTGGGCGAACCAGGGCATTTCGATCTTGCAGGGCTGGCACCAGGTGGCCCAGAAGTTCAGCAGCACGCCCTTGCCTCGAAAGTCGGAGAGATGCACGGTCTTGCCGTCGAGCGATTCCAGGGCAAAGTCTGGGGCCGCCTGGCCGTTCATATTGGGTCCCGCGTTGGCCGTCTGGCCGGAATTTCGCCGCGCGACCTGAAAGCCGAACACAATCATGACGGTCACCACCAGGGCAACCACAAGAATGACCACTGGATCGCGTTTCACAAAAAGACTCCCTTTGTAGCGTCGACTAAAGTGCGAATCGGTTCAGGAACGATAAGTAATTGGAGATGATGGTAAAGCGCCCAAACACCAGGAGCACGCCGAGCACGATCAGCAGCCCTCCGCTAGCCACTTCCAGAGCGTGCATGTGCATGCGAAAACGCTTGTAAAACTTCAGAAAGCGTTCGATGCCCAGCGAAGTCAGCAGGAAGGGCACGGCCAGGCCCATCGAGTACACGGCCAGCAACAAAATCCCCTTCGCCACCGAATCCTGGGTGGCGGCAAAGCCCAAAATAACGGCCAGGATCGGGCCCACACAAGGGGTCCACCCAAAAGCAAAAGCGAAGCCAATCAGGAACGCTCCCCAGGGAGTGCTGCCTCCCTTTACACTGTGCAGCCGCGCATCGGTGTAAAGCGCCTTGATCTTGAATACTCCAGTCAGGTGCAGCCCGAATAGAATAATGACGACCCCGGCCACCTGCGCCAGCGCCGACTTATATCGCGCCAGCAGCTGTCCCACCTCGGTCGAGATCGCGCCCAGCGCAATAAATACCACGCTGAATCCCAGAATGAAGCCAATGGAATTCAGCATCACTCTGCCCAGAAGCCGGGATTCCTGGGCCTTCAGTTCCTCGACGCCCGCTCCCGAGATCAATGAAATGTAGCCCGGAACCAGCGGCAGCACACAAGGCGAGAGGAATGAAACCAGTCCCGCCAGGAACGCCGCAATGGGAAGAGGAAGAGTGGACATCCGAATTTATTGTACCTGTTGCAGCAAGTGAGCCCTAGTCAAATGGAGGACGGATGCCCGACTTCCATATTGCTACGAAGCATCGGTGACAACTCTCTCAACAGATGCGCGGGCGATCGCGAAGGTTACAGCTATTTGCTTTTGCGGGCAGGAGGTACAGGAGGTAACAGAGGAGACACCAACGGAGCTTCGGCCGACGGCGAAGCCACCGCCTTGCGAATAAACCCGGGTGGAATGGCAGCCGTCAACACGGTACGGTCGTCATGTTGCTGTACTTTCAATCCATCGAAAAATGCCTTGACGTCGGGATCGCTCGCCGGGGTCGATACCGTGCCCTCGGCTGCGTGAAAGAGTTGCAGGAATGTCCCCACTTGTTCAGTCAGGCGCTGGGCGTCGTCTTTGCTGCCGGTGAAGGCTTCCGCCCGGAAATGCACTCGCCCCAGGTAGCGCGCGGAGGCCACCACGACCGCCGGCTTGGTGAACAGAAAGGACAAGGCATTGCGGCCGGGTAAATCGCCTGCGGGCTCCACCTTAAAGATCGACCAGCCCAGGCTGGCCAGGGGAACGTACTTGTAATACCGCCGCAGCAACGCCGGGCCGCCGAACGGGGAAGCCACCTTGCGCGACCGGTCCACGATGCCGCGGATCACCATGGGATCGTCGTGGTTCGACGCCGCCACCGTATCGAAGCCCAGAACCGCAACCCGCAAAGTGCGGCCTTCGAGGGGAATGCTGTAGATATCCACCGAGCGATAGTTCTCTACCGATCCCGCGATCTTGCCGAGATAGGAGCGCAGGCGCTCCCCATCGATCTTGCCCACGAACACTTCCGAAAACCGCGGCGGCTCCGGGGTTGCCGCCGGGTTTTTCCGTTTGACTGGATAATGAATGGCAAAAGCAGCCTGCTCCAGATCGCGTTCGAACTGAAATCCGGTGGCCTCGATGAACTGCTGGTATTCCGGTTCGTGGGGAACTTCGGGCAGTTGGCCGGCAATATTGGCGCGACGCACCCACTTCAGATTGACATATAAATAACCGTCCGCACCCGGCAGCAGGCGGGCCGGTTCGGGCGGGGCATGCTTGCGCAGCACGACGGCGAAAGCGATGGCGGCGGCAACCAGCACCAGGCCAAACCAGATGGGGAGTCTGCGTCGTATGCGCATGAAAACCGACCGTTCGCGGCGGCCGCGCCAGCGAGGGTCAGGGAGCACTCATGATATCAGGTTCAATGTAGGCGCGAGCGCCCCGCTCGTGCAGGAGTGTCACAGAGCCTGCCGGGAGAATCCCGCTGGTGCGGGGGTGTCACAGAGCATTTAGGAACTGGTTTGAAAGTTTTGAAGGCACGGTTTTTGCCACTGCCGCACGAGCGGGGCGCTCGCGCCTACATTTACTGCAGCTTGGCGTACTCTGCCTTGGCGTCCTTGAGGAGAGGAACGTCGGGATCTGCGTCTTTCCAGAGGGCGAAGAAGTCCTGGTAAGCCTCTTTCGCCTTGGCCTTCTCCCCCTGCAGCGCGAATGCCCGCCCCGATCCCAGATGGGCCAGGGAGTAGATGGGACTGTTCGGCGCGATGCCGCGGTGATCCAGTATCTTCTGATACTCGGCGGCTGCTTTTTCTCCATCGTGCAGGCGCAGATACGCTTCCCCGCGAACGTACATGGGCCAGTACACCGCGCCACTTGGGGGCCCGCCAAGTTCGTAGGGAATGGCAGCTTGCAGAGTGGCAACCGCATTATCGGCCTGGTTGGCCCTTATCTGGTTGGTGGCGCGCGCCACCGGCAGCCAGACCGAGTTCAGGATGGTGTCGGTAGGGAACTCCGTGGCCAGACTCTCAATCAGTTTCTGCGAGCCGGCGGCGTCGCCGGCTCGAGCGAGCGTGTAGGCAGCCGTCTCCCTGGTATCGTGATCGTTCGAAGAGGCCAGCGCTTGCGTTGCCACCTCCCGGGCGAGTGGGAGATTGCCGGTCTCCGCCAGGCAAGACGAATCAAGCAGACGGATCTGCGCCGAGAGCTCCTTGAGGCCGGCATTTTGTGCTGCACTGACGCCCTGGGCGAAGACTTGCCTGCTGCTCTGTATCTTGCCCAGAGCGCACTGGCCCATGCCCTCGAGCATGAACATGATGGGCTCAACCGACGGTCCCTTGCCCAGTTCCAGGGCGCGCTGCATTCCCCCCTTATCGCCCTGGGCGAACGCCATACCGTAGAGCGAAAAGGCGTCGCTCGGAGATCCCAGCCCCTGGGCCGCCGCCTGGGCAATCAAGGTCTTGGCTTCGTCGAAGCGTCCCAGACTCTCGTAAGCGTCGGCAAGATTGGCAAAGGAGAACTTGTCTTTCGGGTCGAGCCGCATCGCTTCGCTGGCATTGGCCAGGGCCTTCTCCGGCTGTCCCGCCGATCGGTAGAGCAGCGCCAGGTTGTCCCAGGGCACGGTTTCGCGGGGATAGGTTAGCTTCCACTGTTCATAAATCCCGGCCCCTTTATCGATCTCGCCTGTGCCCTCGTCGTAGTAATGGGCCGAGATATAAAATTTTTCGCGTTCGCTCGCCCTGTCCTTCAACTCGAAAGCTTTGCGCAGGTTCTCCTGCTGCAGCTTGGTCCGGCTCAGGTTGCCGTAGACCACGCCCAGGGTGGCGTAGGCCATGGCGAAGTTGGGATCCAGTTCGATCGCGCGTTGCAGATGTGGAATCGCCTTGTCGTCTTCCAGCTTCTGGTGTTCAGCCTGCCCCAGAGTGAAGGCCTGCAGGGCCTCTAAAGAAGATGTCGTGGCTTGTTGCAGCGGCGTGGCAAACTTCTGCACTGACCCGATGGACTCGCCCAGCTTTTGCCGCAAGTCGGACGCCGCCTTATCCAGCGACTTCAGCACCTGCTCTTTGCTTTCGGCTTCCGTCTGCGTTTGACCAAGCGAGTCGCCGGTCTGCGCGTTCAGCGCGTTCAGGTCAATCACGTAATGGCTGCCCAGGCTTGAAATCGAACCTGTGAGCATCGCCTTCACGCCTTCCCGCACACAGATCTCGCGCGCTACGTCGCGGGTCACCCGTTCATCCGGAGAACGCCCCATGAAGTGCAGGGCTTCTTGAATCCGCGATTGCGGCAGAACATTCAGATAGGGCGACTGCTCCAACTGCACCGCCAACGCCTGCTTCAGGGTCCCGTCGAAGACGCTGTCGCCGGTGGTGTTGACAAAGTCGGCCAGCAGGATCGAGTCCTTCTCGGTCAGGGCGTGCGAGCGGTGCGAGTAGAACAAACCCACAGCGGCAACCGCCAGCAGCACGGCGACGAGGGGGACGGCGATCTTCCATATCTTGATCTTGGGGCGCGGCTCGCGTGCGACGGCGACCTTTACCGATGAGGACGACGGGATCGAAGCCAGTGCGGCCGCGGAGACCGGCGCCGATGGGGGCGCCGCCACCGGAACTGCGGGGACGGAAGCAGACTCGTGCGCCGCGGCTACCGTCCCGGAACTCGCGGCCACCGCCCGCCCCGTGTCCGTGTCCCGCTTCAGGCGTTGCAGATCGGCGCGCATGTCGGCGGCGTGCTGGTAGCGCAGGTTGCGGTCTTTCTCCAGCGACTTGCTGACGATGCGCTCCATCTCGGAAGGCAGATCGGGATTGAGCCGGATCGGGGGTGTGGGGAGCTTCTCGAGAATCGCATTGAAGATCAGCGCCGACGTGTCGCCGCGAAAGGGCAACGTGCCGGTGGCCATCTCGTACAATACCGCGCCAAAAGAAAACAGATCGCTGCGCGCGTCCAGTTCCTTTCCTTTGGCCTGCTCGGGAGACATGTAGGCCACCGTCCCCATGGTCGAGCCGGGACTGGTGAGATGATCTTGACTCATGGCGGTCGCCTGAGAAAACGCGCCGCCGGCGTCCATGCTTCCACCTGCCGCCGTGACCTTGGCCAATCCGAAGTCGAGAATTTTGGCATGGCCGCGCTCGGTAACAAAAAGGTTCGCTGGCTTGATGTCGCGATGAATGATGCCTTTGGCATGGGCGGCATCGAGCGCGTCGGCGATCTCGATGGCCAGACCCAGCAGCGTGTCCAGTTCCATGGGCCGCCCGGCGATCATGTGCTTCAAGGTCACGCCGTCCAGGTATTCCATGGCGATGAACGCCTGGCCGTTCTCCTCACCAATGTCGTAAATGGTGCAGATGTTGGGATGGTTCAGCGCGGAAGCCGCCTGGGCTTCGCGCTGGAAGCGGCTGAGTGCCTGGGCATTTTTGGCGACTTCATCGGGCAGAAACTTGAGCGCCACGAAACGATGCAGCCGGGTGTCTTCGGCTTTGTAGACAACGCCCATGCCGCCGCCGCCCAGCTTCTCAACAATTCGATAGTGTGAAATGGTCTGCCCGATCATGGTTTCCGCCCGATTCTTGCTGCCGAAGAAAGAAACAAGGCTGCCATGTTAGGTGGGGCAGAGAAGCAAGTCAACGCAGAGGCGGGGTACGAGAACAAGACACTACAAAGCGACGCCCAAGCGGGCCGATGCCAAGCCAGAAACGGAGCAACTCTTGTCTCCAGCCGGGACCCGGGTCCCCCGGATTTCATCACCGCACTGGAAGTCCACGCTACCGGTTCTCCCCTCGCAAGGGAGGCCGCTCCCTGCAACCCGACCGATTTCCAATCTGACCTCACCTCTGTCGCCTGGTTTGATGAAAACTGGGGTAGGTTCCGTCTGTCCGCCGGTTCTTCCACAGGTTCTTACAGAAATAAGGCCAGTTCCCGATTGACTTCCGCAGCCTGCGGGAGCAGAATCCGTCGAATATTTTATCCCCCTGTTCCGTACCCACGCTCAACTTGGACCCGGAGTAAGGACTTCCCCCAACAAGACTTCCTCCAACAACCCTGCTGGTAGGCCGAGCGAACCCAATCGGGAACCCTGGTTAGTCGAAATTACAGGTTCAGGTCAACTCGTCGAAAATTTCAGCAAGTACGGAGACGTTTATGAAGAAGAATTGGATGTTGTGTGTAATCGTATTGTTGTCACTGGGAAGCGCAGCATGGTCGCAAGACACCAACACGGTAAGCCCAGACGCTGCCGACAAGGCGGCAGCCCGGCAAACCACAAATTTGTTCCGTGAGGCGCAGCCCACGAAGACAAAGCTGGGGATGCCCTCGCGAGGAGGCGAGGCGGTATTGACGCAGCGGCCATCCTCTGGAGGAAAGAAGTCAGGTAATTCGTTTGGGCGGAACGATGTGCGCTATCCCGGGGATTTGAGCTTCCAGGGCGGAGCCGTAGTCGATTCTGCCCAGTCGCATGCCATCTACTTACTCCCAAACGGCAAGTGCCCGATTTCCCAGTGTTGGGGCAATCCCGAAGGATTCCTGCGCGATGTTTCGGACAGCCAGTTCATTCACCTGGTCGACCAGTACGTCGGCCTGCGTGCAAGCGAACGCTATACGCTGGGCAGCAGAGCGAAGGTCAATTACGCCCCTCCGACGGTTCCCCTGACGGATACGGATGTGCTCTCGGTTGTGCATGCCGTGGCATCAGCCGCGGGGGGCAGTGGATATGGCCACATCTTCCACGTGTTTCTGCCGCCGGGCCAGGACGAGTGTTTCGATTCCACGTTTGCGGTGTGCTACTCGCCGGATAACTTCGATACCTTCTTCTTCTGTGCGTACCACGGCAGTGCCGACTTCACTGACATTGGTCATGTGCTGTACTCCGTGGAGCCCTACCAGAACGTGCCCGGTTGCCAAGTGCGCCCTGGAACCCCGAACGGGCAACTGGCGGACTCAACGAACGACGTTCTCTCCCACGAACTGATTGAAACTATCACTGACCCGGACGGGGACGCCTGGTGGAACTCGACGGGACTTAGCCTCTACGGTCAAGAAATTGGAGACGAATGCATTTTCCTACTTTTCACATCGTCCAACGTCTATTCCGATCCTTTCATTTTCAAGATTGACGATGACTTGTATGCCATTCAGCCCGAATACTCAAACGCCGCGCACGGTTGCGCGGTTCGTTGATATTCGGAACTGCTGAGGATTACTAGTGATGCGTCACTTTGAACTGCTCTATCTCCTGACCCGTCCGTGCAAAGGCGGGACAGGAGATGGAGCGCACCTCTCAGTGGGCTCTTCTGCGCGCTTCCATTCAGGTCGAGAGTTACGCGGGTAAAATTCTGGGGACCTCGATCGACCTAGTCACTCGTGGGTTGCGGGCTGGTTAAGCGAGGCCCCTAAGATGCACAGCAAAATCCACTTACGGGTTAATCGAAAATTAAGAAGCTGTTTTGTTGACCTTGAACTCCAGCGCCCGCAGAGTGGGATAGGGCGGTGGCCCAACATTCCCGCAGAAGACGCCTATGCCAACAAAAATTACACGAGTCAGACTGCTACTGTCGTCGATATTCGCTTTGTTTGCCTGCCTGCCCGCGACCGGATTTGTTTACGGTTTGGTGATTTGCGATTGCGGTCACGATATCTTGGGCCAGACGGTGGGAAGGGTGTTCGTTGGATTTGTCGAGGCATTCATGACATCCATCACTTTAGGGAAGCCATGGGACAATGAAGGTGGTAATACAAGCACCAACATAAGACCGTTTGTGGTTCTGGGATTTTTCCTGATCGCGACGATGATTTATTTGCTGTTGGGCCGCTCCCGGAAGAAGAACAGTTAAAGGGGTCAGCATGACCCGACAATCGGTCCCGTTTTCTCCTGGGAGTCAAACAATCGAACCGAACGGCGTGCCTGGCGCGACTAGAAATCCCGCCGGGGATGCAGAAAATATGTAAGGACTACTGAGATGACGTCCGCCAATTTGTGAAAACTATCGGATCGTGCGCGGTTGCTGGTCGGCGGTTCGCAAACCGCCATCCAGCTGCCAGGTCCTGTCGAAATTCAGCCGAAGTGATGTCAGCGGAAACGATCATTAATTGACGATCATTAATTATCGTGCGACGCCTTCTGTCTCGCTGCCGTCCGCAGGCTTGCATTTGTGCGTATTAAACTGCTGCTGGATTACCGCCTGCGCCCGCGCCTGCTGTCCGGCGGGCTGATGATCCGCCTGAAACTGCATATTGCAGGACTCGCAGATACCGATCACGGGAACATTCTTGACTCGCTTCACGATCCGGAGATTGCGCTTAGGCATGAACACAGTCTCCCACAGTTTGACCGGTAACCGCATACTCACCAGCAATCAGGTCACCCCGGCGGCGCTGGCCGATCCGGACCGGATTTTCCGGCTGGAACGCGGCAGGTGGTAGTGGCTCAGTTTGAATTGCATCCCCTACTATTGGCGTCATGCTGAGCTTGCGAAGCATCCGGCGCGGAGCGGATATACAGGTTTCCTCCGGCAAATATGACAGTACGCGCCAGATTCCTTCGACTTCGCTCAGGGAGGCTTTTCGAGAATAAAGTCTCTCAGGATGACGCCAGGGGAAGATCTGTTCGCACTGAGGCATTACCCGGCAGGTTGAGAGATGGCAATGGCTGACAGGCTTGGTTAAAATTCTGGTGCGAGCCGGGAGGGAATCCATGGCATTCATCGATACGAGCAAACTGCCCACCATCGAGCGCCTGCCAGGCTGGAGAGGCCGCTATTTCGATTCCGCAAGCATGACCTTCGCGCATTATGAATTCGACGCCGGGTCCTCGATTCACGAGCATTCCCACCCTCAGGAAGAGGTCTACCACATCATCGAAGGGGAGTTGGAGCTGACCATTGGCGGGGACACGCAGCGCCTGAGCCCGGGCTTGGTTGGGGTCTTTCCGTCCAATACGCCGCATGCCGTAAAAGCGATCACGAACGGCAAACTGATCGTGGTCGACTATCCGCTGCGCGAGGCTTTCATTCGGGGAGGAACATCGCGCTAGCCGGCGCTGCCGGGCGATGCTGCTTCAAAGTCCCCACACACACTGTCATCCCGAGCGCAGTCGAGGGACCTTGCGTTTTTCGACGAGTTTTCTCGGCCTTAGTTGCAAACTCGACGTAGGAACACATTTGAGATGGATGGCACACGCTCCGGTGGCGCATACTGAGCACAAGGTCCCTCGACTGCGCTCGGGATGACAGTTTTGTCGGGTTGGGCCATCTACCGCCTGCGCTCCCCTTGCACGCAAAATGCCGTTATGATAACTTTTAGAATTGTCCCGGACATCAGGATGGGATCAGAGGATGGCTTGTCCCGAAAAGGGACGGGCTCGATCCAAAAACCTGCTGGCGTAGCTCAGTTGGTAGAGCATCTGATTTGTAATCAGAGGGTCAGGGGTTCAAATCCCTTCGCCAGCTCCAGCATTGGTTCCGGAAGGCAG
>JBOGLC010000083.1:0-35152 GCA_050746005.1 Terriglobales bacterium
CATCCCTGCAAGGCCGGGCTCGCCGTCTTGTACCGCGGCCGCTTGCGGCCGCTACGCACCAATTGATTGAAAGTAGGCATACTGTTCCTGGTGCTCCTGTTCCTGGTGCTCCTGTTCCCGATGCTCCTGTTCCCGATGCTCCTGTCTCCGGTGCTCCTGCTGCGGGCGCCCCGCGACGCCCTCCGGCCGGTGCGTCTACAGACACACGCTCGCGGAATGACACCGCATTGGCTTTCCCTGATTTTCAGGGGCTGGATGGCGGATCGGCCAACCATGCTTCCCGGGGCGGCAAGCGCCCGCGGAAGATTTCTAATTTCCCGTTCAGACTAAAAGCCGCCGACGGTGGCACCAAGCCCGAATCTTCCCGGAGGTGCTCCGTTTCGTCAGCACCGCCCCGCATAGCCTTTCAACGGGTGAAAGGTGCGCGCAGGACGTTTCAGCGAGGACGTCTCCCTGGCTGTTTCACCGGAGACGCTTGTTGCTAAAGCTCAGCTGCATTTTCGGGCTTCCACACGCGCGCCAGCGCAGCAGAGAAACCCACTGCCTACAGACAAGCCAGACATAACTCGCGGAACCTTACAAATATAGCAACTTGCTGCACACATCGTCAACCGCGCTTGCTTGCATCAGAAGGGAAGGATGGCTGAATCCCCGGTTTGATGAATCCGGGTTTGATGAATTCCGGATCGATGAATTCCGGTTTTACGAATCGACGAGTTCTGAGTGAGCTTCTTCGCGCAAATGGGCAATCAGATCCTTCAGTGCGCTCAGGATTTCGCCGGCGGGCTCGGTTCTTCGACTGCCCTGAGCAATCGAGCGCAGCAAGCTTGTCGAACCGGCCCGCCAGACGGCTCAACTTGCTGAAAAAAATTCTAGCCTCTACACTTGGGTTTTTCCCAGACTTGGTTTTTTCCAGGAACAGAGCTCGCCCCGTTGATCCAGTGGGCGGGGAGGGTGCATGGGCAGGTTGTGGTCTATAGTCCGGTCGGCAATCGTCTTCATGGTCGTCAGTTTGATCGCAGCCTTGACCGGCTGCAGCAGCAGCAGTCCGACTACAACCACCACTTTCCCGGTCCCGGCGAATATTATGCTCTCGCCCTCGAATACGGTTTCGCTGGACCAGGGCAGCGCCAATCAGACCTTTACCGCGAGCCCGCGGAACAGTAAAAACGTAGCCGTCACCACTCCGGTTACCTTCCTTTCCAGCAATACGGCGGTTCTGACCATTGCCAGCAATGGGCTGGCTTGCGCGGGCACATGGGACTCGCTCACGGTTCCACAGATCTGTACTCCTGGTCCGGTCGGAGTGGCCCAGGTGACTGCCAACTCGCATGGGGTGAGCAGCCCGCCCACAACCGTTTACGTGCATCAGCACATCGACAAAATCGTGATCAGCCCAGTCCCGGGGCAGACACCCCCAGCCGGTCCTTGTTTTTCCAAGGGTCAAATCTTCGACTATCAGGCCAACGCCTTCAGCCGCGGGTTGGACATCACGGCCACGGTTGGCCCCTTCACCTGGTTGTCCATCAATTCCGATGTAACGACCGTTGCAATCGCCACCGACAGCGCACCCCTGTCCGGACTCTCTACTGGACAGGCCATGGTCACCGCCCACAATCCGGGAATAACGTCGCTGAATGCCAGTACCAGCAATGTCATCAGTGAACCCCTGGATTTCACCACTTGCGCCGTGCAGTCGATCGCGCTCGCGGTCAAGGGCAGCGCCACGAATTCCATCAACGTGACTTCCGGGGGCGCGAATACCGTGACCGCCACCGTGGTCGACACTCTTGGCAATATCATCACAGATGTGCCGTTGACCTGGAGTACGTCCAATCCGGATACCGTGCCCGTAACTGCCGGATCGGTTACAACCAAGCAGGCCGGAGGAGCGACGGTAATCGCGTCCTGCACTCCACCGACCTGCAATATTGGCCTGAAGCCGCTGACGCCGATCTATCCTGAGAGCGCCGTCGACGTAGTGGTTGCCCCTTCCAGCACGACGACGACAACGACCACCACCACCACACCCACCGTCTACGTCTCAAGCACGGGATTTTCAGCGTCCCCGCCCGGCAACTGTTCGACAACGGCCGGGTGTGTGAGCCTGCTGATTCCCATTGCATCGCCAAACAACAGCGTGGGCGCGGCGGTCGGGTTGCCGGCAACTCCGAACTCTCTGGTGTTTGACCGGCAGGGCGCGAAGGCCTATATGGGCACAGATTTTTCTTTCTTCGGGACCCGGGGCTTGATGGAGATTACGGTCGCCAGCCCACCCACGGTGTCTGAGTTCAGGTCCGTGACCGGCAAGGTGCTGACGGTTTCTCCCGACGGAAAAAAAGTCATCCTTTCCGGCGCCGATCCCAACGCGGTGCCGGTCCCGGGAAGCGCCGCTCCTCCCCCTGCTACTCAGGTGATCGTGTTCGATACCACCACGAATACCAGCACGACGCTCAACATAGAGGGTGCGACCGCAGCCGACTTTTCCCCGGATAATCTCAAGGCTTTCATCGCGGCAGGATCAAGTTTGTATGTTTACTCGGCCGCGGACACGCTGAAAAAGATTCCTCTCACCGCAACCGCCACCGATGTGTCGTTTTCTCCGGAAGGAGCCTTTGCCTTCGTATCCGGCGGATCCAGCGCTTCCTCGGTCACCGCCTGGAGCACTTGCGGCGCGAATTCGGCTTCGAGTTCTGCCTTTATCAATAATGTAGTGCTGCCGGCAACTCCACCGTTCCTGAAAGCGCTTCCCCGGGACACACCCAACCTGGCGGACCCGCCCACCGCCGGAAGCGCCACCACCATCACATCTGTATTGACGGTTGATTCGCCGGGACTCGACCTCTTCCGTGTGGCCCGCGCCCCCACCGGCTGCGGGTCGACGGCCAGCGCTGGTACGGCGACATCCTTCAATTTAGGTCAGGGCAGCTTTGTGCCCATCCAGTTGATCGTGTCGCAAGACGCGGCCCGTGCCTACGTGATTGCCAGCAATCGGGGAAGCGTACTGGTATTCAATATCGACAGCCAGACGTCTTCTGCCATTCCGCTCTCCGGCGATGCCATCCCCATCCAGGCGTCGCTCACCCCCGACGGAAGCCGGCTCTACGTCGCCGCCGGCGACGGCCAGGTGCACATCCTGGATACGCAGAACGGTGGCGACATTCAGCAGATTTCCTTCCTCACCGACGTCACCACGTTGCAAGCCGGCCTGTGCAATGGCGTAACCTTCACCTGCAATCCGGATTTGATCGCGGTTATGCCGTAAGGTTGATGTGGGCGTGAGCGCCCTCTCTCGTCCATCCGGCCGAAATCTTGTCATCCTGAGCGCAGGGAAGGACCTGTGCATTTTGCCGGCGGCTGCGAAATGCATAGGTCTTTCGGCGGCTAAAGCCGCCTCAGGATGACAATCCTTACGGCGGAGCCGAGCGCCCACTGGAAGGATTGTTTTCAGTGCCGGCGGCCGCTGAGCAACGACTAACGACTGCTTTCCAGTTGCTTACCGACGCTGTCCAGTACACCGTTAATGAATTGCACCGACTCCGGGCTGGAAAACTTGCGCGCAATTTCGAGCGCTTCATTGATGACAACGGCGCGCGGAGTCGTGGGGTAGCCCAGCAGTTCCGCGACTGCCGCGCGCATCAGGTTGCGGTCGACGGCGGCCATGCGCTCCATGCGCCAGTGCTGGGCGTGGCCTTCAATCAAACCATCGATTTCGGTGGCGCGATCGGTGGCGACCCGAAACAGATCGTTGGCAAAGGTTTGAACGTCGGCGCCCACGTCTTCACGCTCACGCCAGAAGGTTTGCCGCACCTGTTCCGCAGTTTGCTTTCCCATGTCGGACTGGAAAAGCATTTGCAGAGTAAGTTCGCGAGATTTGCGGCGGGTTCCCATTCAGCTGTCAGCTAACAGCGTTCAGCTATCAGTGTACAACCTGCGAATGCGGCCTTTGGTTAGTGGCGTTTCGAGGAGCGTGGGGCCGGTTTGGATTTTCGTTTTGGGCTGACGGCTGATCGCTGAGAGCGGACGGTTTGTTTCAACGAAGCCATCTCCACCGCCGCCAGCGCCGCTTCCAGGCCCTTGTTGCCCATCTTCAGGCCGGCGCGATCGATGGCTTGCTCCAGGGTCTCGCAGGTGAGAACTCCGAATGCATGCGGCACTCCGGTCTCCTGCGCGGATTGGCCGATGCCGCGAGCCACCTCATTGACGATGACATCGTAGTGCGCGGTGTCGCCGCGCAGCAGGCATCCGAGGCAGATGATGGCGTCGAACTTTTTGCTTTCTGCCAGAGTCCGCGCAGCGGAAGGAATCTCGAAAGCGCCAGGGACGCGGACGATTTTGATTCCCTTCGATTCGGCGCCGCACTGCACCAGCCCATCGAATGCGCTTTGGAGCAGCCTGTCGGTTATGAAGGCGTTGAAGCGGGAGACTACGATCGCGAAATGTTTGCCGCCGGCGCTGAGTTTGCCTTCCATCAGTTTCAGCCGCGGTTTCAATGGAGATTTCAAGGTGTAATTAGATTTCAAATCTAATCCCTATTCTAAATCTTGTCATCCTGAGCGCAGCGAAGGACCTGTGCATTTTGCCGGCGGCTGCGAAATGCATAGGTCCTTCGGCGGCTAAAGCCGCCTCAGGATGACAATCTTACGGGAAATTGTTCCGCGACAGCTTGTTCAGCTTCGCATGGCTGTGGAGACCTCAAAACGCGGCTCGATTTCAAGGGGTGATTAGATTTCAAAATCTAATCCCTGTTCTAAAGCTTGTCATCCTGAGCGCAGCAAAGGACCTATGCATTTTGCCGGCGCCAACGAAATGCATAGATCCTTCGGCGGCTAAAGCCGCCTCAGGATGACAATCTTACGGGAGATTGTCCGCTACAGCTTGTTTAAGCTTCGCATGGGCTGCGGAGATCTCAAAACGCGGCTCGATTAGGGGTGCTCGGATTTCAAATCTAATCCCTATTCTAAAACTTGTTATCCTGAGCGCAGCGAAGGACCTATGCATTTTGCCGGCGCCAACGAAATGCATGGGTCCTTCGGCGGCTAAAGCCGCCTCAGGATGACAATCATTCAGGATGACAATCATATGGATGGTGCGAGACACTTTTCCGCTACAGCTTATTGGGCTTCGGATTACCGGGGTCCGAATAATCGTAAAATCCATTGCCCGACTTCCGTCCATACCACCCGGCCATTACCATCCGCTTCAACAGCGGCGGCGAGGCGAAGCGGCGTTCCTTGAACTCGTCATACATCACGTGGGTGATGTAGTACGTCGTATCCAGTCCGACAAAATCGAGCAGCGTGAACGGGCCCATGGGATAGCCGCAGCCCAGCTTCATGGCGTTGTCGATGTCGTCGATCGAGCCCACGCCCTCTTCGTAGGCGCGGATGGCATCGAGCAGATACGGCACCAGCAACCGGTTGACGATGAATCCCGTCTTGTCGCTGGTGCGAACCGGAACTTTGCCCAGTTTCTTCGCAAACTCATAGGCGGTCTCGTACACGTCGCCGGCAGTGGCAATGGTGCGCACCACCTCAACCAGTTTCATCAGCGGCACCGGGTTGAAAAAATGCAGGCCGATGAAACGCTCGGGACGCTTGCTGGACGTCAAAAGCTCGGTGATCGAAATCGATGAAGTATTGGAGGCGAAGATTGCGTCTTTCTTTACGATGCCGTCGAGCGCCGCGTACATCTTCTTCTTCTCGTCGACGTTTTCGATTACGGCTTCAACAACGATGTCGCAGTCGCCGAGGTCCCGCATGTTGGTGGTGCCTTTAAGCCGGGCGCGGATGGTCTGCGGTGTTTCCTTAATCTTGCCTTTCTCAGCGAACCTGGCCAGCGACTTTTCAATGCCGGCAAACCCTTTGTCGAGATACTTCTGGTCCACCTCGAGCACGGTGACGTCGAATCCAGCGGTGGCTGCGACTTGTGCGATACCTGAACCCATCAGGCCGCAACCGAGAACGCCGACTCTCTTGATGTCCATAACATTCCTTGAACCACTGAGGATACGGAGAACACGGAGGGAAATATCTCAGCGATCTCGGTGTCCTCGGCGGTTAAAACTAATTCATACTCTCGACTACCATCGCTATTCCCTGGCCACCGCCAATGCATGCCGTCGCCAGCCCGTATTTCTTCTTTCGCCGCCGCAATTCATAGAGCAACGTAATCACCAGACGTGTCCCCGTCGCTCCCAGCGGATGTCCCAACGCGATCGCGCCGCCATTGACGTTTACTTTTTCGCGATCAAGGCCTAGTTCTTTCTCGACGGCGAGGTACTGTGCGGCGAAGGCTTCGTTCACTTCGATGAGATCGATGTAGTCGAGCGTCAGCCCGGCTTTCTGCAAGGCGATCTTGGTGGCCGGCACCGGGCCGCGGCCCATCACTTTGGGATCGACTCCGGCAATGCCCCAGCTCACTACCCGTCCCAGCGGCAGGATACTGCGTTTGCCGGCCTCCTCCAGCGACATGACCACGACTGCGGCTCCGCCATCCACAATTCCGCTGGCGTTGCCGGCTGTGACACTACCATTTTTTCCAAATGCCGTTCTGAGTTTGGCCAAACCTTCGAGCGTCGTCTGCGGACGGCGGTGATCGTCTTCCGTCAAGGATTCACCTGTCGCCTCGCCCCTGGAATTTCTCAACGCCACGGGAACCAGCTCTTCCTGCAAACGTCCTTCTTTGTATGCCGCATCGGCACGCTGCTGGGAACGCAGGGCATATTCGTCCTGCATCTCGCGGGTGATGCCCTGCTGCGAACCATAGAGGTCGGCCGTGTTTGCCATGTAGAGGCCGCAGTAGCTGTCGAGCAGCGCGACCATCAGCGAATCTTCCAGCTTGCCGCCGGGAGCCAGATTGAAGCCGTCGCGCCCGCGAATGCAGAACGGGGCCTGCGACATGGCTTCCATGCCGCCGGCCAGAACCACATTCGCCTCGCCCACCTGGATCATCTGGGAGGCGCTGACAATGGCCTGGATGCCGCTTCCACAAAGCCGGTTCACGGTGAGGGCCGGCGTTTCGATGGGCAGCCCTGCGCGCAAAGCCGCATGGCGGGCGCCATAGATCGCATCCCCCGAAGTCTGTTGTGCATTGCCGAAGACTGCATGATCGAATTCCTTGGGGTCGACGCCCGCGCGCTCAATCGCGGCTTTGCCCGCAATGGCGCCTAACTCCTGGGCGCTGAAATCTTTCAGCTTGCCGCAATAGCGCCCAAACGGAGTGCGGGCCCCACTCACAATGGCGATGTCGCCGGGTTTCAGCATATGAATTTCCTGGTGCTCTTTGGAATCGGAATGGTTTCGTGCGTGGTAGTCAAACTGGATAGTTTAGCAGTGAAAATACGGTCTCTGCTATACGGCGGTGGCGCAGGATCGGGACCCCGGCGTTATGCTGAGGACTTCAGTCCCGAAGAGCCTGCCTTGTCGCTCGCGCGCCGCTCCTCGGGCCAGGAGCACAGTGGATCCGCTCCACGCCAGATGCTTCGCAAGCTCAGCATGACGCCATCGGGTGAAAGCGCGAACTGTAAACTCACCCCGGACCCCAGCGGCGGACCGCAAACCTGGCTAAGGGTTGATCGCGCCCAGGAAACCTACGCTACCGCGGCGGCGGCAATCGACGGGGGCTGGCTGACGATGCGGCCCATGCCCTGAGCGACGGCGGCATCGAGGGCCTTGTCCGCGCGATTGATGACCTCGGTGACGATATCGACAGGATCGAACTGCTGGCGAACGACGGCTTCGGCCAGTCCCGCACTGAAGGGAAGAATCTCGCCGGAGAGTCTTACTTCCGCCAGCAGCTTGCGCAATTTCTCCACTGTCATCACCGCCTCCTTCTCCGCGGTTTCGCCCAGCACCAGCGCAATCGTGGTCTTGGCATAGCGGAAAGCAAGATCGTTCTGCCGGATGTTGGCGGCAAAGAGCTGGCCTACCTGTTGCATGGCGGCCTCCACGGCTTGTTCTCCGTGCTCTTTTATCATGGCCGAGCCTTTGCCGAACTGCATCAACGTCACGGTTACCGGAGTGCTCTGCTGGACCGCACGCCGGGTCTCCGCCATCAAGAGGTCGAGGTAGGAAGCGCGTTTGAGCAATCCCGATTGCTCGTCGGTGACCGACAAACTTTTTACCAGGCGGCGCAATCCGGCATTGGTGAGCGCGATCACGATCTGTTCGCTGATGGTCTTGAGCACGATCACATCGGCAGAGTGCCAGCCGCGCGCGGCCTGTTGCGTCAGCAAAAGCACTCCCATATGGTCCTGGCCGTCACTGAGCGGCAGAGCCAGCAGCGACGTGATGCCCAACTCCAGCAGAACCTCCCGGATTTCTTCCAACTCCGGCGCCCCGGGGGCGTCAGTGATGGTCAGCGTGCCGCGACTGATGGCGACATCCTGCACCACCGTGACCAGTTTGCTCAGAGCCTTCCCTTCTCCCGACGTTACCCCGTCGCCGCGGTATTCCTTGACGCCGCTGGGCGCCATTCCCGGCTTGCGCGTGGCCACGATGCAGCGGCTGAGTTTCCATTGCGCTCCGATTTCGGCGACGGCGGTGGACATGACGGCGTCGGCGTTCGTCTGCCGATAAAGTTTGCGGGTGATCTCCGCAACCTTGGTGAAGCTGTTGATATCTGCGGACTCCGCCGGCGCGGAGGGCCGCGCGGAGGCCGGCGCAGAGGCCGATGGGGCTTTGCCGGCAGCGGCCCCGGCGGAAGGTAAGGGGCCGGAGGTTCCGTGTTGCGGCGTCATGCCCGCGGCCAGATACAACTGCTGCAGATCCTGGTTGCGTTCTTCTTCGTACGGAAAAAGTTCCTGGATGCGTTGCAGGCGTTCGATCGCCTTGGAGCGCATCCCGTACTGCACCAGGATTTCAGCCTGGAGCATGAGGTCCTGCAAGGCCGCGGCTCCTAGCGTCGGCCCTTCGGTCCGGGCCGGTTCTGTGGTTTTCGCCATGCTGGTGAAACGCGAGGCGATGACTTTGTAACGCCCTTCGTCGATCTTGCCGCGCAACATTTCGAGACGCTTCTGGTGGCCGGGCTCGTAGACATCCACATCTGCCGCTCGATCCAGGCATTCGGCGGCCTTAGCGTAGTTCCCCATGCCGCAGTGCATATCGAAGAGTTTGAGCAAAGTCTGGCAATAGTCTCCTTCGCGGTTGGAGGCATTGAACAACTCGCTCATGAACTCCAGAAGATCGGGCGAACCGCGATGCTTCGCGACCACATCCTGCATCATCGCCACAAAGGCGCGGCGGTCTCCCCGGCTGTGCTGGAATTGCTCCAGTTTGCGCGCCAGCGCAACCGCCTCTGCATCCTGCTGAGCATCGACCAGTCGTCCGATCAGATCCGCGACTTCTTGCGGGCGCGACGGACTCTGTTGGAAGAGTCCCCAGAGCACCGGCTCTGCATCGGTCAGGCGATTCGCAGACAAGAGCGCCTTGACGTAGGTCTCGCGAGTTTCCAGGCCTGCATCGTTGGCTTTGGCCAGGGGTTCCAGAACAAATATCGCGGCCCCCACCTGCCCTTGCGCAATCAGGCTCCTGCCGTAGCCTAAAGCGATGTCCAGGTTGGAGGAATCTTCCCCATAGGCGCGTTCAAACCACTGCGCGGCGTTGCCGCCGGCAGCTTGGGTCATCTGCGCCAGCTTCAGGAAGGCCGCGGATGCGCAGGCTTTGTCTCCGACCTGGGAACAAAGTTCGGCCAGACGTAGAACGTTTCGTTCCCCGGGATCGAGTGCCACCAGGCGCTTCAGCACCGCCAGGCAATCCTGCTGGCGTCCGCTGGCGCTCAGATCTGCCAGCGCGCTCTCGTAGGTCTCAAGCGCGAGTTTCCGGTTTGAAGTCTCCAGGATTTGCGCGAATTGGACTCTCTGGGTGCTGGTCGGAGTGGCGTACCGGGCCAACTTCTTGTAAGTGAGACTGGCACGGGTGTTCTCTCCGGCCACGATCTGCCGTTCAAAAAGCTCGCCCAGCAGCTTTACCGCTTCCGCAGTCCGTTGCAAGGAAAGACAGATATCGGCTGCCATCTGGCGCACATTGTCGTTCTGGGGGTCGTCCGCCAGGACCTGCATATACTCGTCGAGAGCATCGCCGGTCTTGCCTTTTTGCAAGAGCTTTTCCGCGCGCTCAACGCGACGGGCGATCTCGGTTCGGTCCATTCGCTTGTTCGGGTCTGCCATGAGAGACACGGGTAACGTACGTAGTAACCCAAGTGAGATTTTAGGGGGCGGCTCCGGCAGCGGCAACGAAGTCAGGCCCCCGCGCGATTACGAAAGTCACGGGCGCAATATCTCTTTGTTCAAAAAACAGTTTCTGGTATAGGTGCCGAATGCCTGGTGAAGGGGAGGAACGAGGACTGCTGCACCAACTCGGCGCAGGCCAGATGGCCATGGTCGCCGTCGGCGGGTCGATCGGGACCGGGCTGTTGCTAGGCTCCGCGGCGGCCCTGGAAATCGCTGGACCAGGCGTAATCCTCAGCTTCGCCCTGGCCGCATTTATTGCCCTGACCGTGGCCATGGCGCTGGGCGAACTCTCCAGCGTGCATCCCGCGGCTGGCTCTTTTGGGGTCTATGCCGATCTCTACCTGAATCAGTGGGCGGGTTTCATCTCCCGCGCCGGATACTGGGCGGCAATCTCGATCTCCATCGGCGCGGAGCTGGTGGCTTCCGCCACTTATCTGACTTTTTGGTTTCCCTCGGCGCCGGCATTGTTCTGGGTGCTGATTTTTTCTGTGTTTCTGCTGCTGATCAACCTGCGCAGCGTGGGCAACTATGCCCGCTTTGAATACTGGTTCGCGATGATCAAGGTAGTGACCATCGCCGCTTTCATCGTGTTGGGAGCAGGATTGCTGTTCAGCGGGCGGGTAACACCGGAATACACGGCGCATGGCGGATTCCTGCCCCGAGGCCCGCTGGCGCCCCTGCTCGCCATGGGCTTCGCGCTTTATACCTTCGGAGGCATCGAGTTTGTTGCCATCACTACAGGAGAGTCCCGCTCGGCGGGCGAGATTCCGCGCGCCATCAAGCTGACTTTCCTGGTGCTTGCCTCGGTTTACCTGGGGGCAATTGTCGTCCTGGTGGGAGTGATGCCGTGGGACCGTGCAGGCGTCACCGAAAGCCCGTTTGTCACCGTTTTCCGGCACGCTCACATCCCCGCCGCGCCGCACATCATGACCTTTGTGATCCTGACGGCCGCCCTTTCGGGGGCCAATGCAGCCCTCTATGCCGCCTCGCGTGTCCTGTTCTCTCTGGCGAGGTCGGGATGGGCGCCGGCGGTTCTGGGCCGGCTGAATGCATCAGGATCGCCCAAGTTGGCTCTGCTGGCTTCGTCTTACGGTATCGTGGTGGCGCTGGTGCTGGAGAAGTGGGCGCCGAAGGATGCTTTCGTTTCGATTCTGGGTGCGGCCCTGGTGGGAATGCTGCTGTCCTGGCTGGTGTCCTTGGCTGCGCACATCAAGTTCCGGCAGAAGCTCTCGGCCAGCCAGATCGCCGCCTTGCCCATGCGCTCCCCCCTCGGGGCCTGGGGCTCAGGATTGGGGTTCGTGCTGATTATCGTCGCGGTTCTGGAGACAGGTTGGAACTCTCATCTGACCCTGATCAGCGGCGCCGTTTACATGGTTGTGCTGACCGCAGCGTACTTCCTGTTGAAAAAGAAGTAGGGGTGTGTGGGACGGAAACTCCTGATTTTGACCTGCACTCTGCCAGCTCGAAACTGTTCGTGTCCGCGTGAGCACGTAAAGCGTCGAGACGCAAACCTGAGATCAACTTCAAAAGCGGCAGACAGAAGTGTCCGCCCCACATAATCTCTTACATCGAGCTGATTCTTATGTAGCGACGGACGTCCTTCATGCTCGCGATGAGCACGTATCCGGCGTACAGCAAGCCTGCCGTCCCCAAAATGTTCCTGATTACTTTCATGGCTTTCATTTCTCTCCTATCAAAGAATCCAACACCCACTAGAAATCAAGGTTAGGATGCGGGGGGAAGTCGTAGAGTTGTCGGGCGAACTGCCCGAAGTATACAAGCCGGCCGGGCAGTACAATACCGGGGTATGGCAGATGAGCTTCTCCGCTATCGCTCCCAGTTTCCCATCCTGGAACGAACCACCTACCTGATCAGCAATTCGCTGGGCGCCATGCCGCAAGGCGTATACGGCGCCATGAAAGGCTACGCTGACCTCTGGGCCACACGCGGCGTGCGGGCGTGGGAAGAACGATGGTGGATGCTGGCCGCCCAGACCGGCGACGAGATTGGCGCCCTGATGAATGCGCCTGCGGGCTCGGTTTCCACCCACCAGAACGTCACCACCTGCCAGGCGGTCGTAGCTTCCTGCTTCGACTTCTCCGGCAAGCGCAACAAAGTGGTTTACAGCGATCTGAATTTTCCGTCAGTCATGTATTTCTGGCAGGCGCAGCAAGCCTATGGAGCGCGGGTCCACATGGTCCCTACCGATGATGGGATTACAGTTCCCCTCGAACGGATGCTGGACGCGATCGATGATCAGACCTTGCTCGTCCCCATGTCGCATGTGATCTTCAGAAGCGCGTACATACAGGATGCCAGGGCCATCATCGAGAAAGCTCACCGCGTCGGCGCACACGTATTGCTCGACACTTTTCAGTCGCTGGGCACGGTGCCGGTCGATGTACAGGCCCTGGATGTCGACTTTACCTGTGGCGGAGTTTTGAAGTGGCTGTGCGGAGGGCCGGGCGTGGCCTATTTATACGTTCGCCCGGACCTGGGCAGGAAGCTGCAGCCGAAATTCACCGGCTGGTTCGCGCATCAGAATCCGTTCGGGTTCGAGGTCGGCCCTACGCGCTACGGCGAGCCGCCGTTCCGGTTCATGAATGGAACATCTCATATACCAGCTCTCGAAGCAGCCCGCCCCGGGCTGAAGATTATTGCGGAAGTCGGCGTTGAGCTCATCCGCGAAAAGTCGAAGCGGCAAACTTCCCGCCTGATCGAATTGGCGGAACAACATGGGTGGCGGGTAAATTCGCCACGCCACGCCGAACAACGCGGCGGTACGGTTTCGATTGACATGCCGGACGCTGAGCAGGTGTGCCGCGAATTGCTCAAGCGAGACATCCTGGTGGACTATCGCCCCAAAGCAGGCGTGCGCATGGCTCCGCATTTTTACAACCAGGATGAGGAACTGGAAACCGCGATCACGACGGTAGATGAAATCCTGAAAGAACGATCCATGGCGGCAAAATAATCGAGGCAAAGGCAGGCGCGAGCGTCGTTGCCCGTGGGGCCGAGCATATCCGGCGGCTCCGCGGGTCACCAGCCTTCTCACCACCTTATTTTCATTGCCCATATAAAATGGTCTAGTGAGCGATCCCGTCCGCATTGGAATTCTCGGGGATTACGATCCCAAGTCTCCGACTCTTCCCGCAGTCGAGAGGTCACTTCAGCACGCCGCCGCACAACTCAATCTGCCGGTCGAAGGAGTGTGGATCGCGACTCCGGACCTGCTGTCGGCCGACGTCCAGAAAAAGCTGGAGACTTTCGACGGAATCTGGGCGGCGCCCGGAAGTCCCTACAAGAGTTTCGACGGCATGCTGAAAGGCATTGAATTCGCGCGCCGCCGCGACTGGCCCTTCCTCGGCACCTGCGGCGGCTTTCAGTACGCCCTGATCGAGTGTGCCCGCAATGTGCTGGGAATCAAAGATGCGGACAGTGGCGAGAACAACTCGGGATCAAAGAACATCCTTATTTACCCGGTCGCCTGCGCCGTGCCGGGTCGCGCCAAGGGAGCGCCCAAGCTTTCAGGCGCGATACCTGAAATCCGCCTGCGCCCGGGTTCCTATTTGCAGTCGTACTATTCGCAGGACACAGTAAGCGAAGAATTCTTCTGCAACTTCGAAGTCAATCCCGACTATGAATGGGCCGCCATGGAAGCAGGGTTTCCGGTGGTGGCGCGCGGCCCTCAAGGCGAGATCCGCGCGATCGAATCCCCCACTCACCGTTTCTACATCGCAACTCTGTTCCAACCCCAACTCTCTTCCCAATCGGGCAAGCCCCATCCCCTGGTGCTCGCATTCGTGCAAGCCGCCGCTGACTGGGGAAGAAAGAAACTGGACGACAGCGTGCTGGAGTAGGTCTGAGTGCGGACCCCGGCAAGAGCCGTGCAGGAACAGTCTTCCGGAAACCCGCTCCCAAACTCCTATCTCAAACTGTCATCCCGAGCGCAGCCTGCATCGCGCTACGCGCGAAGCAGGCAAGTCGAGGGACCTTGTGCCGAGGGGAGCTATCACGATGTAGGGATCTACCACTGAGCTACGCCTGCTTCACAAACTTGAGCGAGGCCGAATTCATGCAATACCGCAGCCCGGTAGGCTGCGGCCCGTCATCGAAGACGTGCCCCAAATGCGCGTCGCAAAGCGTACAGGCAACCGCGCTCCTCACCATGCCGTAGCTGGTGTCGTCGATGGTCCGAACATTCTCCGGTGCGATGGGTTGCCAGAAGCTCGGCCAACCGGTGCCCGATTCGAACTTCGTCTCCGAGCTGAACAGCGCATTCTCGCAACAGATGCAGCGATAGAGCCCCTGGTCGTGCAGGTTCCAATACTTTCCACTGAACGCAATTTCCGTGTCAGCATGACGCGTGATATCAAACTGCCCAGGCGACAGTTGCCGGCGCCATTCATCGTCGCTCTTCACCACCTTGGGGATGGTTACCTTCTGCAGCCGCTGCCCCGAATCGGAAAACTGCACAATCGTGACTTGGCCGGGATCGCCCTTCGGCATCGCCGCCTCGATGAGTCGCGGCTTCCGCCATGACCACAGCGCTGCGCCGGCCAGCGCCGAAAACGAAACTCCCAGAAAAGCGCGCCGTCTCAGGTCGATTGATGAAAGATCTTTGCCAAGCTCCGAGTCGAACATATCTCACTCCTCGATCCGCCTTCTGAGCGTCGACAGCGATAAAACGTCCTTACTTTGCCGCGTAAAGTTCCGGAAATTGCTGCCGCAGATGTGCCAGTTTCGGCGCATCGTTATAGACGATATACAGCTGATCAGGATGACGCGCGGCATAGTCCTGATGGTAGGCCTCGGCAGGATAAAACGCCTTCAGCGGCACCACCTGGGTCACGATCGCCCGCGGAAAGACTTTGGCTTTGTCCAACTGCGCGATGTACGCTTGCGCAATTTTCTTCTGCTCATCGTTGTTGTAGAAGATCACCGAGCGATACTGGGTGCCATCGTCCGGGCCCTGCCGGTTCAACTCCGTGGGATCGTGGGCCACGGAGAAAAACACCTGAAGCAGTTCTCCGTAAGTGATCTGGGCAGGATCGTATGTAATTTTCACGGATTCAGCGTGTCCGGTTTCACCCGTGCTTACGATTTCATATTGCGCGGTTTTGGCATCCCCGCCCGAGTATCCCGAGGTTGCGCTGATTACGCCTTTGACGTGCTGGAAGACAGCCTGGACGCCCCAGAAGCATCCTCCCGCCACCACCGCGGTTTGCTCGCCTGACTTCGCCGCTTTGGCGGCATCCAGGGCCGGGTTCGGAACCGCCATACTGGAAGCGTTTCCCGCAGTACAGGCCACGGCGGCCATGATCAGGACCAGGAATAACAAAGTATAAGCAGATCTGAACATGAGCACGCTCCTGCGGCCAGTCTTGCTCGCCATATATTTAGAGTTGTGGGAGCGACAAAAGTTTCACCCGTCTAAACGGTCTGGGAATCACACACTTGGACTGGTTTCGCGTTCGAATCCGATGCAGGAAAGAACTGGCAACCGGGGATATTTCTTGAACCGGCTGTCGGTTAAGGCGAGATTACAAAGAAAAAACACTGAACCTCGGTCCGACGCGAGGCGGCGTGCGTGGATGCATTCTGCACAGAGTCCGGGCTGCGGGCGGGCCGGCGAAGGATCCTCTGGAGGGCTCACCGGCTCAGGATAACAGGGCGAATTTCGAGCCCCGCAGATTCTGGCCCCGAAAATTCAAAGTCAACCGCGGGGGACAAAAGTGTCCGCCGCGCTCATGTAGGCGCGAGCGCCCCCGCTCGTGCTCCGCCATTCCTGGTCTCGGCCTCCATGGCGCTGCAGCACGAGCGGGGCGCTCGCGCCTACATCCAGCCTGCGCGAGCGCCCTCGCTCGCGCAGGGGCCGCCACGGGTGCCGCTGGACTTGCTAACGGGCCAGGGTCGTGTTGAAGCCTCTGGAACGAACGATAGGTCATTGGCGCTGCAGCACGAGCGGGGCGCTCGCGCCTACATTCAGGCGGCGCTGGCGTTAAGATGGCGACATGAAGCGAGCCCGGTTCGGTGTGTTGGCCCTGATTGTCCTTCTGGCTGCGCTGGCGGCATTTCGCGGTGCCGGCCGCTGGCTTGACCGGGAAGATCCCCTGGCTCATGCGGACGCGATTTTCCTCCTCAGCGGCGGCATGCCGGAACGCGCGCAGGAAGCTGCCCGGGTCTATGCCATGGGTTATGCCCCGGAAATCTGGTTCAGCCATCCCGACAGCCCGGCGGTCAAACTGGCCAAGCTGGGTATCCACTTTGAGGGAGAAGAAGAGTACAACCGCCAGATCCTGATCCACGAAGGCGTTCCGGAAAATGCGATTCACATTCTTCCCGGGCCGGTGGTGAATACCGAGGAGGAACTGCTGGAAGCGGGAAGCGCGCTGCGGCGCAGCGGAAAGAAAACGGTCATACTGGTCACATCTCCGCAGCATACCCGCCGGGTCTGGACCCTGTGGCAAAAGCTGATGGGCAATAATCCCAAGGCCTCCGTTCACGGCGCCCACCAGGATCCCTTCGACCCCGATCACTGGTGGCGCAATACGCGCGATGTATTTTCCGTGGTGCGCGAGACTCTGGGCCTGGTGAACGCCTGGGCAGGCCTGCCGGTGTCGCCCCACGCCAAATGACGCAGGCAGTCATGCCCACCCCTCTGGGCCTCTTCTCAACCCTGCGCTCTCGCTCGTGCAAGGTTTGTGGCGATGCAAGCGCGAGCGCCCCTCGCTCGTGCGAGGTTCATAGCGATGCCGCACGAGCGGGGGCGCTCGCGCCTACATTAAGCAGCGACTACAAATGGGTGAGAGTGCCGGTGATCCTGGTCCGGCGCAATGCCCAGGCAAAGACCATGCCCGAAAGCGGCAGCAGAATCACCGCAAAAAGCAGCAACGCCCCCACCGCCGGCCAGAGTTGGGCGAGGCTGGCGCCTCCCAGCAAGGCCTGGCGCATTCCCTCGAGCGAATACGTGACCGGAAGCAGCCGCGCCAGCCATTGCAACGGCACGGGAAGCACCGACACCGGATACATCATGCCGCCGAGCAGGCTGGACGCGCCTATGATCAGCCACCGGGCCGGGTTGCCGCGCTTGAAAAGCAGAAGATAGCTGGTGGAGATAACTCCCAGACCGGCAAAGGCCAGAATTGAGACCAGCAAAAGAATCGCCGCTCCCAGCCAGTTTGCCTGGTGAACCGGAAAGTGGAAAAACAGCACTCCCCAGGCCAGGTAGATCATGGTGCGCATGGCCAGCAGGAGAAACGGGTATGCAGTTGAGGCAATGAGGATCATAGTCAGCGGCGTCTCCGTAACCAGCATGGCCTCGAGGGTTCCATTCTGCTGCGCTTCCGTGATGCTGCTGTCAAAGGCAGTCATGGAGACGGTGAGGTAATCGAAAAAGGCAAACCCGACCAGCGCGAAGGCAAAGTAGTCGCTGCCCTGGGGAAGCGCGTGGTCGAGAACATCGCTCGAAACGAAACGTGAGAGGTAGTAAAAAGTCGCTACTCCGAAGAAAGCTTCCAGAATTTCAAGCGCAAAAGCGATCCGGTAGCTGCGTGCGATGGCCATATCGCGCCGGAAAAAGGCGAGGACCTTGCGCCAGGTGCGCTGCGAGTTCACGAAGACACCTCGGCCAGAAAACCGGGAGGAGTCATCCGCTCCAGCGCCTCCTCGAGCGTGGCCGCGCCGGTCGCAGCCCGCAGGCCGCGGGGCGAGTCGCACGCCAGCAATCTTCCCTTGTCGAGCAAGAGCACGCGGTCGGCCAGTTGCTCGACTTCAGCCAGGGTGTGCGACGAGAACAGGATGGTCGTGCCCCGGGTCTCCACCAGTTGAGTCTTAAGGAATCTCCTGAACTCGGCCGCGGCGATCGGATCCAGGCTGCGGGTGGGCTCATCGAGCAAAAGTACGCTGGGACGGTGGATCATTGCCCGCGCCAGACCCAGCCGATGAACCTGTCCGGTCGATAGCGTCCGCACCTGGCTATCGATGAATGACCCCATCCCCATCAGTTCGGTCAATTCTTCAAGACGCCGCGCAGCTTCCGCGTCGAACAGATTGTTCATAGCGGCGAAAAACTGCAGATTCTCTCGCGCCGTGAGCCGTTCGTAGAAGCCACCGTCGGTGGCCGAATGAAACCCAAGCTGGGCCCGGACCTGAGAGCCCTGCCGTTCCACGTCGTAGCCGAAAACCCGGGCGTTGCCCCGTGTCGGCACCAGCAGCGTGGCCAGAATGCGCAACAGGGTCGACTTGCCCGAACCGTTAGCGCCGATCAGCGCGGCCACTTCGCCGGCTCCGACCTGGAACGAAACCCCCAGCAGCGCGGGATGGGTCAGCGGCGAAAAGGGATTGAGAAATGCCCGCACTCCGGTTTGCGGGACCGGGAAATACTTCACTACGTCTTCAACCGCAAGAGCGCCGGCAGCCATGTTTTATCGTATACCCTGAGTGTACGATGGCCGGGATGGGGCGACGCACAACCCCGGCCAGAAATCATGCCTGAGGTCATGACCCCCGCCTTGAATCCTGCCTTGCCTTCAGTCGTGACTCCGGGCTCGACTCCTGCCTCCTCTCCCGAAGACCAGCTCTGTCTGTTGCTGGCTCGCGGAGAACTCACCTCCGAAGTGAGAAGCCGCATTCTGGATTCTCTGGCTACTCCGCTGCGGTGGCCGACCGTGATGGAGCGCGCCCGCAGCCACCAGGTTTACCCGCTTCTTTATCGCAACCTGCGCGAACTCGGCTTCCCGGGCGTCCCGGAAGCGGTTCAGACCGAACTGAAAGGCCTTTTCCTGGCCAATGCGCTGCGCAACCGGTTGCTGGCGGAAGAATTGTCCCGGCTTCTCAGGTTACTCAGTGAAGCCGGAGTGCGGGTTATTCCCCTCAAGGGCGTCGCCCTGGCTCAGTCCCTATTCGGCGACCCTGCCGCCCGGGTATGCGCCGACATCGATATTCTGGTTCCACCCACAGACCTTGGCCATGCCATGGATGTGATTTTCGCGTCCGGCTATCGCACGGAGCACGGTGATCCGTTCTTTTCGAAACTTCTTCTGCGCCACGGCCGCCACCACGATGTCGTGCGCGACCAACTGGGCATTTCATTTCATCTGGAGGTGCACTGGAACCTGGTGCAGCATTCGTCCAGAAACGAGGCGGCCGTCAACGACCTTTGGGCGGACGCCCGCCCCCGGGACTTTTTCGGGGCTCCGGCGTTTTCTCTCACCCCGGAGTGGGAATTCCTCTATCTCTCGATACACGCCGCCGACCACGAGTGGCAGTGCCTGAAATGGCTGGTGGATATTCATCAGCTGGCTTCGTCCGGCGTGGTGGATTGGGACAAGACCATGAGGAAGGCTGAACGGTTCGAAATCGACTTCGTGCTCCGGCAGACTCTGGCCGCGTCCTCACTCCTGTTCGGAACGCCGGTGCCTGCAGGTTGCCTTCCGGCCACGCTGCCCGCCGGGGTGCAACTGTTCGCGCATGTGCCCTTGCCGGCGGGGGCGGCGGAGAGCGCCTTCTCGTTCCGCCATCTCCGGGTGCTGCGGCGGTCCCTGGACAAGTTGCGCTACCTGGCGGAGGTCATTCTTGTTCCCAGGCTCACCGACCGCGATTTCCTGCGTTTGCCGCCGTCCCTGGGCTTTTTGTATTACGTCATCCGCCCCCCGCGCCTGGCCTTCAAGTGGGCTGCAAGCGTCATGCGGAAACCTGGATGAAATGCCAGGGGTTTGCGTACTTTGCGGCCTTTGCGGTTAAAGCTTTTGATCCGGCCCCGAACCAAGGACAAATCTTAAACGCAAAGGATGCGAAGAAAAACGGGCCTGGTCAATTCCCAAAGTTGAGATCAGGAATGGCCGCGTCGTTCACCGTTCACCAACAGCCCTTTCGCCAGCATGTCCTGAAAAAGGGTCAGAAGATCGGTTTCCAGTTTCGCCGTGGAGACATCGAACTCCTGCAGCAGGGCGTGATGGACCTTGTCCAGGCAACTGGTACGTTGCAACAGTTCCAGAAAGCGTGTTCCGATCGGATCCAGGCTGTAATAGATACCGGTTTGAAGATTCAGAAGAATCATCTCCTCTCCGACTTTGCTGGTCAGCACCTCTTCCGGAATTCTGAGCTGATCGTTCAGCGCCAGGGTCATGACTTACTCCTCATGGTTTTGATCGGCAACCAATCGCTGGACCGCCGGCAGCATGCCGAAATCGCGAGCATAATCGAGCTGGATGCAAGGCAATTCCCTGCTGACTTGGCCGATTGCTTCGAATTGACGTTCTAACAGCACCCTGTCCCGGATATCAAGGTTGAAGGCACAGCTCACCAGCTTCATGAAAGCCTCCCGCGGACTCAGTCGCTGGACCGCCGGCTCCGGATGCGAAGCTTCCGCGTCACCGAGGAAGTACAGGGCTCGGAGGGCAGACGGCGCCTCGGCAAAGGGAATCAAAGCGGGATCGCTCACCCGGCGCTTGCTGGTATAGGCGGCAATTTCACTGCTTTCTGGCAGCACACTGAAAAGTCCATCGCTGGCATCCGCCCACAGTCTGACCCCTGGATAGCTCGGAACCGCGACCCAATTCCCCGCGGCAGCGCCCGCCCTCTTGCGCAGGACCAGGTAATCGTCGGAAACCAGGGGGAAACCAGCTTGCGCAAAGGCCGCGGCCAGCGTGGATTTACCCCGGCCGCTTCTTCCCACGAATGCGATCACGCCCTGCGGGGTAAGAATCGCGCTGGCGTGCAGCACCAGGGACTCGCGGCGGCTGAGCATCAGCGGAACAACCTGGTCGAGGAACAGATGGCGGACCGTCGATTCCGATGTCCCCGGCAGAGGCCGGCACTGGACTTCTCCGCCATCGCGCGAAATCAGGAACTCACTCTCATCGCGGAAACGAAGCAGGTAATCTCCTCCTCGATCTCCCAATCTGAGCCAGGATTCGTCGCCTCGACTCGTCCGGTCATGGAACCAGTGAATCTCCCCCGCAAAACCATCTCCGGCGGGCAGTACCCGGAAGCTGCAGTCGGGAATTTTACCGTTGGACCGAGTCAGTTCGGGCAGCGAGGCCGTGCTTTCTATCACCAGCTCGCAAACCCGGTAACAGGCCGGCCCTTCCAGGCCGAATTCGGCGCGGGCAGCGTGCTTTGCCCGACTCATTTGTTTCGCCAAGGTTGCCACTTCCCCCGCCTTGCTGGACGTAGAATTATAACTTGATGAGCGGAATCGCCGGCCTTTACCACCTCGATGGTCGTCCCATAGACCCGCCCGCGATCGAGGGGATGACGCAGGCGATCGCCCACCGCGGACCGGATGGAATTCAGCACTGGATCGATGGCCCCATCGCCCTCGGCCATTTGAAACTTCAGACCACTCCCGAATCAGGGCACGAGAAACAGCCGCTTGCGAATCCGGCCGCCACCCTTTGCCTCACGCTGGACGGGCGCATCGATAACCGTTCGGAATTACGACGCATGCTGGATGCAAGTAGCGTTTCCCTTCGCGATGACACCGACGCGGAGCTGGTACTTCAGGCCTACGAGTGCTGGGGTGAAGCCTGCCTCAGGCGGCTGCTGGGGGACTTTTCTTTTGCCATCTGGGACGGTCCGAAGAAGCAGTTGTTCTGCGCCCGGGACCATGTAGGAGTTCGGCCTTTTTACTATCATCGGTCGCCCACCCGGTTCGCATTCGGCTCCGAAATCCGGGCCGTTCTGGCGCTCAAAACGGTGCCCCGCCGCCTGAATGAATCCCGGCTGGCCGATTACCTGGTGCAACAATTGGATCGGGAAGATGAAGAATCCACGTTTTACCAGGACGTCATGCGGTTGCCGGCAGGCCATTCCCTGACCGTCGGTCCTGGTGGGTTCGCGCTGCGAGATTATTGGGACCTCAAGGCGCCGCCCGTTTTGAAGCTCGGATCGTTGCAGGAATACGGCGAGGCTTTTCGCGAAGTTTTCGTCGAAGCCGTGCGCTGCCGCTTGCGCAGCACTCACCGGGTGGGCGCGACTCTGAGTGGCGGAATCGATTCCTCTTCGGTCGTCTGCGCAACCCGCGAGCTGCTGGCCTCGGAACTGAAAGAACCCTTGCACACCATCTCGCTGGTTGACGCTGACGAAGCGAAATGCGGTGAGACGCCTTACATTCGCGAAGTTCTTCGCGGCGGCCGGATTACTCCCCATTTAGTTCGCTCCGATCAGGTCTCGGCCATGACCGAACAAATGGAGCAAAGCGACGAACCTTTCGAGATCTCCAGCTACTTCCCTAACTGGTTCGGTTTTGCCGCTGCCAAATCGGCTGGCGTCCGGGTGCTGCTGGACGGAATCTCCGGAGACCACATCACGCCACCCTACGCTTACCTGGCCACGCTGGTGCGTTCCTGGCAATGGAGTACGATTCGCAAGGAACTGTCATTTGGCTGCAGGGAATTTGACGAATCCCGCCTCTCGATCCTTAGAACCCATGGCTTGGCGCCAGCGATGCCGCGGGTATTTGAGGCATGGCGGTGGCTTCGAGGTCGCAAGTCCCCGCCTTGTCCGTCGGATTCATGTATCAACCCCGATTTCGCTTCCCGGATGGGCCTCTCCGGGCGCATGGAATTGAAGCGCCGCAAGCTCTGGAAAGCAGCTCAGGACATCGGCACACTGCACGCCTGGAGTTTTACCTGCGGCATCCTGCCATTTTTCTTTGAGCATTCGGGAAGGCTGGCTGCCACAATGGGAATCGAAACCCGTCATCCCTTTTGCGACCGCAGAGTGATCGAATTCTTTTTGTCGCTCCCTCTGAAAGTGAAAACCTACAGTCCGCTTCCGAAAAGGGTGATACGGGCGGGGATGGCAGGCATCCTTCCAGAAATGGTGCGTGGCCGCACCCTTCTGGCCCATCCCGGCACGGCGTTTATGGGGTCGCTGCTCAAGCAACACCTGGCACTCTCAGGTGCGTCACAATTCAACCAGTCCTTGGGCCTGGTTCAACGTTATGTTAATCTCGGTGTCGTAGAATCGGACAGCAAGCAGGCGGCGGACGGCTTCTCTGGTGCCGGGGATTCGGTTTGGCAGGCTCTGAATTTGGCCGTGTGGCTGGGAAGCAGAAGTTTTCCTTTCGATTGACAACCAAGGGTTGGAGGTGGGTGTTATGGACGCTCAGGACCCATTGCCACAGCACGGAGAACGGCCGGCGAAAAAGGCCTATTCGACGCCCGAGCTTGCAGATATAGGCGCGCTTGCACAGATCGCCCTGGGCGGTGCGGGCAGCAGGCCTGAGATCGGTAACAAGTCTGCGATCAAACACCCATGATTCTGGGGGTCGATCTCGTGTAAAGCAGACCAGCGCTGCCTCTTAACAGCAGAAACCATAGTCAATTTGTGATCGAGGGCGTTGCGTTTAGCCGTCAGGGAGAGTCTTGATACCTGGTCGACGGCGCGATCGAAGACCCGCCCGGCCCGTCTGCTGATCGCCCGTTCTTCCAAATTCCGCGTGAGGCACGTCAGGTGTCCGGACAACCACTGCCCTTTCATCATTGGCTTCTCGCCGACACCGGCCGCACCGGCGCCTACCGAAGTGCGCTCAGCCAGATCGTCCGCAAGAACGACGTAGTTCTGGACATTGGAACCGGCAGCGGCATTCTTTCATTCTTTGCCTGCCTTGCCGGCGCCCGCAAAGTTTACGCAATTGAGGTGAGCGACGCCCTGCTGTTGGCGCGGGAGCTTTGTCATAGTAATGGATTCGACGGGCTGATCGAATTTCGCCAGGGCCGCTCCCAGGAAATCCAGCTTCCGGAACAGGCCGACGTAATCGTTTCCGACACTGGGTGCAGTTTCGGCCTGCAGGGCGGCATGCTGGGCACGCTGCTCGATGCCAGGGCGCGGTTCCTTAAGCCGGGCGGCAGGATCGTTCCCCATTCCCTCGACCTTATTGTGGCGCCCATCGAATTGAAAAACCATCGGAATCTCGACATCTGGCAGAAGGACCGCTACGGTCTCGACCTGTCTGCCATTCGGCGGTACGCGGCCAATACCGATTACTCTCTGAAAGTCGGGCCTCAAGATGTGCTGGCAAGTCCGGCTCCGGTGACGACCATTCACTTTGAAGAAGTTAATAACCCCTATGTTGCCGGAGACACAATCTCCGTCGCAGCGCGAGATGGGGTGATGCACGGCTTAGGGGCATGGATAAAACTGGAGCTGGCACCCGGCATTTCCTTTACCAATTCTCCTCTGGCGCCCACGGTTGACTGGACTCACAGCTTCTTGCCGATTGAAACGCCAACTGAATTGCGCACCGGTGATCGGGTGCGAACCAGGATCCAGACCAATAACGGCGAAGTATGGCGCTGGCAGGTTGAAATAACCAGTGGAAGCGCAACTGGGGCAGGTGGGTCCGCAGTGAAAGCCCGCTTCGACCAGTCCACCCTGTGGAATTTTCCGATCAAACCCGAACAGCTGAAGAAGCAGTTCCCCACCTACGCACCGAAGCTGTCTCGAAAGGGCGAAGCAGAGAAATATTTGCTGGCTGCTTGCGATGGGCGGCGAAGCGCCGCCGAACTGGCGGACATCCTGCTCGAACGATTCGGTGACTGCTTTCCCTCGAAGGCCTCTGCCGCCCAGTTTGTCACTCGGGTGATTGGACGCTGCACCTGAGTTTCGATTCGTGCGGTCCATCCCGAAACCTCATTCCCAAACCACCATGGGGGTATAGCGCTGCAAGCCTGAGTCTCCGATAACGACCCGGCCCTGGCTTTCCACCCAGGCGTGAGCGTCAAAGCGGCCCGCGTCCTTGCTGACTCCAATCTGAATTCGGGATGGCAGGCCTTCCCGCCTGAGCAGGATGTGCAGCACCAATGCCTGGGTCAGGCAAGTCGCGTGGGGAACATGCCGGCTGATGGCGCGAACCGCCCAACCGAGCTCGTCGGCTGAATAGCGACTTGTCGGGGGAATCCGAACGCGAGCCAGCGCCGCGACCGCCCGCCGCAACTTCACAAACGGAACCGTCCACAAGGCCACGCGGGCGAGGCACACCCAAGCTGCGGCTCGCAATAAGATAGGAATTTCTCGCAGCCTAGGGAAACGCGCCATGTTGAACCCAGAATCGTTAATATACCGCGCCTACATCCCTGCGGCTGGCATTCACACTCACCCGATATAATTCCCTGCAATGCTCTTCCGCTTCGAGAAGTTTCTTCGCGCCCTGTGCCTTGCTGCCAGCCTGATGCTGATTCCGGCGGGCGCTCTTGCCTTGTCTTCGTGGCATGGCGTTCTGCGTGACGAGACTGGAACACCAGTCGGCGCGGCGACGGTCAAGCTCACCTCAACCACCGGCGACCAGCATTACAACACCGTGACTTCGGCCAGGGGCAGCTTCGCCCTCTCAGAGATCGTTGCGGGGGACTACGACGTTGCGGTTGAAACCAAAGACAAAACCTGGCGCATGGCGAAGCCGATCGTCATCCCGGACGGCTCGCTCACCAGTGCACTCCAGCTGTCCAACCAGGCCGAGGAAATCCGCGTCTTGCCGGCAGTCGAAGAAGTTTCCGCGCAGGGCAGCGGCGGCGAGCATCTCTCCAGCGGAGAGGTTTCGAGCCTCCCGCTGAATGCGCGCGACTTCAGCAAGCTGCTGTTGCTGGCCGCCGGCACCATGACCGACGCCAATGGAGCCGCCAACTTCACCCAGCAGTTCGCGGTAAATGGCCAGCGCGGCAGCGCGACCATATTCGCCATGGACGGCTTCGACACCACCGATCCGGAAATGGGGGGCGCTACTTTTTCCAATTTCAACGTGGACGCGATCCAGGAGGTGCAGGCCAATTCCGGAGTCATGACGGCCGAGATCGGTCACGGCGCAGCCAGTTACACCAATGTGGTGACCAAGTCCGGCACCAACCAGGTGCACGGCAGCTTCTTCGAATTTGCCCGCAACGCCGCCTTCGATGCGCGCAATTATTTTGACCACAAGAGCGTCGCGGACGAGCGCCGCCTTCCGCCTTTTGTGCGCAATGAATTCGGATTTACCAACGGCGGACCCGTGGTGCTGCCAAAGATCTACGATGGTCGCGACCGTACCTTCTATTTCGGCCAGTACCAGGGCTTTCGTCAGGTGCTCGGCACCACACAGGTATTTCCCGTCCCCACGGCGGCAGAGCGCCAGGGCATCGACAGCGAGACCTTTCCCGGCGACACTCTGACGGTGCCGGTAAATCCGGCCATCGTTCCAGTGCTGCAACACTACCCTCTGCCCAACGATCCCAACGGGGCCTACGGCGATCGCACCTACGCCGCCTCTTCGAAGATTTACACCCGCACCGATCAGTTTTCTGTGCGCATCGACCACCGTATTTCCGACAAAGCTTCGTTGCTGACCCGGTTCAGCCTTAACCAGGTCACGGGGCCGCTGACCAATCCCGATCAGACGGCGATCGATCCTAGTTTCGCGGTCCAGTTCTTCGATCATCAGCGCAATGCCGGGGTGAAATATTCGCGGACAATTTCTCCCCACCTTATTTCTGACACATCGTTCAGCTACATTCGCAGCACACCTTTTTTCCCCGCTATCAATCACGTCCAGCCCGCCATGGCTTTCGGCGACGGGTTATTTCAAGCCTTCAACCAGCCGGGCGGCTCGATTTTCGGGTCATACGGCAATCTCTACCAGCTCAAACAGGACATGAGCTACGTGCACTCCACTCACCTATTCAAGTGGGGGCTGGAGATTCGGGCCAACCGCGATGCCACGATCTTCGGTACCGATCCCAACGGGATTTACACCTTCGGCGGAGGAACCGCGTATTCTCCGGTGCACATTGCGTCCGCCAGCGGCGCCCACGACATCCAGGTTGGGGATCCGCTGCCCGATTCGCTTACCGGCCTGCTGACAGCCACCCCTTATTCCTACAGCGTGATCGCCGCCGCAAGCGTAACCCCGACCGGCAACCGGTTCGATGAAGCTGCGGTCCGCCGCGAGGCCTACAACTTCTATTTCCAGGACACCTGGAAAGCCAGGCCGAATCTGACCGTCAACTACGGATTGCGTTACGAAGTGAACAGCCGGATTCACGAAGCGGAACACCGTACTTCACTTCCGAAGTTCGTGGATGCGAATGGTAAAGACGTGCCTTACTGGGACCACCAAGCCAGGCAGATTTTCCTCTACAACCCGCAGCCGCCGTATGACCAGGACTGGAACGGCTGGGGGCCGCGGCTCTCGCTGGACTACGCCGTGACTCGCAATACCGTGCTGCATGCCGGCGGCGCCATCACCACCATGCTCCCCAATCTGTGGCAGGAGAACTTCGTGACGGGCTCGATTCCGCTGGCGACCGGTCTTTACGCCAGCGCGCTGCCCAATGTCCCTCTGCCATTCCAGAATGCAGTCATACCCGTGACTCTACCTGCTCCGTACACCACTGCGGGCAAGCTCCTGTTTCCCAACGGGGACGCCAGCCACGTGCCCCCGAACACAGAAGTGGACCTGCAACGTTATCAGGACGATCTGAAGGCGTTGACGCCGGGAAATCAGGTCCAGTTGTTTTCGATGGCCGGCTTCGCCAAAAACTTTCGCAACGGTTATATCGAAAGCTACACGGCGGGCATCGACCACGATTTCAAAGACGTAAAGTTCAGCGCGGCCTATGTAGCGACCGCCGGAGTCCATCTGGCTAGCGTCTACTCGCCCAATAGTTATGGCGGCGCCGATCCCCAATTCGCACCATTCACACAGTTCGATTCGACGGGAAAAGCAATATCCGGCTTTGGGCCGGAGAGCGTGATCACCAGCCGGTCGCACTCCACCTACCATTCGTTGCAAACCAGCCTCAGCAAGAATTCCGCGCGCGCCGGTTTGGGGCTGCAGGTCAGCTACACCTATTCCAAGTCTCTCGACGACACCAGCGCGGTGTTGGGCGGAGGGGTCTCTGGCGCAGGGGTTGTGCTGCAGACCCTGCCCCAGAATCCCTGGAATCCCGACGCGGAAAAGGGCCCGTCGACGTTCGATGCGACTCACTCTTTTACTTTGAGCCTCATCCAGGTGCTGCCGCTCGACCACGTGAGTTTTCTGCGGCCGTTGGGAAGAACTCTTACCCGGGGCTGGCAGTTCCTGAATATCACTACCCTGACCAGCGGACCGCCCTTCACCGTGTACTCCGGGGTGCAGCAAACCGGGGTGGGAGCGGGCGGGGCCGACCGTCCTGACCAGGTGGCTGAACCACAATTCTCGACCAGCGGACCGGTGCGGGAAGACTATTTCGGGCGCGGCGCCGACAACGCTTCATTCTTTTCCATTCCCATCAATGTTCCCGGCGGCACCGGCCCCAACCACGGCCGCTTTGGTACGCTGGGACGCGGCACATTCCGCGGACCGGGATACAAGGATTTCGATATAGCCCTGATCAAAGACACTCCATTTGGCCGTCGCGGCAGCTCCGAACTAGGCACGGTGGAATTTCGCGCCGAGTTCTTCAACATATTCAACCTGGTGGACTTCGGGCTGCCGTCCAACATCCTTCGCGGCAGTGGCTTTGGCATCATCAGCAAAACAGCAGGCTCTTCGCGCCAGATCCAGTTCTCGCTGAAACTGATTTACTGACAACTGAGAACCGCCAACTGATCGCTGATCTTGAGAAACCATGGCTTCGCCGCCGAACAAATCCCCTCCCGCCCCACAATCGTCCAGACGAGGAACTGGCCGTTGCCGAGGATGTGCAATGCCAGCCGGCCACATGACGAACCGGTACCGGATAAGAAACGAAGAAACCGTGGATCATCCGGATATTTTTGTCTGTCGAGAAGTGCGTAAATCCTGGGCTGAATTCTGGAAGGGATTCAGGCATTACGACTAGGGACTCTGAACCGCAGAACAATCACCGATTATTGACCGGTGCGAACCGTACGCGTTGTTGAGATGGGGAACCCGCACCCGAGTTCCCCAACGGGAGCTGCGAACTAGCTGCGAACTATTCGTTGACTGCGCGGTTGCGCCGCCGTTCTTCAGCGTCGATCTCAGCCTGATCCGTTTTAGCTTGATCCTCATCGCGCTTTTTCACTTCATCTTTGGCTTTGCCCCAGGCATTCTGGACTTTGCCTTCGACTTGTTTCGCGGCGCCCTTGACCTGAGCTTTCTCGTCGCCTGTCCACTCACCAACCTGGCGTTCCGTTCGGCCCGCGATGTCCTTTACTTTTCCTTCCACTCTGTCCTTATCCATGATGCCTCCTCCTGGCTCGATGTATGACTGCACCTCCCATCAAAAATAGACGGTGGTGCAGGGGCGATACATCGGCAAGAAGCTGTAATCACATGGGGAAGGTACTGTAGCGCACGCCAGATGTGGGCGCGATCGCCCCGCTCGTGCGGCTGTTTACGTGGTGCCGGCGTTCGAGAGGCGTCGTTTAAGGGGTCCTGCCATCTTGGTGGCGTTGCCGCACGAGCGGGGCGCTCGCGCCCACATTATCAATATCAATTCAGGGTGCTACCCTGACCATCACTACAGCATGAGGCGGAACAGCAGTCGAGAATTTCTCCTTGAATTGCCCCAGGTCCTTGCCCCGCCACAAGTCGCGCACCGCAGCGCTGAGATGGCTCGGGTAGCCCAGGTTCTCCCACGATACGGCAATCTCTTTTTCGCTGGTGCCGCGATTAAGCAGGACCACAGAGCGGCTCCCGTCCTGCATCTGCTTGGCCCAGACTTCCTGGTCGCCGTCCTTGAGCACCCGGCGGCCTTCGCTGCCCAGAGGATCCTGGTTCACTGCGATTACTTCTTTGTCAGTGAGGATGTCGTGTATCTCCGGCTTCATGTCGCGCAAATCATTGCCCGCGATCAGAGGCGCGGCTAGCATGGACCACAGGCTGAAGTGGGCGCGATATTCTTCCGTGGTCATGCCCCCGTTGCCCACCTCCAGCATGTCAGGATCGTTCCAGTGGCCGGGCCCGGCGTAACTCTCTATGCCGTTCTGCAGATCGAGGATGTCGAGCATGCCGAGATGTTGAGGATCCTTGCTCTCCCACTGGTCGCGAATGTCCCCCGTGGTGCGCCAAAGATTTCCGCCGACTTTCTCACCCCAGAGCCAGGGCTTGTCGGTGCCCCATTCGCAGATACTCAGCACAATGGGCCGGCCGGTGGCATTCAGAGCATTGCGGATGAGCGCATAGGCGGCCGGTGCATCCTGCGTCGTGGTGTTGCACCAGTCGTACTTCAGGTAATCAACGCCCCAGGCTGCGTACTGCAGCGCGTCCTGATACTCGTGCCCCAAGCTGCCGGGGCGCTTGGCGCAGGTCTTCACCCCGGCGTCGGAATAGATCCCGAATTTGAGGCCGCGAGCGTGGACATAGTCCGCCAGAGCCTTGATTCCCGAAGGAAATTGTTTGGCATCGGCCACAATATTTCCGCTCGCATCGCGTTCCACCTGCCAGCAATCGTCGATCACGATGTATTGATAGCCCGCGTCTTTCATGCCGGATTTGACCATGGCATCGGCCATCTGCCGGATTAGGTCTTCGCTCACATGGCATGCGAATTTGTTCCAGCTGTTCCATCCCATGGGAGGAGCGCTGGCCAATGGCTTCTGCTGCGCCAGCAGCGAAGACGCGAGCAGTAAGTTCAACAGCACGACCAGGATTCCGGCTCTGGCTGACATGCGTATAAATCCTCCCTGATTGTGTTTTCGCGTCGCCGTCGTCGTTTGCGCGCAGGCGAAGCGGCTGTCCGTGTAAGGACTGCGATCGCTACCGCATGGTTATAACAAAAAACGCCGTCGGACATTGATTTTCTTGGTGTCGCTTCCACCCTTTTTCTTGACCTGCCTGCCTGAGTCTAGATGAATGTGGTGCGGGAAATACGGGGATTGCTGTAGCGTAGGAGCGCCGCCGTACTTTCCGCCGCGGCATCTAATCAGCCTTGGAGGCGAACACCATGAAACGAATTGGGGCCATCAGCGTGACCGTTCTGTTGTTGCTCCTCAGCGTCGGGATTCCGGCTTACTCGCAGCAAGACCACCAGGATGATGAGGATAAGGAAGGTAAGACCCAAAAGCAGGAATCGCACCCGCAGGAGCATCGGCCAGCAGCCAATCAGCAGCAGGATCGGCAGAAAGAACAGCAGCAACACGTTCAGCAGCAGCGGACCCAGCAGGAGCACGCTCAACAGGAGCAGGAGCGCCAGAGGGAGCAGGTTCAGCAACAACAGCGTTCGCAGGAAACCCAGAGGGAACATGTCCAGCAACAGCAACAGGAACAGCGTACGCAACAGGAACGGGCCCAGCAGCAGCACCAGCAGCAGCAGGAGCAGCAACATCAAAGGGAACAGGTCCAGCAGCAACAGCGCTCGCAACAGGAACGGACCCAGCAACAACAACAGCAACATCAGAGGGAACAGGTCCAGCAGCAGCAGCGCTCGCAACAGGAACGGGCCCAGCAACAGCAGCAACAGGAGCGCCAACGAGAACAGGTCCAGCAGCAAGAGCGCCAGCGCGGACAGATTCAGCAGCAACAGCAGGCCCAGCAGCAACGCGCGGAACATAATAATCAGCAGGCGCGGCTTTCACACGAGCGCCAGCAGGAACTCATCCGGCAGCAGCAGCGGCGCGTAGCGGACTATCGCCAGCATCTTGACCAGCAGGAGCGCGTCGCCCAGCAGCGGACCTCCGCCCTGCAACAGGAAAAGCGAATGGCGCAGTACCGTTTTCAACAGAACTATTACGAGCGCGAGCGTCAGCAGGATCAGCGCCTGCGCGACGAACACCATGACTACGATCATGATCCGTATTTCTACACCGCACCGATTTACCGCTACCACCGTGGCGGCTCATACTATGAGATCAATCAGTACGGGGCGGATTCGTTGCGCCAGGCCGTGAACAACGGCTATCAGGAGGGTTTCCGCGCCGGAGCCGCCGACCGAGAGGACCACTGGCGCTCCGACTATCGTGACAGCTTCGCCTATCAGGATGCCAACTTCGGCTACAACGGCTACTACGTCGACCAGGCCGACTATAACTACTATTTCCGCCAGGGCTTCGAACGAGGCTACGAAGATGGCTACGACGATCGCTACCAGTACGGCAGTTACTCGAACGGCTCTTACAGCATCTTGGGCAACGTCTTGTCGACGATCCTCAATCTGCAGCCGCTGCACTAGTCAAGTAGCGTAGAAGTATGGGGCGGGCATCCTCGCCCGCCCCTTTCACTTGAAGCTGTCGCTGGCAACTCCAGCGGAGTGAACGAAGCGCAGAAGGCAGTTCACGGTCAGGAATGTCCAGCGACCAGCTTCGCGGTGGTGACAGCCTGTCCCACGTGACGCTGGGTGTGGTCTGCGACATGTACCATCAGGCCTGCGACGGTTGTGGTCAGGCCTCGCTTGCCAACTTTCCTCACTTGTTCGAGGTCGCTGACATCGAAGGCCCGAACGCGCGCCGCGCTGTCGCCGAGGGCCCTCTCCATCTCGGACAACAGATCGTCCCGGCTGGCCCCGGGATCCAATTCTGCATGCAATGCCGCCAACTGTGCCTGGCTTAGCGATCTTCCCTCGGCATAAGTCAGCAACCGGTCGAGACTGCGCGCAATGTGCCGCAAATGAAACGCCACCGGCGCCAGCCCCGACGGGCGGGCATTCATCTGTTCATCGGTCAGTCCGCCGCACCAGCGCTTCAGGTCCTCCCGCGCGAGTTCCAGAGCATGCAGCACCGCTCGCTGCACCGCGGGAACATCCGTCAATGTTCCACGCAGCCAGGGTTCGGGGAGTTCTCGATCTGCCATCACTTTGCCTCCTGTCCAGTAAGATTATCCCGCGAGCGGCCTCCCCGTCTTGTCTCTGGTCCCTGTTCTTCGTTCTTTGAGGGGAGGACCGGCAGGGGTTTTCGGAGCTACAATGTAAACGATTCGTCCGCTCCAAGCCGGACCCGTAGCTCAACTGGATAGAGCACTGCGCTTCGAACGCAGGGGTTGGGAGTTCAAGTCTCTCCGGGTCCGCCACTGTTCGCTCTAGATTTCCGCGAGATAAATCTGCTCATCGGTAAGAAGGAACCCAAACCAGCATGCCTCGCTTTGATGTAACCATCGCCGGAGAGCTGAACCTCGATCTCATCCTCTACGGTCTCCCTGATGAACTGGCGCCGGAGCGCGAGTTGCTGGCCGACCGTATGATGCTCACACTGGGCAGCTCTTCCGCCATCGTCGCCCATAATCTGGCCGCTCTCGGAAGCCGCGTAGGATTTCAGTCGCTGATCGGCGACGACTCCCTGGGACAGATCGCACTTGATCGCCTGAAAGAGGGCGGCGTGGACGTGTCGCGGGTCCGGCGCAAGCAGGGCTCAACCACAACCGGGCTCACCATCATTCTGCAACGCGCCGGCTGGCGTAACATGCTGACCTATGCCGGAACTATCGCCGAACTTACGTTGAACGATCTGGACTTCGATTCTCTGCTCGACTCCCGCCACTTCCATCTCTCGTCGCTCTATCTGCAGCGCGGCCTGCTGCCCGATGTGCCGGAGCTGTTTCGCCGGGTGAAAGCCGCGGGCCTCACCATTTCGCTCGATACCAATGACGACCCTGCAGATCTCTGGGATGGCGGCTTGAAAAATTTGTTGAAGTATGTGGATGTGTTTCTGCCCAACAGCCGCGAAGCCACCAGAATCACGGGCACCAGCGACATGGGAGCAGCCGTTAAAGAGCTGGCGAAGATGGTTCCGGTGGTGGTCGCAAAACTCGGAACCGATGGCGCGCTGGCGCAACGGGGGACTGAGTCTTTTACCAGCCCCGGACTGAAAATCACGGCAGTTGATGCGGTCGGCGCCGGCGACAGCTTCGATGCCGGCTTTCTGCACGAATATCTCCGCGGCTCCGATCTCACCACTTGCCTGGCCAGCGGCAACCGCGCCGGCGCGCTCTCCGTCACCCGCCCCGGGGGCACCGAAGCCTTCCGCGACAAAGACTATCGCGAACGTTTCCTCCGCGACCACGGCGCATAATCCCACATCTGAGATTCAGCGGCTCACTTCCAGAAGAAGATGATCTTTGAACTCGGTGCTGAGCTTTGGCGCCGTCCCCGCAACGGCATTCACCGTCCCCAGATCCTTGCCCTCGGCGTAGTCGGTTACGTGATAACTGCCGGGTTCAAGCCCGCGCAGTTCAATCTTTCCCTTCCATGGCGATGCCGAGGGAGCAAAGAACGCGTAGTACATCTTTCCATCTTTTTCAATCGCGTAAGCTTCGGGCGTGTCATACCCGTAAACGTAAAGATTGCGAAACGTTCCCTTCGACAGCATTTTCTGGTTATAAATGCCGATCCATTTCTTCCAGTGTTCTTCTTTACTCTGGGTCAGCATCACCGGCTTGAACTTCGGGCCGGGGTCGGGCCAGACGAACTTTGTTCCCACCACCCCGCCGGCTCCGATCGTCGAAGCGAAGTCTTCTCCGTGCTCGCGCCAGTTGTTGCCGATCCGGTCCATGGCGGAAAGTTCCACGTGGTCTCCGTACACCGCCGACTCCGGTCCCAGCAGCGCCTTGTACATTTTGATCCGCCGCCGCACCTGCACCGCTCCTACCGGATCGGCGGTGACTGCCTGATCGATAAACGGCAGCCACGCCAGCGACGGCGGCGTGCCGCAGGGGCAACTCTGGGTCACGCTCTCCGGCTTGAGCGCGCGGCTGGTTTGAAAGATGGTCTTGTACACATCGGCCATGGCGTTGACCGAATCCTGCGGGGACTTGTGGTGATGCGCCGGGTTGTAACACATGGGCACACTGTAAATATTGTCGAGCTTGGATCCGTCAAATCCCCATTCGCCGATAAATTTCTCGGTGAGCTTCTTGTAGTACGCCTGCACCTCGGGCACCGCCGGACACAGCGCCGCCAGGTCGCGAGTCATGCGCGCGTGTTTTCCATTCTTATCGAGAATGAGCCACTCCGGGTGTTCCTGCGCAACCTTCGAGACAATGTACTTGTGCGATTCCCACCTGCCCTGTCC
>JBOGLC010000084.1:0-3085 GCA_050746005.1 Terriglobales bacterium
GTGTAACAGACTACGTATCGGGCATGACTGACAGATTTGCTGTCCAGCTTTTCCAGAGCCTTTCAGGCATCCGTCTTCCGTGATCATCTACGGGCCAACGCCTAACGGCGAACCTACGGCCTCACCCCCAACTGCCAAAACAAAAACGAATAAACGTCCGTCCCATCTTCAATCTGCTTGGTAATCGGCTTGCCCTGGCCGTGCCCGGCTTTGCTGTCGATGCGCAGCAGAATTGGACGCTCCTTACTCTTACCGTTAGCGGCCTCGGCCTGCATCAGCGCTGCCATTTTTTTCGCGTGCATGGGATCGACGCGGCTGTCGCTGTCTGCGGTCATGAACATGATAGCCGGATATTCCTTGCCCGGCTTCACGTGATGGTAGGGCGAGTAGGCGTAGAGCCAGTCGAACTGTTTGGGGTCTTCCGCTGAGCCGTACTCCGGGACCCAGAATTTGGCGATCAGAAAATTCTGGTAGCGCAGCATGTCGAGCAGCGGGACCTGACAGACCACGGCGCGGAACAGCTCCGGACGCTGCGTGATCATCGCGCCCATCAGCAGGCCGCCATTCGATCCGCCCTGAATGACCAGGTGGTCTTTGTCGGTGATCTTGTCCGAGATCAGAAATTCGGCGGCGGCGATGAAGTCGTCGAACACGTTCTGCTTTTGGTCCAGCATGCCGGCGCGGTGCCAGTCTTCGCCGAATTCCGATCCGCCGCGCAGGTTGGCGACCGCAAAAACTCCGCCGTGCTCCAGCCACAAATAACGTCCGCCGGAGAAGTTAGGTGTCAGGCTGACGTTGAAGCCGCCGTATCCGGTGAGGAGCGTGGGATTCTTGCCGTCCAGCTTCAGCCCCTTCTTGTGGAAGACGAACATCGGCACTTTGGTGCCGTCCTTCGAGGTGAACCAGAGTTGAGCCACTTCATACGCGGAGGGATCGATGCCGGGCGTCGCCACCTTGTCCCACAGCGAAGTCTGGCGCGAGGCCAGATCGACCTGGTACACCGAAGGCGGCACGGTAAAAGACTGGAACCCGAAGAAGGTTTCTTTCCTGTCCCATTTGCCGCCCAGGCTCTCGATCGAACCGATGCCGGGCAGTTCGATATCGCCCAGCTGCTTGCCTTCGAGATCGAAAAGCTTGAGCTGCGAACTGGCATCGTGTTCATACTGCGCCAGAATTTTCGCGTCCACGATGCCGGTGCCTTTGAGAATACCGTCGGTCGCGGGAATAATTTCCTTCCAGTTGGCGCGGGCGGGATGGGCCGCGTCCACCACAAACAGGCGGAAGTGCGAAGCATCCTCGTTGGTGGTGATGTAGAGCTTGCCCCGGAAAATCTCGCCGCTGTACTGGAAATCTTTGCCGCTGGTGAGTTCGACCGGAGGCGTGCCGGCTTTTAGGTCCTGAAGAAAAAGCTGGTTCTTGCCGGCGGAGCCTTCATAAGAGGTGAGCAACAGCCAGCCATCATCGTCGTCGGGCAGCTGCGAGACCAGAATCTCTTCCTTCTTGCGGCCCTCTCCCCAGATGAGCGGGTCTTTAGTGGGATCGGTCCCGAGCTGGTGATAAAAAATGTGCAGGTAGTAGACCTCGTCGCCTTCGGGCACCTCGCCTTTTTTGGGATTGCGTCCGTAATAGAAACCGGAGTTGTCTTTCTTCCAGGCCACCTGCGCGATGCGGCATTGTCCGATTTTGTCCGGCAGCAGTTTGCCGGTGGCCGTCTCAATCACGTGCAGCGTGCTGTTTTCCGACCCGCTGGCCGAAGTGCCATAAGCTACATACTTGCCGTCGTCGGAAGGAAACCACCAGTCCAGCGCAACCGTGCCATCGGAGGACATCTGGTTCGCGTCCACCAGCGCCCGGTCTTCGCCGTGAAGCCCTTCACGCACCAGAAGCACCGGCTGATTCTGGGTGCCGTCTCGCCGCGTATAAAAGAAGTAAGGCCCGCCGATCTGCGGCGTCCCGATCGTGCCGATCGAAAGCAACTGGGTCAGCCGTTCATGGATGCGGTCGCGCCCCGGCAGCGGATCCAGCAGGCTGCGGGTGTACGCCATTTCCTGGCGCACATATTCCTGCGAGTCCGGGTTGCCGGCATCCTCCAGCCAGCGGTAGGGATCGGCGATCTTGTGTCCATGAATCGTGTCTACGACCGCGTCCACCTTGGCCTTGGGCGGCCCGGCGGATGGGCTGGTGCTGGCAGAGGGGTTGTCCCCCGCCCACGTCACGGCAACCATCAAACCCAGACCGGCAATCATCCAGAGCAAACGCCACCCTCCCGGCATAATTACCTCGCAGAAAGACTAGCCTATCAAAAACTGGAGGGTGAAGTTTTGAGGCAGCCCGGCCGGATGCTAATATAAATAGCGAACGCAGGCGACGCATCATCTGACGCGTCCCACAACACTCCTCAGTAGCTCAATGGCAGAGCACCCGGCTGTTAACCGGGGGGTTGTAGGTTCGAGTCCTACCTGAGGAGCCATTCTTTCAGCCCTGTAGAAGTGCCGGAAGCAACTAATCAGTTTCCACCCGCACGTCGCCAAACTTTCGAAAGTCCAGATCAAAGGTCGATACTGGTAGGTTCTTAGCCACCGCGGTGGCGGCGATCAGACAGTCGACAAAGTGAGTCTTTGTTCCCTTATAGCGGTTCAGAGCGTCCAGGTGAACGGTTACCTCACCGATCTCGACACCAGGACTCGAGATCAGGCCTCCGAGTGCGGAGGCGATAGCCGCGCGTGCATGCTGGTAAAAAGACTCAAGCACAAACACACACTCTGCCAGAACGACCGGCAATACCACGATGACGACGTCGCCCCGATCGCAGGCGTCGAACAGCCTGCCGGCTGCTCTGGCATGTTTCTCGTGGTCTTGTACCAAATAGCGGACAATCAGATTGGTGTCGACAAGTCTTTGCTTGCTCACTGGCTACCGTCATGACGCGCAGCCTCGGCCGCGGCCTGGCGGATTTCAGCGAAAGACATCCCCTTGCCCTTGTTGCTGGCGAGCGCGCCCTTGAGTGACCGAATGCCGGGATGCACACGAATGGTGGCTCGGTCTCCCTCCACTTCGTATTCCAACTTGTCGCCTGGCTTAATTC
>JBOGLC010000085.1:0-13382 GCA_050746005.1 Terriglobales bacterium
CACCAGGAAAGCGTTTCAAGAGCAAGGGACGTATGTTGGCGTTCCAGGCGCTATCGATGATCGCTTCGTGCGCCAGGACGGCGTAGGCCGCGAGCTGGGTGGGCCAGCCAACAGCCAGGATTAACGCCATCACGATGGCTAAGGCTCTCACCGAAGATGCCTCACGGCGTCCAATCATGCCTGTTCTCCTCGAGTTCCGGCTGCTTCTCCCTGGAATTTGTGTCCTCCAATAAGTGCCCTCGATCCAGGCTGCCACGGCTCTGTCTTGGATGCTGCAAACTGTATCCACGTTAGCAACCAGTGTCCTCGATGACAAGATGACCAATGGCTGACCGCTGAGGAAAAGCCCACAAGGGGTTTCCGATTCACATCCGGATGAGGATGCCAGTTGCGACAGGATTGGTGCATTTCAGCATCGGTTAACATTGCGGAAGATTTTTACCAGCCCAATGAGCTGACAACCCATACCCTGCAATTCGCTTCCAAGACCCAGCGCCACGCTAACCAATGTCTGCGGTTCTGACACCTACGCCAATACAGAAGTCACGAAAACTTACGGTGACCATCATTGCCGTCGCGATCCTTTTCCTGGCTGGGTTCGTCTTTGTGGTGACGCATTGGCCATTCCGCCGGGCCGCCGTGCTGAAGGATCTGGAAGACGAAAGCCTCAGCAAGGTGAGCATCGGAGCCTTCCACGGGACATACTTCCCGCGCCCAGGCTGCGTTCTCGAACACGTCGTCTTTCAACATAATCCAAAAGCCGGCGCACCGCCCCTGATGACCATCGACAGAATGCGGGTTGAAGGCAGCTTGCCCGGCCTCTTTGCCGGGCACGTCCGCCGCATCCTGGTGGAGGGCATGCACGTTCTGATACCACCGCTGGGGACCGAGCACTTCGAAGCACCGCCACGATCGGCGGTGGTAATCGACAACCTGGTCGCAGACGGAGCGATTCTCGAAGTCGGGTTGCGCCAGGCCAACCAGCAGTCGCTCAAGTTTAAGTTCCATGAGCTTATGCTCAGCCGGATCGGGAGCGCTGGCCCGGCGTCATTTAAATCGAGGTTTTCGAATCCGGAACCGCCTGGTGAAATAGCCGCCACTGGGAATTTTGGTCCGTGGAACCAGGACCAGGTGGGCGAGACCGCGGTGTCGGGAGATTATCGATTTCAAAACGCCGACCTGGGTGCCTTCGGCGGAATTAGTGGTCTGCTTTCATCCTCGGGCAAGTTCACCGGAGTGCTCAATCGCGTCGAGGTTGAAGGCGACACCGACGTCCCGCGATTTTCGGTGACGATGAGCTCCCACCAGGTGCATTTGGAGACCCGCTTCCATGCCCTGGTAAACGGTGAAAACGGAGATACTCTGCTTAAGGACGTGACTGCAAATTTCGGGAAAACGGCAGTGTCGGCGAATGGCAGCATCGCGGGCAAACCAGGCCAGACTGGCAAAGCAGCCACACTCGAATTGGCAGCCAAAGAAGGACGAATTCAGGACCTCCTTCTGCTCTTCGCCCAGTCGCCGCGGGCCCCGATGTCCGGCTTAGTCAGCTTCAAAGCCAACATCTCCATCCCGCCGGAAAAACGCTCCTTTCTCAAGAAAGTGGATTTGCAAGGTGACTTTGGAATTGATGCGGGCACCTTCACCAAATCCGACACCCAGCAGGGAGTCAACAGTCTCAGCAAGGGCGCTCGGGGGGAAGACAATCATCCGGAAGCCGAAAAACATGAGGCCGAAAAAAGTGGAGACGAAGACGAGGATCCTGCCACCGTTCTCTCCGACTTGAAGGGACACGTCCTGCTTCGAAACGGCACAGCCAGGTTCTCGAATCTTTCATTCACGGTTCCTGGTGCAGAGGCCCGGCTGGAGGGAACCTACAACCTGATCACCGAGAAGATTGATCTTCATGGAACTCTGCGAACCGATTCCGAGGTCTCAAAGACAACTCACGGGATGCGAGCCCTGATGTTAAAAGTCCTCGACCCCTTCTTCAAGAAGAAGCGCGGCGATTATGTCGCTCCGGTCAAGATCACGGGCACCTACGAGCATCCCGAATTCGGTCTGGACTTGAGCGACCGCGACGACAAGAAAGATCACCAGCAGAATGAGCACGCAGCCGGGTTATCGGACAAATCGAAACACTGAACTCAGTCAGCCGGGCGAACCTCCTTCAAGTCAGTTGTGAACCTTTGAGCAGGGCCAGGTGTGGATTCAAAAGCGGGCCTCGCCGCCCGAGCCGTCCTCCTCCGTCGGCGCTGGGCTTCGGCATCGGAACTCACGTCTTCCGCTCCCCTTGTGATCCAGAGCTAAGCCCATGGCGCCATCGCCGCGAGAAAGTGATCGACCATGGTGTCTGCCTGGGCGAACAAAAACCGATATGCCAGCAGCGCGAAACGTGGGGTATAATCCCTGCCGCTCCGACCTGGAAGGTGATCAACCATGAAAATTTCTCATCGGCGAGCAATGGCGGCTCTGCTCTCTATGCTGGTTTTGTTGGTGGCAGTTCGGGTTGCAAGCGGCCAGCAAGGCGCGATGCTGCGCAAGCGGTTCACCAACCAGGATGTTATCGAGATGGCGAAGCTGGGCCTTTCCGACGACGTGATCATTGCCAAGATTCGCCAAGCGTACGAGGCTGGACCTGATGCGATCAGCTTTGACACCAGCGTCGATGGATTGAAGTCACTCAAAGCCGCCAACGTTTCCGACTCGGTCATTAAAGTCATGATCAAACCCGCTCCTCCGCCGGCGCCGGTCGTAGTGAGCACAAGTCCGATCTCGGTGGACCCGGATCTCCCTCCGCCGGAGGTAGGCGTATATTGGCGCAACGAAGGTAAGTTTGTGCGCGTTCAGGGCCAGGCGGTGACAAACACCAAGACGGGCGGCAAAGCCGGCAGTTTTTTCTCGAACGGACTGAGGAATCAGCACTGGGATGCGACCATCGAAGGACACACCTCGAAAAATGTTGTCCGGGACCGCCAGCCGATTTTCTACCTGTACGTTCCCGATGGAGACGACTCATCCGACTATGTGTTGATCAAACTCAACAAAAAAAATGATCACCGGGAATTCCAGATCGGTTCCTTCGGCGGCATTACGGGCGGCAAGTCCGGGGTGCAAAAGGATAAGGAAATCCCGTTCCGCGCCGAACACATCGGGATCAGGGTGTACAAAGTCACGTTGCTGGACGAAGGCCTGAAGCCGGGGGAATACGCGTTCTTCATGGGCACGGGCCAGAGCAACACGATGGCGGGCGCACACGGCGGCAACCGGTCGGGAGGCTCGGCCTCCGGCAGGGTTTGGGATTTCATGATTCCGGAGTGAAGTTAGAATTGAAGGCGCGCGTACCCCAGATTTCTCGAATCCCGAGCGGAGATCAATAACGAAATGAATATATTCAATTCGTTATAGCGATATTTTCCGCTTCGCCACCCAACCTGTCCTACTTAATCTTCATACGGATATCCGGTCCATTCCATTTCCTGAGCGCGGATGCAAATCTGGTCCTCGCGCGTCTGACCCTCGTCTATGCCGAGAATGGGAGGGGTAAGACGACGCTCTCAGCGTTGGGCGGGAAAGTAGCGCGATGTTTTTTGGCCCCAGCCATGCTCTCGAGTCATGGCAGCCGCCTTGTGCCCAATGAGGCCGAACCCCCTGGTGTTGGCGGTTCTTTCCAGAGAAAGGAGTTGGGCTTGCGCCGCCGCGCTCTGTCCCGATCTTTCTTCCAACTCCGCCAGGACGAGGCGGGCCTCCAGTTCAATACCCAGAAATCCTCGCCGGCGGGCTTCGCTCAGGACCTGGTTCAGATGCATCCGGGAGGAGTCCAGTTGGCCCTCGGCGAGCCCGACCCGGGCAGAAGCCAGAGCAAACTGCAGCCGGACCAGGCGATTTTGACTCCTGGCCGCCAGGGGCTCAATGGATTCAATCTCGTGTTTCGCATCTGCGGACTTGCCCTCCGCGAGCAAGGCCTGGGTCAACATTACGCTGGCAGAGAGTTCATCATCGGCCTGGTGCTCGCGGTGAAACTGTTCCTTGCCCCTGCGCATGGCGGCTTCAGCCTCGGCAGCGTGACCTTCTTCGACGGCGAGGCGAGCCAGGGCAACCTGGGTTTCCGCTGCCGCTTGTTTTTCGCCCGCGTGGTCTCTCATCGAGAAAGACTGTTCGTAAGAGCTGTGAGCGGCCGCAAGATCTCCCCGAGCCGTGAAAACGTCGCCCAGACCGGTCAGCACGTAGGCAATCGCGTCCTTATCGTCGATCTCCTGCGCCGTCGCTTTCGCCTGCTGATAGGTGGTCTCGGCGGCCTGCAGATTGCCCTGCTGCTGCGACACATCTCCCAGATTATTCAGGGCCAGAGCCACGCCCTCCTTGTCTTCTACGTCCTCATAGCTGGGAATCGACTTTTCCAGCAGCGCTTTGGCCTGGCCCAGGTTTCCTTCCACGAGTTGAACGCCGCCCAAGTTGCTTAAAGCCGTCGCCACACCATCCGGGTTGTCAATCTGCCGAAACTCCTGGATGGCCTGGCGCCACAGGCTTTCGGCCCGGCTAAGATCCCCCTGCTCGTAGTACAGGCCGGCCAGGTCGGTCAGCATCATCGCCTTGCCATTCATATCTCCGGCCGCGATGGAGCTCTGCAATGCGATCTGGCAGTCGCGAATGGCGTCGGCTGAATTCCCAATCGAGGGCCCTTGCTGGCACAAAATCCCGTAGGTGCGCGAGACCAGAACGTGCGACCCCTGGGCGCTGGCCTTATCGATGGCACGTTGCGCCGCCGCCCGAGCTTTGGTGAAGTCAGTATTGATCCAGGCCGAAGCTTCCATCATGTCAATGCGGGCGTCGTCGCCAGCCGGTGGCGGAAGGTGGCGCAGGCGGTCCAGGGTTTGCAGCGAATCAGCGGGCTTGAGGTTCATCTGTGCCGATGCCAGCAACAAGCCATAGTCGAGACGGTCGGGGAAAAGATGGAAGAGCGTCTGATAGGCTTGAACGGTCTTGGGCCAGTCCGCAATCGCGCGCCGGTACTGGCCTTCGACCAGCAATTGTTCCTCTTGCGGCAGATGCTGAGACAGGTCAACGGCTTGCCGGGCCTCCGCTCTAGACTTGCCTACGTAACCCTCATGCCAGAAGGCTTCGGAAAGCGCGGAATGGGCCAGGGGATAGTTGGGGTCGGCGGCGACCGCCTTGATCAGCAGGTTGCGGGCCCCTAGAAAATCGAATGCCCACAGCTTGGCCCGGCCTTCCGCATACAAGCGCTCCGCCTGCTGATTGGATGGCAGTGAAGCCCGCGCCGCGCTGGCAGCCTCCGCGGAAACAGAACTCACCCCCAGGCTTTGCCGCAACTCACTGCCGGCTTGCGCAGCCAGCTCGAAGAGTTTGTCCTCGCTGCCGGTCAGAGCTTCCTCGGCAATGGTCCCTCCGCCCGCCGTGTCCTGCAGCCGAATGTCCAGCCGGATGCGATTCTCGGTCTTGCCCGGGAGTAATGTGTAAGCGCCCAGCACGACCACATCCGCGCCTGGATTCGTCCGCAACCTCTCCAGCGTGGCCTGGGCCAGGGTGTCTTCGTCGTCCAGCGGCAGCTCGCGTTTAGCGCGGGCCACGTCTTCTCCCGAGACCAGGCGGAGCCCGCTGCCCGCCGCCAGTTCCGTGCTCAGCATCTCCGTAAACGCCGTCGACAGCCAGTTGTCATCCGGACGCCCGGCCAGGTTGCGGAAGCCCAGGACCGCGACCGCGCGGCGGGCGCGTATGCGCGGCATCGACCCCGCAGCGTCAACCTTGGCCGCTGACTGCCGGGGATTTGATCGAAATTCATAAATTGCAATTCCGACCATCAGCAATACCAGCGCGGCAATGATCCCGTAGCGACCGCGAAGCGACGAAGCGCTCGCCGTGCCGGAGGCTGACTCATGTGTGCCCGGCAGGCTTCTCTGATGTTCTGGTTCCGCAGCCTCAGGTTCTGACCTCTTGCCGGAACCCGCCGCTCCGCCCGGTTCCTGCGTCGTCACGGTCGCCAGAAAGCGGTAACCCTTGCGGGGCACGGTCTCGACGAAGCGCGGGGCATCGGCGTCATCGCGCAACGCCTCCCGAAGTTTTCGCACGGCCACGCCCAGGCTGTTGTCGAACTCGACGAACGTATCCTCGGGCCACAGCCGTTGCCGCAACTCTTCCCGCGTAACGATCTCGCCCGGGCGCTCCACCAGCAGAGCCAGCAGGCGCAACGGCAAGTCCTGCAGCTTCACCCGGGAGCCGCTGCGGATAAGCCGTCCCTGGGCCGGGTCGAGTTCGAACGGGCCAAACCGGTAGCGTACGTCTTTAGGGGCTTGGCTGCTCATGATCCTTATCGCCAGCGCGGCGATGCGGCAAATCTTATCACGTTAAATCGCCCCGCACCGCAGTTAAGATGCCCGCCCAAACCCTTGCTGGACGGCCATTTGGCGGTTAATGAAGGCTTAAAGAGCAGTTTCATTGACTCCCCCCGTGACTTATTCCACATTCTTTCGGTCGCACAAGCTGGAGTAGGCGCTGGCGTGAAGGGGAATTCGCTCCAGTCGCGGACTGGGGGAGAAAATGCGGGATACGACGAGCAGCGCAAGCCGGAAACCAGAGAAACTTGGCGCAGGTCATTCCGTAGGCAATGCGTCGCAGTGGAGTCAGAGCATAAAGCGACCGATGCTGGCATTGCTGGCGATCCTTATCTGCTTCGCCGGCTCCGCCAGGGCAGAGCCAGCAGCCCCGAAAGTGCGCACCTATTATGTCGCCGCGGATGAGGTGGACTGGGACTACGCTCCCAGCGGCCTCAACAAAATGATGGGTATGAAGTTCGAGGGGTACGAGAAGGTCTTTACCGAGCGCGGCCCTCATCGCATCGGCACGGTTTATCGAAAGGCCATCTACCGGGAATACACCGATGACACTTTCTCCCTCCTCAAGCCCCGCGCCCCGGAATGGGAGCACACGGGCAACCTCGGGCCCATCCTGCGCGCGGAAGTGGGCGACACCATCCGGGTAGTTTTTAAGAACAACGCCACCCACCCGTTCAGCATGCATCCGCATGGCGTCTTCTACGGCAAAGATTCCGAGGGCTCACCTTACGACGACGGAACCTCTGGAGCCGACAAGGAAGACGACGCTGTCCCGCCCGGCAAAACTCATGTCTATACCTGGAAGGTGCCAGAACGCGCCGGCCCGGGACCCAATGATCCCAGCTCGATCGTGTGGCTCTATCACTCGCACACCAATGAAACGAAAGACGTGAGCAGCGGTTTAGTGGGCGCAATCCTGGTTACACGACGCGGCATGGCTGATGCCGATGGCAAGCCCAAAGACGTGGACCGCGAATTCGTATGCCTGTACATACTGACGGATGAGAACAGCAGTTGGTATCTGGACCACAACATCCAGACCTATACGACCGATCCGAAGGGTGTGAATAAATTCGAATTCGCGCCTGATGACGGACAGGGCAATTCCTCGGGGATTGGATCCGGATTCACCGTCGCCAACGTGAAGTTCAACATCAACGGATTCCTCTACGGAAACGGGCCCGGGATGACCATGAAAAAGGGCGAGCGCGTGCGCTGGTATCTGGTTACGCTCGGCGGGCAATTCAGCACCCACACCCCGCATTGGCACGGCAACGTCGTGCTGCAGAACGGCAGGCGCACCGATGTCGTCGCCCTCATGCCGGCGCAGATGGAAACGGTTGACATGGTCCCCGACAACCCTGGCATCTGGATGTTCCACTGCCACTTTGACGAACACATGCAGGCGGGCATGGTGGCTCTGTACAAGGTCGAGCCGTAGTGAAAGACCTGAGGCGGTCGCGCGAACCTGCGCACCTTCGGGTAATGATTTTGATGAAGCACTCTTCATCAAATCGATTCGGGACGGCCGTAATCGGGGGATGCGGCCGTTTTCGAATCTGAACAAGGTTGTGGCCGCGGCCTCCGGCCGGCTGTCCGGGTGCGCCTCTCGCCCAACGAGAAGTTAATGAAGGAGATCCGATATGGCCAATTTTTGCAACAAATGCGGAGCACCAGTCAGCGGAATATTCTGCGTGAAGTGTGGAGCGGACACTCGGCTGGCGGCAAGTCCACCGCCGCAACCTGCGACCCCGCCGCCGGCTCCAGTTCCCGTCGCGCCGCCGGTTTCGTCTGTGCCCGTGATTGCGAATCCGCCGGCGGCCAAATTCTGCAACAAATGCGGCACTCCTTCGATCGGCACTGCGTTCTGCAACAAGTGCGGAGCTGACCTGCGCCAGGCGGCAACCCCGCCCTCGCAACCCTCGGCCACTCCAGTCGCCCAATCGCCGCCTCCAGATCTGGCGCCGGTGCCGCCACAATCAATGCCCGCGCCTCAAACGCCCGGCAAAGGCAGCCCTCTCACCAAGATTCTCATTGGCTTCGCGGTGGTGGTGATAGCCGTCGGCGCTATGGCTGCCGGCGGCGTGTACTACGTCGTGTACCGGGTAAAACAAAAGGTGCACGAGGTGGCTCGCGACTCGGGCCTGACCTCCAGTTCCGACAACAGTTCCAGTTCCGGCGGCGGCTCGCTGATGGGTTCCATCTCCAAAATGGTTTCGGGCAACAGCGGCGGCTCCAGCGACAGTGATAGCAACGGCGGCATCAGCGGAGATCCCTGCCGCCTGTTGAGCAAGGAAGAAGTGGGCCGCGCCATCGGAGTGGAGATCGTCGCCACACAACCGACCGAAGGCGGGTGCTCCTATCTCGCCAAGGGCGACTCCGGCGCCATGACCTCTAAACACATCACCGCCATGATGGCCAAGAACGGCGCGGATGCGAAGACCCAGCAGATGATACAGGGCTTTACCGGAGGCATGGCCAAGGTGTTCCAAAGCGAAGGCCACGACACGGGAAGCGACAGCAACGGCAACGTCCCGGTCTTCACCTTCGGCGTGGACAATCACAGCGCCGAGGCCCAGATGCGGCTGAACGCAAAAGTGCTGGGCGGCTTGGGCCCTGGCCAAGTGGGCGTTCCGGGTATTGGCGATCAGGCTATGGACGAGTCGGGCGCCATCTTGATGGTCCGCAAAGGCGACAAGCTGATTCGGATCATGTATTCCACCTGCCCCTGCTCGCTCGACGCCATCAAGCCTCTGGCAAAAATGCTGGCTGACCGTGTGTAGGCGGGAATGCGCAGGAGTTTCTCCTACCATCGTGTTACGTAGTGAGGTTTCGAGTGTCGACGACTGGGTCAAGCAAAATCTCCGGCGGGGTGGGCGAGCAAAGCAGGCAGTCAATCGACACAAGGAGACAAAATGAAATCACAAAACATGAAGTCCGCAAGGTGGATCGGACCAGTCCGATACTTCCTTCTCCCTGCCCTCATTGCAGTTGTTTGGGGAGGCTCACCGTTAGCGCGCGCGCAGAGCGACTGCAAGGTGGTGTTCGACGCAACCGACAAGCTGATGGCCACGCCGCACCACGGCTACTCCAACCACGTCACGCAGCCGAAAAACGGCAAGCCGATCACCAGTACGGGAGAGGACATATCCGTCGGCGGCGTTATTTACGTTAAAGTCAGCGGCGCTTGGCGAAAGAGCCCGATGACCGTGCAAGACTGGCTGAAGCAGCAGCAGGAAAACCGCAAGGATTCCAGGAATGTGTCGTGCCGCCACCTGCGCGATGAAGCTGTAAACGGAGAAGCCGCAGGTGTGTATAGCGCACACGCGGAGACGGAATACCTGAAATCCGACGCGACCGTCTGGATTTCCAAGAGCAGGGGGGTCATCTTGCACCAGGACAGCGATGCAGACATGGATGGCGATAAGTCGCATTCCTCCATCCGCTACGAATACGCCAACATTTCGCCGCCGGCCGTCTCGCGCTAGCAACCAGCGCGAACTCGCGGGTGACTCCCGCAGGCTTTGCGATCGACTGCAGCCGGGGTGGTGGACTCCAAGCCGAAATGCGGATCGTGAAGTTTCTTACTTTTAATGTTCCGGGCCCGCACGGCAGCGAGGTTGTCCGGGAGGGTTGATGCGCGCGCGACCAGCCCACCGATGCCTACATCCTGGACGATTCCGCGACGCCAGTCATGCTGTCGTGGATGTTTGGCGAAGACCTCAAGCAGGACGACGCTTTCCGCGTGCGCTACGTCAAGGTGACGTACCCCAGCGCCAAAAAACCGACCATCGAGCAGCAACTGGAGAAGCAACACAAAGCGATCACCTATGGAATCTACTTCGACTTCCACCAGGACACGATCAAGCCCGAGTCCGAGCCGGTGCTCAAGGAAATCGCGCAAGCCATGGCGGACAAACCGGACTGGAGGCTCACCATCGCGGGCTTTACCGACAACATCGGCGGCGACAAATACAACCTGGAGCTTTCGCAACGGCGGTCGGCATCCGTGAAGCGGGCGCTGGTTGAGCGCTATCACGAGGATCCCATCAGGCTTTCGACCGCAGGGTATGGCGATTCCAGTCCCATTGATAGCAACGACACGTTAGAAGGTCGGGCACGCAATCGGAGGGTGGAGTTGACACTTGACTGATGACCGACCGAGGCGAGGGACCCTGCTTCGAGTTTTTCGATTTATGAACGGCGATGAAATCCAAACAGTGAGGGGAATGAGATGAAAGCATTCGTTATGAAATTGGTTCTGATTGCCATCGGCGCGGCGGTATTCGCTTTCGCGGCCCCCGCCCATGCCGCCGACTCTACGAACGATCCGATGAGCGGCCTTCCGCTGTATCCCGGCCTGCATGCGAGCAACAATGCCATGAACCTGACCATTTGCCGCAAGCAGGGCCAATTCAACCAGTACCTCCTCCGAGCTACGACTGCCGCGGCCATCGCCTGGTACAAGGGGCACCTGCCGGGTTACCACTTCTATCACGCCTTTTGGGATGACCGCTCGCAGGACACCTCGTGGAGTCCGGACGGTACGAAGGGCGTCAGCATCACCGGCACGCCCAAGAGCGACCAGGTGTTTTCCGTTATGTATCTCCAGATGAAGACCGGACTCACCGATCACGAAAGAGCAGTGTTCGGTCCGTCCAACCCGACTTGCAAGTGAAAGTCGTTTTGTCAACCAGCGCCGGCTGCCGTGGTCCTGCGGGGCTGATCTTCTGAAGTGTTGAGAATTGGTGGCGGGACGGGCAGTTGGACCCGAAGGGTCGAAGCCCGTCGGATTTTGAGGGCATCGAAATGAATTACATCTCATGCCGCCTCTTGCTGTTGAGTGCGTTCGACAGGGTTCGACCAATCGCGAATTACTGAGATTGAGTTGACAGTCCATTACTCGCATTACAGCCTTGCGCCCTCGCGACGAGCAGTCGGCAGACGCGTTCCCTGGAGATCTCAAATGGGAACGAAGCACGACCGGCGTTGTTGGGATATATTGCTGTCAATCAAGCTACGGCGGCCTGAAGAGTACGGAAACGGAGCAAGAGCATGCGATGCAGACCGATCGAACCACTTGTTGCCGGCGCCGCGCTGGGTATTTTCCTTTGCGCAACGCTCGGAGCCGCTGCACAATCGTCCACCCCGCAGAAGGCGCTGCTGGCGCTTTCGAAACGCAACCATACGCTGGCCATTGTGGACCCGGCTACGCTGCAGGTCATTGCGCGTGCCCCGGTGGGGCCCGACCCGCATGAGGTGATTGCGTCTTCAGATGGGAAGACGGCCTATGTGTCCATCTACGGCGGCGGTCGATATCATGCGCTCCCCGTCATCGATCTGGTGGCGCAGAAAGCGCTGCCCGACATCGATACTGGAGCCTTGAACGGCCCCCACGGACTGGCGTTTGTGGGCGGAAAGCTATGGTTCACGGCCGAAGGCGCGAAGGCTGTCGCTCGCTATGATCCGACAACCGCCGCTGTCGATTGGATCATGGGAACCGGCCAGAACCGGACCCACATGATTTACGTCACCGCCGATGAAAAGCAGGTCTACACCACCAATGTTAGCTCCGCGACGGTCAGCATTCTGGAGCAGGTCGTACTGCCACCGATGGGACCTCCGCCAGGAGTACACCCGCCATCGGGAGCCATGCCTCCTCCCCCGGGCGCGTCTCAACCGCGCACGGACTGGAATCAGACTGTCATTCCGGTAGGCAAAGGCGACGAAGGTTTCGATGTCTCGCCCGATGGCAGCCAATTGTGGACAGCGAATGCGCAGGACGGCACTGTGTCGATTATTGACATTGCGACCAAGAGAGTGATGTCCACTCTCGCTGCGAAAATCTTCGGCGCCAACCGGCTGAAGTTCACTCCCGATGGCAAGCTGGTACTGATTTCCAGTTTGAGAAACGGCGATCTGGTCATCTACGATGCGGGGGCGCGGAAGGAACTTAAGCGCGTGAATATCGGCCATGGCGCGGCTGGCATCTTAATGGACCCCGACGGCGGACGCGCATTCGTCGCGTGCTCTCCCGATAACTATGTCACTATTCTCGACCTCAAAAGTTTAACGGTCACCGGCCACCTCGACGTAGGTGGAGAGCCGGATGGTCTCGCATGGGCGGTCCGCCCATAGGTTGTAGCCCGCGCGATATCCGCGCAATTTCGGAATGCCCGAGTTTTCAATCAGCAGCGTTCTGACTTCGCACTCTTAATGCAAGAACGACGCTCGAGTACACCCGTCTCCGGTCAATGGCGGTCACAAGCCATATTTCGAAGGCCGGTTCAGGGTATTCGCTGGAGGTTGAAACCTCTGGAAGCCGCGTCCCGCACGGACTTGAGCTTGGTGCCGGGAGGGGGAGTTGAACCCCCAAGACCCGAAGGTCGGCGGATTTTGAGTCCGCTGCGTCTGCCAGTTCCGCCATCCCGGCTTGCGGAGAAATCAAGCTTAGTGGATCATCTTTAGGTTTGCAACTTCGTGCGGATCTGACATTCAGGCGTGGCATTGAAATGAAATTTCGAATTCACCGGAAACTTCAATGACGGGCAGGAGGCAGGCTTGAAGCGCTCGAGTCTTATAGTTTTTTTTCTGATGCTGGCATTCTCCTACCACGGGTTCGCTGCCGCGCAACGTTGGCCGATAGAGAAGGCGAACGCCTGGTACCAGCAGCAGCCATGGTTGGTGGGCAGTAATTTTATTCCGGCAACGGCGATCAATGAACTTGAAATGTGGCAGGCCGCTACTTTCGATCCGCAGGAAATCGACAAGGAATTGGGCTGGGCCCAGAGTCTGGGGATGAACACGATGCGGGTTTTTCTCCACGATTTGCTGTGGCAGCAGGATGCAGGCGGGTTCCGGCAACGAATCGATACCTTTCTGACCATCGCATCCAGGCACCACATTCGCCCGATCTTTGTGCTCTTCGATTCCTGCTGGGACCCATTTCCCAAACTCGGTCCGCAACATCCACCGATTCCGGGCGTGCACAATTCGGGCTGGGTGCAGAGTCCGGGAGCGGCCGCGCTGCGGGAC
>JBOGLC010000086.1:0-66029 GCA_050746005.1 Terriglobales bacterium
TAGCCAACGTCCAAGAGACCGGCATCGATTTGCTTCAGTCGATCACCTCAGTAACTTGCCGGCGAGCCAGTAATCAACACTGAACTTTCCCGGACCAGAGCAGAGCAGCCAGATAAAGAAGAGCACGTACAGGACTTCCGAAGGTAGAGGAAATCGTCAAGCCAGTTAAGAGGCGAAAGTCCTTTAGGCATGGTGGAAAGCGCGTCGGTCAGGGTGGCGACAATCATCTCTTATTCCTCCATCGGTTTCGGCCTCGAGATTATGTGTCCATCCGTTCGACCCATTGAGCGCGCCCCGCGGGTGCCACGAATGGGTCCGCAAAGTACTGTGTTTCCCGGGCAACCTTGTCGCCCCTGAACTCCATAATGCTCACGGTGTAGGACGGCTTGCCGTCATATGTCAGGATGAATTCGGTGATCCAAAGATCACCGCCGCCAATGATTCGTCGGATAGTAAACCGCTTTTTGCTCGGCTGACTAGCGCGTTGGTTCTGTATGTTGCGTCGACCGCGGGTTCGCTCGCCTGACTGCGGGTATTCCAGCACCGCATCCTCGTGATAGATACGGTGTTCCGTTTCAAAATCGTTGGCATCGGACGCCGCCCAATGCCGATCCAGAGCCGCACGGGTCTCTTGATCTCGCACTCCAGAATACGGCTCCTTCCTTCGTTGATCGTTCATCTTGAGCCTCAATCTGACAACAAGCTAAATGCTTTGGCGGAATCGGAGTGCACGACTGTCAAGTCGCGCTGTTTCGTCGATCACCCCAGAGTCTACACCCCGTCGAAGCGTCTAACTCCTGTGCAGCTTTTTCGCCACTCACTTCTTACTGTGAGAGACCAGGCAAACTCGAAAGACTTCTATGTCCGAATTCTTAGCGGGAAAAGTAGTCAGGCCGGACAATCCCGGTTACACCAAAGCCCGCTAACGCATAGATCATTCTGAATTCCGGCTGGGCCCTGCTCCGGATACGCCGGGAGTTCCTCCGGCCCTTGTGGCCGCACGCGACAACTCCTTTCGACTTCGCTCGCCTTCGGCCGCTGAGCCCCGGCCTATCGCCGGTAGACTGGGCATTGCGCATTTCGTCTCTAAACCGACGCAAACTTTGATACCCTGTCTCGTCGAAACGGGGGATTGCTTCATGGTCAGAAGAAAAACTGCCTGGTACGCGGCCGTTCTCGGTCTTGTTCTCAGCACTTGTTCGCTTTATGCTGCGGAATCCTACGAAGTCACCATCGAGCAGGGTGTCACCGCCGCCATGCGCGATGGCGTCATACTTCGCGCGGACATCTACCGGCCAAAGGCGGAGGGGAAGTTTCCGGTGCTGCTGCAGCGCACTCCGTACAACAAGAACTCCGACGCGACTTTTGCCCTTAAAGCTGCCGCGAGCGGATATGTTGTGGTCGTACAGGACGTGCGGGGCCGTTATACCTCCGACGGCGAATGGTACACGTTCAGGCACGAACCGAATGACGGGTATGACACGGTGGAGTGGGCGGCGGCGTTGCCCTATTCGAATGGCAAGGTGGGCATGTGGGGCGGATCCTACGTGGGCGCCACGCAGATGCTGGCCGCCATCGCCCATCCGCCGCACCTGGCGGGCATCTGCCCGATCGTCACCGCCAGCAACTATCATGAAAACTGGACTTACCAGGGCGGAGCGTTCGAACAATGGTTCAACGAATCGTGGACCTCGGGGCTGGCCCAGGACACCTTCAATCGTAGCGTCGTAAAGAACACAAACGCGCTCGGTGGGTCCTGGACGCTGCCGCTCTCCAGCTACCCCCTGTTCAATTTTTCCGATCCTTCGGCAGCCCCCTCTTCAACCGCGGGGCTGGCCCCTTATTTCCTCGATTGGCTGGCTCACCCCAGCTATGACGACTATTGGAAGCAGCTATCGATCGAGGATCACTACGCTGACATCACCGTCCCGGTGCTTACGGTTGCCGCCTGGTACGACATTTTCCAGGGAGGATCGCTGCGCAATTATGTCGGGATAAAAATGCACGGCGGGAGCGATGCAGCCCGCAAAGGCCAGCATCTTTTCGTTGCCATTGGAGGCCACGCCGGAGGCGGTAGAAAAATCGGCGAGGTGGACTTCGGACCCGCTGCCGCCGAATTCGACGAAGACGACGTGACTCTGAAGTGGTACGACTACCTGTTCAAAGGCGTTCAGAACGAGTTTGCCGGCAAGCCGGTAAAGATCTTCGTCATGGGCGCCAACCAATGGCGGGAGGAAGACGACTGGCCGTTGAGCCGCGCGCACAGCACGAAGTATTTTCTGCATTCCACCAGGAGCGCGAACTCGCTTCGCGGAGATGGCAGCCTTTCCACCGTATCTCCGAGGTCGGAACCTGTCGACCACTACGCTTACGATCCTTCCAATCCGGTTCCCACGATTGGCGGACCTTTGTGCTGCGATAGCAAGCATCTGGCTCCCGGACCACGCGATCAGCGTCCAGCCGAGGCTCGCGACGATGTTTTGATCTACAACACGCCTGCCTTCGCGCAGGATACCGAAATCACGGGACCGGTCACTCTTGAGCTCTTTGCCAGGTCTTCGGCCGTGGACACGGACTTCACCGCCAAGCTGGTGGATGTAGGTCCGGACGGATTTGCCCAGAACCTGACAGAAGGGATTATCCGCGCCCGCTACCGTGACTCGCGGGAGAAAGCCAGCCTCATAAATCCCGGACAGATCTACAAGTTCACCATTGACTTGTGGTCTACCAGCAACGTGTTTCTCAAGGGACACGTGCTGCGGCTGGAGATTTCCAGCAGCAATTTTCCCCGCTTCGACCGGAATCTGAACACAGGAGCAGATGCCGCCTTTGCCAGAAATTATGTTTCAGCGACCAACACGATTTATCACGATACCGAGCATCCGTCGGCGCTGGTTTTACCGGTCGTGCCGGCTCGCTGAAGCTTTTGTAAGGTTGAAGAATCCTTCCTTAATAACGGGGAAGCCCCGGTCATTGCCATCGCCTGTTAGCAGCGTGGCGAGGTAAAGGGCGATTCGAAGGGCTGGGCGCCATCGAGATTGCGCGTCGGGCCAGAGGCAATGTACCGGGAATGGGCGGAGAACGATTCATGAAGAAGCGGGCTGTGCAGTTCGTACTGGCAGTGATTTTATGTTCGAGCCATATGCTGGGGCAGGAGCCGCCGTCTCAGGTTGAAGCCACTCACGTCCAACCTTCTGTCCTGGCCGCGACTCCGCCCATGGGATGGAACAGTTGGGATGGCTATGGAACCACAGTCAGCGAAGCTGATGTCAAAGCCAATGCCCAATGGCTCGCCGAGCACCTGAAATCATCGGGCTGGCAATACGTGGTCGTGGACATGGAGTGGTTCGTGACCAATCCTACGGCGGAAGGGAATTCCAAAACCTCGCAGTACAGTATGGACGAGTTCGGTCGTTACACCCCAGCCGTCAACCGTTTTCCTTCCGCGGCGAACGATGCCGGCTTCAAGCCTTTGGCCGATTATGTGCATTCGTTCGGCCTTAAGTTCGGAATCCATATTCTTCGGGGCATTCCAAAACTGGCGCTGGAGAAAAATCTGCCGATTGCAGGTTCGTCTTTCCATGCCGCCGACGCCGCCGACCCTTCCGATACCTGCCCCTGGAATTTCGACAACTATGGCCTGGCCGCTTCGAAGCCGGGCGCGCAAGCCTACTATGACTCGATCGCCAGGCTCTATGCCGCCTGGGGAGTGGATCTGATCAAGGTGGACTGCATCAGCAGCCGTCCATACAAGGGCGATGAGATTCGCATGTTGAGCACCGCCCTGGCCAAGACCGGTCGGCCGATTGTTCTGAGTCTGTCGCCGGGGCCGGCCCCGCTGGAAAAGATCGAAGAGATGCGGAAGTATGCTCAGATGTGGCGGATTTCGAACGATATCTGGGACCTTTGGCACAGCACGGTCGATTATCCCCAAGGTTTGGGAGATCAGTTCGCGAACGCAGCGAAATGGGCGGGCAAGGCCCAACCGGGACATTGGCCGGATGCCGACATGCTGCCGCTGGGATATCTGGGACCGGCTCCGGGATGGGGCCAGCCGCGCTACACGCGGCTTACGCACGACGAGCAGAGAACTTTTGTCACGCTCTGGTGCATCTTTCCTTCCCCGCTCATGGTCGGCGGAGATTTGCCCAAAGCCGATGCCTGGACAACTTCTCTGCTCACCAATCCTGAGGTCATTGCGGTAGACCAGCATTCCTCCGGCAATCATCCCGTAATCACGTCGGACAAGACAGTGGCGTGGGTGGCGGAATCGCCCAGGGCAGGCGGCCATTATCTCGCCATCTTTAATCTGGAGGATTCCAGTCGGAAGATCCGGTATTCGTGGAAGGACGTGGGCCTGCCGGCGGCGAAATACAGAGTCCGAGACCTGTGGCAACGCAAGGATCTGGGGTCAGCGAGTTCAGTGACCGTGACTCTGCCTGCGCACGGCAGTGTGCTGTATGGTGTGTCGAAGGAAGATGCGAAGCCCTGAGCCGCTGTGACGATGCGGCGCTTACGGCCCGGAAAGCCTCGACATTCGTTTTTTTCCAAGGTGCAGAGGATATTGGTGCGGAGCCTGTTTGCTGTTGCTCTGGTAAGCGCGTTGTTCATGGTTTTACTTCTGCCTGCCTCAGGCCAGACTGGTGGCAGCGTTGTAAACCAGTCCGAACCGGCGCAATCGACTGCGAAGATGCCGGCGACGGGCGGGATGCCTGCAGAAGGAATGAGCATGAAGCCGGCTTCATTCGTCGAATCCCTGCTGCGGCATGCCACGTCCGGCACCGACGCCGAGCCCAACTCCACACCCATTCAGATGCTCATGACGACCAAAGGAAGCTGGACGTTGATGCTTCATGGAGAGGCCTTCCTGAGCGAGACGCAGCAAACCGGGCCGCGCGGATTCGACAAACTGTTTTCCACCAACTGGTGGATGCCGATGGCGCAGCGAAAATTCGGCAAGGGCACGCTGACGCTCAGGACTATGCTCAGCTTCGAACCGGCGACGGTGTCAGACCGGCGCTACCCCGAGCTTTTCCAGCAGGGTGAAACCGCGTTCGGCCGGCCGATCGTGGACGGGCAGCATCCTCACGACTTCTTTATGGAACTCGCAGCTTTGTATGACTACAAAGCGTCAGAGCATACGATGTTGTCTGTGTACGCCGCCCCCATGGGCGATCCAGCGATGGGACCGGTGGCCTATCCGCATCGGGCGTCGGCATCGGAAGACCCGATTGCGCCGCTGGGACATCATCTGCAGGATTCGACCCACATTGCCGCCGACGTGATTACGCTGGGCTTCACCGACCGCAGCCTGCGCCTGGAGGCCTCCGGTTTTCACGGACGCGAGCCCGACGAGTCGCGCTGGAACATCAACTCCGGAAAAATAGACTCGTGGTCGGCGCGCATCAGCGCCAATCCCGGCCAGAACTGGAGCCTGCAATTTTCTGTTGCGCAGCTGCGCAGTCCGGAGGAGCTTGCTCCCCATGAAGACATCCGGCGCATGACCGCGTCAATCCAGTACAACCGGCCCATGAAAATGGGGAACTGGGCATCGCTGCTGTTGTGGGGAAGAAATCAGAATGTTTCGGGCGGCAACGTCGGCGACGGCTTTCTCCTGGAATCGACTCTGCGCTTTCTGGGACGAAACTATGCCTGGACCCGGATCGAAAATGTGGACCGCACCAGCGAGCTTCTCCTGGATGGAAATCCCGAGCCACCCGGATTCACCGAGCGCTATTTTTCCCGGGTTCAGGCCTATACCGCCGGCTACGAGAGGGAAGTGGGCCACATTCCGCATCTCTCGACTGCGCTGGGCGGACAATTTACCTGGTACGGTGTGCCGGATGTTTTTCAGCCGATCTATGGCGAGCGGCCGATTGGCGGGATCGTATTCCTGCGCCTGCGCCCGCATTGAGACTGGTCTTCTTACGATTGGCTGATGCGGCTGACAATCATCTCAATCGCCCTCTGGGCTGAGAGCGCCGCACCTTCCTGCCAGCTGACAATATGACTGCAGTGGTCCCCGGCAAAGTAGATCCGCTCGTCGGGAACGATGAGTTCTTTGTAGGGTCCTACATAGTAGGGTGCATCGTCCGGAGCAGGAAATTCGGGCCCGCGACTAACCCAGGACCCCAGGCTATAAGGCACCTTGCCCCAGGACACATAAATTGGTTTGTCCAGTTCCTTGCTCTTACCGGGATGCAGTTTTTCCACCGCTGCCCGGGAAGCCGCGATCTTCGACTCATACGTAGGCAACTTGCCAAAGTCAGTCCAATTCTCTACCCCGTAGCCGGAAATGAGCACGCCGCGTTTTGACATCAGATTCGCGCTGGGATACCAGACCATATTGATCAGACCGCTGGTGAGGAACGAAATACCGCCGTAGATCTCGTCGGCGTCCTGCTCCCAGAAGCGTCTGGATTCCCACGCTACTTTGTAGGCGGAGTCGTAGGTGGCCTGCGCGATCGCCGCCTGCACGCGGGGCGCGAAATCATTGGGTACAGCCTTAAGGATGCTGAGCGGCATCGCGCAAATGCAATAGGCTGCCTCCATGGAATGGACCGGGCCGGACTCTCCTTCGCGGTACAACACCCTGACGCCGTCGGTTGTTTTCCTGATTTCGGTCACAGGCGAGTGATAGCGGACCACATCACCCAGAGAACGCGCGAATGCGTAAGGAATCCGGTCCATGCCGCCGACTGGCTGGAACGTGGTTGCCTGCATGTCGAGCACCTCTTCAAAAAGCATCGGCTTGCAAAACTGCGACTTGAGCAGATCCGGGAAAGAAAGCGAAGCGACAGGAATTTCAACCTGATCGCCCGCCCCGGGAAACTGCCGGTCGCCGGAACGGGAGGAGCCGTTGTATTTGAAATCCTTTCCGAGATCGCCATAAGACTTCAGAAATTCGAATACGGCAGCGTGGTCCTCTTGGGTAAAGGCCTGATCGAGCGCTCCCTGTTGTACGCATTTAGCCAGCAATTCGGCAACATGGCCGCGAGTATCATTGATGGCCTGTCCCTGGCGGATGGGTTTGCCGCCAAAGACGCCATCGTTCTGCAGCAGGGTGCTGCGCGAGCTATTCACCTCGACCTCGAGTTCCACGCCCAGTTCGTTGCAGTAACCCAGCATGGTCTTGTGTATCGAGGGCAGGCGGGCCGGGCCGCAGTTGAAATAATTTCCCTGGTCGAACGTACAGTCCTGAGACGTCCCATCATTGAGGACCAGCTTCGACCCTGCGCGCAGGGTCCAGTTGCGCCCGCCGGGACGCTCTCGCGCTTCCAGCACCACGCAATCGAACCCAGCGCGTCGCATCTCATAGGCGGAGACCAGTCCGGCAATTCCTGCGCCGAGAATAATCACTTTCGTTCCGCGTCCGGTCGATGCCGGCAGGGGAAAGTCTTTCCGCTGCTCGCTCTCAACCATGCCCAGAAGGCCGAGCGAGTGCATGGTCATGAAGGCCGCGCCGAAACCGCCTGCCTGAGCTACTCTAGCGATGAACTCGCGCCTGCTGATTGGCATCTTCGCTTGTCTCTTTGTCGTGGGGACGACTTCTCTTTGGAAGTGCGCCGGTTGCACCTTGCCAAGCAGCCGATCCACAGGTGGCTCGCAATTGTTCGTAGGATAGGATCGAGAGCCGGGTTCATGTAAGTTACCATCCCCGCCACATACCAGGAAAATCAAATTGTTCGTTTCCCCAGAATCAAGTCCCGATCGACCTCGTATGAATCGGATATGCGAGTTCTCGGAAAGATATGCGGGGACAGAAGAAACGAATTCGAACCCGCTTTCGCCCCAGGCAACTGCGCCTCTCATGGGAGGCGTCATTCTGAACGGCCTTCAGGCCGTGAAGGATCCGGCGTGAAGCGGATGGACCGCATGGGCGGCCGTTGGACGGTCCGCGCCAGGTCCCTTCGACTTCGCTCAGGGCAGGCTCTTCGGGACTGAAGTCCCTCAGGATGACGCCGGTCTGCGAGACTTGGAAAAGATAGGCGGGGACAAACGAAACGAATTCCAACCCGCTTTCGCCCCAGGCAACCGCGCCTCTCATGGGAGGCGTCATCCTGAACGGCCTTCAGGCAGTGAAGGATCCGGCGTGAAGCGGATGGACCGCATGGGCGGCCGTTGGACGGTCCGCGCCAGGCTCTTCGGGACTGAAGTCCCTCAGGATGACGCCGGAGCAGGGGTTGTGTTCAAACCGAGCCACAATGTGTTTGCACGAACTTCTTACGACATCATGCTGGGCCGGCGTTGTTTACCCGGCGCGATCCCGTTACACTGATCCCCTTATGTCGAACCCAACTCAGCCCCACGTCAAACTGACCAATACTTCCGAGTACCGCGAGCATTACGCTAACAGCGTACAGGTGCGGGTCAACGTCTGGGATTTCTTCCTGGTGTTCGGCACCTTGCAGCAGCAGAGTGAGACTCAGGTAGAGGTCAGCAATTTCCAGGGTGTCTATCTGAGTCCGCAGCAGGCGAAGGCGCTGTTGGGTATTCTGCAGCAGAATGTGGCGGGCTATGAGAGCACATTCGGCGAGATCAAGCTGGACCCGCGTATGATGGCTCCCGGGCCCGTGCACTAGTCCGGCAAAAAGTATTCATCCACAGCATTGACGCCTGTCACCCACTCTTCGCGTGGCCTTCATCCCGCCCTGGTATTTGCAATCGCGTTTGCGCTGCTCATGGCGCTGCATGCCCCCCTGTTGCGTCTACCCTATTTCTGGGATGAAGCCGGGTACTACGTGCCGGCGGCGCGCGATCTGCTGCTGACCGGCAGTCTGATTCCGCGCTCCAGCGTTTCCAACGCTCACCCTCCGCTGGTGATGGCCTACCTGGCCCTGTGGTGGAAAGTGGCCGGCTTTGCGCCGGTGGTGACGCGGACCGCCATGCTGCTGGCCTCGTCGTTTGCTTTGCTCGGGCTGTTCCGCCTGGCCAAGGCCTTGACCAACCTCGAGGTCGCGGTCACGACCACGATCTTGACCGCTCTCTATCCCGTCTTCTTCGCGCAAAGCTCGCTGGCGCATCTCGATCTGGCCGCCGCCGGGCTCACGTTCTGGGGCTTGCACGCCTACGTCTCCGGCCGGGGATGGCGCTCGGCGCTCTGGTTCTCCCTGGCCAGCCTGACCAAGGAGACGGCGATTCTGGCGCCGCTGGCGTTGTTTGCCTGGGAACTTTTACGGCCATGGTTGCGTGGAACCAATGAGAAAGTCGGGCTGGGACGCCGGAATTCCGTGCTGCTTCTGGTCCCGCTGATCCCTTTGGCCGCCTGGTACATCTTTCACTATCGGCGGACCGGCTTTGTGTTTGGTAATCCGGAGTTCTTCCGCTACAACGTCGAAGCTACGCTTCAGCCTCTGCGGATTGTGCTCGCCCTGCTGGTTCGTTTGTGGCAAACCGCGGGCTACTTCAATCTGCTGCTGTTGACCGTGGCTACGCTGTTGGCCATGTGGCTGCCTCCGCTGCGCGAGCACAACGGCGAGCGTCCGCGGATCGTCCTCGATGCCCAGTTCGCCATGCTCTCGGTGATTGTGGCGTACGTGCTCGCCATGGCGATGATCGGAGGCGCGGAGCTGGCGCGCTACATGCTGCCGGTGGTGCCGCTGGTCATTCTTATCTGCGTTTCCACGCTCTGGCGCAGGGTACGACTGTCGTGGGCCGTGGTGGCGATTGTGGCGCTGATGTTTGTATCGGGATGGTTCATCAATCCGCCTTACGGGTTTGCTCCGGAAGACAATCTGGCGTACCGGGACTATATCCTCCTGCACCAGCATGCCGAAGAATTCCTGGAAGCCCGCTACCCCACGGCGCGCGTGCTAACCGCCTGGCCGGCCAGCGCCGAACTGACGCGTGCGTATCTGGGCTACGTCACTCGCCCCATGCGCGTGGTGCGCATTGAGCATTTTTCCGCCGAGCAGCTCATGTCGGCCGCCGACCTGCACTCCGGCGACGCCGGCTCTGACTTTGAAGTCGCGCTTGTGTTCTCCACGAAATATGAGCCCGCTCATCCTCTGCTCGAGCACTGGCGCCTGTGGCAAAGTTGGAAGGAACGGTTTTTCGATTATCACCGCGACCTGCTCCCCGCTGCCGCGGCCCAGATCCTGGGAGGAAATGTGGTCTACATCAAGACTCGAAAAGGCCAGTGGATTGGCGTGATTGAAATGCAACGTGTCGTGGATGCGAAAAATCAAGCGCTCAAACCACAAGTCCGGGCAAGATATTGAGCGCGAGCACAGCGGCGGACGGGCGTCCTTCGCTCGATCTCTCCATTGGCGTGGATTTTTAAGCTGTCATCAAGCTATTGCTGCTGCGTCGGCTGGGCTGGAGGCGGCGCACTCTGCATCCCGCCAAAGGATCCCTGCGTTCCGGCTGAGTTGGGGCCCGATGAATTCTGGGGTTGCAGCGGGACTGCGCTCTGCAATGCGGGCTGCGCCGGGGTCGTGATCAGGCCGCCGCGATCCATGGTGGGATCGTAAATGAACTGCCACTGATTGTAGTGATTCTTGTGATTGAATTCACGAATGCTAAGGGCTTTGCTGGTGCTGGCCACCCCTACGATCGGGCCTCCCCCAAAAACTGTGCTGGATAATTGGCTGCCGCCAATCCCCCCGCTCGACGGGCTGGAGTCGGATTTGGAGGGATCCGGCGCCGGCGTGCTGTCCGGAGTTGCATCCTGGCCCGGGTTGCTGTCCGGCTCCTTGGTAGTAGTGGCAGGCGGAGCGCCCGGAATGGTCTGCGCTCCTCCCAGCACCGTGCCGGCTGCGGCCGCCAGTGCCGCTCCTCCCGCCAGGGCCGCACTGCCTCCGATCGGGCTTGCTCCCGCGATGCCCACAGCGCCGGTGAGTTGCACCTCTCCCACATGCAGCAGTTTAAAGTCTTTCCCGGTGATGGGGTCTTTGTAGCGCCGGCGCAGGAAGCGAATGTTGTTGGTATTTTCCAGGTCTTCGAGGCGACTGGGATAGCGTCCAGTTTTTTTGACGTAGCGGCGAATCGCGCGCGAATACTGCACCCCGCGATGGATCATCTCTTCTTCGCGATCGCGCCGCACCCGGAAGGCAAGCGTAGGCGCGAGAGCGCCGGCCGCAATGACCAGCAGGGTCACAAACAGCATCAGCATCAGAAGGATATAGCCACGCTCGGAACGACGGGGACGCGGGCGCGAGCGGCTATTGTGAAAACGGTGTGTCATGGGGTACGGGTCGCTGGTCTTTGGTCGTTGGTCATTGGCCATTCGCCATTAGACGCATCGTCGAACTCGTCGGCCGGGTTGCGCTGAAACGACCGCCTCATCCCTGCGTCAACGGAATACTCTGACGGTTATTGTTCAGCACATCTTCTACTTCTACCGAAACCGGAGTGATGTGCAGAATCTTGTAGCGGCGATCGACGATGTCGCCTTCGCCCGCAATGAAAACATCTTCACCCTGGGAAAGAAAAACCTTCTTGGCCTCGCCCGGCTTATTGGCAAAACCAAAAAACTTGAGATTGATGGGCGGCGGCGGAGGCGGGCCCTGCGGCACTGGAACCGGCTGCTTCTGCACCGACACGATGGGCTTTGGAATCTCGACCTGGGCCCGGAAGATGTTTCGTCCCACTCCTTTGTACTGGGTGTCCTCGCTGGCCTTCAGCCAGTCATAGCGAAGCGTGGGATCGAGGGAACGCGGGGCGGGGCCGGGCTTCTTCCCCGGCCTGGTTCTTACCGCCGCGGTCCGCTGGGTGCCGGCCTCGGGTGTCGCGACCGCCGGAATGGGAGTCCTCGCGGACGCCGGAGATTCGGGGAAGAAACGGGTTACGACCAGCACCAGCGCCAATACCATCATCACGACGGCGGCTATGGTTTTGGTCCGGTTTTCGGTCCCCAGCTGCATTTAACCGCTCGCCTTCTGATAGGTTTCCAACTTCAGCTGAAGCTTGACCACGCCCGACTGCTCGCCCCCCAGTTCCACGCTGTCGACGATGAAAAACAGCGGGTCGCGCTCCAGTGAGTTGATGAAGCGCACCAGTTGCAGATAGTCTCCGGAAAAGTCCGCCTGAATTTCCACCGGGCGCAGCCCGACCGGGTCGACGTCTTTGGCCTTGGACCGAATCTGTCCGATCTTGACCCCGTTCTGTTTCGCCACCTTGCCCAGCTCTTCGTAGATCGCCGAGTCCTGCGCGGGCAGCCGGGTCTTGTAGAAATCGTCAATCTGCCGGCTGGCCACCGCGATCTTCTTGTCCACATCCCGAAGGGGTTCAGCCTCGTGGGTTTTGCGCTGCAGCTCCTGCCACAGCACGTCCAGTTGTTCCCGGCGGGAGCGCTCCGAACCGATGAGGGGAGAAAACAGCAGAATCACTGCCGCGATGTCCAACACCAGCAGGACCGCGATCGCAATCTTCGCCTTCTTCCTGATATCGAGGGCTTCGGGCATCAGTGTGCACCCCCCTTGTCGGTCTCGAGGTCGGGCACGTACAGAGCGCTGATATCAAATTGCACATTGTCGCCCGGAGTCTGTCCCGTCTGGCTTGACTCCTGCTCGATTTGAGTCTGCTGAAAGCGCCGTGAACTTTCCATCTTGCGCACCAGCTCCAGGGCGCGATCGCGCGATTCGCCCGCAACCACCAGTTTGATCTGAAGCTGGTTGTCGGACGACTTTTCGGGATGGATGGAGACCACATGCAACCGCGGAGGCATGACGCGCTCCAGGTCTTCGAATACCTTGGTCCACGAAAAAGCCTTGCGCAGGAACAGATCGTTGAGAAACTGGGCTCGATCGCGGGTGCCGCGATTGGCCGGCAAATTCAGTATCTCTTCGGCCTTGGCTTTCTCCTGGTCGCGGGCCACAATCTGCTGTTCGCGCTGCTGGATCAAGTCGCGATCTTTACGCGCCGAATTCCAACCGGAGAACACGCTATAGAGCAGAATCAGAGTCAGGAGAAGCAGTGCCGCCAGGGCTCCGCCCCAGCGCATCCACAGGGGGCCGGAGTCTTCATAGGGGTGAGTGGCGAGATTGATGTCGACGCGCATGTCAGGAAAGCAGGGCTCCCACCACCCCGGCCATTCTCCACCGGGGAATCGATCCCACGCTTCCGCCCAATTGGGAGGCGGAAACCAGGTCCGTGACCTGGGCGCCGGTCTGGGCCCGCAACGCCGGCGCGGCGCCGCCCGATTCGGGCAGGCCGGCTACGAAAATCTGGCCAATATTCAAAAGGTAAGTATCCTGAAAGAATACCACTGAAGGATAGACTTCTTCCGCCAGTTGTTCGCCGGTAATGGTCACGCCTCGCGTGTTCTCGAGGGTGCGAAACAACAGTAATTGGGAGCCGTCCAGAATGGCGATGCTGGTGGTGCGGGCATCCACCTTGATGACCAGCGAAGGCTGCTCTGCATGGGCCGCTCCCAGCGCCGCCAGCATCGACGGCATCACCACTCCCGGTTGATACCCCGCCTGGCGAAAGACCGCCTCATAGTCGGCGATGACATTGGCCAGCGCCACGGCTGCGATCACGCGTACGCCCCCGTTCGAAGGCTGCACATGGTAGGAGACCTTGGCTTTGTCCACGTCGAAGGGCAGGGATTTCTTGAGCCGGAAGCGGACCACGCTCTCGGCCTCATCGCGCTTGGCGGGCAGGGTTTCGAAGTCCAGCAGCACCACCCGGACGGCGGCATCGGGCAGCACCGCAATCACATCATGGGAACGGGCGGCTACACTATCCAGCGTGTCGCGAATGGTCTCGTACACGGCGTCGGGCTGCCGCAGGTTGAGTTCGATTAGGTCGGGAACCACGCTGCCGGGTGCGAGCTCACTCGATCCGCAGGCTTCCAGAGCGCGGCCGCCGTTATCGGAAATGCGGCCCACCAGCACGCGGTCGGCAGAGATTTCGCAAGCCAGTTTGGGCCTGGATCCGGGCTTTGGAGAAAGACTCATCTCTCGCTTATCTTAGCAAGTAAAACGTGGCCGGGCCTGCGGTTGCAATAACCGGAAGGGCACGGCACGCAGTGGTCAGCCGGCTTCATTCCGCAGCCGGCACTCAGCAGCCAGCAGCCCGCGGTCAGCCAAGCAGCGCTCCCCGTCTCGGCGGCCCGGTACAGGACCTTCCTGCCAGGTCTACTTTTCTGACGAGCGATGACCGAAGACCGCCGACTGGCCTACCGCATGTTCTCGATGAATGTGACCTTGTTGATTTCCTTCAGCGTGGTCATGCCCAGCCTGACCTTGTCGAGCGCCGACTCTCGCAGGAACCGCATGCCCTCTTCCCGGGCGGCGCGGCGGATCTCCGAAGTGGGTTTCTTGACCAGAATCATCTCGCGGATGCGGTCGCTCAAATCAAGCAGTTCATGGATCGCGGTGCGGCCGCGAAAGCCCGTGCCCGCGCACTCGATGCAACCCTGGCCTTCGTAGAACGGCACCTGCGACCACTGTCCCGGATCGAGTCCGCTGGCTTCCAGCACTTCGGCCGGATAGTGCACGACCGTGCGGCAGGATTCGCAGATCAGCCGGACCAGCCGCTGCGCCAGAATACAGTTCAACGCGGAAACGAAGTTGTACGGTTCCACGCCCATGTTGAGGAAGCGGCCAATCACATCCACCACGTTATTGGCGTGCACGGTGGTAAACACCAGGTGCCCGGTGAGGGCGGATTGAATGGCAATCTGCGCGGTCTCGGTATCGCGGATTTCGCCCACCATGATCTTGTCCGGATCATGGCGCAGAATGGAGCGCAGCCCGCGGGCGAAAGTCAGCCCCTTTTTTTCGTTGACCGGAATCTGGGTAATGCCGCGAATCTGATATTCGACCGGATCTTCGATGGTGATGATCTTGTCTTCTTCGGTCTTGATCTCGCTCACCGCCGCGTACAGGGTGGTGGTTTTGCCGCTGCCGGTCGGCCCGGTTACCAGCACCATCCCGTAGGGCTCGGCGATGTAGCGCCGGAATTTCCGCAAATCATCGGCGTCAAAGCCCACCACGTCGAGCACCAGCTTGTGGAACTTCTCACTCATCGACTCTTTGTCGAGCACGCGCAGCACAGCGTCCTCGCCATGAATCGAGGGCATGATGGATACCCGGAAATCGATGGGCCGTTCCGGCGTGCCGTATTTGACGCGGAAGCGGCCGTCCTGCGGCACCCGGCGCTCGGAGATGTCCAGTTCGCTCATCACCTTGATGCGCGAAATGATGGTGGAATGATGCTCCTTTCCGATGGGCGGCATGGCCTGGGTGAGCACGCCGTCAATGCGGAACTTGATGCATACCGAATCGTCGCGGGTTTCGATGTGAATGTCGCTGGCCCGCCGTTGCAGCGCAGTAAAGATCGTGGTATCGACCAGCCGGATGATGGGGCTGATGTCGCCCTGCTGGGTCAGGCGGTCGATCGAAATGCTGTCTTCGCCGCCGGCCTCGTCCTCCGATACCACAGCCAGAGTGAAGCCCTCGCTGGCTTCTTCCAGAACGCGCTTCGACTGTTCCGTCTTTTTCAGGATTTCGCTGATCTGCGCCAGGGTGGAAACTTTGGTGAGGATGCGCTTGCCCAGCAGCAGGCTGATCTCGTCGATCATCATCAACTGGCTGGGATCGGCGATCGCGATCGCCAGCCTTCCATCTTCGGTCTCATCCAGCGGCACGAAGTTATAGCGGAACATCAGGTCGACCGGAATCTTCTTGAACAGATCGTGGTGCAGCGAGAAATTGTGCAGGTCGATAAATTCGCAGCGATACCGCCGCGCGACATCCTGCGCTTTGGCCAGGTCGTCCACGTGGGGAGCGGGGGCCACGCGGGTCCCTCCATTTCCTCCGTGCGCGACGATCGGTTTGGTTTCCGCCGTTTTTGCCATTTCCAAATCTTTCCTGCAACCGCTGGGTCAAGCTGCCGGTGAACCGCCGGCTTCCGCCGCCCCATTCTCCGCCGCCCCATCCTCCGCCCTAGTGAATATTCGACCCTAGGGAGAAGATCGGCAGGTAAAGCGAAATCAATACTCCGCCTACAAATACCGCCATCACAATCAGAATGACCGGCTCGATCAACGCCATGGTCGCTCCCAGTGCGGTCTGTACGTCCTCCTCATAGAACTCGGCCACCGAATTCAGCATAGCCGGCAAAGCTCCGGTGGATTCGCCGACTTCGATCATTTCGACCGAGAGGTCGGGAAACATTTTCTGCTGCTCCAGGCTGCCCGACAGGGTCTGACCTTCGCGCACCCGGATCGCCGCCTCCGCAATGCCATTCAGAATGCGCCGGCTGCTCATCGATGCCCCCGCGGTTTCGAGCGACGGCACCAGCGGCAGACCGCCGGCCAGCAAAGTCGACAGCATGCGCGAAAAATTGGCCACCTGGTACTTGAGCCAGATGTCGCCCAGCAAGGGCACTTTCAAAATCGTCGCATCAATCGCTTCGGCTCCGCGGTCCGTGCTCTTCCATCGCCAGAACAGCACTCCCGCCACCACCATGGCGATCGCCATGTAGGGAGCGTATTTCTGCGCCCTCGTCCCGATAGCCAGCATGATGACAGTGATGGTCGGCAATTGGGCGTTAAGGTTCTCAAAGAGCTTGGCAAATTCGGGCACTACATAAGTGACCAGAAACATCACCATAACCAGCACCATGGTCACCAGCAGCGCGGGATACACCAGGGAGACGGCCAGTTTCTTTTTAAAGGTCAGCGCCAGCCGCTGAAACGCGATATAGCGCCCCAGCACTTCCTCCATGTTTCCGCTTTTCTCGCCGGCCAGCAACGTAGTGGTGTAGATCCGGGGAAATACCCCTTGCGCTGCGAAGGAGTCGGAGAGCAGTTCGCCACTCTTTACCCGGTCCCGAACATTCTGCAGCCAGGACTTCATATTGCCGTCCTTCTGCCGCTTGATCAGCAGATCGAGAGAATTGAGAATCGGCAGCCCGGCCTTGATCAGGGTCAGGAACTGCTGGTTGAAGATCACAAACTGGCTCTGCCTGACCTTCCTTCCCCCAAATTGCACCTTGCCGCCGGAAAACAGCCCCCGCGGCTTTACCCAGTAAACCAGGTAACCTTGCTGCACGAAGCGCTCACGCACCTCTGATTCCGAGTAACCATGCTCCACCTGCTGCGCCAGGTGCCCACGATCGTCTGCGACTTTTACGAGAAATTGGGCCATGCCCTGGTCCCGCTTACCCTTGTCCCACCCAAGTCTAACATTCGGAAGTATTAATCCGAGGTGAATATGCCCTAATGAGTGGCCTCGGCAGTATCGCTGGTAACCCAACCTTGAAACTTAACTGTGATCTTCATGGAAACGTGGTAATCGTATGAATCTAAGCACCTTGTTTTCTTTTCGCGCGATCGCGCTGATCTTTCTCTTTTTAATCTATGGTCCGAAATTGCCGTCGATTACCTCCGTCCCCGGCGGCGGCGAAAAATGAAAGCGCTGATCGGCGATTTCGACATTCTCCCGCTGCTCGCTGAAACGGTACTCGGTTACCGATTCGTCGGCCTCTTCGAATTGGATGCGGGCAATCCTGTATTCGGGTGTAATTTCGAGCAGGACCTCATTGATTCGACCCGCCATGGCCTTGGGCACGCCCCGCAGCACCGTGTCACCGGGAACCAGAGGAGCCACATCCGGGGCCCTCGACAGGCCCTCCAGCTCTTTTTCGAGCCGGGTCTTGCCCAGGAGAAATCCCAGGGGCGAGCGCAAATCATCCAGCTTGCGGACCGAAGTACGGCGGACCTGGCGTTCTCCGGGAAGGTAAAACCAGGCCTCTTTGCCGTCGCTCAGGAACAACTTTTCTTTGGGGGTGCGGTACTCCCAGCGCATTTTGCCCGGTTTCTTCAGCCACAGGACGCCGGACTCGGTCCGTTCGATTCCGGCGCCGCGATAGGTTTCCGTAAAATCAGCCTGCAGAGTTCGCAGATGGTTGTAGTGGCTGTCGACGGCCTGAGCGATGGCTTGGACGTCGGGGGGTGGGCTCGCCGCGAGAGCCGGAAGAAATGCCAGCAAAAGTGTGAGAAAACCGGGCACGATAAGATTTATTTTCACCTGGGATAACCAAAACGGGATAACCGAAACGCCCGCGCCGGGGAACAACTGCGCGGTTTCACTCGTGCAGTTAACGGTATTGTAAACCGCCGGTCGATAGAAAACACATAGCGCCAAAAACGAAAACGTCCCAGACTCAAAGAGTCATGGGACGCTCGTCGAACAGCCCTCCCCCGAAGTCTGCTCACCCACAGAGTACGATCTTCGACTCTGCAAGGGAATGGCACGAATGGGCTACTCGATGTAGGCGCGAGCGCCCCGCTCGTGCGGGAACTATCCCACTGCCGCCCAGTGACCAACGATCACGCGCGTGGGGGTGCTTTGCCGGTCCCACATTTGTGCTCGTGCATCTTCAATCCCCGCTCAATTTCCCATGAGGACGCACGAGCGGGGGCGCTCGCGCCTACATCAAGTTAGTCAGAGGGAAGAAACTTGGGGACCGCCGGGGGGACGTAATTCGGAGGCATGCCCTTTTCGATGAAGGGAAAGTCGTCAGGTTTGCGCACTTCGACCCGTCCATCGGGCATCAGCATGTAACCGTAGCCCAGGGGATCGCGGGGCGCACCCCGCAGCAACCCGCCTGCCTCCAGTTCGGAGAAGGTAGAAGGGAAGTGCCCGGTTTGCTGCTGGTAGCGGGCGGCCAGCGCCTCCAGGTTGGTCACGTCTTCATCGACCTGCAACGCCCGCAGGTGGGCCGCGGCATTGGCCCGCACGTTGTTATCTTTCGTGGTCTGGTAGGTTGTGCTCCACATCATGCGTGCCATCTGCTGGTCCCCGGCGTGTTCCGCCATCTGCCCCGCCAGAACGGCCAGGAAGGGATGAGCGTTGGGCACCCGAGCGCCGCGGGCAAAGACCTCAGCCGCGCCCGCATAGTCCTTCAATTCCATGTAGCGGATGAAGCCCTCGTTATAGTAAAGACGCCACTCGTCGGGGTTGTTGCGGATTCCGAACTCCTCCAGTTCAATGGCGCGCTCGGGCATGCCGCCGCCGGCGGGCGCCTTCGGAGCCAGAAAATTAGAGCCATACTCGTACGCCACCAGCAGGTGAGGATCGAGGGTAGTGGTGATTTCGAGGAGCGGGGCCAGCAGGTCATAACGCTGCGCCCCTTCGTGATGCCGGTTGCCGAAATACTGCACAACTCGTGTCCAGTAGATGTCCGCCAGCAAGCCCTCGTAGCCCAGGCTCAAGCGCTTGATCGCCTGGGGCGAAGAAATGTAGAGAACTTCCTCCAGCGTGGCTCCGGTACGAACCTGGTCCAGGCGATGCAGCAGCAGGACCGACCCGGCCAGGGACACCGCCAGCAGGACGCTGAATATGACGGTGACTCGCAGCGACCCGCTCATTTCAGATTCCGCCGCTCAAACACCAGAACCGCTCCGCAGATGGCCACGGTCGCGTAGGTCAGGGCGTAGGCGCTGTTGTAAAGCACCAGTTGTCCCGAGACCGGATTGGCATGGGCCACCGAGCTGATGACATTCAGGGCGGAAAAATTCGGCACCAGGTAGGCCACCCCGGTCGCCAGCCAGCGGGTCACACCCTGGGTCATGCCGGCAAAACCCCGTAGATCCTCGGCAAAGCTTCCAATCACAAACAGCGAAAAGGCAAATACCGCCGAGAGCAACGGCGACGAGAACGAAGAAAAGAGCAAGGTCAGCGCGGTGATGATCAGAAACTGCAGAATGATGAAGTACAGCGCCACCAGCACCCATCCGTCCTGCTTCTGGAAGCGATGTGAAACATACAGCAGCGCGACAAAGACTCCGATGGCCATGAAAAACGTATTCACGACCAGGGTGCCGGCCAGCCCGAAAAACTTGCCGACAATAAATTCCCAGCGCCGCACCGGCCGTGAGAGCACGGTATAGAGCGTGCGCTTTTCAATTTCTTTCGAGACCAGACCGATACCGACGAAAATAGCGATCACCATGCCGAACAGGGAAACAGCGGTGAGCCCCAGGTTGATCACGACCAGGCGCTCGATATCAATGGAGATCTGGCCGACCAGGATCGACGCTCCCGACATCAGCAGGGCGAAGACGATCAGGTTGTACAGCACGCGATCGCGCACCGCCTCGCGGAAGGTATTGGAAGCAATGTGCACGATGCGCGCGGTCATACCCGTGCCCCCACTTTGGCTCCTACCCCGGCTCCCGCGTTTGGGCCTGCCGGCTGCAACTTCTGGATGAAGTAATCTTCCAGGGAAGTCCGCACCGGAGTCACGGAGATCAGGCGCATCCGTTCCCGCCGCAAAGCCTCGAGAGCCGTGTCCTGGTTGGCCTCAGAAAGAACCGCCCGCACCATGTTACCGGTGACATGGCATTCCGCTCCCAGCGCCCGCAGCGATGCCGGCACGATGGTCCCTTGCCAGACCACTTCCACCTTGCCATGAACTGTGGAAGTGAGATCGGCGACCGCGCCCACGCCGCGCAATTCTCCCTGATGGATGATGCCTACCCGATCGCAGAGTGCTTCCGCGTCCGACAAAATATGGGTGGAGAAGAAAACCGTTTTGCCGTCACGTTTCAGTTGCGCCATCAGGTCGCGAACTTCACGGCGGCCCATGGGATCGAGGCCCGACATCGGTTCGTCAAAAAATACAACTTTGGGATCGTGCAGAATGGCTTGCGCGATGCCTACGCGCTGCAGCATGCCTTTGGAAAACTTGCGCAACTGCACTCCGCCTGCCTCGGGCAGTCCCACCCGCTCCAGGACCTGGTTGACCTTGCCCGAGAGGGATTTGGAATCCATCCCGGAAAGGCGCCCGTAATACTCGAGCAATTCGCGAGCGGTGAGATAGTCGTAAAAGTAGGGCTGCTCGGGCAGAAATCCGATTTGCGCCTTCATGCCGGGATCGTCGACCGCCATGCCCAGAATGCGGGCCATTCCGGCGGTCGGAAATATCAGCCCCATGAGCAGCTTGAGGGTCGTGGTTTTGCCCGCGCCGTTAGGGCCGAGGAAGCCGAAGATTTCACCTTCCTCAACCGTCAGGTTCAGCGGGCGCAGAGCGTGCTTGGGCTGCTTGCGCCAGAAGCCCACGCTGTAGGTTTTTTCCAGCCCGAGAATTTCGATTGCCGCCATGCCGGACAGATGCTTTCCTGAATTCGCAAGAAAATTATATTGCAATCAACACGCGGGGTGGTATGCCCGAAGGCATCAGGGTATTACGAAAGTAAAAAGCCGGTCTTTTCCGCGGGCTCCCGGAATGGCATTTTCTGCTTTCCCGGCACTCGCCAAAACGATGTCTTATTGGGCGACGGCGTAAGCCTGGCAGGTCGGAACGTCTGGAGCTGGCGTTCCGCCCGGCACCCCAGGATTGCTGCGCAAGACCCCATCCGTAACAATGCAGAAGTTGCGAACGCCGCTCTGGTTGAACGTAAGCGGGGCGGTCGCCACCACGAAAGAGTCATTGATGCCGCCACTGGCGGAAAAGCCTGTCGCCACGAAGGTGTACCCGCTCTTCGTTCCAGTCGCAAGCACATTGTCGACAATGCAAGCGGTTACGGAACTGGGCGTACATCCGGCGGGGGGGCCGCCCAGATTTGCCAAGGCCGCCGCATAACCCAGCGTCGGGTAGGAGGCGTTATAAGTCATCTCAGCCGTAGAAATGCTACGGACCGAAGCGGCTGCGGAAGACTCGTTGGCTGCAATTTTGGCCCGCAACAGATTCGGGATCGCGATGGCGGCGATGATCAGAATGATCGCGATCACGATCAGAAGCTCGATCAAGGAGAACCCTGAGCTCGCCTTCCCATTTGGACGTGTGCAATCCATTTCGGGAATGAATATCGCATTTTGCTGGCCAATGTTCAGCCTGGGCGGGCACTCTCCGGTATATATCGTAAGTGCATTAAATCCAGCAAGTTAAGGTTCAGGCGAATAGGTGCGGAGAGGCTACAGCTCAAAAGATGGACACTATTTGTCGCAATAAGCGACAAGATTTGGCGGGATCGTCTCCTACAGAACGGGATAGGCGGCGCCGGTACAGACTGCGCTGCCACCGGTAACCGGAGGCGCGCCGGCGGCCCCCACGTTGTAGTGGATAACCGCATCTTCGGACGAGCAGAAGTTGCGTACCCCGGTCTGATTGAAAGAAGATGGGGCCGCGCCCACCCCGTAGGTCAATATCTGGGTGCCTCCCGCTCCCGCCACGCCGACTTCGCCATAGTAATATCCGCTCTTGGCTGTGCCCGGCGCCGTGGCATTGGACAGCACGCTGTCAATCAGGCAGGCATTGGCCTGGACGGGCCCCCCGGCGGGGCAAGTCGAACCCGGTCCCCCGGGTCCCAGTTGAGGCAAATTGGTGGAATATCCCACTGTCGGGTAAGCCGTCGAGTATGTGACCTCGGCAGTATTGATGGTACGGATCCCGCTCACCGCGGATGATTCATTGGCCGCAATACGGGCACGCAGCAGGTTCGGAATGGCGATGGCTGCGATGATCAGGATGATTGCAACCACGATGAGCAGCTCGATCAGTGAAAAACCCTTCTGTTTCCGCAACCTGGTACTTAAGCCAAAACAGTTCAATGAAATCCTCCCTCAGCCGGTTCCTTTTTTGGGTTGAAACCAGCCACCGCGGCATTAATTCTATCTTAATCCAATGGCTTATGTTTCAGATGGAATATTGCAGAAAATCATGGACGGGAAAGCTTGCCTGCTGGCCGCAACCTGCGGCTGGCCTGGGTTTCGGGCTGGACACGAGGATGGAGAGCTCAGCGGCAAGGAATCGATATCAGAAAAAAACAAAGAGCATCGGATGTTGCCATCCGATGCTCCGGCTTGTACCCTCCCCCAGGTACTTCGCCAAACTACTGTCTGATGCTCTGCTTACTGCAGTACCGGATACGTAGCGCCGGTGCAAACCGTCGCACCACCACTCTGCGGAGCCACACCAGAGGCGCCGGCGTTGTAGTGGATCACACCGTCTTCAGAAGAGCAGAAGTTGCGCACGCCGGTCTGGTTGAAGGCCGCCGGAGCCGCGCCCACGCCGTAGGTCAGGAACAAGCCACCGCCTGCGCCCACAACTCCCACTACGTCGTAGTAGAAACCACTCTTCGCTGTGCCTGCGGTGATGGCGTTCGATAACACGCTGTCAATCAGGCAGGCGTTGGTCTGAAGCGGTCCGCCAGCGGGACAAGTCGTTCCCGCAGCGCCCGGCCCAAGCTGAGCCAGGTTGACCGAGTAACCCACAGTCGGAAAAGCCGACTGATAGGAAACCTGGGCAGTGTTGATGGTACGAATCGCGCTGACGGCAGACGACTCGTTAGCTGCAATACGTGCACGCAGCAGGTTAGGAATAGCGATCGCAGCGATGATCAGAATGATCGCGACTACGATCAGCAACTCAATCAGTGAAAAACCCTTCTGTTTCCGCATCTCGTTTGTCCCTCTCCCGATTTTTAGTTTGGTCTTTAAAGTAGACCCAATTGAGGAATGTGTTCGCATTCGGGAGACCACAGCTCGAAGATATCCGGACCAGGCCTCTTGGACAGCCATGTCGTTTATTTTCAGTATCCAGGTAATCTTTAGTGATTGCCGTAACCGGGTCAGCCTGGTTTCACGGGGCTGAATTGGTGTCAGATTTTGGCAGTGGCGGTGACAATCTGTGTCATTTTGCGATTCACCATGCCCCTTTACACGTCATTTCATCATTTCACCGAGCCAGTTTCAAGGCGAAATGGCCGATCCGTTTCTGAACCGAACCCATGAACGGGCTATGTGCGAAGAGAAGTGATAGAGGGATTTAGAGGATGGGAGTAATAAGGAAGGGAATCGGGCGCTGCTGGGGCGCTAGCGCAGGGCGGTGAACGTAATGCAGGTCGCAGATATGATCACGGGGGCGGACTGTCCGCTGGGATTCTGAAAGCGTAACACGCCGTCTTCAATGGAACAGAAGTCACGGACACCGGTCGAGTTGTATCCGGAGGCGGACGCTCCCGCCGTGTAGCTGACCACCACGGAGCCGCCGGTTATGCCCGCCACGTTGAAGAAGTATCCACTCTTCGCCGCGGCGGCTGAAGTGGCGTTGGAAAGAAGGCTGTCCACCAGGCAAGCCAGGGCCTGGGACGGGCCGGAGCAGGTGGAGCCGGCAGGGCCTGGGCCGAGCTGCGCCAGGGTGGCGGCAAAGCCGACTGTAGGGTAGGCCATCTGGTAGGTGGCCTCGGCGCTGACGATGGTCCGCATCGAACTTACGGCGGAGGCTTCGTTCGCGGCAATCCTTGCCCGCAGCAAATTGGGAATGGCGATGGCAGCGACGATCAGAATAATCGCCACCACGATCAGCAGCTCAATCAATGAAAAGCCTTCTGGTTTACTCATTTTGCTTTTGCCCACAAAACCCCCAAGGAGCATCGAATCGCTCCGATACTCCTTAGGTTTGCACCCTCACTCAAGCGGTTCGTTCCCTCTCCTAGAGCGTGGTGTATGCGATGCAGCCGGCTGTGCTCGCGACCGGCGCTCCGCCGGAAGCGCCGGGGTGGCCCGAACCACGCCGTCTTCAATCGAGCAGAACAGGCGAACCCCCGTACTGTTGAAAGCCGACGGAGCCGCGCCCACGGTGTAGCCGGAGACCGGCGTGGTTGAGTTGGTGGCATCGCTTACGGCAAAGTAGTATCCGCTTTTGGCGGACGCCGTGGCCGAAGCCGAAGCCAGACTGAAGTCCAGCAGGCAGGCATTGGCAACGGCCGGAGTGGGGCAAGTGCCTGCCGATGGCGGACCGAGGGCTGCCAGAGTGATCGAGTATCCGGTGGTCGGGTAAGCGGTGAGATAAGTCACTTCCGCAGTGTTAATGGTCCGGATCGAAGCGACTGCCGAGGCCTCATTGGCCGCGATGCGCGCCCGCAGTAAGTTGGGAATGGCAATGGCAGCGATGATCAGAATGATCGCCACCACGATCAGAAGTTCAATCAGCGAAAAACCTTTTTGTTTACGCATACTTTTCCGTGTATCTCAGTTTCGAATTCTTAGCGAGTTCTTACTTTCGCTGCTGTGATTGAGGGCATGTAACCTGCCATCGCGTTCGCCCTCGCGAGCTGCGAGCCGCGCTGGAGCTAACCCTGATTGCTTGCACTGCAGGCGTGAAAATATCCGGAGCGGTGTGAGTGAAATCAAATTTGCCGACACGCAAGCATGAACACTTCGTGTCGAAAAAGATGACGGATTGCAGCAGCCCACATGAGGAATTGGTTCCGATTCAGAACTGCTGGAGGGCATTGCGGGCCCGCAGACTTTCCGGGCAGCGAGAGCAAATTAAGAAAGCGTTAGTCCAATGCCGCCTGCGGCCATGGGATTTGCACGAGTGCGGCGGGTGCGGCGGCATCCTGCTCCGAGCGCAGGGAAGGAATGCGCGACGGCCGCAAGACGCAGACATTTATTCCGGGCTACAGTGTTTTCCGCAGTGTGCGCCCAAACGCCCGCAGGGCAGCTTCATTCCGCCGATACCATACCCAAAGCCCGATTTTCTTCGCCTCCACCAGCCCGGCCCGTGTCAGGATCGCCATATGGTGGGAAATAGTAGGCTGCGACAGATGGATCCGCTGTTCTATATCCGAGGCACACAATCCCACCTCTTTGCCGATCGAACACCCACCCTGTTCCTTGAGAGCGTTCAGGATCCGCCGCCGCGTTGGATCGGCGACAGCATGCAACAAGCGATCCAACTCCTGCTCCGAGACTGCCCGAGCGATCATCAATAGATGATAAATCGATGCGGGTCAAAATCAACTGGGTCGTGGATTCTGTCTGCAAGGGCGGAGCGAGTCGTCGAACAAGCCCGGAACAGGTCCGATTCGATGGCGGGTTTGCAAATGCGTCAGTCGCCTAAGGGATGGTCGCGACTGCCTGGTTCGAATACGCGCTTTCCTGTCCCTGATCGTCGATTGCCGTCACCACGTAATAGTAAGTCGCTCCCGATTGCACGGTTTGATCGATAAAGATTGGTCGGCCGATTGCGCTCGCCGACAGGCTGTAGGACAGACCTGAAAGCGTGGAACGATACAAGCGGTAGCTCACGACGTGGGGGTTCGTGTTGGCCTGCCACGACAGCGCCACCGAATGCTGGATCGGCGGCGACGTCACCTGAAGGCTTACGGCCACAGTTTTGGTAATACCGCCGCCATTCAAAACGATGTTCCCGTTATACATTCCTGCTGGCAGCCCTTGGATGTTTGGGCTGACCTGAAGCACGGAAGGCACGGTTCCGGAGGAGGCGGAGAGAACCAGCCAGGAGCGGTCGCTGGTTCCAGTGAACATCAGGGATCCGGCCCCGGTGCCGGTGACGCTCACGCTGGCGGGTTGCAGCATTGATCCTCCGGTTTGTCCGGCAAAGCTCAAGCTCGCCGGGTTCACAGTGAGCGCAGAAACCGCCGGGTTTACGGTCAAAGTGGCGAAGGCTTGCCTGCTGTTGTCCGCCTGGCTGGTAGCGGTCACCAGGATCGAAGTTTGAGAAACAACTTCCGGAGATTTGAACAAGCCCGAGGCACTGATTGTTCCAGCGCTGGTCCACCAGGTGACCGCGACATTCGAAGTACCGGTCACCGTGCCGATCAATTGTTGGGTGTCGCCCGATGTAATCGTCGCCCGCGCCGGGGAAATTGAAATGACCAGCGGTGGAGTCGTAACCAGCGTATGGTCGACGCTGACCACGAGGACTGACTCCGAGTCCCGCCCCCCCACCCGGAAATGGTAAGTGGTTCCAGGCGGCAAATCGTTCACTGTGACCGCGTGTGCAGTGACTTTGGTCTCCTCCAGAACGCTGACGTTGTTGTAGGCCGTGGTGGGTCCGTATTCGACCTGTGAATCGGACGGCACTGCGCTGGTCCAGGTGATATTCGCGGTGCTGGCAGTCGTCGTGACGGCAACGCTGCGGATCCAGGTTAACGATGCGCCGTCTGGAATGAACAACACGTCGACCCAATAGTTGCTGGACGCCCAGGTGCTGGCCGGCCAGTGGGTCGCCTGTGTGCTATACGAGAAGACGCCGCCATCGATCGGAACGTGCAAGGGCGAAACGGTTTTCTGCGCCGTGAACACGTTCCTGTCATTGGAAAAATGGCCAGCGGGGGCGAAGTATCCGCAGGTGAAGATCTGGTTGGCCGCGATTGAAACCGGCGACCCGAACAGGACCAATTGCTTTCCCGAAACCGTCTCCCCGGTTGCCACCTGGGTGGCCAGTAGTTTGCCCACCGAGTCCCACAGGCTGACCACGTGAACGCCCACGTTGGTCGCAGCTTTGTAAAAACTACAGCCGAGAACTTGTCCGGGTACATCGGCGAATATCCTCACTCCCAGCACGATCGGCTGGGGATCGCCGCCGTCGGCAATGGCGGGAGTGTTCGCGCCGAAGATGCTGACCGGCAATTGCGCGGACAACCTGCCCGTCCCCAGTAAAACGGACGCAAGCAGCCACTGGACTTTGTTGCGATGAGTCATATCTGCGATCGGGGAAGCCATCCTAATTGGCGGCTGTATCGGCCTTTGTGACGAACGTCACAAAGGGAAAGAAAAGTTCGTAAAAACAGTGCCAAACCTGGTCTAAGTCTTGTTCAATATGGGAATAATCGAAGATATTGGCTTAGGTGTGGCTTTGGAGGTCGTATCAGGTATGCAGAGGAATCAGCTTTTTCATTGAAGAACTTGCCTGGCACAAACTGTCCACGTTTATACTACGTCGACATTTCAGGTTCGAAATCGCCGGAAGTTCGAGGTGGGAGGTCGGCTGGTGCTCTTCGAGGGCAACGATCGCAGACAGCTTGAGAAGCTGAAGAAGAGCGAGGGGCTGCTTCCTCCGGGCCAATCCCTGACTCTCAAGTGGCCCGTCCTGCACTATGGATCAGTCCCGAAGTTCGATCCCGAGTCCTGGGATTTCCGCATCACCGGCCTAGTGGATTCGCCGCTCCGCTTGACCTGGAAAGAGTTCAATGCCCTCCCCAAAATCCAGCGCAGCAGCGATTTTCACTGCGTGACCCGCTGGAGCCGCTTCGACAACCATTGGGAAGGCGTAGCTTTCCACGAGCTGCTGGCCCGGGCCCATCCCCGGCCGGAGGCGGCGTATGTTCTGATCCACGCCGAACAGGGATTTACCGCCAACGTGCCTTTAGCCGATCTTGACCGGAAAGAAGTACTGCTGGCCACGCACCACGATGGCGAACCCCTTACCCCGGAACACGGCTACCCCTTGCGTCTGATCGTCCCTCATCTCTATGCCTGGAAGTCGGTGAAATGGGTGCGCGGCCTGGAATTCCTCGAACATGACACCCCTGGATTCTGGGAGCAAAACGGTTATCACATGTACGGAGATCCGTGGAAGGAGCAGAGATTCAGCAGGTGAACAGGTTTCGAAGATTTAAAATTTCAGATTTTACAGGTCATACGGAGAACGGAGATCTGGAACTCCTGGCCGCAACTCTACCTTCGGGTCACTTCTTCAGAATGGGATTGTACCCATCTTTTACCAGCTGCCCCCGGGCGCTCTCGGCGTCCTTGATGTCGGAAAAGGGTCCGACCTGCACGTGGAACAGTTTGTCTCCTCCCACGCTGGCGGCGAAGGCAGCGTACTGCTTTTTCTTGAGCGCATCGACCAGGGCGGCGGCGTCTTCCTGTTTGCTGACCGCCGCCACCTGCACGTAATAGCTGGCCGAGCTGGCCGCCAGGGCTGCGGGATCGGGAGGCGCATCGCTGTCCGCCGCCGCCGGCCGGGTATTGTCGCTGGCGTGCGCATCCGCTGACTTGGAAGGGAGCTCGGCGCTGGGGTCCTTTTGCACTGCCTTGTAAAACGTCAGGTCTGAGGATGCGCGCGACTCACTGGCTTTGACTGCCGTAGGACGTATCGCGGGTCCCGTCGCCGCCTGGGCATCGCCACTAGGCCTGGCGGAATTTTTTCCCAGCGAGAATCCCATCCCGAAGAACACCGCGCACAGTGCCACCAGCCCGAAGAACAGGGCCAGCATCTTGCCCGTGCCCAGCGTGATCTCTGTATCTTCAGAAGCCGCCATGTGTCATTCCCTCTCGCTGCACAGCGTGCGCAAACATGCGTCAGCTTTTGGCGCCGCCTCCGTCAGGCTTGCCCAGAAATTTCTGAATGCCGGAGAAGAAGTCCACCGGAACCGGAAATACCACGGTCGTGTTTTTCTCCACGCCGATTTCAGTCAACGTCTGCAAATACCTCAACTGCACGCTGACCGGCTCCTTGGCCAGCAGGGCGGCAGCGTCCACCAGGCGCTGCGCGGCCGAGAACTCGCCTTCCGCATGAATGATCTTCGAGCGCTTTTCCCGTTCCGCCTCGGCCTGCTTGGCCATGGCCCGCAGCATGGACTCGGGCATGTCCACCTGCTTGACTTCGACATTCGTCACCTTCACGCCCCAGGGCGCGGTGTGCGTGTCCAGGATGCTCTGCAACCGCAGATTGATTTTTTCGCGGTGGGCCAGCAGTTCGTCCAGTTCCTGTTCGCCCAGCACTGAACGCAACGTGGTCTGCGCGAACTGGGATGTCTGGTAAACGTAGTTCGAGACTTCCACCACCGCCTTGCGTGGATCGATCACCCTAAGGAAAATTACGGCATTCACCTTCAACGTGACGTTGTCGCGGGTGATGATGTCCTGGGCCGGGACTTCCATGGCTTCCTGGCGCAGCGAAATACGCACCATGCGATCGATCGGGGCGAACACCAGAATCACGCCCGGCCCTTTTTCGTGGCCCAGCAAGCGGCCCAGGCGGAAGATCACGCCCCGTTCATATTCGGCGAGGATCTTGATCGAGCTGAAGAGATACAGGACGACAACGATAGTAACGATGGCCGAGAATGACAGTCCCATGGGAAGCCTCCGCGCCTCAACTTCGGCAATGCCGCTGTGTGCGGTTTAGATCCCGCAGCTGGTTTAAGGATACGGCATCTCCCGCGTGATGGGAGTGCCTCGCATGATGCCAATGCTCAAGAGCCTGTCATCCTGAGCGAAGCAGGATGTTTCGCTTGCGAAACATCTTGCGCAGTCGAAGGACCCCTATCAGCGGATCAGTCGTTGCCCGTGTGAGATCGTCTTCATTTGCCGCTCGTCTTTGCGCTCGTCTTCTCCAGAACGAATACGGATGAAAGTCCTTCAGACCATGCTCGGCGCCGGAGTGCGCTGTGCCGCGGCGGAGGGTTCCACCCGCAACTGCAACCCGTCCACCGCGACCACCACGACAGCCTGCCCCGCAGGCACGCCGGTGGAAGACATGGCATCCCACAGTTCTCCGTGGACAAAAACCTTTCCGCGCGGAGAGATTGTGGTCTGCGCAATGCCAACTTCGCCCACCAGTCCCTGCGCCCCGGTCACCACCTTGTTGGCCCGCGCTTTCACCGCAATGCTCATGAGGAACACCGTGATCGCGCCCAGCGGAACGCTCACCGCCAGCGCGGTCAGCAGGTGGACCCTCATCTCTGGAATGGGAGCATCCACCAGCAGCAGTCCACCCATCACCATGGTGGCCATCCCGCCGATCGCCAGAACTCCGTGGGTGGCGAATTTGGCTTCCAGCGCGAACAGGGCGAACGACGCGAAGATCATCACCACCGCCGCGAAACGTGTAGGCAACAGATTGAGCGCAAAAATCGCCAGCAGGATGAACACGATGCCCACCGTCCCTGGCACCACCGCGCCGGGATGGTTGAACTCCGCGTACAAAGCGAGCGCTCCCACGGCCAGCAGAATGAACGCAATGTTGGGATCCATGATGTAAGCGAGGATGCGCTGTTTCAGGGTCATATCAAACGGCCGGATTGTTTCCCCCACCAGATTGAGCGTGATCGTTTTCCCGTCGAAGCGCTTGACGGTTTTCCCCTGCATCTGCTGCAGCAGGTTTTGCTCGCTGGTCGCCACGTAGTCAATCAGCTTCTGGGACAAGGCCTCCTGGTCGGTAAACGACTTGGACTGGCGCACCGTGCTTTCGGCCACTTCGACGTTACGTCCGCGTTTGGAGACCACGGACCGCATCAACGCGGCGGCGTCATTCTCGATCTTCTCCTTCATGACGTCGTCCATCTTGCCGCCGCCCAGCGTGACCGGATGGGCGGCCCCGGTATTGGTGCCCGGAGCCATCGCCGCCACATCCGCGCTCTCGAGGATAAAGAACCCGGCCGAGGCTGCCCGGCTGCCGCTGGGGGTCACATAAACGATCACGGGAACGGGTGAAGCCAGAATCTTCTGAATGATGTCGCGGGTGGAATCGACCAGGCCGCCGGGCGTATTCAACTCGATGAGCAGGGCCTGGTCTTTGCTGCGCGCGGCTTCTGCCAGGGCGCGCCCGATGTATTCATCGGTGATGGGCTGAATGGTATCGTCGACAACGATCTTGAGCACCTCTGCCGAGGCCGGGAGACAGGCGCACAGCAAAACTGAGACCAACAGCATGGGCAAAGTGGAAAACAGCTTCATAGGCCGCACCCGTCAGCTCTATTGTCTCTCAAATCGAGGCGAAGAACACAAAAGTAGCGCCAGCGGCCGCCCAGCAACATCAATCCGCTGCGGCGCGAGATTTCGATTCTTCAGCCTGCAATTCATCCCACCCCGGCAGATGGGTGTCCCCGGTGATCAGGCGCGCGCCCCGCTCGTAGGTGAAATACGACCAGGCCCACTGCACCAGCACCATAATGCGATTGCGGAATCCGATGAGGAAGAAAATATGAATGAACAACCAGGCCAGCCACGCGATAAAACCTGAAATATGAATCTTGCCAAACTCGGCCACCGCCGCGGCCCGCCCGATGGTCGCCAGATTTCCCTTATTGAAATAATGAAAATTCTTGCGGGCGTCGCCCTGCAAATCGGCGGCGATGTTGTGGGCGGTGGCTTTGCCTTCCTGCATGGCAACCGGCGCTACCCCGGGGAGCCACTTTCCCTTTTCATCCTTGAGCGCAGCCAGATCTCCAATTACAAATACTTCCGGATGTCCCGGCAGGGTGAGGTCGGGATTCACCAGCACGCGACCGGCGCGGTCCAGCGGCGCTCCCAGCTTTTTTCCCAGCGGCGAAGCTGCAACCCCGGCCGCCCAGAGAATCACGGCTGCCGGCAATTGCGTGTCGCCCATCCGGACGGCTCCCGGGTGCACGCCGGTCACCATCGCGGAGGTATGCACTTCCACTCCCAGACGCCGCAATTGCTCTTCCGCGCTGCGCGAAAGATCTGCGGGATAGGCGGGCAAAATCCGCGGCCCGCCTTCCATCAGCACGATTCTGGTTTTTTTCGGATCGATGGAGCGGAACTCGTTGGCCAGCGCGCGGCGCGCGATCTCTGCCAGCGTCCCCGCCAACTCCACACCCGTGGGACCACCGCCGACCACCACAAAATTCAACTGCACTTGTTCTTTTCCGGTGGCCGCCTGACGCTCCGCCAGTTCAAACGTAAGCAGCACCCGCCGCCGGATCTCGATCGCGTCTTCGATGGTCTTCAGGCCGGGGGCAAACGGCTCCCAGTCATCATGGCCAAAATAGGCGTGGCTCGCTCCCGAAGCCACGATCAGGTAGTCGTAGGCGATTTCGCCATCGGGCAGCATCACTACCCGCCGCGAGAGATCGAAATCCTGTACTTCCGACATGAGCACTTCCACATTCCGCCGGTTGCGAAGAATCCAGCGAATGGGCGCGGCAATCTCTCCCGGAGACAGTCCCGCAGTCGCGACCTGGTAGAGCAGAGGTTGAAAAGTATGAAAATTCTGCCGGTCGATCAGGGTGATCTGGACCGGGTACCGCGCCAGTGTCCGCGCGGCCAGAAGGCCGCCAAAGCCGGCTCCGATCACCACGACACGCGGCTTGCGCTTCTGCTCCATAACTATAAGATTCCGGCAGCCATCCCAGAGTCTCGAAACATTTGGGCAACCCTGGCAACCGGGAACCGATCACCGGCAACTGAATTCTATGCAGGGGAGGCAAGCCCATCCCCGATCATCATCGCGTAATAAGCGGCAAACGCCACCGCAAACCCCACGAACCAGGAATAGTCATAGGTGAAGCGCAACGCAGGAATCACCAGTCCGGCCAGGGCCACGGCGGCGCCGAGAAACAGCGCACCCACGGCCTTCCAGTTAAATCCGCCGGAATATTCGTACGATCCGCCCCTCAGATAAAGATCATCCACCACCAGCCGCCGTTTCCGGATAAGCCAGTAGTCGCAAATCATGATGCCCGCCACCGGGCCCAGGAACGCGGCATACCCTCCCAGCCAGCCGAAGATGAATGTCTTGTAGTTATCCAGCAGTTTCCAGGGCATGATGGCGATGCCCATGAAGCAGGTAATCACGCCGCCGGTCTTGAAGCTGATCTTGCGCGGCCACAAATTGGAAAAATCGTTCGCGGGCGAGACCACGTTGGCGCCAATATTCACATTCAGCGTAGCCAGCAGGATCGCAAGCAGCGATATCACCACCGCCAGGGGCGAGTGAAAGCGGCTTAAAAGCTGCACCGGGTCCCAGATCGCCGATCCATAAATCACCACGGTGGCCGAAGTTACCAGCACGCCCACCAGGGAATACAAAGTCATGGTGGTCGGCAGGGCCAGCGCCTGACCGATCATCTGCGCCCGCTGGCTGCGCGCAAAACGCGAAAAGTCGGGAATATTCAGCGAAACTGTCGCCCAGAATCCGACGGTTGCGTTCAACGCCGGAATCAGAAACTTCAGAAATTCCGAAAAGCTGCGGAAGCGCGATGGCGCCGAGAGCATGGGCCCAAAGCCTCCCGCCTGCACGTAAGCCCAGCCCAGTAACAGCAGGCCCACTCCCAGCAGGACTGGTGCGCTGATTCCTTGCAGAAATCGTATGTACTCAATTCCTTTGAGGATCACCACCAGGTTGATGATCCAGAACGCCAGAAAGCAAATGCCCGCGCCGTGGGGCACCGACTTCCATGCCGGCCATACCGTGGCCAGCAGAACATTAATGGCCTCGCCACCAATCCAGGTCTGGATCCCGAACCAGCCGCATGCCACCAGGGCCCGCAAAACCGCGGCCACATTCGCCCCCAGGACTCCAAACGAAGCTCGCGCCAGAACCGGGAAGGGAATTCCGTACTGCGCTCCGGGATGGGAGTTCAGCAGCATGGGCGCCAGCACAATGCAGTTCCCCAGAAACACGGTGAACACCGCTTGCTTCCAGTTCATCCCGCCCTGAATCAGACTGGCGGCCAGCATGTAAGTGAGGATATTGACCGACATCGATACCCACAGTGCGGCGTAGCTGTAGGTTCCCCAGGTCCGCGCCCCGCGGTCACCCGAAGCGGCTTCGCCGGGCCGTACAGTGGGCGCAAGATCGGGGTTATACAGCGGGCTGGATTCGATATTTGCTCGATCCGGTGAGGTAGTCATGAGTAGCCGTGAAAACTGGAACTAACGTTATACACGGCCTGTCCAGGGTATGCAGAGGATATGGCGGGCGTCGGGAGCTCGGCCTCGTTTCAGGTCTGGGCCGCCCTCGCGCTCTCCATTTTTGTATTCTTTCAAGCAATCTCTCCGCCGCGAAAAGCGGCGACCTTGCCAATCGGAGTTAGCGGTCTGCAGACGCGGGTAATGGCTCAGTTTGAAATGCACATCCCGGTGGCGTCATCCTCAGGGACCTGGGTCCCGATGAGCCTGTCTCTGAGCGCTCCTTGCCAATGGCTGGCGCGGCTGTATATCCGCTCCACGCCAGATGCTTCGCAAGCTCAGCATGACGCCTCGATAAGCGGAGGAGACGGTTCAAAACTGAGCCACTACCCAGGTCGCGAAATCTGTTGCCTCAGCGCAAAATATATGGCACTATTCCGCCTTCTTCCCTCCAACATACCCCAGGGGTGTTGCCTGTCGCCGGGTGTCGCGGTTCGTAGCGGCTCGCGCGGCATGAACTCTTTCCTGCAACGAGGCGACTATGAAAACAACCTCTCGCGTTCTCGCGTCTCTTCTCGCGTGCGTGCTCACCTTCAACACATCGCTGTTCGGCTGGGGCGCTATCGGCCACATGGCGGCGGCTTACGTGGCTTACAACCAACTGACGCCCGCAACCAAGAAGCGGGTACGCGTCCTGCTCAAACTCAACCCCGATTACCAGAAATGGGTCAGCCAGGTCCCGGCAGGGACGGCCGCGAAGTTTCGGCCCATGACAATTTTCATGATTGCGGCGACCTGGCCCGACCAGATCAAGAGCAAAACCGGGTACACCGATGACGGCTCCGACAACGGCAACCGTCCGGATGGCGCCAGCTCCATCCAGAATGTCGGGTACACCGACCACTTACACCACAAGTATTGGCATTTCGTCGACACTCCCTTTACCCAGGACGGCAGTCCTCTCGGACCCATCCCTTCGCCGAATGCCGAAACACAAATCGCTGCTTTCCGCGCCGTCCTCGCCTCCAGCGACCCCGATCCGCTGAAGTCCTACGACCTGGTTTGGCTCCTCCATCTGGTGGGGGACGTGCATCAGCCGCTGCATTCGGCCACGCGGGTCAGTGCCACGGATCCTGCCGGGGACAATGGCGGCAACAACGTCGCCCTGTGTGTTGCACCGTGCCGGACCGAACTGCACGGGTTTTGGGACGGACTCCCGGGCTCGGGCTCCGATCCGGCAACGGCCACCTCGTGGGCCAGCAAGCTGGCCGCGGCGAATTCCACGGCCGGCGCCGACCTCGATGCCACGCACTGGATCAAGGAGAGCTTCGACGATGCTCAAAGCGATGTCTACGTTGCGCCCATCGGGCCCGGCGACGGACCCTTCACCCTTACTCCGGAGTATCGGACCGCCGCCCGCAACCTGGCCAAGAAACGAGTGGCGTTAGCCGGCGCCCGGCTGGCGAATGTACTCAACAGTGAATTGAAGTAAGGGTGAATTGAAGTAGGTGCGAATGGGAGGAGGTGGCTTTCCACCCTGCGTCCCCTGCGTGTGCAGTTTGCCACTGCCACCTGAGAGCGGCAGCCGGGATGAGATTCTTCAGCCCGCCTTGCCGCTCTGCGTGGTCAGAATGCCGTAGCTCTCCGGGCGGCGGTCGCGGAAGAATTGCCACACCTTGCGCACTTCGAGAATCATGTCCAGATCGAGATCCGCCACCAGGACTTCATCCTGGTCACGGCTGGCTTGCGCGAAAATCTTTCCCCGCGGATTGCAGAAATAACTCTTGCCGTAAAATTCGCCGATGCTCCACGGCTTCTCGTCTCCCACCCGGTTGATGGCGCCGACAAAATAACCATTGGCCACGGCATGCGCGGGCTGCTCCAGCTCCCACAAGTATTCCGAGAGCCCGGCCACGGTCGCCGACGGGTTGAAAACAATTTCCGCTCCATTCAGCCCCAGGGCGCGTGCTCCTTCGGGAAAGTGCCGGTCGTAGCAGATATACACCCCGACCTTGGCGTATTTGGTGGCAAAGACCGGGTACCCCAGGTCGCCGGGCGTGAAATAAAATTTCTCCCAGAATCCGGGATGGCAGTGCGGAATGTGATGCTTGCGATATTTTCCCAGGTAGCGTCCGTCGGCGTCGATCACCGCCGCGGTGTTGAAGTACAGACCGGGAAGTTCCTGCTCGTAGACCGGAACGATGATGGCCAGGTTGTGCTTCGCCGCCAGTTCCTGCATCAGACGCACGCTGGGACCGTCCGGCACCGGCTCCGCCATTTCGTACCAGCGCGGGTCCTGTTCGGCGCAAAAGTAGGGGCCGTAAAACAACTCCTGCAGGCAGAGAATCTGTACCTGCTGCCGCGCCGCCTGCTCAATCATTTCCACGTGCTTCCGCACCATCGCGTCCCGGATCTCGCCCAGGGAGTGCTCGGCCGTCAGCGCATTGCGCGCCTGAATCAGCCCACAGCGAACCATTCGAGCCATCGGAAAATCCTCGACTGTAAAAAAAACTTCCAGCGCGAAAACTATAGCAGAGTACAGGGCGGACGCTTGTCCGACGCTTTACCGGGGACGGATGCCCAGCTCCAGATCCCGGGAAATAACTTCTGCCAAACGCTTCTTCAGGGACGTATAATCCCTGCAATCTGTCCCCGGGGGCTTGCGATGAACCATCGCCTCACCTGCTCTGTACTTCTTGTCCTGACTTTAACCCTCGACGTCTCAGCCCAGACTAAACCTGGAGGAGGTGGTAGCGGCGGTGGCGGCAGCCGCGGCACTCCGCCGCCAACCCGCGGTACGGATACGATGGCACCTTCGATGAACACGCCCGACACCACCCTGGGGCGGCAAGCTTTTCTTTCCGGCAAGGTAGTGCTTGACGACGGTACTCAACTCTCGGAGTCGGCAACCATTCAGACCATTTGCAGCGGACGCAAGCAGACCGTGGCCCATACCGATTCCCATGGCGGCTTCAGTTTCGAGTTGGGCGACCGTTCGGCAGCATCCACTGACTTTAGCGGAGCCGACGTCGACACCATGGGCAGTACTTCCTTCGGCCGTCAGCCCCAGCGCAACTGGCGCGAATGTGAGTTGCTGGCCGAGCTGCCGGGATTCACTTCACAGCCGGTAGATCTGAATACCCGGCTGACGACCTTAGAGAGCGCCGATATTGGACGCCTGGTCCTGCACCGGGTGGGTCAGGTCCAGGGCTTCACCATCAGCGCCACCAGCGCCATGGCGCCCAAGGATGCGCGCAAGGCCTATGAGAAAGGACACGACAAGGCGGACAAGGAGAAGTGGGATGAAGCCCAGCCCTTGCTGGCCAAGGCAGTCGAGATTTATCCCAAATATGCGGCTGCCTGGTTTGAACTGGGCCGGGTCCAGCTGCACCGCCATGATGACGTACAGGCACGCCATTCTTTCGAGCAGGCCATCGCGGCCGATCCAAAGTATGTCAATCCCTATCGTGGTCTGGCTGAGTTGGACGCACAGCAAAAGCAATGGCAGCCATTGGTAACGGTCACCGGCCAATTGCTGGCGCTGAATCCGGTAAGCTTTCCGGATGCCTGGTTGCTTAATGCCCTGGGCAATTACTATCTCAATAATCTTCCGGAGGCCGAAAAAAGCGCCCGCCAGGGCATGAAAGTCGATGACCAGCACCGGTTTCCCAAACTGGAGTACCTGCTGGGCGCCATTCTGTTGCAAAAGCGCGACTACCCGGAGGCTGCTACCCACATCCAGAACTATCTGAAAGTGGCGACCGCGCCCGCGGAAATTGCAGAAGCGCAGAAACAATTGGCGGAAATCACCAGACTGTCAGCCTCGGCCGGCGATCCTTCCGAAGACAAGAAAAAGTAGCGGCGACCTGAGGCCGACGGTGTCATCCTGAGCGAGTCTGATCGCCCGGGCGCGGACGATCAGGCGAGTCGAAGGACCCCTACGGTCTCGTAAAATTCTGAAGGTAGGGGGAAATCGTCCGGCCATCGATTTGCTCGCAGGGATCCTTCGATTCTGACTCCGCTTCGAGGCGCGAGCCAAGTCATCTACTCGGATATCACTAGATCGTTCCACGTCCCATCTAGGGCCGTCCCAAAGCCGTCTTCGCACATCCTAAAGTCATTACTCAGAAGGACCTCATTCGCCGTCGGCATCGCCAGACGCTGCTAGAATCGACAGTGAGAGAGCACATGCGTCGTCTTTACTTCCACTGCTTAGTCACTGTCTTTATCCTCGCGGGGGCCGCGTCCCTGGCCCGGGCTGCGGCAAAATCGATAGCCACCGTTCAGAGCGTAAAAGTTACCAGCACTGCCAGCGGCATCAACATAGAGATTGAAGCCAGCCGGCCCGTGGCTGTGCGCAGTCAGGTGATCTCCGACCCCGATCGCCTGGTGCTCGATTTCCCCAATGCCCAGCCAGCCGGCGATCTGCGCACCAAACTGCTGAATCAGGGCGATGTAAAGGGCTTTCGCGTGGCCCGCTTCAGCGCGAATCCGCCGACCGCCCGGGTGGTCATCGATCTCAACCGCCCGCAGCACTACCAGATTTTTCCCGATGGCAAGACGGTCATCGTTAAGCTGATGTCCGACCAGCAGCAGGCTGCGGCTGGTTCCCACATCGACAATGTTTCCTACACTCCACCGCCGGCCAAGCCGGTTCCGACAATGCAGGTCGAGTATAAGAACGGGCGGCTGAGCATCTCAGCCGAAAAGGCCAGCCTGGCTGAAGTTCTCAGCGAAGTTCAGCGCCAGACCGGCACCGATATTCCGATTCCGCCGGGCGCTGGGCAGGAACAGATCGTCGCCAACATCGGCCCATTGCCGCTGCGCGAAGCCCTGAGTTCGCTGCTCAACGGTTCCCGCTACAACTTCATCCTGGTCGATTCCGAGCGCGAACCCGGAAAACTGAAAAGCGTTATCCTCACCTACCGTGGGGCGGGAGGAATCTCGCAACCCGCCATCGCTACTCCCGAGCCCGCGGTCACCGACAACACGCCCGAGCCCGAACCGACGCAGCCCGAACCACAGCCCGAAGTGCAACCCCAGCCCCAGGAAGGCGCCGGCCCAGGCGCAGATCAGCAAGAACCGCCGCCGCAATAAATATAGACGCAATAAATGCAGGCGCGAGCGCCCCCACTCGTGCGGCAGCGAATCCACACTCAGCACCCTGATAATGTTTTTTATTGATGAATCAGCCGCACCGGAATGGGAGACACTCCGCCGCCGGAGACCGTGGGGCTGCCGGCGCCTGGATTACAACCGGCGACGTTCATGATCACACCCTCGACCCGCCCGCCGCCCGCAGCGTTCTGCGTAATTCCCAGCTGCATAAAACCCACAATCGTGCCGGTCCCGGTGCAAGCCCCGCCGGGGCATAGATTGACGTTGGCCGCACTGTGGTAAATCGGCACGGTCACAACTGAGTCGCTGCGGCTTATGTTGGTGGCGCCTTGCAGAAGCGGATTCGGGTTATTGTCACCGCCGGTGATGGTGATAGGAGGGTTCGGGGCAGCCACATCCGCAAGAATATCCTGACCCAAGCCGGTCCCCTGGCCGCTCGCGTGGATCAGGCACTGCGTTCCTTGATCGGTGAGGGCCGGGGAACCACCGGCTATGAAGACCGGCTGCCCGGCTCCGATGGTCTGACCGCAACTGAACTGAAAGGTTGAGGAGCAAGCGATGTTATCGTGATAATTATCGCTGCCAACTTGCGCGCACGACACTGCGCTGGTAGAAGGACAGATTGGCGCCGGCGGGTTGGGGATGTTGGCGCGATAATAATCAAGGGCACCGGGTATGGGAATGTTGACATTCGGTGTGCCGGCACCGACATCGTTCAGAGTGATCGTCTTCCCGACAAATGCGCCGTTATTCTGGATGCTGCCATCCACCGGACTAACAAGATCTGGCCCTCCCGTGCAATCGCCCGACCCCGCGTTTGTCGGGTCGCAATTCGGCACCAGCCAGGGCTTCACGCCCGTCACCTGAATCGGCGCCGAAGAACCCGATGGGTTGTAGGCCTCGGCCACCGCTGTCGCGGTCACGCTGTTGGCAGTCCCACCCCAGATCCGTCCAAAGAATGTAGGCAAGGCCGTGCGCTGCACCGTTACCGCGATCTGGGGATCCGTCGCCGTCATATTGCAAGTGATGGTCTGGACCGCAGCCGGCTGCCCGGCGACCAGATTCTGCGCCGCCACGGCTTCCGCCTGCCGGTTGGCGGCTGCCGGAGCCCCCGGAGTCGCCGAGGTCTGACAAATATCGGCCGCCGCCAGGGAAGTCGGGGCGGTGGTGTACCCGGAAAACGCGAACATTCGAGCGCCCGCCAGCGCCGCGGCATCGGCCGCACGCTGGGCTTCGCCGTGGGCCATATACAAAGTCGATACATCGATGGCCAGCGCCGCCATGCCCAGCAAGGCCAGCAACGAAAATGCCACCAGCACGATGGTGATGCCCCGTTCGTTTTTTCGGCGCGCCTTGTCTATGCGAATCACAGAGCTATCCTTCAATTCAGATTCTGCATGATTGCGACCGAACTGATTTGCGTCGTGGCCGGATAATTCGCGCCCGGCGCGATCAGCGGCGCCACTCGATTAAATTGCCACCGGTAGGGATAGTTGAAGGTCACCCGGGTGCCCTCGATCATATAATTCCCCGCCTGAAAAGGCGGGTTGGGCAGGGTGGCGGTATAAACGTAACCGCGCTCGATGATCAGCGTGAGTGTGCCCCCGCATCCGGTATTGGCGGTAAATGTCCAGGCCAGCGGGCCGCTGGTTGCGCCATTCACGGTCCCCAGCCCGCAGTCGTTCAGTTTGCTGGCCAGCAGATTGGCCTCCACGACATCTCGCACCGAGCAAATCGAAGCCGGAGTGCCACACCCCCCAGTCAAGGAAAGGTCCGCCGTAGGCTGGTTGGACGCCACCCGGGCCGCTCCCAGAGCTACGTTGCCCACCTTTTGCTTCACCGTAAATGCCGAGCCGAAGTCGAAAACTCCAACTGCGACCACCAGCAGCAAGGGAAGAGAAATGGCAAATTCCAGAATCTCAGCGCCCTCATTTCCGCCCAGCCGAGCCAGCCAGCGGGGGAATAATCGCAGCCGGAATATGCGCGCAAGCCGCACTGCTAGTCCTCCTGCCGAGCTTGTGCTCGCGCCTTGATGGTCACGCCCGTGGTGATGGGCGATAACGCGGGCGGGCAGCACGAGATTCCGTTCAGCCTGAAGCTGTAGGGATAGTCGAGGCTGACGATCGTCCCCTGTTCGACCAGGGGAGATCCAGGGTTCAGGGGTTGATTCCACAGTACGCTGAAGTTCTGTACCTGGCCCGGATCCAGATGGGCCGCGAGCAGAATGGGATTCACCACGTTGCTCTGGATGTAGGCGGAATTGCGGAAGGTGTTTCCACAAGTCGCGCAATTGGGGGCGGCGGCGACCAGCGCCCCCTGACGGGCCGCCCGGTTCACGGTCGCATAAATATTAAATGCGCGCCCGAACCACATGATCCCGAAAAGCAGCATGAACAGCAACGGCAGGATGACAGCCGCCTCAGCGATCTCCGCCCCGGCTGTGTCGCGGAGAAGATTTCTCCGCCACGCGGATTTCCGGCCGACGCCGCTGCGGTTTGTCTGGGTCATAACGAGCCCCACGCCTGAGCCACAGTATAAAGAACAACCGTGACCGCCACTGCCACTCCAAACGGTATCTTCAGAGCTTCGGGATTATCCAGCGAAACCTCGGGCCCCGGTAGATGAAGCGTCAACAGTCCGGCCACCATGTGCACCAAGTTACGCGCCGTCTGGCCGATTTGTTTCTTCCAGACGATCAGCAGCAAGGCCATTACGCCCGCCACCAGCACAGCAGCCAGCAGCACTGCAATCAGCCGCGCCGGACCCAAAAATGCCCCCAGCGCGCCCACCAGCTTCCAGTCCCCCGCGCCCAGGCCTCGCAGCAGGACCAAAGGCAGCAGCAGACCCAGCCCCAGACCGGCTCCCAGGAGCGACTCCTTGGCTCCGGACCAGCCCCCGGCCAGCGAATTAACCCCTATTCCGACGAACAATGCAGGCACCGTCAGCCAGTTCGGAATGCGCCGGGAACGCCAGTCGGTCCATCCTGCAACCAGAGCGGGGATCACCGCGATCATCCATACTTCCTGTTTCAGCATCAACCCGGCCACCCAATCCGGGGTTGGACGCCAGGGAGAAACAGCCGCAACCTGCGCTGAAATTTGGCTCTAGGGATTGCCATCCGAATGTCCGGAACTGGCGGCCGGTAAGGGTCAAAACCAGCCTCAACTGCGGATTATGCGCGGTTGCCCGAGCCAAGTCAACGAGAAGAAAGCTGCCCAAAGACGACGCCGCTTGGACAGGTGGCCCACTCAAGCCCGGTTTTGGCTTAAGCGGGGATATTCAGATCTTCTGCTCAGATCTTCCCTACTCTGTCATCCCGGCCGGAACAGATCACCGCGCCAGCGGTGACTGTGGAGTGGATGGACCTGCTGTCTTTTCGGGTGAGGGATGAGTTGAGATCCAGTCGGAATAGGCGATATGAAAACACGAAAGAGGGCAGTCGGATGCCGACCAGCACTCGAACTGCCCCACTCCAGCCAAAATCGGGCTTGAATGGACCCACCCGCCCAAAGTGCAGCTGTCCCCAGGCCAAAAATCGCGCCGGCGTCCCGCCGCCAGTCTGGATGGGGGTCTCGCCGGCGGTGGGCCAAGCCAAAGAAAAAAGGCCCAACGATGGGCCTTTTTATAAAGCATGGTTGCAGATAGTGCCTACTGGTTCAGAGGGTGCCCCCCGGTGCGCTCCGCCACAATCTTCCGGGCATTTTCCGCCAATGCTTTGGCCTGGGGCAGAAGCTCCAGCGCCTTGGTCACCTGCGGATCCGATTCCGCCCGCACCTTCAGGCCTTCCTCCTGTCCGAACACATCCACGAAGATTTCGCTCTTGATGTTGGACCGTACCCAGGCATTGTTTTCCAGCAACTCTGCCTCGGTATACGGGATCTTCTCGTCATCGAGGAATTTGCGGAAGTCCTGCAACACCACGTCATCCACCTCAAAACTCTTGGATGGATGATGGGTGATCGCGTAATGCTTGGCGAAATTGAAGAAAGCGTAGTGCTGCAGCAGTGAGTCCTGGAAGTGGTTGCTCTTCACCGCGGGGATCTTGACGTCGGGCATGATGCCGCCGCCGCCATAAACCGTGCGCCCGCTGTCGGTGAGCTTCACTTCGCGCGAAGCGTTGTGTTCATTCTCCTCGGTCTCGCGATTGAAGTAGTAGTCGTAAAGCGAGACGTTCGAGTAGTCACGCTGAATCAAACGCATGCTCGGGGTGTAATACTTGGCCGTGGTCAGCGCCAGGCCGGTATTCTCCGACAGGGGATATACCGTCTGCACCAGGCCTTTGCCGAAGGTGGTTTCTCCCACGATCAATCCCCGGTCATGGTCCTGAATCGCGCCCGCGACAATTTCCGCCGCCGAAGCCGTGCCCCGGTTTACCAGTACCACCAGCGGGTAGTCTTTGCCGCCGTTGCCGTGCGCCGCGGTATAGCGCTTCTCCGGTGAAGAGCGCCCGTGATGGGAAACGATCAGTTGTCCCTTGTGCAGGAACTTGTCGGCGACGCCCACGCCTTCATTGAGCAATCCCCCGGGATTCTGCCGCAGGTCGAGAATCAATCCTTTCAGGTCGCCCATCTGGTCAAGCGCGTCCGCCACTTCGTGCTCGGTCGTCTCGTTAAAACCCGAGATGTGCATATATCCGATGCCCGGCTTGATCAGGAAGTGCAAATCCACGCTGTAACGTGGAATCTCATCGCGCACAATCGCGAACTCCAGCGGCTTGTCGGCACCCTCGCGCAGAATCGTAATGTGGACTGTGGTTCCCTTGGGCCCCTTGAGCAGATCGGCGACATCGCCGGTGCTCATGTTGTCAGTGGGCTTGCCATCGACGGCGGCGATGATGTCGCCTGGCCGGATGCCGGCGCGATAGGCGGGCGTTCCTACGAATGGCGCAATCACAATCACTTTGTTATTGCGCGGTCCCACCGTCATTCCCACGCCGTAGTATTTCCCGCGCTGGTCTTCGCGCAGCAGGGAATAGGCCTTGGGGTCGAAAAAATTGGAGTGCGGATCGAGCACGTGCAGCATCCCCGGAATGGCGCCGTTGTAGATTGCCTTGTCGGGGTTCACGGGCTCGGCATAGTTCTGCTCCACCACGTCATACACGGTGGTGAACTGCCGCAAGCTGTCGCGGACGTCGGCGTCGCCGCCTGGAGCAGCCGAAGGATTGATCTTCTGCCCAAACACGATTCCAAGAAATCCGCAGGTTACGAGTATGAATACAACCAGGAAGAGTGCGCGTCGAGAACTACCAACCATCATTCGTTTTCCTTCGCTGGGGACCTAGAAAACACCCCGGCCAGCGCGTCTGAGCGAAGTATAACGCTCTCCAGCCTGCTTGGCCACCTTTTACAGGCACCCCGAAGTAACCCAGGGCAAAAGAAGCTCGCCGGCAACCTTGTGCTCTGACCGCTTCAAGTTAGATGCGCCAACCGCGGGTTTCGACCTTGCTGCGCCGCCGTTATTAGTCCCGGAGGCCCTCACCCCGTGTCCCATTGCCGCCGGTTGCCTCCGGCAGTATCATGAACACATGAACCTGGGTTTCCCAGAGATGATTTTTCTCTTCCTTTTTGCCCTGATTTTATTCGGGCCTAAGAAGTTGCCCGAAATTGGCCGGCAGATCGGACGAGCCCTCAATGAATTCAAACGGGCCTCCAACGAATTCAGGGCGCAAATCGAGTCCGAGATTTCGCAACTGGACGTCGAAAACAATCGCCAGACCATTCTTCCACCGGTCCAGGCGCCAATCGGTTCCATAGCCTCCGGCCCGCGGCCCTCCAGCGAAATTTCGGGTTCCGAGACGAACTCTCTGGCCAAGGCCCCCGATGCCTGAAATGGCCGCCGAGCTTCCCCCCGCCGACGAGCCGCACGATGGGCTCACTGCCATGAGCTTCCTCGATCACCTCGAGGAACTGCGCCGCCGCCTCATTTATTCCATTATTGCGGTCACGATAGGATTTTTCGCCTGCTGGAATTATCACGAGTTTATTTTCGGCTTCGTGCAGCGACCCATCATGGACGCCCTGCACCGCAATGGGATGGCTGAAAAGCTGGTCTATCTCAACCCCACGGAGCCCTTCAACCTTTACTTGAAGGTTGCTGCCCTCGCCGGGCTGTTCGTCACCTCACCGGTTGTGCTCTATCAAGTGTGGATGTTCATTTCTCCCGGTCTCTACCGCAACGAAAAGCGCTACGTGTTCCCCTTCATGTTCTCCACCGTCCTGCTGTTTTTGTCGGGCGGACTGTTTGCCTACAAGATGGTCTATCCCGCGGCCCTGACCTTCCTGATCGACTACGGCAAACAATTCCAGCCGATGATCACAATCGGCGAATATACGGACCTGTTCCTGACCATCATGATCGGCATGGGTGTAATTTTCGAATTGCCCATCCTGGTTTTCTTTCTGTCGTTGATGGGCATTGTTACCGCAGGCTGGATGTGGCGCAACCTGCGCTATTCCATTCTGGTGATTTTCATCATAGCCGCCATTATTACTCCTACGACCGACATTTTGAACATGTGCATTTTCGCCGCGCCCATGGTCGCGCTCTACATTCTGAGCATCGGCATTGCGTGGCTGGTCCATCCCAAGCAACGCAAAGCCCGCCAAGCCCGAAAAGATCGATGAGGACCACTACAGGCCATGTGGGGACGGCCGCCCCGGTCTGTCCGGCCGAGCCAAGCTCGGCGAAAACCCCGCGGCGACTGGCGCGCTGCGCAGTCGTCGTCTTATTCCTGAGTCTGGTGGGGGTTCAGCGGGCACCGGCGCAATCTTTCAATTCCGCTCGGGCCATGCAATACACCCGCGAAGTTGTAGCCTTCGGCGCCCGTCCGATCGGCAGCGCCAATCACAAGAAGCTCGAAGACTACATCGTCGCGCACCTCAAGAACGACAACGTGGAAAATGACACCTTCACCGCCGATACTCCCGAGGGTAAATTTCCCGTACGCAACATCATCGCCAAATTCCCCGGCACGCGCGCGGGTGTGATCGTTATCGCCGGCCACTACGACACCAACTATCCGCTGCGCAATACCGGCTACGTGGGCGCCAATGACGGAGGCTCGTCCACCGCCCTCCTGCTCGAACTGGCCAACCAGCTTCGCGGCAAAAAGCGCGACGGCTACAGCGTTTGGCTGTTGTGGACCGACGGTGAAGAAGCAGTAAAAGATTGGACCGCAACCGACAGTCTCTACGGTACCCGGCACCTGGCCGACAAATGGCAGAAGGATGGGACGCTCAAGAGCATCAAGGCCTTTCTGCTGGAAGACATGATCGGCGACTCCGACCTCAACCTCGACCGCGACGCCAACTCCACCCCATGGCTTGAAGAGATGGTTTACCACGCTGCCACGCAACTGGGTTATCAGTCCCACTTCTTCGCTCGCACTATCGTCGTCGAGGACGACCATCTGCCTTTCGTCCAGCGCGGCGTGCCCTCGGCCGATCTGATCGATCTCGATTACGGCTACGGCAACGTCTTCCACCACACTCCCCAGGACACCCTCGACAAACTCAGCCCCAAAAGCCTAGAGATCGCAGGCAGCGTCATCCTGGAAACCGTGCACATGCTGGACAAAAAGTAGAAGCTGAGAACCGAGAACTAAAAACTGACTTCTGAAATTATTACTTTTCGCATGCTCGGCTGCGCGCGGGCCAAGCCAGGCCGGCCGCTTTTGCTCTTTTGACGCTTTTCATTTCTAATGCCGCCCTATGCGAAATGCCCGGCTGTTTTTCCTTCTTCTGTCCGTGTTACTCTGCACCGCTTTCGCCCAGGACCCGACCGCGCGCGTCATCGCCGAAGCCCAGAAGCCCTCGGCCCTGGAAGCCAACCTGCAACGCCTGACCGACGAAGTTGGGGGCCGGGTTCCGGGCACGCCGGCCATGCAAAAAGCGGTCGAATGGGGCGTAGTGGCATTTCATGCCACCGGAGCGGACAGTGTTCACATTGAAGATTTCTCTCTGCAAGCTTCCTGGTCCGAAGGCGCTACGAGAATAACCGTGACTGCGCCGGAGCAGTTCGCATTGCGCGCCGTTTCTATCGCATGGGCTCCAGCGCTGGCCGCCCAGAGTCACGTTCCGGTGATCGATCTTGTACAAGGCACCGAGAACGACTTTGCCAAAGCCGGGAACATCGCTGGCGCCATCCTCCTGGTCCACTCCGACGAGATGCACAAATGGGCCGACCTCTTCGCCGAGTATCTGAAAGCGCCCGGCATCATTGATCGCGCGGTGAAGGGCAAAGCGCTGGCCATTGCCTTCCAATCCACCCGTCCGCACGACCTGCTGTACCGTCACACCAATGCAGCCGACGGCGAAATTGATCGCTTGCCCATGCTCCTGGTCGCGCGCGAGGATGCCAAACGGCTCGGCCGCCTGCTGGCCGCGGGACAGAAACTCTACGCCGATATCTCCATCCCCAACACCATCGGCGGCCCCATCACCGCCGCCAACGTAATTGCTGAACTCCGCGGCAGCGAGCAGCCGGACGAGTTCGTCATCCTCGGCGCCCATCTCGATTCCTGGGACCTCGGCACCGGCGCGCTCGACAACGGCTGCAACGCCGCCATGGTGGTCGATGCTCTGCGCGCCATCAAGGCCTCCGGCGCGCGCCCGCGGCGCAGCATTCGCTTCATCCTTTTCTCGGGGGAAGAAGAGGGCATGGTCGGCTCTCATGCCTACGCCGTCGCTCATCGCGCGGAGCTGGATAAGGTTGCCGGCGTCGTGATCTTCGATTCCGGCATTGGGCGGGTCACCGGATTCTCCCTGGGCGGCCGCCGCGACCTGCTGCCCGCCGCCACCTCTCTGGTCGCCCCCCTCAAACCGCTGGACGCCGCGACTCTTACCACCGACGCCGACTGGGGGACTGACAACTTCGACTTCCTCCTGGAAGGTGTCCCCACTTTCGTGGCCAACCAGGAAGAGGCCAACTACCTGCTCAACTATCACGCCATGTCCGACACTTTCGACAAGGTTGATCTGGCCGAACTCCGAAAACATGTGGTCATAGCCAGCGCGCTGGCCTTCGATATCGCCAATGCTCCGGAGCTCCCGGGCCCGCGCCTCCATCACGCCCAGATCGAGCAGACTCTCCGCGAAAGCCACCTGGATGACGAGCTGAAGACGTTCGGCATGTGGAGCGATTGGGAGAGTGGAAAGCGCGGTAGAAAAGATTAGGATGGAAGCTATCCGTCCAGTTTGAAGGTTCTGCTTTAACTTATACAGGGCGTCATGCTGAGCTTGCGAAGCATCCGGCGTGAAGCTCAACCGCGGATTCGGCAACCGTTCCGATGCGCGTGATCATCCGGGACTGAAGTCCACACGTTGACGCAGGAGACGGCAGCGGATCTTACCTTGGGGCGCTGATTGCTACTGTTCTGGATTTTATTCAATCTTTTCGTCCTGGCGATGCTGGTGCTCGACCTGGGCGTGTTCCATCGCCGGGCCCACACAGTAAAGTTTCGCGAAGCCTTGGCCTGGAGCGTGATGTGGATCGCGTTCGCCGCCATCTTTGCGGTCGCGATTTTCTTCTGGCACGGCCGCACTCCCGCTCTGGAGTTCGTCACCGGATACGTGATCGAACTTTCGCTGAGCGTCGACAACCTTTTCGTTTTCCTGTTGATTTTCCGTTTCTTCCAGGTGCCGCCCCAGCATCAGCACAAAGTCCTGTTCTGGGGAATCCTGGGCGCGCTGATCATGCGTGCGGTTTTCATCGCGGCCGGCGTCGGACTCATCCAGAGATTCCACTGGATCGTCTACGCGTTCGGGGCCTTCCTCGTTTACAGCGGCATCAAGCTGTTTTTCCAGGAGGAAGCCGAGATCCACCCGGAGAAAAATCCTGTGCTCCGTCTGTTCCGCCGCTGGGTTCCGGTGACCAAAGACTATGAGGGCAGCCGGTTCTTTGTCCGCCGCGCCGGACTCTACGCCACGCCCCTGTTCGTCGTCCTGCTGGTGGTTGAGACCACGGACCTGCTTTTTGCGGTGGACTCCATTCCCGCCATCCTGGCCATCACCCGGGACGCATTCATCGTCTATACCTCAAACGTGTTTGCCATTCTCGGCTTGCGCTCGATGTATTTCGCTCTCGCCGGGATGATGGAAATGTTCCGCTACCTGCACTACGGCCTGTCCCTGGTCTTGATCTTCGTCGGCGCCAAGATGCTCTTGTCCTACTACATTGAGATTCCGACCCACCTGGCCCTGGCGGCGGTGGCTGGAGTGCTCGTCGTCTCCGTAATCGCATCCCTGGCCAATCCCAAAAAACCAGTGTAGGCGCGAGCGCCCGGCTCGTGCGGCAGCGCCACGAAAGCCGGCGATCCATCTCGTTATGAAGCGCTGGTCTAGGGCCAGCTGTTCGAAAGGGTTCGGACACGCCGCCGGCAAGCGCCAGCGGTTCCCCGGATCAATCGGGAGCTGTCGCTAGGTTATGATGAAGCCAATGCACCGCGTAACCATTGCGCTTCCACCACGACCCTACGACGCTGTAATCGACAATGGCCTCGTGGACGGTTCCGGCGCGGTCTTGCGCGATCTCTTCAGTGCAATTTTCAACCGGGCCTCGGGAGATTCGCCGGCCAAACATCAACGCCTGTTCATCGTCACCGTGCCGCCGGTCCGCCGCAAATGGGGAAAGAGGCTGATGGCCGCTCTGTCAGCCGCCGGATTCACGGCGAAGATTCTGGAGATGCCCGACGGCGAACGCCACAAGAAGCTGGCTACGGTGGAAAAGCTGTCCGAAGGATTGAGCCGCCTGGGTGCGGACCGGAATTCCGTCGTCATCGCCTTCGGAGGCGGAGTTGTCGGCGACGTAACCGGCCTGCTGGCCTCGCTCTATATGCGCGGCGTCGACCTGGTGCAAATTCCCACCACCGTGCTGGCGCAAGTGGACGCCTCCATCGGCGGGAAAACCGGGGTCAACCTGCGCGCCGGTAAAAACCTGGTCGGGACTTTTCATCACCCTCTCGCAGTTTTGATCGACCCCGCAGTTCTGGCTACTTTGCCTGACCGCGAATTCCGCTCAGGCCTGTATGAAGCGCTCAAATGCGGCGTGATCGGCAAGCCCGAACTGTTCCGCGCGTTGGAGAATGTTGATCCAAAGAAATTGCGCCGCGACCCGGAGAAACTGGAGTGGATCATCGCTGAATCAGTCCGGCTGAAGGCCGAAGTGGTCTCCGCCGACGAACGGGAAAACGGTTTGCGCCGCGTACTGAATCTCGGCCACACCATCGGCCATGCCCTCGAAGCCGAAACCGGATACCGGCATTTCCTGCACGGTGAAGCCGTTGCCTGGGGCATGATCGCAGCCGCGAAGATTGCAGCCTCGGTACAGAGCATCGACCCTGCCGGAGCCTCCCGCATCGTTGACGCAGTAAGCGCTCTGGGGCCGCTACCCAGAGTTCAATCGGGTAGCCGCGAGATTCTGCGCCTGCTCAAATCCGATAAGAAGACGCGCAACGGCGTCGTGCATTTTGTTCTGCCCCGGGAAATCGGCAAAGTAGAAATCGCAAACGACGTGCCCGCGCAAGTCGTGATCGAAGCGGTAGACGAGTTGCGCCGTCTGTCCCGCGGCGCGAAGTAAAAGCCGCGCGAAGTAAAAAAGCGGCGCAAATTAAAATGGGAAGGCAAGCGGACAGCGGCTCCGGCAAAATCGAGCGGGACGTTGTTTGGGGGAAGGGCACGACCTCGGTCGTGCCTCCAGGCCATTAAACATTCGTAGCGCTTTAGCGCCTGGGGTTGGCTGTTCGCGCCAGGTCGGGCATTTTTTCCCGAAGTCGTTCAACTGCGCCCCACTGGACTTCGCAACCTATTCGAAATTGACCGATTCATCCAAATCCGCAGCCCTCGGCGCCGCTCCTGAAGGTGCCACGGATCCCCAGTCCGCAGCGCGCGCCGTGCGCGAGATGTTCACCTCCATCGCGCCCCGCTACGATCTTCTGAACCACGTCCTGTCGTTGAATGTCGACCGGCTGTGGTGGAGAAAGACAGCCCGATCTTTCGGGCACATCCTCTCCCGTCCGGAAGCCCGGGTCCTTGACCTCTGTTGCGGCACCGGAGATATGACCCTGGCCTTGCGCCGTCAGGCAGGGAAATCGTTCGCCAGAATCCTGGGCGCCGATTTTTCCCACGCCATGCTGCAGCGAGCCAGCCGCAAAGCGGAAGCTACGAGCTTGCGCTGGGTTGAAGCCGACGCCCTGCGACTGCCCTTTCCCGACGCGCAATTCGATCTGATCACTTCCGCTTTCGGCTTTCGCAATCTGGCGAACTACGACGCGGGGCTGCAGGAAATCCTGCGTGTTCTCCGCCCCGGAGGCGAGTTCGGCATTCTGGATTTTGGGGAACCCGAGGGCCTGGTGGGAAATTGCTACCGGATTTACTTCAAACACGTTTTACCGGCGATCGGCACAATCATCTCGGGAGTAAAAGGGCCGTACGCTTATCTGCCCGTCTCGGTGGCGCGCTTTCCCGCCCCTGGAGAAATGCTCGAGCGCATAGACCAGGCCGGCTTCCGCGAATCCTCCTGGACTCCGTACACCCTCGGGGTCGCCGGTCTCTATCGCGGAAAAAAGTAGCGCCGGCTTCTCGCTCTCTCGTTCCAAAAACGGCCGACGCCCTAAACCTCCGTCGCCGACTGCTCCACCTTGACTGCAGTCTCCTGCCTGAAGCTATCCGCAAAGGCGTCCGCAATCGTGTATCGAATCACATCCTCATAATTCTCGCCCAGAAACTTCCGCAGGCGATCGGTATTCATGATGTACTCGCCGGTCATGTACGGCGCCGCTTCCGGGGGGATGGCTACAACTCCAAAACGCCAGAGGATCTTCAGCGCCGTTGTGAATGCCAGCTTGCCCGGCAGGCGCAACAGCCTGGCCTGGGCCAGTTCGATGCAGCGCTCAAAAGTCAGGGGCTCGCCGCGTCCTGCCACATTGAGCACGGTCAAGCGTTGCGGCTCGGGCTCGGTCTTCTGCAGGATCCGTGTAATCAACCTGGCCATGTCATCGATATGAACGAACTGAATTCGATTCTCCAGATACCGCCGGCCCCGCGGTAACATGCAAGGCAAACGCTTGCCCTGGCTCCTCATCCTGGCCGCGCGGTCGCTCCGGCCGCCGGGCGCGCCTCGAAAAGCGTCGACCATGTAATTCTCCACGCTCGCTCCGGCAAAAATATGCGGACGCAGCATGTACGCGCTGCACCCGCGCAATGCCGGAGAGCGCTGCTGGACGACCTTGTCGCATTCCATTTTGTGAATTGCGTAAGGCAGCGTGTGGGCGCCTAAAGGATGCTCCTCCGTCGCCGGACCGGACAAGTCCGATCCGTAGGCGGCAACGCTGCTGGGAAAAATGAACTTGCGGACAATGGTTGCTTCGTGATTGGCCTCGGTGACCGCTTCCAGAACCCGGGCGGTTCCGGCCACGTTGATATGCCACATGCGGTCGAGGTCAAGCACGCCTGCCCGCACCTGGTCCAGCACGAATGCCAGATGGACAACCGCGTCGGCCTGGGTCTCCCGCAACAAAAGGAAAAGCTGGCGGCACGAGTCCTCTTCACCCAGGTCCATGCGCTCGAAGCGCAGCGGCAAATCGGTCGCGGGCGGTGTCAGGTCCACGCCAATCACGTTGAACTCGCCCAGTTGCGGCAGCAGGCGGCTCCCCAGATTGCCGGAGATTCCCGTGACCACCACTGTTGGTTTTGTGTCACCCATCTATTTGGGACCGGGAGCCGGTCCGGGAGACTTCGTCGGCGGGGCAGTTCCTGCGCCCGGCGCGTTTGGTGAAGGCGGAACCGCCGGCGCGTCGGCAAAATACTTCTCGTTCAACTCCGGCGTGGCCGACTGCTGAATGGTTTGCAGGGCATCCTGCATATGCTGCGAGCGCAGGGTGGAAGAAATTTCGTCGTGCACTTTGTCCAGCGGCAGCGTGTCTTTTTCTCCTACCTTGTATATCAGGTACCCGTTGGGAGTGCTGATCAGTTGCGAGGTCTCGCCTGGCTTCAGCTTGAAAATATCCGCCTGCTCGGTTGGCAAACTGGTGCGTCGCACCTTGCCCAGTTGAGTCGGAGGCTTGCCCTTGAATTCCGCCGCCGCCGCCGCTTCGTCCTGCAGTTTGTCGAAATCTTCTCCCGCCGCCGCCCGTGCCCGCAGCGTTTCCGCCAGCTTTTTCATGGCGTCTTCGGATTCCTGCTGCTGTTTTTTGGCCGCGTCGTCCTCGGGTTTGTCTTTGCCTTCCACCAGTTGCTTGCTGCGCGGAATGAAGATACGTTGCAGGCCGATCTCCTGAAACGCGGCTTCATTGTTGTGGTAGTAGGCTTCGATCTCTTTTTCCGGGATTTTTGCCGCTTCTTCCTGCAGGCTCTGGCTCAACTCCTTGGTCAGAACCCCGATCCGGGCCACTCTCATGAGTTCCTGGAACTTGGGGCCCTGGTCCAGGCCCATTTCGTGTGCCTTATGAACCATGACCAACGCCATTCCATATTGGGTCGCGAGCTGTTTTCGGGCTGCCGGGGCGATGGTGGGCGCCACCGCATTGACCAACTGCTCGAACTGGGCGCGCGTAACTACAGTCTTGCAATCTGCCGCTTTGGACTGGTCCGCCGGCGGCTTATCGCACAAGCCCGCGATCGTGATCACGGCCGCTCCCGGAGCGACCGTGGCCGCCCCAGCGGTGTTCGCTGCGGGTGCGGCCATCGCGGAGGCCGCCTTGGGCGGCGCCGGACGGGCCGCGGGTTTTGCCGCCTGTCCCCATGCCATCATGGGCAAAAACAACAAACATATCCATCGCCGATAAGTGCTCAAATCAGAATTCCTCCAAAGTCTGGATCGCCAAGTGTACCGAGAATCGTAGCATAGAGCCGAGGGCGTGCCTCAAACCTGGTCTCGACGCCCGCTGGCCGCAGCTATAATGCCGCTATGTCGGGATCGCCGGTGGTTTACAGCTCGGAGTCCATGCGCGCCGAGAAGCGCGCCGTGGCGGGAAACTCCGTAGTCGCCGCTGTGGCCATCACCGCCATGAAGATTGTGGTCGGCATCACCACCGGCAGCCTGGGCATACTCTCGGAAGCCCTGCACTCCGTGCTCGATCTGGTCGCCGCCGTCATTACCTTGATGTCGGTGCGCGTCTCCGACAAACCCGCCGACGCCGATCACCAGTACGGTCACGGCAAGGTGGAAAACTTCTCCGCCTTCATCGAGACCGGCCTGCTGCTTCTCACCTGCATCTGGATCATCTACGAAGCCATCTGGCGGCTCTTCTTCCATCATGCCAATATTGAACCCAGTATCGCCGCCTTTGTCGTCATGTTCATCTCCATGGCGGTGGATTTCTGGCGTTCGCGGGCGTTGGGCCGGATCGCCGCCAAGTACGACAGCCAGGCCCTGGAGGCCGACGCGCTTCACTTCTCCACCGACATCTGGTCAAGCGGTATCGTCATCCTTGGCCTGTCCCTGGTTTTGCTGGGACGAACCTACGGCATAGGCTGGCTGCGGGACGCCGATCCCGTGGCCGCGCTTTTTGTGGCTGGCGTAGTCGTCTACGTAAGCTGGCGCCTGGCCCGGCGCACCATTGACGCTCTTCTCGATGCCGCTCCCGCCGGAGTGCGCAACCAGATTGTCGCCGCCGTTTCCGCGGTGGACGGCCTGCTCGAGGTGGACCGGGTGCGCATCCGGCGCGCCGGCAACCGCTATTTCGCCGATCTCTCGGTCGGCGTGGCCCGCAACGTTACCTTCCAGCGCTCCGAGCAGATGGCGGAAGCCGTAACCAGCGCGGTCCACGCGGTCCTGCCGGAGGCCGACGTGGTGGTGCACTCCGTGCCTCGGGCCTTGCGTACGGAGAATATTTTCGATCGCGTCCGCGCCGTTGCCACTCGCTACAACTTCAATGTCCATGACATCAGTGTCCAGGATTTCCAGGGTCGTCTGCACGTGGAGCAGCACCTCGAACTCGACGAGCGCCTCAGCCTGAAAGAAGCCCACGACCGCGTGACCATCCTCGAATCCGAGATTCGCCAGGACGTTCCTGAAATTTCTTCGATTCTCACCCACATTGAGAGCGAACCCGCCACCATCGAAGCCGGCGACGAACTCCTGCACGACGCCAAGCTGGAAAAACGCCTGAAGGCGGTTGCGGCCAAGGCACCGGAGATCCTCGACATGCATGACATCCAGATCAAACGCGTGCGCGGCCGCATTTACGTCTCTGCCCACTGCACCATGGCGGATGATCTGCCGTTATCCAGCGTGCATGATGCCTCCACCGAGCTCGAAATTCGCTTCAAACAGGAATTCCCGGAGCTGTTCCGCGTCCTCATCCACCCCGAGCCCAGGACGGACAACCGGCGATAACCGGGAAGATCACGTAGGCATGTAGGCGCGAGCGCCCCGCTCGTGCGGCGGCGCCACCGAAGCCGCCGCATCAGCAGGCCGGCATCAACGAAAACTGTGCATCCTCCAACCCGACAACCCGTCCGCGGCTACTTGTACATTGCAACCGCCACGTTCTTTTGGGCTGTTTCCGCGACTCTCGGACGCGCGGCCTTCACCGGACGTCTTCCCGGTCTCCGACAGATCAAAGCCATTGATCCATTGATTCTTTCCCAGGGCCGGGCCACGTTTTCCTTCCTGGTGCTGTTCATCCTCCTCGCACTGTTCCGGGGAAGACACAGCCTGCGCCTGCCGGTCCGTGACCTCGGCCAACTTTTTCTGATTGGGGTTCTGGGTGTCGCCGCCTCCAACTATTTTTACTATCTGGCGATTCAAAGGACGAACGTAGCCACGGCGATCATCGTGCAATACACCGCTCCCATCTGGGTGTTGCTCTATACCGTTGCCCGCGGACTTCAAAAACCCACGCTGCAAGGGTTTGCCGCGGTCGGATTGGCGGTCACTGGCATTGCCCTGGTGATTGGTGTGTTCGGCGGCGGCCTCCACCTCGACGCGATCGGCGTGCTCGCGGCCGTGCTGGCGGCCTTCTCCTTCGCTTTTTACAACATCGGCGGGCACGACATTCTGGGCCGCCGTGACCGCTGGATCGTTCTTCTATACACCACCTGCAGCGCGTCCCTGTTCTGGCTGGTGGTGAATCCCCCATGGAAGCTCATCGCCGCCCACTATTCCGCGTCCCAGTGGCTTTTCCTGGCCCTCTTCTCGTTCTTGTCCGTGCTGGCTCCGTTCGCTTTTTACTTTGCCGGATTGCAGCACCTTGAACCCACCCGCGCCATTGTCGTCAGCTGCCTGGAGCCGGTGTTCTCGATCGTGATCGCGGCCATTGCGCTGGGCGAGGTCATGCGCCCGATGCAGGTCATAGGAATCATCTTCATACTGGCAGCCATCATGGTGGTGCAACTGCCAGGCCGCCGCTCCTCCGAACCGATGACTCTGGTCGAGCCCATCGAGTAGCAGGATTGTCCTCAGGCAAAATGAATCCAGTTGGAGACTTCACCGAAAAAGAACGGCGGTTGGCAATCGCCGTTCTGTAAAGATGACGCTATGTTCTAAGGAAAACACCTGGAGGGCCGGAATCCGAAAGGATCGCGGTAACGCAGAATAAGTTGAAAGTGTCGATCTAGTGCAGGGGAAAGGTGTGATCGGCAACGCCGTAAGATGTGGACACAGCGCCCATATTTGAGACGGGTTCCGCACCGCCGAAAAACAATGTGACTCCATAACTTCGCAGTGACGGCTGGGCCTGCGGCACGATGATCGGCATCATTGACAAGTGCCTGTGGGCGAGGTGACTCATGTGGGTCTGGTAGACATATCGTCCGATAAACCAACCCATCGTTCCGCCCACTACCACGTCGGAAGCAAAGTGTTTTTGCGCCGCAATTCTTGATGCACTCACCACCCCTGCCAGGCTGTATGCGGCCACCTGCACAAACGGATTGTGCTTGTACTCATGGGCCACCAGCGAGGCGATGGACCACACTTGAATCGCATGTCCCGACGGAAAGGAGGTCCCACCACCCCAAAAGTCGCCTGGATGTGTTTCGTCGGGCCGATTGCGGCGGGTCGCCTCCTTCAAAATTCCTGCCACAATCAGTCCGTCCAGGAGCGACTCCGTGCCCAGGACGCCGATCTCACGCGCTTTTGCGCTGTCTCGCAGCACCCCGTATCCGTAGAACCCGGCGACCAGGGGGATCAGTGTGTACGATGCGCCGATGTTTGAAATTCGTCCACCCCAGCGGATCTGTCCCTTGCTGTTCTCGAACGAATCCGCAATGCGGCGATCGGCCGCTATCAGCCCGGCGGTGGTGACTCCTGAGAGCAACCACCATTTCGCATTCTCCTGGTTGATGTGAAACGGACTGGTGAAGATTTCCTTTTGATCGAGCAGAATATTCAGTACCAGCTTCCGGCCCAGCGGTTTCAACCGCTCGGTATCGCCTGGATAGAAAATTTTGTCGCGCCGGTCCAGTGCTGCTGGAGGCTGCGGAGCCGATTCTTTGTCCGGGGCCTCGGTCTGAGGGGGAAGACCCGCTGTGGCGGGCGTTTGTTGTGCGGGCTGCTGCGGAGTTGCGAAGGGCCCACTTGCCCCTGCCGTGCCTGCCAGGATGGTGACCGTTAGCAGTACAGCGGGCCATCGAATCACTTCCACCAGTTCCTCCAACCTGCAATCGTTCCGGACATCACCGATCACGTCTTTCGGGTCTTGTCACGCACGAGCCCACTCACAACGCGTTCCCTTCGATGCGGTTTCAATCTTTACCGTGGCTTCTCAGGTCGGCGAATCTAATTTCAGGAGGCATCGGTATGACAACCATCCCCAGCGCCATCTTTGGCCTCTAAGGTCCCGCTGAAACAATATGCTCGTAATTGTAAGTGTGAGCCGTCTGGCGGACGATCGCATTGGCATTCAAGTGGGGAGGCCTCAACAGGGCTCTAATCCTGCGCGGGCGTATCAATCCGAAAACGAGGCGCGGGTGGTTCTTTCCGGGTTTGGCATCAGCCCCGAAGCGATTGCTTTGCACCTGAAATTGCTTCTTCAAGTCGGCCTGAACCATTCCCTGAATTTCCCTCCCATGGATGTGTCACAACACGATTTGTTGCTGTATGGATTTCGGCTGTAGGGGCTGTCTTTGGTTCGGGCCATGAACGTCCGTCTCAGTTTTAATGACTCTCGAATCCAACTCGCCGGATGGAGATTCTCATTTGAGGGGGCGGTCATGGCAGGCAGCGTAGCTTCCAGGTAAGGCCGTGGTACTATTTGGTTGCAGTCTGAGTGAGCGGGAGTAGTTCAGCGGTAGAACGCCAGCTTCCCAAGCTGGATGTCGCGGGTTCGATCCCCGTCTCCCGCTCCAGCGAACTTATCTTCATTCTCCGAGGTAATCTCATGCCTGAACCGACGTATGAAGAACTTAAAGCCCGTCTGTCCGAACTGGAAAAGCAGGGTCCGCGCCGCACCGGTAGCCTGGAGTTCCGCGTCAGCGAGAAAGGCGGCGTCAGCGTGTACGGCCTCGGCCGTTTTCCCGTGACCCTGTATTACGAACAATGGACACGGCTGCTTGAGGCCTCCGATAAACTTCGGGAATTTCTCGAAGAAAACAAATCCAGCCTCAAGCTCAAAGGCCAGAACTGAGAACCGAGAACTAAAAACTGAATAATATTGAAACCAGGCTCCGGAATCTGATCGAGCCTTCCTCGCATGCCTTCAGACGATATCCTCACTCTCCCCGCGCCGCCCGCCGACGCGCGCCTGCCCTACGGCAGCGACCCAAATCAGTTTGGTGAACTTCGAGTGCCCAAGACCCCGGGCCCCTTCCCGGTGGTGATGAATATTCATGGCGGCTACTGGAGGGCGAAATATGACCTGAAGCACGCTGGACACCTGTGCGCCGCACTTACCGCCAAAGGCCTTGCCACCTGGAATATCGAATATCGCCGCGTCGGCAATCCGGGAGGAGGATGGCCGGGCACATTCGAGGATGTGCGCAGTGCCTACCGCTACGCCTCACAAATCGCCCACCGCTACAATCTGAATCTGTCCAAGATGCTGGTGATGGGCCACTCCGCGGGCGGACAACTGGCGCTGTGTCTGGCGGGGCACGAGCCCACGGTCAAAAGAGTTGTTTCTCTTGCGGGTGTGGTGGATTTGCAGCAGGCCTGGGAACTTCATCTCAGCGATAACGCGGTGGTAGATTTTCTCGGCGGCGATCCCAGCCGCGTTCCCGAACACTATCGCGAAGCCGATCCCATGCAGCTCAGGATTTTACCCGCCACGCAATGGCTGATTCACGGCGCCGCCGACGACACCGTGCCGCCATTCCTCAGCCGCAATTATGCCGAGCAAAAGAAAAGGCGTGGCGAAAACGTGCACTATCTGGAAATCTCGACTGCCGGACATTCCGACCTGATCGATCCCCGCTCCAACGCCTGGCCCAAAGTTGAAGGCACAGTCCTGCACATGATCGAGTCCTAGCCGTTCGGCTTCACGCCACATTCCTCAATACCAGGGCCGAATTCTTCGATCCGAACGCAATGCAGTTGCAGACTGCATGTTCGATCGATTTCTTCCGGCCCGCGTCCGGCACATAGTCAAGATCGCATTCCGGGTCCCGGGTCTCGAGATTGATGGTGGGCGGAATCTGCCCGCTCTGCATGGCGACAATCGTGGCGGCCACTCCCGCAGCCCCGCATGCCCCCTGAGGATGTCCGATCTGCGATTTCAATGCGGACATCGGTACCTGCCGCGCGTGTTCACCCAGCACCAGCTTCAGAGCCCGGGTCTCGATGCGATCGTTCAGCTGGGTCGAGGTTCCGTGCAGGTTCACGTAATGAACGTCGTGCGCTCCGATCCCCGCCTCTTTCATGGCCAGGCCAATTGCGCGGGCCGGTTCCTCGCCGCACTCCTGCAAACGCACCCGATGAAACGCCTCGCAGGTTGAACCATACCCGGCGATCTCCGCCAGAATCTTCGCCCCGCGCGCCCGCGCGTGCTCATATTCTTCGAGCACAAACATCCACGATCCCTCGGCCACCACAAAGCCGTCCCGGTCCACGGAAAACGGACGCGACCCGCGCTCCGGCTCATGGTTCCAGGAGTCGGTAAGAATCTTCATCAGGATGAATCCCTTGACGATGCCCAGCGAGATGGGCGCGTCCGCCCCTCCGCTCAAAACCATGTCCAGACGCCCGGATTTAATTTGCCGCACCGAATATCCGAATCCGTCGGTTGAGGACGTACAGCCGGTCGTGACCACGTGACTGGGCCCGCGCAACCCGAAGCGCACGCTCAGTTCGCTCGACAAACTTCCCATCACCCCGGTGGGCACGCAGAACAGGCTCATCTTCTGGTATTGCTGATGAAAAAACAGGCGGTATTGTTCTTCGGTAAACTCCTGCGATCCGCCCCCTGACCCCAAGATGACGCCGAAGCGCCGCTTCTGCTCAAGGGGCAGGGAAGCCGCGTCAATTCCCGCGGTTTGCAAGGCTTCGGTGGCCGCAGCCAAAGCCAGTGGCAATACCCGGGAGACATGTTTGCGCTCCCGTTTCTCCACCCAGGCCAGTTCGTCAAAATCCCGAACCTCGCCCGCAATCTGCACCTGAATTTCCGACGGATCGAAGCGCGTGATACGGCGAATTCCGCTTCGCCCCTTCAAAATCGCGTCGGAGAACGCAGCGTTCCCCACGCCATTCGGACTCACCGCTCCCATCCCAGTAATCACCACGCGTCGCTTCACGCACTCACCCCGGACTCGATTTGGATTCCGCCAAGAACTATATCTCGACCTGAACCATCTGAGAACCGAGAACTGAAAACTAAAAACTGCAGTTCAAATCAAATCCGACCTGCGTGCAGCTCGCCTGGGGCGAAGGCGGCCCAGGATTCAGTATCCGGTGCAGAACTGAAAGTGCATGGGATCGCGACTTTTGCCCACCCAATCGCCTCCCCACTCGAATCCGGCGGCGCGAAAGATCTTGATCAGACCGGCATCCATGTCTCCCTCTGCCCCCTGGAGATTGCTCCCCGGATTCAGATCAATCGCAATGCCCCAGCTGTGAGTCGAAAGTTTGCTGCCGCTGCGCTGGGGACGGAACGCAAAACAGCCTCCGAAATCGGCGATTCTCGCCTCCAGCCCGCGCTGCTGAACGCACTGGAACACGGTCGCGAACACACCCGTCAGCCGCCGGTGACACGTCATCTGACTTATGGTTCGCGCCGGGTCCCAGGAGAGCCGGAGCGGGAAGGGCAGGGCCGCCGTGGCCAGGAATTCGGTCTGCCAGCGCCCGCTGAGCTGCCCATCCGCTCCGATGTACTCGCGGATGTCCCCGAACAAATCGATGATTGCCTCGAATCCGTGGGGCGTCACGCAGGGCGGCCCAGTCTGCGGGACGGGCAGAATTTCACTGCCCGCAATCTTTGATTCCTTCACCGGGATTCCTCCACTGACAATTCCTCCACGGCGGATCAGAACCGCTGCCTGCCGTATAATTCGATTTCCAAACGGGGGAAGATTTTGGCCTACGAAGACCTGCGGGAGTGGATCGCTGCGCTGGATCGTGCCGGTGAGCTTAAAACCATCCGCAGCGAAGTGGATCCGGTCCTTGAGATCACGGAAATTGCCGACCGGGTCAGCAAAAGTAAATTGTCCAGCGCACCCGGCGGCCCCGCCTTGCTCTTTCAAAACGTTAAAGGTCATCCAGGATCGCAGGTTCTGATCAACCAGTTTGGTTCTGCGCGCCGCATGAATCTGGCGCTTGAAGTTGACACGCTCGATCAGGTGGCCGACCGCATCCGGGCATTCATGGACGTGAAATCGCCACAGGGATTCCTGGACAAGGTAAAAATGCTTCCCATGCTGGCCGAGATGGGGAAGTTCTTTCCCAGGACGGTGTCTACCGGTCCGTGCAAGGAGGTCATCAAGCGCGACAAATTCTCGCTGCTCGATTTCCCCATCCTGCAATGCTGGCCCAGGGATGCAGGACGCTTCATCACGCTGCCCTGCGTGGTCTCCCGCGATCCCAGGACCGGCAAGCGCAACGTCGGAGTCTATAGAATGCAGGTTTACGACGAGCGCACCACCGGGATGCACTGGCAGCGCCAGAAAGTCGGAGCCGAACACTACCGCGAAGCCCTGCGGACCGCGGCTCAGCAGAATGCAGGCGCGAGCCCCGCCGCTCGGGCCACTGCCGCGGTCGATGTTATGGCCCGAACCTCAGGCGGATCAGTTCCGATTGAAGGCGATCGCCCCCGCGGAAAAATGGAGGTTGCGGTCGCCATCGGCACCGACCCGGCCATCACCTTCTCCGCCATCGTCCCCGCGCCTCCCGATGTTGAGGAATATCTGATTGCCGGCTTTCTGCGTCAGAAGCCGGTCGAACTCGTGAAGTGCGAGACGGTTGATCTTGAAGTTCCCGCGGCTTCGGAGATCGTGCTCGAAGGCCACGTCCACCTCGACGAACTTCGCTCGGAGGGACCCTTCGGCGACCACACCGGCTACTATTCTCTGGAAGATCTCTATCCTGTCTTTCACGTTTCGTGCATTACGCACCGCAAGAATCCCATTTATTCGACCACCATCGTGGGCAAACCGCCGATGGAAGATGGCTGGATGGGCAAGGCGGTGGAGCGCATCTTCCTCCCGCTGATGCGGCTGACAATTCCTGAACTCGTTGACATCAATCTTCCGGTCGAGGGCGTCTTTCATAACCTCATGCTGGTTTCGATCCGGAAGTCTTATCCCGGCCAGGCCCGCAAGGTGATGAACGCGATCTGGTCGCTGGGCCAGGCCATGTTCACCAAGTGCATCATCGTGGTGGACGAAGACGTGAACGTGCAGGACATTGGCGAGATGACGCTCAAAGTCCTGAATCACATTGATCCGGAGCGCGATATCCAGTTCACCCTGGGCCCGGTCGATTCGCTCGACCATTCCTCGCGCCTGCCCAACTACGGCTCAAAGATGGGAATTGACGCCACCCGCAAATGGCCCAGCGAAGGCTTCGCGCGTCCCTGGCCGGATGAAATCCTGATGGACGAAAAGACCAAAGCCCTGGTGGACAAGAAGTGGAAAGAGCTGGGCCTGGAATAATCGAACCGGCGATTCGCCACGAGTCAGGTAGCAGGTGTCCACACCTGAACACATCTGCCCCTACGTGGTTGGTGGTCGCTCCGGAGGACGAGCGGGTCGCTTGCGCCCATTTTCCTCTCCCAAGGCCCACGATCTGTCGAGGTCGCGATTTCTCGATGCCGGCTTCATCAGGTCCCACGCTTCGCGATAGCGCTCGTAGCCGCGGCCGTTTTTGCTTTTGCCAGCGGAAGGATAGAGTCTCAGCTTCCCGCGCGGGGCAAAGGCCGAGAGCGGAATCACATACCATATGTCTTCCGCCACGATGTAAGCGACAAGGAAGTCTATCTGGTCGGCCGAGTATGCCTTCTTTTTGCCGTAAGCGGTCCAGCCAGAATTGATGACGTATCCATGGGTGTGCTCAGCGTAGGTTGATTTCACTTGCACCCGCAAAAGCTCCCCTCCGGAATCCAGGATGAAGTCGTAACGCTCGCTCTCGCCCCATGGCTTGGCCACTCCAAACCCATTGCCCGCGGCCTTAGACATGAATCTCATCTCGGCCAATTCTCCCCGCTGCTTGGCGGTACCTTTTTGTGGCCTGCCCTGCTTGTCCCGCCCAGCCCGCTGGCCCGCAGGAACTTCCGCGTCGTTTTCCATGGCCCCAACTCAAGAGGCGCCGGCGGTAGGGCCATGCGCTTCTTCTTCCCGGAGAGCGCACATCTCAGGTGCGCTCCGCCGGCGTGATAGGGCCCGCATTTCGGATGCGCCGGACCTTCTCCTGAACCACGCCGGCAACAACCCTCGGCTGCTTAGGGGACCGGCTCCTGAAAGCCGTATCCTTGCGAGCTGCAGCCGTCTCGAGTTTTCCCGGGCAAAATTTAAGGCGACTGGGAAACCCATGATCGCGTCCCTGCATTTGCCGGTGGCCGGCACGCCCAAACAAGAAAAAGGCGCGAGCCCGTGGCCCACGCCTGATATTTACCTTCTGCTTCCAGCATAGCAGTTTGAGCGCGGCAAATGGGACAGGGCGGGCCAAAGTTTTGTGGCCATCGAATGAAGGGGATGGGGCGAAGTGGATCAGAGTGGGGGATTGACAGTTGAGATGCCCCTCTCCCGGTAAACGCGTCGCCCTAGGTGCCCGTCTCACTCGCTAAGAGCGGTCAGCGGTTGAGCCTGCGCCATTAACCCTGGGCCACTTACCGGTGGTGCGGACGAGCTGCTAGTCGGAGGCGTCTTCTTCTTGTGCTCAACCATGGCGGCGAGTGACGGAATCCCAAGCAGCCTCATATGCTTTCCCTTGTTCTTTCCGATCAACCGAATGCCGCGATTCTCAAGATATGCCTCAACGCGCTCTTTTATGACCTTGTCAAGCCTCAGATAAATATCCGTGACCCTCATGTTCCTGTAGCACTTGCCCCATCCGTTAATTAAGTTAGTCAGCCTTTGCAGTGTCTTAAAAAGGCTATCGCCGCTGGCTGGCATTAGCACTTCTTCGATCTTGCTCTCAAACCTTTTTACGACCTTGCGTGCTGGAAACGTCTCCTTTCCTTGGAAATAAACCCCCAGAAACATCAGGCCTTCTTTTGAGAAATTTCCGATCCTGCTCTTAGAGGTGGGCGCGTCGAGATCGTGAATTGCCAAGTTCAGGGTCTTTAGCACATCTCTGCTGAGTTCATGAGCCTGCTGCGCTAGCCCGGCCGTCTCGCACATCACCACAAAGTCGTCAGCGTAGCGGACGAGGTTAAAACCGTGCTGCAGCATCCTGCGGTCAAATTCATGCAGATAGAAATTTGCTAACATCGGAGATAGCACGCCGCCTTGAGGGATACCCGAGTCGGCTCCCAAAAAAAGCTCTTGAAATTCTATTTTGTGACTCTCCAGGTTTTCCAACTCCAAATTAAAACACTGGCGAAGCAGCGGTAAAAGACTCGCATGATGAACACGTCTGGAAAACATTGTCCAGAGCGTTGTTCTGTCAACCGCGCCGAAGAAATTAATGATGTCTGCTTCGAAGTAGAACTTATTTCCCTGAGCCACCAAATCATGTATCCGCTCAATAGCCGGGCTGACTCCACGTCCTTTGATAAAGGCGAAACTGCAGTCCAAATCGAATCGGCGGAAGGTCGGTTCGATGAACAAAGCAATTGCCTTCATTACGACCCTGTCCCGAACGCTGGCGATTTGCAACTGGCGCCGCTTCGCCGATCCTGGTTTGTTGATCGCGTGAGCTCGAAGCTTACTGAACACGTACCTGTTAGCTCTAAGGTCCGCACTAATCTCCGAGAGACTCTCATCGAGGCGGTTCTTGAACGATTTTATTGTTACCTTGTCCAAGCCCTTAGATCGCATGTTGCGCTTGGAGATTTCTCTCCAAGCCTTGCGCAGAAATTCTTTGTCCGAGATAGTGCGGAGGGCTGATCCGGATTTCATTTGTCGAAGTATGTGCCGCCTGCGGAGAAAGGTCGGATGCAGGCGGCATTCTCTACGGCGTTGCTTGAGCATTACGAAGAACCTCCGTAAGCTGTGCGCACTCGCCTTCGCTTCGTGTTGAAGCGACGCCTCCACCAAGACTCCATCGAACCGCAAACCAGATTGCCCGGTTCGCTGTCAA